>JANNIY010000036.1:0-1658 GCA_031405455.1 Deltaproteobacteria bacterium | reverse complement strand
GCGGTCGCGGCGCGCCGCTTTTCGCGTGCGAGCCAGCCCATCGCCACGATCGAAAGGCTGGTCAGCGCGATGCCCACCCAGCTCGCCTCCGGCGCCTCCCGCGTCCAGAGCGCCTTGCCCGCGTCGAGCGCGATGTAGCCGGCGAGGAGAAAGAACGAAAGCCCAACCAGCCGGTGCGCGCGCTGGTCGAGACGTTCGATTGCGGCCGCGTCGTGCGCAGCCTGCTCGGCCCGAAGCCGCCAGATCAGGATCGCGCCGGAGGTCGTCTCGACGAAGCTGTCTACCCCGAAGGCCAGGAGCGCGACGCTCCCCGCCGCGAGCGCTGCGCCGACGGCGACGATCCCCTCGATGACGTTCCATCCGACGGTGGCGTATTCGAGACGAAGGGCTCGACGAATCAGCGGAGCACGCAGATGCACTGTAGCCATCCCCTCTGTCTCCGGTGGCCGCTGACTGGGCCGTTGATCGGTTCGCGCGAGACGCCTCCGGATTCGACGCTACCGCGAGCGGTGCTGCCATTCGGTCGGGTCGCGCCGATAGTGCCACACGGCATAGATGACGATGTGCTCGGTCTCGATCTCGTAGTAGATCGCGAACGGGAAGCGGCGCACCCGCGCCCGGCGGGTCGCCTGATCCACCGCTGCGTAGAACTCGGGCGTACACTCCACCTTGGCGAGGCTGGTCTCGACCGCACGCAGGAACTCGTTCCCGAGACCTGGAGACTGGCGCTCATACCAGCGCCGAGCGGATGTCCTCTTCGGCCTCTGGTTGGAGGACGAGGCGACGCGTCACTCCTCCGACCAGAGTCGGTCGCGCACCTGCTCCCACGGGACCGTGCGACCGGGATCATCCCGGTAAGCCGCCCGCCGGCGGGCGAGCTCCTCGCGGTGGGACTCGGGCAACGGAAGCCTCTCGGCCTCCGCGGCGATGCTGTCCCAGAGGTCTTCGACGAGCTGAATGCGCTCCGCGAGCGGGAGCCTGAGGAGTTGTGCCCAGTCCGGGTGCGCCATGCGAGGAGGGTGCCGAAGGAATTCCGGACGTGCAATCGAGACCGCCCATACTCGTCTACTCCCTCGTTTTCCTCGCCCTTCCCTTCCGTCTCGTCCAGTCTACGCGGCAGCTCCGGCGGATGCAGGGATGACTCGTCGTGAGCTGTTCATCTGACACGTTGAAGGCGTCAACGAGACCCAGGCAACTTCATTTCGCATCGCGCGCAACGCAAAAGGGGATGCGATCGCCTACCTCCAGTGTCGAATTCGCTGCTGCGCCTGGACCTCCGGTTGGGATGCGGAACTTGAAGACGCATTCATCACCGCGGCGGCTCGTCGGCAAGGCCACGGACGCCGCCTCGTTCACTCTGCGCTCTCCCGCTTCTACACTGAAACGTTTCACCGCATAGATCTCAACACCAACGAGCGCAACCTCGCAGTGCCTGCTTTTTGCGAACTTTTCGGCTTTCGCGCAGAGAGGCCTGCTTGGCAGGGCCGCCGCCACCGTTGTTGCCCGCGCATCGGGACCGTGCTCGCGTCGCCCCGGGCGCCCTGTACCCGACGGAGTTGACCGAACGGGCGATACCGGCCCTCGAAAACGCAGATTCTCTCTCCTATGCCCGCAGGCCAAGATGGACGGCCGAGCGGTGCTGCGCATCGACGGAAAAC
>JANNIY010000035.1:0-20266 GCA_031405455.1 Deltaproteobacteria bacterium | reverse complement strand
TCGCGCAGCACGCAGCCGGCGTGGATCACGCAATCGGCCCCCACCACCACTGCGTCGTAGAGTGTCACGTTTGCGTGCAGGACGCTGCGCGGGCCCACCCGCGCGTCTGCGCCCAGGACGCAGCCCGGCCCGATCGAGGCGCTCGCGTCGACGTTCGAGCGCGGCGCCAGCTGCACCGACGGATGGACGCCGGGCGCAGGGCCGGCGCCCGCCACCAGACGCTTGACGGCGCGCGCGAAATCGAGCCCCGGATGCGGCGAGCGGATCGCGGGCCGCCCACCGGCATCGAGCCCGAGCGGGAGGATCAGGGCGCCCGCCCGGGTCGCCGCGAGCGCGGCCGCGAAGCGCTCGGAGCGCACATAGGCGAGATCCCCGGGGCCGGCGCGATCGAGCGCCGCCACCCCCGCGACGCGAAAGTCGGGGTCGCCCTCGATCTCACGGCCCAGCTCGGACGCGAGGTCGGCGAGCCGCAGCCCCCGCGGCGTCATGGCGCTAGCGGGCGACGAGAACGGCGATCGGCGAGGTTCGCACCACCGCCGTCGAATTGCTGCCGAGGAAGTACTCGTTGATGCGGTTGCGACCGAAGGCGCCCATCACGATCAGTCCGGCGCGAACTTCCCGCGCGGAGTCGACGATCTTCACGTCGGGACGTCCGAGGGTGGAGGAGATCTCGCGCACCGGCACCGGCAGCGCACCCACCAGCCCGCGAACCTGGTCGAAGCGCGCGATCGCGCGACCCTTGTCCTTCGAGTCGACGAAGACATGGATCGGCTCGCCCAGGCGCGTGGCGAGCTGCACGGCGATGGTGGCGGCGAGCCGCGAGCCCGGCGAACCGTCGAACGCCAACACGAGCGGCCCGCCGATCTGCGCACCCTCCGGCACGACCAGCGCGGATTTCCCCGTCTTCCGGATCACACCGTTGGCGGTCGCGCCGATCCAGCCGGTGCGGAAGGCCGCGTGCTGCCCATCGCGTCCGAGCACGATCAGATCGGCCGGCTGACCGCGCTCGACGATCAGGTCGTCGGCGATCCCCGAGGCCGTCTCGCCCGTGATCTCGACACCCTCCGCGCGGGCGCGTTCCGCCAGACGTCGGCACGCGGCATCGGCGCGGTTCTTCAGATAGGCGGCGAGCACATCGAGCGACGGCGGCGCCACGCCGAGACCATCCTCCTGGAATCCGCGCGTGAAGCGCTCCTCGATCACCGACAGGCCGAGCAGGCGCGCTTTGAGCCGCGCCGCGAGCGTCACGCCGTAGCGTTCCGCGACGCCCGCCGCGGGAGATCCATCGGTCGGCAACAAGATCGTCGAGATCATCGCATTCTCCGCACGCGCCCTCGCCGGACGCCTGTTCTCACGAAAGCAGCCGCCCGAGCGACGTGCCCCACAACAACTTCATCGCGCGCTGGATCAGCGAGAGCTTGCGCGCGGAATAGGGGTACCAGAGCGGCTCGCTGCGGGCGCCGACGCGGTCGATCAGGATCGACTGCGTATTGCAGTAGCTGCGCAGGCCGAGCTCGCCGTTCACGCGGCCGATGCCGCTCTGCTTGATGCCACCGAAAGGCGATTCCGGAACGCCGTAGGTGAGCATGCAGTCATTCACGACGACGCAACCGGATTCGATCGACTTGGCCATCTCGACGCCGTGACGGCGGTCGCCCGTGAAGACGCTGGCGTTGAGCCCGTAGGGGGTGTCGTTCGCCAGGCGCAGGGCTTCGGCTTCGTCGGCGACGCGCATGATCGGCAGGATCGGACCGAACGTCTCTTCCCGCATGATCCGCATTTGATGATTCACACCGTCGAGCACGGTGGGCTCGAAGAACAGGCCGCGATGGGCCGGATTGCGCCGGCCGCCGGCCAGCACGCGCGCGCCGCGCTCGACGGCGTCGGCTACGTGCGCTTCGATGGTTTCGAGCTGCTGCGGGCAGCTGATCGCGCCCACGTCGAACTCACCGGCCGCGCCCTGGCGCAGGTTCGCCGTCTCCGCGAGCACGCGGCGCGTGAACTCCTCTACGACCTCCGCCACCACGTAGACGCGCTCGGTCGACGTGCAGACCTGACCGGAATTGGCGAAGGCGCCGTAGACGGCGCCGCGCGCGGCGCGCGTGAGGTCGGCATCCGCGCAGACGATCATCGGATCCTTGCCCCCGAGCTCGAGCGTGCACGGAATCAGGCGGCGGCCGCAGATCTCCGCAATCTTGCGCCCCGTGGCGACGCTGCCCGTGAAGCTGAGCTTGTCGATGTCCGCGTTCACCAGCGCTGCGCCCGTCTCGCCGTCTCCCTGAACCAGCTGGAAGACGCCGTCCGGCAAGCCTGCCTCCTGGAGCAACTGTTCGACGAGGCGCCCGGAGAAGGGGGTGATCTCGGAGGGCTTGAGCACGACGGTGTTGCCGGCGATCAAGGCCTGAATGGTCGGATTGAGCGCCAGGATGAAGGGGAAATTCCAGGGCGTGATGATTCCGACCACGCCGAGCGGCCGATAGCAGACCCTGAGCTTCTTCGTCTTGAGCAGGTGCATCGGCACCGTGCGGTCGGCGAGAATGCGCCGCGCTCGCTTTGCATAGAACTGAAGTGCGTCACACGCCGTGAGGATCTCGGTCGCGACGGCCTCGAGACGCGGCTTGCCGGTCTCGGCGCAAATCACGTCGACGAATTCTTCCTGGCGCGCGAGCAGCACGCGGATCGCACGCTCGAGATAGCGGGCGCGCACGGGGATCCCGGCCTCGGCCCACTCGCGCTGCGTCTTGCGCGCGCGTTCGACGGCGGCGACGACGTCGGCAGCGGTCTGCACGTCGATCGTTCCGACCCGTTCGAGCGTTGCGGGGTTCGAGAGTCCGAGGCGCCGCCGGCCACCTCCCGCCGTCTCGATCTGCTCGACGACCGCCATGGAGTCTCCTTCCGCGCCGTCTCCTGGGTGGAGCCCGTGCCCGATGCTACGGGACCCCCGCGGGAAAAGTCAATCGTCCCGCTCGCATTGCGCGGCACCCCGCCGCGTGCGAAGAGGAGGCGTGCAGACGCGAGAGCCCGCCCTCTTCCACTTCCACCCCGAATTGCGGGCGGCGTTCCCGCGCCACCCGATCGTGACGGGTCCAACGCCGGTCTCGGCGCTGCCGTTGGCAGGCCTCCCGGACGGGCTGCTGTTCGTGAAGCACGACGAACACACGTCTGCCCTCTATGGGGGCAACAAACCGCGCAAGCTCGAGTGGATTCTCGGCGCGGCGCTGGCGCACGGCTCGCGGCGCCTCGTCACGACCGGCGGGCTCGGCACCCATCACGGTCTCGCAACCACGATCCTCGGGCGCGATGCCGGCCTCGCCACGACGCTCGTACTGGTGATGCAGCCCGTGACGGCCGAGGTGCAGCGCTCGCTGCTGCTGCACGCCGCCTGGGGCGCCGAGCTGCGCTGGGGTCGCAATCTGCCCGGCGCGGCCGCGCAGGTGCTGCGCAGTCTCGCGCTGGCGACGCTGCGCGGCGAGCGACCCGTGCTCGTCCCCACTGGCGGCTCCTCGCCTCGCGGCCAGCTGGGCATCGTGTCGGCGGCCTGCGAACTCGCGCTCCAGGTTCGCGCGGGGGAACTGCCCGAGCCCGCCGAGATCTGGGTTGCGGTCGGGAGCGGAGGCACCCTCGCCGGACTCGTCGCAGGCCTGGCGCTGGCCGGCCTGCGTTCGCGCGTCATCGGCGTGCTCGTGACCGATATCCTGCCGCCCTCCCCGCGCAAACTCGCGCGCATGGCGCGCGCCACCCTGGCCGAGCTGCGGCGCGCGTCACCGCGTGTGCCGCAGCCTGAAATCGGCAAGGGCGATTTCGACTACGTGACTTCGCAGCTCGGCGCCGGCTACGGCGCCGCGACCGATGCCGCGCGAGCGGCGGTCGCCGCCGCGGCCGCCCACGGCGTCGCGCTCGAGACGACCTACACTGGGAAGTGCCTTGCCGCCGTGATCGAAAAGGCGCAGCGGGGCGGCGCCAGGGGTCCGGTCCTGTTCTGGAACACCTTCAACGCGGTCGATGTGGCGAAGCATGCGCCTGCGCCGCTCGACCCGCGCGCCCTGCCCGAGAATCTGCGCCGCTTCGTGACGCGCGAACCCCTCGCTTGAGGGCGCGGCGGCGCGATGTACCGTAGGCAGAACCGCATGTCGAACCACCGCTCCGCTGCGAGCCTGCGCGCGCTCTTCGCCCCCGCCACCACCCGCCGCGGATTCTTGCGCCTGGCGGGGACGACGGCAGCCTTCACGGCGCTCTCCCAAGTGCGCGTGATGCCCGCGGCCGCGGCCGGCGTCGCGAACGCAGGCGCGAGCGGACGCTTCTTCGACGACGCCGAGACCGAGATCCTGACGCAGCTGATGCAGCGCATCACCGACACGGGGCTCCCCGATGCGCCGCGCGTGCGCGATACGCGCGCGGTGGCGACCGTCGACGCGGTCTGCCTCGGGCTCGACCCGGCGGTGTCGGGCGTGCTGCCCCTGGCCCTGCGCCTCTTCGAATGGGGCCCCCTGCTCTTCGACCTGCGGTTCGCCCGCTTCAGCGAACTTCCGGACGCCGAACAGGACGCCTCGCTGCGCTCGTGGATGACTTCGCGGCTGGCGCTGCGCCGCATGGCGTTCCTGGGCGTGCGCAATCTCTGCTTCATGGGCTGGTACAGCCAGCCCGAGGTGTGGCCGCTGATCGGCTACCAGGGGCCGCTCTTGCGCCGCGCCGCCGCGGCGACGACGCCCACGTGATCGAGAAGCTTCTCGAGCGGGGCGGAGATCTCTCGACGCGCGCCGACGTGTGCGTGATCGGGTCGGGGGCGGGCGGCGCGGTGGCGGCTGCCGTGCTCGCCGCGGGCGGCCGCGACGTCGTCGTCCTCGAACAGGGCGAGCATTGGACGAGCCGCGATTTCACGCAGCGCGAGGACGAAATGCTGCCGCGCCTCTTCGAGGAAGCGGGCATGCGCCAGACCGTCGATGGCGGCATCACGATCCTGCAGGGGCGCAGCGTCGGCGGGTCGACCGTCCACAACCTCTGCTACGCGTTCCGCACACCGCCGGCGATCCTGCGCATGTGGCGCGAGGAACACGCGCTGCCCGAGCTCACGGACGCCGCGCTGGCGGAAAGCTTCGAGCGGGTCGAGACCAACCTGCGGGTCAAGCCGATCCGCGAGGACGAGGTCAACACGCTCAATCGCCTGCTCCGTTCCGGCGCCCAGAAGCTCGGCTATTCCGGTTTCGTCACGCAACACAACCGTGAAAATTGCGTGAAGGCAGGCTACTGCCTGCTCGGGTGCAGCTACGACGCGAAGCAGTCGATGCTCGTCACCTACGTCCCGCGCGCGAGCGAAGCCGGCGCGCGCGTGTTTGCGAATGCGCGGGCCGAGAGAATCGAGGCGCCGCCCTCGGGCGCAAGGCGCGTCCACGGCCACATCGTCGATCACGCGGGTCGGACGCGGGGGTCGATCGTGGTCGAGGCGCGCAGCGTGGTGCTCGCTGCGGGCGCCGTGGCCTCGCCGGATCTCCTGCTGCGCAGCGGGCTCGGCGGCCCCGAGGTCGGCCGCCATCTGCACCTGCACCCGTCGGTGATGGTTGCGGGCTATTGGCCCGAGCCGATTCACGCCTACCGCGGCATTCCGCAGAGCTACTACATCGACGAGTTCATCGATCTCGAGCGCGACCCGCACACGGGCTACGTGCTGATGCCCATCTCGGGCTTTCCCGTGCTCGCCGCGGTGAACGTGCCCGGATTCGGGCGCGAGCATTTTCGCGAAATGCGCGACTTCTCGAAGCTCGGGGGCCTGCTCGTGTTGCTGCATGACCGCAGCGAGGGCAGCGTGCGCAGCGGGCGCTCGCTCGGCAAGCCGGAGATTCGCTATGCCCTCGATGCCGGCGATCGCGCGCAATTGAGCCTGGGCCTGCGCCATTGCGCGGAGGTGCTGTTCGCCGCGGGTGCGAAGCGTGTCGTCGTGCCCTTCCTGTCCCAGCCTCTCGTGCTCGAGCGCGGCGCCGATCTCGCGGCGATCGCACAGCGCGAGGTTCGCGAGGGCACGCTACCGATCGCCTCGACCCACCCGCAATCCACCTGCCGGATGGGCGGCGATCCGACGACGTCGGTCGTGAACGCCTTCGGCGAGCTGCACGGCACGCGCGGCGTCTTCGTCGCCGACATGAGCGTGTTCCCGACTTCACTCGGCGCGCCGCCGCAGATCACGACGGCAGCGCTCGCCGATCGCACGGCGCATCACATCCTCGCCGGCGGCTCCGAGCGCACGGGGTGACCGAGCCGGTTTCGTCCGAACCCTTGATCGGCAGCTCGCGCGCGCCTCGGCTCTCGGTGTGGACGCTCGCCTGGCCCTCGATGACGCTCTTCGCGCTGCAATCGCTCGTGGGCGTCGTCGACTTCCTGTTCGTGAGCTCGCTCGGCACGCATGCGATCGCCGGTGTCGGCGTCGCCGTGCAAATCCAGTTTCTCACGTTCGGCCTGCTCGAAGCCGTGACGACCGGAACCGTCGCACTGATCGCACGCGAGATCGGCTCCGGACGCCCGCTCGAAGCGGCGCGCGTGATGCGGACCGCGCTCGTGCTCGCGGTGCTGATCGGAGCGCTGCTGATGCTCGCGATTCCCGCGAGCGACGCCATCGTGAGTTCGATGGGCGTCGCCCCCGAGGTGGTGACGCTCGGCGGACGCTGCCTGCGCATCCTGCTCGGATTCAGCATTCCGGTGGCGATCGGTGCGACGCTCTCCATGGGGCTCCGCGGCGCCGGCGACGTGCGCACGCCCCTCGCGATCGGAATCGTCACCAACCTCATCAACGTGATCGCATGCTGGGTGCTGATCTTCGGAAACCTGGGCGCACCGGCGCTCGGCGCCGAAGGCTCCGTGTGGGCCTCGGGGATCGCGTTCGTGACGGGTTCGCTGACGTTCCTGTGGCTCTGGCAACGGGGCGATCTGGTGCTGCCGGCTCTCCCCTGGCGGGGCAACGTCACGCTCGCGTTGGCGCGGCGCCTGCTGCGAATCGGCATCCCGACGGCGCTCGAGCGCGGGGCGTTTCAGGTCGGCCTCCTGCTCTTCCTGCGCATCGTCGCCTCGTTCGGGACGGAGCCGATCTCGGCGTATCTGATCGGTGTACGCATCCTGGCCTTCTGCTTCGTGCCCGGTTTCGGCTTCGCGAACGCCGCCGCCACTCTCGTGGGGCAGAATCTCGGCGCGGGGCGGCCCGAGGAAGCGACCCGCTCGGGCTGGCGCGCGACGGCGGGCGCCGTGGCCGTGATGAGCGGGCTCGGCCTCGCGATCATCCTGCTCGCCCAGCCCCTGGCTGGCGCGTTCGGCGCTGCGGGCGACGCGACGGTTCAGCTCGCCGTGATCTTCATCTACATCCTGGGCGCGGCGCAGCCCTTGATGGCGATCGAGTTCACGCTCGGCGGCGCGCTGCGGGGCGCGGGGGATACGCGCTTTCCGCTGTACGCGCTGCTCGCGGGCCTCGTTGTTTTCCGGCTCGGGGCGGCAGAATTCCTGGCCAAGCCGCTGTTCGGGACCGTCGTCGCGGTGTGGTCCTGCCTGTTGGCCGATTACGCCGTGAAGGGAGCCCTGCTGATCTGGCGCTTCCGTTCGGGCCGCTGGCAGACGGTGAGGGTCTAGGCGTCCGCGATCACCCGGATCCGGGGCTTCAGCCGGCCTCGGGCGGAAGCCCGGCGAAGTAGCGCAATACGTCGGTCTCGGTGATCAAGCCGACCAGGACGTCGCCGTCGACCACGGGCAGACAACCGATCTTGCGTTCGGCCATCACGCGCGCGGCCTCTTCCACCGTCGCTTCGGGACCAATCACGATCGGCGGCGTCGACATCACGCGATTGATCTCGACCACGTGCAGGAAGGCCCGCCGTTCGTGCTTGCCGAAATCCGAGAGTCTCGAAAGGGAAGCACGCAGCAGATCGCGTTCGGAGACGACTCCCACCAACGTTCCCCCGCGCACCACCGGCATGTGGCGCACGCCTCCAAGCGTCATGATATCCTCGACCGTCGCAAGCGTGTCGCCTGCGCTGATCGTAACCATCTTGCTGGGCATGATGTCACCGACCCGGCTGCGACGCATGCTTCGGAGTCTACTCCATGACGACAGAGCGCAGGAAGCAAACCGATGGGGTTTCCGGCCGTCCCTCGCGCCGAAAGCCCGAAGTGGACGCGGCGCGCCGCCCCGCCGTCCCCGAAATGGTCCGGCGCGCGTTGTCGCTGGGACTGTCGGGTTTCTTCCTCACCGAAGAGGCGATCCGCAAGGCGCTGGGCGACGCCGTCCCGCGCGACTGGACGGATTTCGTCGTCAACCAGAGCGAGCGCACGCGCAAGGAATTCCTCGAGCGGTTGAGTTTCGAGATCGGTCAATCGCTCGAAAAGATCGACATCAGCCGCGTGCTCGCCGACCTGCTCGAGGGGCGCACGCTCGAAGTAAACGCCGAGATCCGGCTCTCACCGAAGGGATCGGAACCCGGTTCGGGCCGCCTCCACGTGGCGGCCCGAACGCGGCAGAAGGGCGAGACATGACGGAGTCCCGAGCGAATCCCGGGCGCACGCTCGGGCGTAGCTTGCTGGGATGGGGGGCGGTTGCCGCGGTGCTCGCCTACGCGGTGCTGATCCACTACGGCGTGGGCCCTTCGAACAAGGGGATGGCGTGGCATTGGTACACGCCGCGCACGTTCCTGCTCGACGTGGAGCTGCTCTACCCCGTATTCGAAACGCTCGGCCGCGCGTTGATCGGTACGGCGCTCCCCGCCGTGGCGCTCACGGCGCTGGTTTTCGCCCTTTGCCGTTCCGCCGTCGGCCGCGCGCTCGCCATCGCGAGCGTCTTCACGGTGCTGCTCTACACGTTCTACGGCGTGCGCGCCCCCTTCGTCTGGGAGTTCTTCCACTGGCGCGCATCCGCCGTGCTCGCGCTCACCGCCGTGGTCGTCGGCTTCGCGATCGCGGCGCCGTTGCTCGCGGCGAGCTGGCTGCGGCTTTCCTGGGCGCTGCGCCTGCTGATCTACCTGCCGCTGGTCTTCGCGGTGTTCGCGTTCGTGCGCAATGCCACGGGCACCGACCAGAGCCTGCGCTTCGCGATCTCGCCGTGGCCGGCGGTGCCGGTCTTCGGAATCGAAGTCGGGGCCCTCTTCATCGCGGCCTGGTTGGGCGGCATTGGACTCGGATTGCGCGCGATCGCACGCTGGCGCCGCGCCGAAGGCGGACGCGGGTGGGGCCTGTTCCCGCTGCGGCTGGGGCTCGCCATCGCGCTGCCCGCGCTCCTGCTGTGGATCGGCTCCCAGCTCGGGCTGTTTCCCTTCCGCGCCGGCGCGAAGACGTTCCTCGGCGCGAGCCTCGCCACGGCGCTCGCGATCGTGATCGCATCGCTGATTCGCAGCGGCGCCGACGGGCTCGCCGGGCGCGCGCGGCACGTACTCACCGGCGCCTTGCTGATCGGGATTCCGCTGATCGCCTCCGAGGCTGCGGCCCGCCTCGACTACTACGTGACACGCGAGGTCCGGGCGCGGCAGATCCTCGATGCGCTCGCGCTCTACCTCGAACGCGAGACGGTGTATCCCGATTCGCTCGAGGAAATGCTGAAGTCGGGGGACATCGAGGAAGTACCGGAGCCGGCGATCGGCTTCGGCTTCCTCTACGACGCTGGATTTCGCTACCAGAACTTCGGATCGAGCTTCATTCTCGAGTTTCCCGCGCCGCGTTGGGTCGAGTGCGCCTATACACCGCCCTTCAGCGACGAAGAGGAGGACGCCGAGAGCGACCCGACAGCCGCCGAACCGGAAGCCGCGTTGGCCGAGGCCGACGGCGAGGCCCTGGCGAGCGAAGGGGAAAGCCCGGCCGGCGAGTACGAGCGTCCGCCGAACCCGGCGGACGCCGATGCCCCGGAAGACCCGGATGGCAGCGGCGATTCGCTCGACGAGGCGTGGTCCTGCCCGTCGAAGCCGCCGGAACTCTGGTAGGCGGGATGGCCGCGGCACGGGTTTCGGCCGCAGAGCGCTTCTATCGGGCGCGCCGGATCGGCACCACCTTCGGGCGCATCTACCTCGGAATCCGCGCGAACCGTTTCATTGCGGAGCGCCTGCGTCCGAGCGACATGCCGGAGCGTTGGACGCGCTTCAACGCGGCCAGCGCGAAATCGATCTACGAAGCCGCGATCGAGCTGCGCGGCCTGATCCTCAAGGGCTGCCAGTTCCTGGGTTCGCGCGCCGACGTGCTGCCGCACGAATACGTCGAAGTGCTCTCGAAGCTTCAGGACCGCGTGCCTGCCAAGCCGTTTTCCGTGGTGAAGAAAACGATCGAGCGCGAACTCGATTGCAACCTCGAAGATGTGTTTGCATCGATCGAGCGCGAGCCGATTGCCGCCGCCTCGCTCGCCCAGGTGCACGAGGCCCGCCTCAAGAGCGGCGAGCGCGTGGCCGTGAAGGTCCAGTATCCCGAGATCGAGGCGCTCGTGCGCAGCGACCTCGCGAATCTGCGCATGCTGTTCCGAACCGTCGGCTTCATGGAACGCGACTTCGACCTGATGCCGCTCGTCGACGAACTCGCCACCTACGTTCCCCGCGAGCTCAACTTCGTGAACGAGGGCCACAATGCGGAGGCCATCGGGCGCATGTTCGCCGGACGCGACGACATCGCCGTGCCGCGCATCCACTGGCAGCTCACGTCTCGCCGTGTGCTCGTGATGGACTTCATCGACGGCATCAAGATCTCGGACATCGCGGGGCTGCGCGCGGCGGGCCTCGACACCAATCAGGTCGCGCAGCGACTCGCAGAGGCCTATTGCGAGCAGATTCTCGCTCATGGTTTCTTTCACGCGGATCCGCACCCCGGCAACATCCTGGTGCAGCGCCGCGAGGATGGCGGAGCGCGCATCGTGCTGATCGACTTCGGCCTCGCGAAGGACTTGCCGCCGCGCTTTCGCGAGGGCGTGGTCGCCTTCACGTCGGCGCTGATGCTGGGCCAGGCTTCGGGCATGGCGCAGGCGCTCGTGGACCTCGGCTTCGAGACGCGCCGCGGCGGAATCGAATCGCTGGATGCGATCGCCGCCTTCGTGCTCGAGGCCGCCAGCCAGCTGCGCCAGCGCGGCTTCCTCGATCGCGACTTCGCTGCCGAGCTCGGCCGTGAGCTCTCGGAGCAGGTGCGCGCCAATCCGATCGTGCGGATGCCGAGCCACCTGGTGCTCGTCGGCCGCGTGCTGGGGCTGCTTTCCGGCGTGAATCGCACGCTCGAATCGCGCGTCGATCTCGTGAAGACGATCCTTCCCTACGTGCTGGGCAAGTCGACGCAGTCCGCGGCGCCCCCGCCGTAGCCGGCGAACCGACGCGTTCGCGGAGCGACTCGCGATGCGATCAGCGTGCGGGCTCGCGCGGGGAACGGGCGAGCAGCCAGCCGCTGATCCCCGCGGTCGTGAACTCGAAGCCGAGACCCGCGAGGGTGTAGCTGGAGGGTTCTCCAGCGAGCGCGAGGCCGAGGCTGCGCGCGCTCGCGAGGCCAACGGTCAGGAAGCACAGCGCGACCAGGGCGGTGCGTTCGAGCGACGCCCGCAGGACGCCAGCGAGCGCCAGCGCGCCGAGCGCAGCTTGCAGCCCGCCGTACATGGCGCGCAGCTCCGTGCTCCCCGTCGCCGACTGGTAGGCGACGCCTGCCGAGGCAGCGAGTTGCGCGGGATCGATGAGACACCAGATGCCATAGGGCAACCAGACCAGGGCCGAGAGTCCGAGAAAGATGCGAGCCGCCATCTGAGATCTCCCGTGCAAAGCGTTCAATCGCCGTCGCTCTCGCCGCGCGTGAAGAGCACGAAAGCCATGCTCGGACGCTTCGACGAATCGCGCATCGCGAACTGGATCGACTCGAGCGCCCAGCCCTTGGCAGTCCACTCATTCAGGATCGTCTCGAGCTCCGCGTCGCTCACGCTGCTCGTCTCGACCACCTTGTATTGGCGGGGCACGCAAGCCTCCGTTCAAGGATCGAGACGCGCGGCGACGTCCTTGGCCGCATAGCTGAGGATCAGATCGGCGCCGGCCCGCTTGATCGCCATCAAGGCCTCGTCCATCGCGCGTTCGCCGTCGAGCCAGCCGCGCTCGGCGGCGGCCTGGATCATCGCGTACTCACCGGACACGTGATATGCGGCGAGCGGCACCTCGAACTCACGTCGCGCGTCCGCCAGGATGTCGAGATAGGGAAGCGCCGGCTTCACCATCAGCATGTCGGCGCCCTCCTCGAGATCGGCGCGCATTTCGCGCAGCGCCTCCCGGCGGTTTGGGGGATCCAGCTGGTAGCTGCGACGGTCGCCGAAACGCGGGGTGCTTTCGGCCGCCTCGCGGAAGGGGCCGTAGTAGGCGCTCGCGAACTTGGCGGCGTAGGCGAGGATCGCGACGGATTCGAAGCCCTGGGCGTCGAGGGCGCCCCGGATCGCCGCCACGCGCCCGTCCATCATGTCGGAGGGGGCCACCACATCGGCGCCGGCGCGCGCGTGCGAGAGGGCGGCCGCGGCGAGCCGTTCGAGAGTCGGGTCGTTCGCGACGTCTCCCTGTTCGACGATCCCACAGTGGCCGTGGTCCGTGTACTCGCACAGACAGACATCGGTGATGACACACAGGTCGGGCTCGGCGGACTTGATCGCAGCAACCGCTCGCTGCACGATGCCGTTCGCGGCATCCGCTCCCGAACCACGCGCATCCTTCTCGCCGGGAATCCCGAAGAGCAGCACGGCCGGGATGCCCAGATCCCGCACCTGCTTCGCCTCGGTCACCAGTGTGTCGACCGAGAAGCGGAAAACACCCGGCATCGAGGCGATGGGATCGCGCAGTCCCCGACCCTCCGTCACGAAGAGCGGCAGCACCAGATCGTCCCGCGTGAGATGCGTTTCGCGCAGCATGCGACGCAGCGTGGGGGTGCGACGCAGGCGCCGCAGTCGCGTCTTCGGAAACGTCATGCCGCTCCTCCTGCGGATCGACCGTGCCGCGCAGCCAGACAGGCGGCCAGCGTTTCGACCAACGAGGCCGCGGCCGCGCGCTCCGCGACGCAATCCGCCGCGAGGCCCAGCTTGCTTAGCGCCTCGGCGGTCACCGGTCCAATCGCCGCCACCACGCAGCGGCGGACCCCCGCCCGCGCCGGGGCGTCGAGCAGCGCCGCAAAATGCTTTGCGGCGGAGGGGCTCGTGAACGTGAGCGCCGCGAAATCCCCGCGCGTGATGCGTTCGCACAAGCCGGCGGCATCGACGGCGGCGGCGAGCGTGCGGTACACCGTCACGACGTCGACGCGAGCGCCCGCCGCCCGCAACCCCTCCGGCAGTGTGTCGCGCGTCTGCTCGGCGCCGGCGAACAGGAAGCGTCGACCGTGCGCTGGCAGCGCCTGCGTCACGAGCGCGAGCAACCCCTCGGCATCCTGTCGGGCTTCGGGTACTCCGTGCACCTCGAGCCCCGCGCTGCGAGCGGCGTCGGCCGTGCTCGTTCCGACGCAGAAGACCCGCTTGCCGAGCCCGGCGAGTCCAACCCCGCGCTCGCCGGCGCGCGAAGCCAGCGCACGCACGGCGTTCGCGGAGGTAAAGAGCAACGCGTCGTAGACGCCGCGCTGAGCGAGGGCCTCGTCCGCCTCGCGCCAGTCCACGGGGGGCCCGATCTCGATCAGCGGCAGGACGACGGGCTCCGCGCCCGCGCGGCGTAGCGCCGTGGCGAGCTCCGGCGCCTGTTCCCGGCTGCGCGTGACGAGCACGCGGCTGCCAAAGAGCGGCCGGTTCTCGAACCAGCGGAGCGACTCGCGCAGCCGCACGACATTCCCCACCACGACCACCGAGGGAGCGACGAGCCCCGCAGCGCGCACACTCACCGCGAGTTCGGCCAGCGGCGCCACGACGACCCGTTGCGTCGGGAGACTGCCATCCATCACGGCGGCCGCCGGCGTCTCGGGGGAGAGGCCTGCGGCGAGCAGGCGCGCGAGCAGCGCCTCGAGGTTGCGCATGCCCATCAAGATCACGAGTGTGTCGGAAGCGTGTGCGAGCGCCTCCCAGCGCGTTTCGGCCGCGGCCTCGCCGGGATCCTTGTGGCCCGTCACCACCGCGAACGACGCCGCGTGACGTCGATCCGTGACCGGGATGCCCGCATAGGCGAGCGCTCCGATCGCCGAGCTGACGCCCGGCACGATTTCGCAGGCGATCCCCGCGGCGGCGCAGGCGCTCGCTTCTTCCCCGCCGCGCCCGAAGACGAACGGATCGCCGCCCTTCAGACGCACCACGGTTCGCCCCGCGCGCGCGAGCTCGACGAGCAGGGCGGAAGTCTCTGTCTGCGTGCGCGGCGGTTCGGCGTGACCGCGCCTGCCCACGTCGATGCGCAGCGCCGCCGCCGGAGCGAGCGCCAGCAGCTCGGGCGCTGCGAGTGCATCGAAGACGACGGCGTCGGCTTCGCGGAGCACCTGGGCCCCGCGCACGGTGATGAGATCGGGATCTCCGGGCCCGGCGCCGACCAGATAGACGCGGCCCGCACGCGCACTCATGCGAGCGCCTCGGCGCGCAGCTGCGCGAGCAGCTCCTGCCCCCCCTCCCGCAGGATCTGCTCCGCCGCGCGCGTGCCGAGCGCGGCGGCTTCGCTCGCCTCCCCCTCGATCTCCGCGCGCAGAATTCGCGTTCCGTCGCTCGCGGCGAGCAGCGCGCGCAGGTGCAAGGTTCCGCGCGGCGTGATCTGCGCGTAGGCAGCGAGCGGCACGTTGCAGTCGGCGCCAAAGCGCACGAGAACCGCCCGCTCCGCCAACAGTCGATCGCGTGTGGGCGCGTGGGTGATCACCGCGGCCTCGCCTGCCAGCGCGTCGTCGCGGCGGGCCTCGAGGGCGAGCACGCCCTGCCCGACCGCCGGCAGCAGAACGTCGACGGCGATGCGCTCGTCGATCCGTTCCGCGAGCCCGAGTCGCTCGAGCCCCGCGCACGCCAACACCACGGCGTCGAGATTCTCGCTCACGAGCTTGCGCAAACGCGTCGGAACATTTCCGCGCAACGGGACGATCTCGAGGTCGGGCCGAAACGCCCGCAACTGCGACGCGCGGCGCACGCTGCCCGTGCCCACGCGGGCGCCGACCCGCAAGCTCGCGAGGCTGGCGCCGCCGTCGCGCGCGACCAGCGCATCGCGCGGATCCCCGCGTTCGGGAAACGCCACCAGCGCCAGCGCCGACGCCAGCTCGGCGGGCAGATCCTTCGCGCTGTGCACCGCGATGTCGGCACGCCCATCCAGCAACGCGTCTTCGATCTCCTTCACGAACAGGCCCTTGCCGCCGAGCTTCGCCAGCGACACCGAGGCCAGACGGTCGCCCTCCGTCTTGAGGGGTACGAGCTCCGTCGCTCGGCCGAGCGCCTGCTCGAGCTGCTCGGCCACGCGGCGCGCCTGGGCGAGCGCGAGCTCGCTCGCGCGGGTGGCGATGCGCAAGACCGTCATGCTTCGTCCGTCGGATCCGCGGCGTCCGTAAGCGGGTTGGGCACCGTACTCTCGTCCAGATCGAAGAGCACGCGCGCCGTCTCGAGGTAGACGATGCCCTCCTCGCGCTCGGCCTCGCGGCGCAGCCGCGACACCGGCGCGTGCAGGATCTTGTTCACGAGCGAGCGCGTCAGAAGATCGACGGCGGCGCGCTGCTCTTCGGAGAGCGGCGATTTCGAGAGCGCTCGCTCCACCTCTTCCGCTCGCAGACCCTCGATCCGCTCCCGCAGATGGCGAATCGTCGGCACCGCTCGCAGGGCCGCGAACCAGCCATCGAAGCGTTGTTGCTGCTCCTCGATGATCGCGTCGGCCTTCGCCACATCGCGGACGCGTTCGGCGGCGTTGAGATCGGCGATCGCGCAAAGATCGTCGAGATCGTAGAGATAGACGCCATCGAGCTGGTCCAGTGCGGGGTCCGCGTTGCGCGGCACGCCGATGTCGATCACGAAGAGCGGACGGCGCTCGCGGCCCACGAGCGCCGCCGACACCAGGGCGGGCGTGAGCAACGGAACGTCCCCCGCGATCGAAGTGAGCACGACGTCGGCCTCCGCGAGCAGGCGCGGTAGATCCGAGAGCCCATGCGCGCGCGCGCCAAAGCGCGCAGCGAGCGGTTCCGCACGCTCCGGGGTGCGGTTTGCGATCGCCACCGAAGCCAACCCGCGCTCGCGGAGCGCGCTGAGCGCCGCCTCCGTCATCTCCCCGGCGCCGATCAGCAGCGCACGCTTGTCGGCCAGATCCTCGAAGATCTGCTCCGCGAGTTCGACCGCTACGCGCGCGACCGACACCGGCCGCGCGGCCACGCGCGTCTCCGTGCGCACGCGCTTCGCCGTCGCGAAGGCGTGTTGGAGCAGCCTGCCGAGGATCGGTCCACAGGCGCCGCACTCGACGGCCGCCCGGTAGGCTGCCTTCGTCTGCCCGAGGATTTGCGGCTCGCCGACCACCATCGAATCGAGCGACGAGGCCACCCGCAGCACGTGGCGCATCGCGTCCGGGCCCGTGTGCTCGTAGAGGTAGGCGTCGAGATCCGCCGCAGCCGGCCGCGCGGCATCCGCGGCGAGCTCGAAGCGAAGGAAGGAGCGCATGCGCAGCCGCGCCGCGTCGAGGTTTCGCGTCAGCACCACCAGTTCGATGCGATTGCAGGTGGAAAACAGCACGGCCTCGTCGATCTCGTCGCTCGTGATGAGTTTGCGCAACTGCGGCGTAGGATCGTCGACGGCGAGCCGCTCACGGACCGCGAGCGGCGCCGTGCGGTGGCTCATGCCGATCAACACGATCTTCACGCGAGCAGTTCCACGCCGATCACGGCGAAGAAGAGGAAGCCGAAAGCGACGATCGCCGCGGCCGCCGCCTGGCGCGAGCCCTGATGGCCACCGAAGCGTTGGACCGCGAGGACGGCGTAGATCGCCCAGGCGATCAAGGAGAGCGTCTCGTGCGCGCTTCCCCCGAACGGACGCCCGCTGACCGCGCGCATCCACAGCATGCCCGTCGCGACACCGAGCGTGAGCAGCGTGAAGCCCGCCGCCAGCGCTGTCGCGTTCACCCGGTCGAGGGCCTCGAGCGAAGGCAGGAGGAGCGGGCGGCGCCGAACGACTTTCGACTTGAGCCGGCGATGCTCGGCGAGGTACAGCACGCTCGCGAGACCGGCGAGTCCGAGCAGCGCGAGCCCCGCGCTCGCGAGCAGCACGTGTGCATGAGGCCACGAACCGCTGCCCCCGAACGTCGCGGGCCCCACGTCGGGAAGCCACAGCGCCTCGACGAAGACACCCAGGAAGGCGGCGGGAGCCACGAGCACGACGAGACCGAGCACGCGCACGCGCAAGAGCGCTGCCAGGAAGCAGAGCGTGCCTACCAGGGCCATGAACGAGGCCGCCGCGCTGAGGGACGTGAGCGGCGGCGCCGCACCCTGCGCGTGCAACAGCGGAAACGAAAGCCCATGCAGGACGGCAGCAGCCAGCAACAGCCAGACGGCCGCGCGCGCGAGGCGGCGCGAGCGCA
Organism: Deltaproteobacteria bacterium; assembly: GCA_031405455.1. Taxonomy (GTDB): domain Bacteria; phylum Myxococcota_A; class UBA9160; order UBA9160; family SMWR01; genus DATBRV01. The sequence continues at coordinate 2,834 of JANNIY010000035.1, read as the reverse complement.
GCACCAGACCGGTGGCCGAAACCAGACACGCGATCAGGTAGATCGCGGCCGCCCATTTCAGTACTGCAACCGCCACCTGGCCTCCCGCGCCCGGCCGTTTCGGCGCCGAAGCAAGAGGTTAGCGCGTCGTGCGCGTCCGCTGGAGCAGGTCAGGCAGCGCAGTTCCTGGTGCAGGGGGCCGTGAGATTAGGAACGGGAGCGGAGAAGTGCGGTGACGTATGCGACGTGGGAGACAACCGAGCTCCGCTTCGGAGTGGCCCCGATCACACAAGCACGGATCGAGCGCTCGCTCCAGCGCATCCAGCGTCTCGCCGCTTGACGGCGACGCCACCCCTCACCAATCCTGCGTCCGGATCCCCTGATCTATTGTCTTGAAGAAATTGGGGCCGAAATCGCTCTGCATCTCGCGCTTCCGACTCGATACGTTCAGCGCTGAGCTGCGGCCGTCCAACGCTCCGGTTCAGCGGCGGCCAGCTTGCTGGCCGTCCGCCTGCATCGCGTTGTTAGAAGCCACTTCGCCCAACCGCTCGGCGAGCCACACCTTGATAATTGACTGGCGTGTCACGCCTAGGCGACCCGCTTCTCTATCGAGTTGCTCAATCATCCAGGTCGGAAAATCGACGTTGACGCGCTTCTGCTCCTGCTTGGGGCGTTTCGCCTGAGCGAGATCTAGAGATCGAATCACGCTCTTGCCAGCAGCGAAATCGCTATCAAACTTCTTAGCCTTCATACAAATTTACCTCTTCGGCCCGTGACCGTCGCACGGATATGATGCGAACGGCTTCACTTCGGTAGGTGATGACCGCGGACCAGTGCTTCGAACCAATCCGGCCGATCACCACCCACCGCAGCTCGTCCTCGGTATTTGCCGGGATCTCCAGTAAGTCCGGGTCATCCCACATTTCCTGGGCTTCTACGAAGTCGATGCCATGCTTCGCAAGATTTGCACGGCTCTTCCGGGGATCGAACTCGAACTCCATAATGGTATAGAAACTATACCATTAAAGGCCGTGGGGCAAGGCCTGAACCAACATCACGGGCCTTCGGCGGGAGGCGGCGGGGGGTGGGCGGAGGCGAAATCAAGCCGTAAGCTCCCCCATCCGGTTGACAGTGTAGAGTTGGACTCTCCCGCAAGGAACGGGAGAAGTCATGAAGAAGTCGAGGTTCACGGAATCGCAGATCGTCGCGGTCATGAAGGAAGGCGAGGCGGGAGTTCCGGTCGCCGAGCTGACGCGTAAGCACGGGATCAGCCGAGCGACCTACTTCAACTGGCGATCGAAATACGCCGGGGTTTCGGTGAGCGAGTTGAAGCGGATGAAGGAGCTCGAGGCCGAGAACGCGAAGCTCAAGCGCCTGTACGCGGAGCTGGCGCTCGAGAACGCAGCGATCAAGGACGTGCTGTCCCGAAAACTGTAGTGCCGTCCGTGAAGCGCCAGGCCGCCGAGGTGATCGCCAGGGAGCATTCTCTGCCGATCCAGCGAGCCTGCCGCATCGTGGGACTTTCCCGGACGGCGTTCTATCGAGTCCCAAAGCCACGCGCAGCGCGCGACGCTGCGGTGATCAGCGTGCTCAACGCCATGGTCGAGAAACGTCCGCGCTGGGGCTTCTGGAAGTGCTTCGATCGCATGCGGATCGAGGGTCATCCGTGGAATCACAAACGCGTGCATCGCGTGTACTGCGCCCTGCGGCTCAATCTCCCGCGTCGGACGAAGCGGCGCCTACCGACGCGGCAGCCGCTTCCCTTGGAAGCGCCGGCCGAACTCAATCGGATCTGGTCGCTCGATTTCATGCACGACACGCTCTACGACAGCCGGCGCTTTCGAACCTTGAACGTGCTCGACGATGGCAATCGCCAGGCGCTGGGAATCGAGGTCGGCACTTCGATCCCCAGCCAACGAACGATCCGGGTGATGAATCAGCTGATCGAGCTGCACGGGAAACCGGAAGCCTTGCGCCTGGACAACGGCACTGAGCTCACCAGCCACGCATTCGTCGATTGGGCGAAGGAGCAAGAAATCGAGCTGCGTTTCATCGAGCCCGGCAAACCGAACCAGAACGCGTTCATCGAGCGCTTCAACCGGACGTACCGGACCGAGGTGCTCAACGCCTACGTCTTCGAATCGATCGAGCAGGTGCAGCAGATCACGGATGATTGGCTGGTCGAGTACAACGAGCAGCGGCCTCACGACTCCCTCGGGCGAGTGCCGCCGCTGACCTATCTGCCGAGGGAAATCACCGCTGGGGAGTCCAGCTTCGGACTGTCAACTTGACGGGGGAGCTTACGGGTCCAGCGGATAGCGGTCGCGAGGCCGCACGATATTGAGGTATGCGGAAGGAGACTGCGAAAATTCGTTCTCGAGTGAGCGAACGTACGCTTTGTAGCAGTAGCCGTTGGATACCACTAGCACGCGACAGGAAGTGAAGTCTTGGGCGTAACGCCTGGCCTGTTCGGGCGCATAGTCAAGCCCAGTCGCGAAGTCCTTGGATTCGAGGATAAGCGTGCACTGCGAGTCGTTGCGATGGTACGGCTTCGAGAAGCAGGCGACATCCGCGCGACCTCCGGCGGTAGGAAACTCGATCTTGACCTGTTGCTCGGCCCATCCCAAGGACAGAAGAAGGGGAAGGATGAGGAATGACCGGGTCTCATGTTCACGAACATCTTTCGGGTCGCAGTTCTTGTGATAGTACTCGGCGAGAAGTCTGATGCGACGAAGCGTGTTTGTCAGCTCGTCCGCTGTTCCAGGGCGGAGGCCTTCTGAGATTAAGAATTCCAGGATTGCGTCATCCGACACGTGATTGGTTCGGATGGGCTCATTGCCGTCGGCGCGGGCGGG
>JANNIY010000034.1:0-30067 GCA_031405455.1 Deltaproteobacteria bacterium | reverse complement strand
CACGAGCTGGAGCGAACGCAGGGCCGCTACGCGCTGATTTCGATGTGCTGCGGCGGCGGCCTCGGAACGGGCACGATCCTCGAGCGCCTCGGCTAGGCGAGCAACGGGCGCGGGCCGGCGGATGGCGCGGCCACGCCCGGGAAAGGCACGGCCCGACGGGAGACCTCGATGCTGCGACCCAGCGAGCCGTCCGAGACGCCCGCGTTGCTCGCGCTCGCGGAAGGCACGGGCGTCTTCAAGCCGATCGAGATCCAGGCGCTGGCCGAGGTGCTCGACGATTTCCACGCGCGCGAGCACGCGAACGGACACCGCTGTGTGACGGCGTGGCAGGGCGAGATTCCGATCGGATTCGCCTATTGGGCCCCCGCCGAGATGACCGACCGCACATGGTATTTGTACTGGATCGCGGTGCGCCGCGATCTCCAGGCGCAGGGCGTGGGCGCCCGGCTGCTGCGCGCCTGCGAGGCCGACGTGCTCGCCGCCGGAGGCCGCCTGCTGCTGATCGAAACCTCGTCGCTGCCGAGCTACGAGCCGACGCGCCGCTTCTACGCGAAGCACGCCTACGAGCCCCCGTCCGTAATTCGGGATTTCTACGCGGACGGCGACGACATGCTCGTCTTCCGCAAGCGCCTGCTCTAGCGCTGGCGCCGCAGCGTCAATCCGACGCCGCACCGATCTGGAGCGTCGGCTCCGGGCGTGTCTCGAGCAGGCTCGCGTAGAAATCGTTGCCCTTGTCGTCGATCACGATGAAGGCCGGGAAATCCTCGACTTCGATGCGCCAGATCGCCTCCATGCCGAGATCCTCGTACTCCTGCACTTCGACCTTCCGGATGCTGTGGTCGGCGAGGCGCGCAGCCGGGCCGCCGATCGAACCGAGGTAGAAGCCTCCGTGTTTCGCGCAGGCTTCGCGCACGGCCTTCGAGCGGTTGCCCTTGGCGAGCATCACGAGGCTGCCCCCGCGGCTCTGGAAGAGATCCACGTAGGAATCCATGCGTCCCGCCGTGGTGGGCCCGAAGGAGCCCGACGCACGCCCTTCCGGACGCTTCGCGGGCCCGGCGTAATAAATCATGTGATCCTTGAAGTATTCGGGAAGATCCCCGCCCGCATCGAGGCGTTCCTTGAGCTTCGCGTGGGCGATATCCCGGGCCACGATCAGGGGGCCGGATAGCGACAGGCGCGTTGCAACCGGATGGCGCGAGAGCTGCGCCAGGATCTCGCGCATGGGCCGGCGCAGATCGACGCGCACCACCTCGCCAGCGGGCGCGTTCGCAGCCAGGTCGGGCAGATAACGCGCGGGGTTCTCTTCGAGCTGCTCGAGGAAGATCCCCTCACGGTTGATCTTCGCGAGGATCTGGCGGTCCGCGGAGCACGAAACGCCGAGTCCCACCGGGCAGGAAGCGCCGTGCCGGGGCAGCCGGATCACGCGCACGTCGTGTGCGAAGTATTTGCCGCCGAACTGGGCGCCGATGCCCGTTTCGTTGCAAAGGCGCAGGACCTGCTCCTCGAGCGCGGGATCCCGAAAGGCGCGGCCCATTTCGTTCCCTTGCGTGGGCAAGCTGTCGAGATAACGCGCGCTCGCGAGCTTCACGGTCTTGAGAGTGAGCTCCGCCGACAGCCCGCCGATCACCAACGCCAGGTGATAGGGCGGGCAGGCCGAGGTGCCGAGCGTGCGAATCTTCTCGGCCACGAAGCGCAGCAGCGAGTCGGGATTCAGCAACGCCTTCGTCTCCTGGTAGAGGAAGGTCTTGTTCGCCGAACCGCCGCCCTTGGCGAGGAAGAGCAGGTGATATTCGTCGCCCGGCTCGGCGTAGATCTCGATCTGCGCCGGAAGATTCGTGCCCGTGTTCTTCTCGCGGTACATGTCGAGCGGCGCGAGCTGCGAGTAGCGCAGGTTGCGCTGCTCGTAGGCCGTGAAGATCCCGCGCGAAAACGCCTCGGCATCGCCGCCACCGGTCCAGACGTTCTCGCCCTTGTGGCCGATCACGATGGCCGTGCCCGTGTCCTGGCAGCCGGGAAGCACGCGACCCGCGGCAATGTTGGCGTTCGTGAGCAGCTCGAGAGCGACGAAGCGATCGTTGGCCGAAGCTTCCGGATCGTCGAGAATCTTGCGCAGCTGCGCGAGGTGGCCGGGGCGCAGCAGGTGGGCGATGTCGTCGAAGGCGGCCGCCGCGAGCTGCGACAGGCCCTCGGGCGCGACGCGCAGGATCTCGCGCCCAGCGACGCGAATCTGGGAGACGAAGTCTCCCGCGAGCTTTCGGTACGGGGTCGTGTCCTCCCCGAGCTCGAAGAGTTCCTGGAAGCGAAATTCGGGCATGTTGCGATTCTCCGGGGGCTGGGCGCACTGCGCTCCGCACGGGCCGCGCGCCAATGTAGCAGCCGCTCGCCAGCCCGAGGGGCGTTCCGAGACACGTTTGGGATCGACTCTACTGGTGGGCGCAATCCTCGGGCGGCTTCTCTACGCAAACTCTTGGCGTGCTGGTTCTTCTTGGCAATGGCGACGCGGAAGGGAACGAGTTCCAAGAAGGCTGGTCTGTCCTCTGTGCGGCTGCGAGGCAGGGGTTTTGTATCGACTAGCGCTCCGTGGTTCGGTCGTCTTCGATTCTTCTCGAGAACTCGCCCCGCCCCTCCAAGCACGGGAAAAGGCCGAGCTGGCACTGGTTTACAAGGAATCGAATCTCCGAGGGCTGGCTCGGCATTCGATCACCAGAAGGTTCATTTGAGTAACCGATGACACCGAATCCAGTTCCCGACGCTCGGCTGCGTCATGTGAGGACTCTATTGGGAAGAACTCCCGCTACTGGGCCGGGATATGAGAGGGATGGTTTGGTGAGGTGGCGCCTCGCACCACCCGGAACCTCGTCGCTGCGGATGAGCCCGTGTCGCCGCCAGCCCGCGCGCAGCAGCCAGCTCTGCGCCCTGACCACCGCGGGCCGATCGCCGGGAGAAGCCGGAGCGCTGGCCCACCCCTCGAACCATCGGCCCGAGGACGCGGGATCGATCCAGCAATCGGAGTCCGGAACGGCGGGGGCTCGCGACCCGGCGTGCTTTCGCGCGTTCAAGAGCACGTACGCAAGCGCAGCCCTCACCTCCCGGGGCGTGCCGAGTACGCGGTGGTGATAGCGGCCCTCGAGAACCGCTCCCCGCCGATGGAAGACGCGATTCACGGCCCGCGCGAGGCGCGCGGCGAGGCTCTTCATCCCATTCGACAAGGCCGCAGCGCCCGCCGATTCGATCAGCAGGTGGACATGATCGTTTTGCAGCGAGTAGTGGACGACGCGAAAGTCTGCGCGCCTCGCGATCTCGCGGAGCGACCGCTCGACTTCACGAACCAGGAGCACCGTTCGCAGCGACGGCACGTCGCTACGAACGCGAATCGTCACCAGCCCAGGATGTCTCTCCCCAAACTCCTCCCGCCCGCGATGCCATACTCGCGCTCTCGGCGCCGCCTTTCGCCCGGCACCCTTCCGCGCGCCACCCCAGCGCACCGGAATCTCCAGGTTCAGCTCAAGCTGCTCGCGATGCGTCATACACTTGATTGTGGCCATGTTCTCGACGGAAGTCAAGAACATTTCGAATCTTGCATCAGGAAAAACAACACCATATTGGGATACCCTGTGCGCCGCGGTCGCGTCGCGTGGATGCTTCGCACGTCACGATGCGGGCACGAAACTGGATCGAGCAACCCGAGCCGGGCGATGATCTCCACGCGCGCCAATTTCGACAGCGCCTGTCGGCGGGAATCGGCAGCCGGATTCGTTCGCGGCCGCCACTCGAGCGAGAAAGAGATGTCGGCGAGGCGCTGGTTCGACGCCGCAACGGCACGACCGGTCCTCTCTCCCATGCGGCGCGAGTACGGGACCACGCCGGCTGTCCAGACACGTCCACGGCCCTGTGCCCCGGACCGCTTTCCCCTCAAAACCATCTTGATTGGCCTTTCAAAGTCGTCCGGCCAGCCATTTCAGGCGGCCTTCTTCGAGCCCCCTAGACCCGACGCCCCGCCAGGTGTCCGTCGAAGACGGCGCGATCGACGTTGCGCACGGCGACGGCATCCCCCACCCGCAGCACCTCCACGCGTCCGCGCAGAGCGTGATAGAGCGCGTCTTCGGGCAGACCATGCGTGCGGATCACGACCTGTGAGACGGCCTCTACGCGCTCGGTTTTTCCCGACAACAGGTGAACGAGCGTCACCTCGTGATCGCCGATCGCCGCGATGCCGGTCGTCGGACACCAACGCGCGCCGGCTCGACAGGCGCGCGCGAGCGCCTGCACCAGCGTCTCGGCATCGAGCAAGACGGGCTGCGCGAAGGGCGAGGCGAGCGTCACCTCGAGGCCGCGCGCGGCGAGCAGCTCCGCCAGCCCCGGCCCTTCGATGTGCCCGACGACGTCGAAGATCACGACGCGCGGGCCGAGCGAGGCGTGCTCGCGCAGCGCGCGCTCGTGATCGATCACGAACGGCTGCGCGGAGCCTGGAACCGGCATCGACCACCACTTGGCGAGGCCCTGGGCGGTGGCGCGTCCGCCCGTCGCGACGACCACGGCGTCGGGCGCGAGCGCCAGCACGGATTCGGCGCTCGCTTCGACGCCGAGGCGGATCGCGACGCCGCGCCGTTCGCACTCGCCCGCGCGCCAGTCGGCAAAATCCGAAAGCTCCGCGCGCCCGGGCAGGCTCGCCGCGAGCCGCAGCTTGCCGCCGAGCACGCCAGCGCGCTCGAGCAGCTGCACCGAATGACCGCGCGCAGCCGCCACCCATGCGGCCTCGAGCCCCCCCGGTCCCCCTCCCACCACCACGATCCGGCGGGCGCGGCTCGCCGGCACGAGCGTGTCGCGTCCGAGTGTATCCTCGCGGCCGACCGCAGGATTCGTCGCACAGGCGACCGGAAGGCTCTGCAGCAGGTTGCCGTAGCAGCCCTGGTTGCAGCCGGTGCAGGCGCGAATCGTCGCCGCCTGCCCTGCGCGCGCCTTTTCGGCCCAGGCCTCGTCCGCGATCAAGGCCCGCACGAGCGTGACGGCGTCGGCATCGCCCTGCGTGAGGATCGCCTCGGCTTCGGCCGGCGTGAGAATGCGATGCACCGCAAACACGGGTACGGACCGCACCGCCTGCTTCACCGCGCGCGCAGCGTAGACACCGAGCCCGTGCGGGCTGTAGACGGGGCGCACCATGCCGACACCCGAAATCCCGATGCTCACGTTCAGGAAGTCGACCAGTCCGAGCGATTCGAAGCGGGCTCCGATCTCGGCGGCATCCTGCGCCGTCAGACCCCGGCGCGGCCCGAGTTCCTCGTCGCCCACCAGGCGCAGGCCCACCGCGAGCCGGCCGCCCGTGGCTTCGCGCACCGCCTCGAGCACCTCGACACCGAAGCGCATGCGGTTCTCGAGCGAGCCGCCGTAGGCGTCGGATCTTTGATTGCTGCGCGGCGAAAGGAACTCGTGGATCAGGTAGCCATGGCCGCCGTGAATCTCGATCCCGTCGAAGCCACCCGCCGCGGCGTTGCGCGCGCAGCGCGCGAAATAGGCGACCAGCTCGCGGATCTCCTCCAACTCGAGCGGCTTCGGCGCCTCGTGGTAGTTCGGAACCGCGCTCGGGGCCCAGGCGGGCAGCCGCGACCATGCGCCGTGGTTGACGCCGCCGTTGTGGGCGAGCTGGAGGAAGGCCAGCGCGCCGGTGGCCCGCACCGGCTGCGTCAGACGCTCGAAGTGGGGAATCGCGGCCTCGTCCCAGGCCGCTGCATTGTTCGGCATCTGGTAGGCCGTCGTCGGGTGCACCTGACACTGACCTGCGATCACGACGCCGAGATCGCGGCGCTCGGCCAGGTAGCGCCCGAGACGTTCGCCGTAGAATCCGGGCTCGCCAAAGCGGGCCGCCGGCTCCGTGTACATCGTGAAGTGGGCGCCGAAGACGATGCGGTTGCGCGCCGTGTGGGGACCCAGCTTCAGCGGCGAGAAGAGGCGCGGGAACGCCACGCGTGCGTCAGTCGACCGACGGCGTTCCCGCCGCGTCGGCGAGCTCCTGGAACGAGGCTTCGAGATCCCGGCGCAGGTCGGCCAGATCCGGAACCAGCGCGGCATCGGCGGTCAGCCCCCAGAAGAGCCGCCCGGCATAGCTGAACAGCGCCAGGATCAGCGCCTGGTTCTGGAATAGCGGCCCGATCGGATAGGCCTCGTGCAGTGGCGCGCCCAGCAGGAAGAGCGGCATCTGCGGGCCCGGCACATTGGTCACGATCAGGTTGTGCGTGCGCCCGACGGTCTGGAGACGCGTACCGATCGAAAGCAGCGTCGTTCCGGTCCACTCCGTCACCGCGGAGAGCAGATCAGCCCCGAGCGCCTGTTTCGATTCCTTGAGCCGTTGCGTCGTCTCCCGGATCGAGGCGAGGCGTTTGGCCGCATCGGGCTGCGCGAGCGGCAACGGAAAGATCCAGGCGGAGACGCGGTTGCCGAGGGCCTCCCGGTCCGTGGCCGACCGCACGCTCACCGGCGTCGTCACGCGAAAGTCGAGGCGCGAGACGTCCACCCGACGGCGCTTCAGGAAGCGGCGAATGCCGCCCGCCACGGTCGCGAGCACGACGTCGTTGAGCGTGCCGCCGAGCTTGTCCTTCACCGCCTTCACGCTGGCAAGCTCTTGCGCGAAATAGTCGAAGCGGCGATGCGGTCCGATCTCCCGGTTGAGCGGCGTCTCGGACGCCGGCACGATGCCGCTCGCGACGAGATCGTAGACGCCGCGCAGCGCCTGACCGAGCTCGGCGCGGCGCTCGGCCCCCAGCATCTCCGCCAGATACCGCGTGGCCTGCACGGGCCCGGTGGCCAGGTCGATCAGATCATCGCGCCGCATCTCGAGCGCCGACGGCGCCGGGCGCGGCACATAGGGAACGAGCGGTCCGGGCTCTTCCATGGGCGACAGGCTCATGAGCACCGTCATCAGTTCGGCGCCCGATACGCCGTCCGTCATGCAGTGATGAACCTTCGAGATCAGGGCGAAGCGTTTGCCGTCTTCGAGCCCCTCGACCACCCACAGCTCCCAGAGCGGGCGCGCGCGGTCGAGCGCCTGCGACGAGATCCGCCCGATCAGGTCCTTCAGCTGCTCGGGCGTGCCCGGCCGCGGCAGACCCGTGTGGCGCACGTGATATTCGAGGTTGAAGTGATCGTCATCGACCCACACCGGACGGCGTCGCAGCGGAGTGAACTCGAGCCGCTGGCGGTAGCGGGGAATGCTGTGGAGACGCGACGCGATGAATGCGCGGATGCGCTCGATGTCGATGCCGCCGGCCTGGTTGCGCAGCGGCCCCGCGTCGGCGATGAAGGCGACGGCGATGTGCATCGGAGTGCTGGGCGTCTCGGCCCACAGGAACGACGCGTCCTGGGGCGAGAGCGGATCGTAGCGGTAGCTCGGCATGCCCCCAGGATAAGCGAAGGATCCCGGTTCGCGCCTATTTGCTGAAGATCGCCTGCGCGGCGGCGGCGCACAGCCCGCCGAGCAGGGCTGAGGCGGGAAGGGTCACGATCCAGGCGATGAAGATGTCGCGGGAGAGCCCCCACTTCACCGCCGAAGCCCGCTCCGTCGCCCCCACGCCCATCACGGAGCTGGTGATCACGTGTGTCGTCGAAATCGGGAGCCCGAACCAGGCGGTGCCGAGCAACACCGCCGAGGCGGCGGTCTCCGCGGCGAATCCCTGCGCGGGCACGAGCTTCACCAGCCGCATGCCGAGGGTCCGAATGATGCGCTTGCCGCCGGAATAGGTTCCGAGCGCGATCGTGACCGCCGAGGCGATCTTGACCCACTGCGGCACCTCGAGCACTGGAATCGCCCCCGCGGCGAACAGCGCGAGCGTGATCACGCCCATCGTCTTCTGCGCGTCGTTGGAGCCGTGGCTGAACGCCATCACCGACGCCGATGCGAGCTGCGCAATTCGAAAGCGGCGCTGGATCCTCTGGGGATGCGCGTTCCGGAAGGTCCAGAGCAACACCACCATGATCACGATTCCCACGCTGAATCCGACCAGCGGCGCGACCAGCGTCGGAACCAGCACCTTGCTCACGATGCCATCCCACTTCACGAACTCGCTGCCCGAAGTGGCGAGCACGGCGCCCACCATGCCGCCGATCAGGCAGTGCGACGAACTCGACGGGATCGCCCACCACCAGGTCGCCAGATTCCAGACGATCGCGCCGAACAGCCCGCCGAGCAGCACCAGGTTCGTCACCGCCGTGACCTCGACGATGCCCTTGGCGACGGTAGCGGCGACGTGGGTCGAAACGAGCGCACCGACGAGGTTCAGCACCGCCGCGCCGAACAGCGCCACGTTGGGAGGCAGGGCGCGGGTCGAGATCGACGTGGCGACGGCGTTGGCCGCGTCGTGGAAGCCGTTGGTGTAGTCGAAGAGAAGCGCGATCACGATGACCGCAATCAGCGTGGCTTCCATCAGGCGTTCTCGAGGACGACGCCTTCGATCACGTTCGCAACGTCTTCGCAGCGGTCGATGGCGTCTTCGATGTTGGCGTAGATCTCCTTCCACATCACGATCGTGCGGGGATCTCCGGCCTCACGGAACAAGCGCGCCGTGGCGCCGCGCAACAGGCGATCGTTCTGCTTCTCGACCTGCTTGACGGCAACGCACAGCGCTCGCGTTCGCGGCGCATCGATGCCCGGCGATAGCGAATCCACCGTCGCCTTGAGCGCTCGTGTCGCCGCCAGCAGGTTCGCCGACATCTCGGGCGCCTCCGGCAGCTCCGTGCGGATCTCGTAGAGCCACAGACACTGCGACGTGGCCTCGATGTTGTCGAGCACGTCGTCGAGCCGGCTCGAGATGCGGTGGATGTCGCCGCGATCGATCGGCGTGATGAAGGAGGTGTGGAGCATCTCCATCGTCTGCTGGCAGATCGTGTCGGCTTCGTGCTCGACGGCGCGAATCCGGGCCGCGTACTCCTCGGCCTTCGCGAGATCGCCGAGCATGCTCTGGAGCAGAAGCGCGCCGTCGACGCCGAGCGCGGCGTGGCGGGAGAACAGCTCGAAGAATCCGGTCTTTTTCGGGAGCAGCCGGCGAAGCATCGTTGGGGCCTCCGGGCCCGCCTTATACCACAGGCCCGGCGTTGGCGCGTCGCTCCCGCCCGGGATTCGTCACAGCGGGAGTTGTTTCGGCGGACGGACCACGATATCGAGAACGTTCACGTGGATCGGCTGCGTCACCGCGTAGAGCACCGCGGCGGCGACGTCTTCGGGAGCGCCGAGCGTCTGCTTCATGCGATCGGCGAGCACGGCAAAGACCTCGTCCGGGAGGCGCTCGCCCGGCTTGATCTCGACGTTCGCACCGGCGGCCCGGGCGATCCCCGCGACGAACGCCGGATCGAAGTTGCGGGCGAAATTCGTGGCGATCGCGCCCGGCATCACGTTCACCACGCGGATCGTGTCGTCCTCGAGCTCGCGGCGCAGCGTCGCCGAAATGCAGTTCACGGCATGCTTCGTCGAGCCGTAGACACCCGAGTCGGCGCGCTGGGCGGCGATCGAAGAAATGTTCACGATGTGACCTTCGGCCTTGCACGCGCGCATTGCGCGCACGGCGGCTTGCGAACCTACGAGCAGCGCCAGCACGTTGGTCTCGAGCATCGTGCGCCACTGCTCGGGATCGCCGTCGACGATCGGCGCCGGAAATGAGACGCCCGCGTTGTTCACCATCACGTCGAGCCGGCCCGTCTCGCGCGCAGCCCGCTCGACGAGCTCACGCACGGCTCCCACCTCGCGCACGTCGAGCGCAACCACACTGGACACGCCGCCGGCCTCGTCGATCCGTTTTGCCGACGCCTCCATCGCCGCGCGCGTACGACCCGCGAGGTAGACGTGCGCACCGGCGGCTCCGAGCTTCTCCGCGATCGCGCGTCCGATGCCGGAGGAAGCTCCGGTGACGACGGCGGTCTTGCCGGCAAGAGGTTTCGGCTGGGATTGGGCGGGAGACATCGGGGCTCCTTCGGGTCGGACCCGCGAGAAACGCCGCCATTCGGGCACCGACATCCGGGGCCAGGAATCGCAGCCATCCGGCAGCAGCCTAGCGTGACGGGCCGACTGCGTCCGAGGCGGCCGCTCACGCCTCGGGCCGGGCTGCGCGCGGATCGCCGTGGGCGCGGCTGCGCGCCCGCTCACACGCCTGGCGCCCAGTTCCCGTGGAAGCCGAAGGGCACGCGGTGGGAGAGCTGCACCGTCGCGATTGCCGCGCGATCGACGTTGCAGGCGTCGAGCACGACCAGATCGCTGCGCTTCTCCTGGCCCCGATACACGACGACGAGCAGCCAACCATCGCCCTCTTCTGCGCCCGCGTGGCGCGGAACGAAGACCGGCTCGCCCACCACGTCGTGGGGCGCCACGACGTGATCGCACCGCTTTCCGGTTGCGAAATCCCAATGGAAGATCGCATTGACGCCCTGGCGCTTCCCGCCGGTGGGGTGGATGCCCGCGCCATAGCCGTGGCGATACGAGATCCCGGTGCGGCGCTCGTCGATCCGCGGGAATTCCACCTCGACGTCGTCGAGGCACTCCTCCTTGACGCCCCCTCCCGCGAGATCGAGCGTCCAGCGCGTGAGCTTCGCGTTCAGATCCTGCAACCCCTGCGTGTTCGCTCCGTCGAAGAGCGGCAGCCGCGGATATCGACACACTTCGGTGACCACCCGATCAGCGTCGTCCCAGGCATTCATGGGATGAAAGGCGAAACAGGGGTCGATCTCGAACCAGACGACGTCGGCGCCCGTGCCATCCCGCGGCATCACGCCGATGCGCGCGCCGAGTTCCGGCTGCCAGCCGATCGGCGAGCCCGTGCGTTCGATGTTCTCGGGGCGAACCGTCGCGGGGAAGACCATGAAGATCACGTGGCGCGGGGTCACGACGAAATCGTGCATCATGCTCGCCCACGGCACGTCGATTTCGAGACTGCGCACGAGCCGCCCCTGCGGATCGGCGACGTGGTAGCGCAGAAAGGGCGGCGTAAAGCCGTAGCCGAAGAAGAGCATTTCGCCCGTCACGGGATCGAGCTTCGGATGCGCCGTCATGCTGCCGACGAGCTTGCCCCCGAAATCGTGGGGCCCGAGCGTTGCGAGCGTCACGGGGTCGAGCGCGTGCGGCGGACCGCCCTCCCACAGCGCGAGCAGGCGGCCCGCATGCCAGACGATGTTCGTGTTGGCGGCATTGCCCGACAGGCCTGCGACGCGCGGATCCCCCGCCGTCAGGTCGCCGATCCCCCCGAAGAGCGCCTCGCCAGCCGCCCGCTCGAGCGCGAATCGCTGCGTGCGCACCCAGCGATTGCGGTACGAAGCGCGACCCTCGCGCAGACGGAAGGCGTGGATCATGCCGTCGCCGTCGAACCAGTGGTAGCGACCGCGCGGCGCGAACTGCGGATTCGGACCGTTGCGAACCAGCGTGCCGTGAAGCTCGCGCGGCAGCTCGCCCGCGATCGGCAGATCGAAGGCTTCCCCCTCGATCAGCAGCGGCGCGTAGTTGTCGTTCAGGAACGGATCGGGACGAAAGCTTCGGCTCATGACGCATTCCTCGCTGCCAGGCTGGGGGTCGAACGGGACAGCAGCGCTCCCTCGACGCAGGCGATGGTTTCACGCAGATACTCCGCCTCGCGCGATCCGTCGCCGCGCACGAAGCACTCGCTGAGCGCGGCCTCGACCAGCGCGAACAGCAACTCGGCGACGATGCGGGGATCGAACGCGCGCAGCCCCTCGCGTCCCTGCCAGACCGTAAACGCCGCGGCGAGCGCCGACACGATCTCGCGACGGCTCGCGGCGCGCGTGACGTCCCACTCGGTCGGATCGGGGGCCAGCACGAGCAAACGCGACAGCGCCCCCTGCTCGCGCACGTAGGCAAAGGCGCGGCGCAGCATCGGCTCGGCGGGCGGCGCACCCGCGGCGGGATCGACCCCCGCGAACATCCGCTCGGCGAGACCGCGCCCGTAATCGCTGGCGACGGCCTCGAGCAGCGCGCGCTTGTTCGCGAAATGATGGAAGACGGTGCCTTCGGCAACCCCCGCTTCGCGCGCGAGCGCCGCGGTCGTGGTGGCCGCGTAACCGCGTTCGCCGAACAGGTTGCGCGCCGCCGCGAGCAGCCGCTCGCGCTTGCGCTCCGGCTCGCGCCGGCGAACGGCCGGAAGCCGCCGCGAGGCCTTGCGAACGCTTCTCACCACGTCGGGGTCCTCCGGCGAAGGCTGCTACCGAGTGCCAATCAATACTAACTGAGCGCTACTCGGTAGTCAAGCTCGACTGCACAATGCGATCGCAGGTCCCGGCGCGCCGTCGCAGGGGTGACGTGCGGCGCGTCCGCAGCCGATCGCGCGCGCTTGTCGCGTGCCACCCGCTTCGTGCAAGATGGGCGCCCTCCCCCGTCGCGAGGATTTTCCGCATGCCCGCCTCCACCCGTCGTCAATGCGGCGCCATGGCCGCGCATTTTCGCCTGCTCGAGATGGATCCGGGCTTTCGCGCCCGCCAGCGCCAACTCGAGCGGGCCGTGCAGCGTCTGGCCCACGCGCCCGCGCGCCGCCGCACGGCGATTCGCATCCCGATCGTCGTCCACGTCGTCTGGCACAGCGCCGCCGAGAACGTCTCGCTTCGCCAGATCCGGAGTCAGATCGCCGTCCTGAACCGCGATTTCCGTGCCCGCGCGAGCGATCGCATGCAGGTGCCGGCCGTCTGGCGGGGGCTCGTCGCGGACACCGGAATCGAGTTCGCGCTCGCGAGCCGTGATCCCGACGGACGGCCGAGCGACGGCATCACGCGCACGCGCAGCGAGCGCACGGCCTTCGGAACCGGCGACTCGATCAAATCCGCGAAGACCGGCGGCGCGGACGCGTGGCCGAGCGATCGCTACTTGAACCTCTGGGTCGGCCGACTGAGCGGCGGCCTGCTCGGCTACGCGCAGTTCCCGGGCGGACCGAAGCGGACCGACGGCGTGGTGATCACCGCCAGCGCCTTCGGCACCTCGGGCAGCGCGAAGCCGCCCTTCAACCGCGGCCGCACGGCCGTTCACGAGATCGGACACTGGCTCAACCTGCGCCACATCTGGGGCGACAGCGAGGATTGCAGCGGATCGGATTTCGTCGCCGACACGCCGAACGCCGCGGGTCCGAATTACGGGAAGCCGAGCTTCCCGAAGGTCTCGTGCGCGAACGGCCCGAGCGGCGACATGTACATGAACTACATGGATTACGTCGACGACGCCGCGATGCTGCTGTTCACGCCCGAACAGGCCGCCCGCATGCACGCCACGCTCCAGGGACCGCGACGCTCGTTCGCATGACCGATCGGAGGGGAATCGATCGATGCCGGAACAGCCGACACCTTCGCAGCTGTGCGGACGCTGGCTCCACTCGCACGAAGAAGACGCTGGCAACGCGCAGGTCTTCCGCCCGAGCGATCACGCCTTTCCGCCGTCGCGCGGCCGGCGCTGCCTCGACCTGCGCCGCGACGGCTCGCTGCTCGAAACGCACGCGGGCGCAGACGATCGCGAAGTCACGGCGCGAGGCCGCTGGGAGATCGACGGGCGGCGGCTGCGCCTGTTCGGGGATGCCGCGGCCTCCGCGCCCGACCGCGTGCTCGAAGTAGTGGCTCTCGAGTCCGATCGACTCGTGCTTCGACGGCCGGTGCCGGACGCGCCGGTCAGCCCGACTGCGAAGCGCGTGCCCCGCTAGCCGGCGAGACGGCCACCGCAGCATTCTCGCGCCGGATGCGCGCCCAACGAAACGGCGAGAGTTGCTGACCGAGGTAGCCGGCGGGAAAGCGCGGCAGCGAAGCAATCCCCACCGGCCCCGCGAACTCCCGACCCCACGGTCGCCAGAAGCTCCGGAACAGCAGATCCCAAACGCTGACGATCGCGCCGTAGTTGTGGTTGCCCTCGCGCGACTCGAGCGAGTGGTGCCAGCGGTGAAGCCCCGGCGTGCTGAAGATCCAGTCGAGGGGCCCCGTGCGCAACGCGACGTTGCAATGTTGAAGCTGCCCGTAGACGGCGGCGAAGACGGTGTAGGAGAGGAACGCCGCGCGATCCGCGCCGAGCACGATCAAGGGCAACGTCTGGAGCGCCAGCAGCAGGAACAGATCGAGGATGTTGAAGCGCGTCGCATTCAGCCAATACAGGCGCGGCGCGCTGTGGTGGGCCGCGTGCAGGGGCCAGACCCAGGCGCATTCGTGCGAAATCCGGTGATAGACGTAGTGGCCGAGCTCGGCGAGCACGATCGCCAGCGCGAGTTGTGCGATCGGGTGCCAGGCGAGCGGCCAGAGCGGAAAACCCACACGCCCTGCGAGCCATGCCCCGGCGGCGATGAATGCGCCGAGCAGCGTCGCCGCAAACAGCGCGTTCGCCGCGACGCCGGTAAAGATCAGGTGGAGCACATCGGTGCGCACGTCGCCCTGCGGGCGGCGCCACTCCCGGCGGTGGGGCAGCCATCGCTCGAGCTGTGCGACGACCGGATAGAAGAGCGCGAGCGACGCCAGCAGGATCAACGACTCGTTGGTCTTCTGCGGCGCTCCGACGAAGCCGGCGAAGTCCCAGCGCGGCGCATGCATCGCGAACGCGCCGAGAGCCACCACGAACCCGGGGAAGATCGCAAGCGAGGCGAAGCGCTGAAACATCCTGTCATCCCGCAAGACAGCGCTCGAAGCGGCGGGAACCGGGCCGTCGCAGCGCGACCAGACCCTACCCTTCGTCGCCTGGAAGCGCAGCTCGAAGCGCGCCTGGCGCACGTGCGCGAACGCTCCTCCGGGGCGGTCCCGCCCGCCTCCCACCATCAAGCAAGCCGGGCGAGCGGACGAAGAACCTGCCAGATCCGAGGAGGGGCGCCATGCATTCCGGTCATCGCATCCGCATCGTCATGCTTCTGTGTGGGGTTCTTTCCGCGCTTCCGGGCGCGGCTCTGGCAGCCGACAGCATCACGATGCTGCGTTCGGTGGGCTTCGCCGAGGGCGCCTTCGTGCGGCCCGCCATCAAGACGGAATGCAAGCTCGAAGACAGGCTCCCGCTTTCGATTCAGGAATCCGCCCGTAAACAGGGCATCGAGGTCGCGCTGGTCGACGCGCTGCCCAGCAGCGGACGTGTGCTCGAGATCGCGATCTCCGATGCGATCGAGACCGGCAACGCCTGGACCGGCCGCCAGAAGGGGCTCGTGATCCAGGGCCGCCTGCTCGAAAATGGCGTGGTGGTGGGCAACTTCCGCGGACGCCGCATGACGTCGGGCGGCATGTTCGGCGGCTACAAGGGAACCTGCGCGTTCTTCGGCCGCTGCGCCAAGACGCTCGGGCGCGATGTCGCGGATTGGCTCAAATCTCCGGGCAAGGATGCCAGCATCGGCAGCTGAGGCGCGCGCTCGCGATCGAGCGGCGCTAGCCCAGCGAAATCGGCACCGCGATCGGCCCGCGCAGCACTGCCGAGCGACGCCACTCGATTGCGTCGACGCGCCCCGAGAAGTCTGGAAAGCGGCGCAGCAGCCCGCCCAGCGCCAGCTGGGTTTCGAGCCGCGCGAGCGCGGCGCCGAGACAGAAATGCGCGCCGAGCCCGAAGGCGAGATGGCGCTCACCGCTGCGCGACACATCGAAGCGATCGGGATCGACGAAGCGCTCCGGATCCCGGTTGGCGGCGGCAATCACGACCGCCACGATCGTGCCGGGGCGAAGCGCTACGCCGCCGAGTTCGCAGGGCGCCACCACCGCGCGATCCGTGAGCTGCACCGGCGGTTCGAAGCGCAGGCACTCCTCCACGGCTGACGGCAGGAGACTCGCATCCTCCTGCAAGCGCTTGCGCTCGCCGGGATGGCGCAACAACAGCAGCACGGCGCTTCCGATCAGGTTCACGGTGGTCTCGTGCCCGGCCGCCAGGATCAGCGTGCACAATGCGATCAGCTCGCCCTCGGAAAGGGATTCACCAGCGACCTCCGCGGTCAGCATCGCGGAGAGCAGATCGTCGCGCGGGCTCGCGCGGCGCTCGGCAAGCAGCGCGCGAAAATAGGCCGCCGCCGCCTCCGTCGCCTGCCGCGGCGGCTCGAGGCCATTGCGGCCGGAGAGGGGATCGAGCAGCTCCGCGAGCTGTTCGGACCATCGCAGCAGGCTGTCGTGGTCGCGCGCCGGGGTTCCGAGCAGTTCGCCAATCACGATGCCCGGAAGCGGTCGAGCCAGATCGCGTACGACGTCCATGCTGCCGCACGCGGCGACCCGGTCGAGCCTCTCGTCCACGATCTCTTCGATGCGACCCCGCAACTGCTCGACGCGCCGCGGCGTAAACGCCTTGCTGACGAGTCCACGCAAACGCACATGCCGCTCCCCATCGATCATCAACAAGTTCTCGTCGACGAGGTTGCGCAGCTCCGGCGCGTCGCGCGTCGCGCGCTTCATCGCGGCCATCAGGGGCACCGCGTTGCGGTTGGTGGAGAAGCAGGGGTCGCGCAGGATGCGTTCGGCCTGCGCGTAGCGCCCGGTCGCCCAGCCGCCGAGCAGTCGCACACGCACGAGCGGCGCCGCCTCCCGCAGGCGGCGCCAGGTCGGATACGGATCGCGACGGACGTCGGGATGCCACGGGTGAAACGGACCGACGAGCGGGGAAATTGCCCGCATCATTCGGTCGCTCGCCACCAGACGCTGGAGGGTTCTCAGCATGGGATCGTCCTCCGGGCGCGCCGTCGCAAACGCAGGCGAGCGTAGCTTCGCAGCGGAGGCCAGCCAGCCTTCGACATCGCCGTGCGCCCTCAAGCCGCCAGTGGCCACCACCGATGAAGGGGTTCGATCCGCGGGGGCCGACATGTCCGCCTGTTGCATCAAGGGCAGCGCGTTTCAGGCCGTGGTCGACGATCTCCAGCGGTTGCGCGAAACCGGCGCGTTGAGCGAGAGCGAGATCCAGAGCGCGCTCGCAGCACCGGATCTCGCGCTCCTGGATGCCGGCGTACTGACCGGCTCCTGGTACCCCGTCGACAGCTATCGCAAGATGCTCGAGCTGCTCACCTTGAAGGAAGGCCGCTTCGAGCGCGACGTCTATCTGCGTCGCCGCGGCACCGCGGCCTCCGAGCGCATCCTCAACATGGGCCTCTACACCCACCTGCAAGACGCGATCCGGGCGGTCGAGCGGCAACCCACGAAGTGGGTCGAGCAGGTTGGGCGCATCATGATCACCCTCTCGAATGCCATGTTCAATTTCTCGAGCTGGAAGTTCGTGGCGCCCTCCGCTCGCAAGGAAAGCGGCCTGCTCTTCACGCTGAACGTCAGCGCCGCCGAGGAGCTTCCCGAGGTGACCCGCATCGTGCTCGAGGGCTTCATCGAGTCATTGTTCAAACCCTTCACGCAGGAGAAGATCGAGGTCCGCAGCCGTCGGCCGGCGCCGGGCACGATCCTCTACGAGGGCTTCCGCCAGGCTTCCTGACGGCAAAGCGACGCTCGCGGCGGCGATCGCTGCATCGCTTTGATTCCGAGTCCACGCGTTCGGCCTCGTCCTTCTCGCAAACAACCGCTACCACTTGCTCCAGCTCGCGGTCGTCGCCCTCGCGGCCGTTTTTGGGCGCTGGGAAATCGAATGCGCGCGCAGACTTCGGAGGACCGCACGGGCTGGATCCTGGCGGGTCTGTTCGCGTTGCTGATCGCCGCGCTGTTCGTGGCAGGGGTGTTCTCGGATCGGGGCCTGCGCTGGGACTTCGTCAGCTATTACAACGCCGGGGCCCGGCTCTACCACGCGGAGTCCCAGAATCTCTACCGGGCCACGACGCCGATCGCCGGGCAGCAGCCCTTCTTCAGCACCGTCTTCGACTACATCGGCCTGCCGCTTTCGGCCTACCTGCTGGCGCCCCTCGCTGCCTTTTCACCCGAGCGGGCCTTGTGGGTCTTCAAGCTGTTCTGTGCCGCCTGCGTCGGGGCCGGGCTGCTGCTGTTGTTTCGCGCAGTGCTTTGTGCGAGCGACGCGCGCTGGGGTTCGCCCAGAGGCGTGGCGCTCTTCCTCGCCGCCGTCGCGGCATTCGGGCCGCTCTGGATGATCTTCGCCGTCGGGGGACAGCTGACCGCCGTCGCGTTCTTGCTGCTCGGGGTGTCGTTCGTGGCGCTCCGGAACGAGCGGGCATGGGTGTCCGCAGTGTGCTTTTCCGCGGCGATCCTGTTCAAGCCGTTTCTCCTGCCTTCCGTGTGGGTGTTCGCGATCGCGCGCGAGTGGGGCTGGCTGACGCGATTCGCCGTCGCGCTGGCCATCGAAGCGGGGCTCTCGCTCGCACTCTTCGGTTTCCAGATCCACGCCGATTGGTTCGAGCTGCTTCGCCAGAAGGAAGGCATCTGGGCCGCTCCCTGGTGGAACAACGCCGCCGTGCTCTCCCTGATCGGTGATTTCTGGTACTACCGCGCCGGCCAGATCGTCCCGCTCGAGCAGCCACCTCCGCCGCTGCTGTACGCGCTTCAATGGGTCTTCAAGCTCGGCGTCGTCGCGCTCTTCGCGCGGCTCGCGATCGAGACGCGACGCAGCGCATTGTCTTTGCAGGCCCGGCGCGAGCACTGCTTCGCACTCGCAATCCTGCTGCCGCTGCTTTTCGCCACGACCGCTTGGCCGCACTATCTGCTGCTCTTCCTGATTCCGCTGACGCTCGCAGCCGCGGCCACCGCTGCAAACTCGCGGAGCGCTGCGCTACTCGCGGGCGCGCTCCTGCTCTCGGCACTGCGTCCGGATCTGCTGCTGGTCTTCGCGCGCGGCCCCCGGCTCGAACCGGTCGTGACGATCTTCGAGGCGATCGGCCTGGGTCTCTACGGGCGCGGCGCGTTGTTGCTCGCGCTCCTCGTCGCGCTCTTCTTGCATCCGCAATGGCTCCGCATCCAGGAACGGAAGCTCGCACCACGCCAGGCAGGGAGCGCGCAGGGAAGCCGCTAAGCTTGCTCGCCCGAGTCGAAGGCTGCCTCGAGAGTGGAGCGCCATCAGCGTGCATGGGTAGCTTCTTGCGCCGCCACCTCGCCTTGCTCCTCGGCAGCCTCTGCCTCGTGCCCGCCGCGCTGTGGCAGCTCGTGCTGCTCGCGAAGATCATGGCTTCTCGCATCGACTACCCGATGGATCTCGAGTGGATGGAAGGCGGCGCGTTGTATCACGCGTATCGCCTGCTTCAGGGTCAAAGCCTCTATCCCGACCCGGCCGGCGGCTTCGTCCCCTTTCCCTACCCGCCCCTGCACCCGCTGGTGCTGGCGCTCGCGGGTCGGCTCGGCTCGCTGGATTACGCCGCCGGGCGCGCGGTGTCGATCCTCTTCTTCGTCTTGATCCTCGCCGTCTGCGCGGGAGAAGTCCTGCGAGACTCGCGGCAGCGCGGCGCAGCCCTGCTCGGCGCGGCCGCGCTCATGGGCTATGTCGCCGCCAGCGTGCCTGTGATGCTGAGCTGGTACGACCTCGTCCGGAACGACGGCATGGCGCTCGCCCTCCCCATGCTCGCGGCGGCCTGTGTCAGCGGGCGGCTCTCGCCGGGCCGCATCGTCGCATGCGCCCTGCTCCTGAGCCTCGCCTTCTTCACGAAACAGACCGCGATTTTCTTCATGGCCTTTCTGGGCCTGGCCGTCTGCCTGCGCTCGCCGCGACTCGGGGGGCTTCTCGCTGGTGTCACCTGCCTGCTGTGCGGGTTGCTGCTCGGCGCACTGCAATGGACGAGCGACGGTTGGTACTACCGCTGGATCAGCGTGCTCAATACGCATCCGCTGAGCTTCGAGCGGTTGTGGCTGGGGACGCGGCTGGTGCTCGCGTTCGCGCCCTTCCTGCCGGGGATCGCCTTGCTCGCAGTGTGGCTGCGCCGGCGCGGCGTCCTCACCCCCCGAAGCCTCGTCTGGCTCGCGATGCTCGCGGCAGCGATTCCGGCGTCGCTCCTCCCCTTTGCGAAGATTGGCGGCTTCAACAACAACCTGATGCCCCTGGTCGTGATCGGTGGCCTGGCGGCGACGCGGGTCGTGATCGATGGGTTCGATGCGCTCGTCGCCCACACCCGGCGCACCGCATCGCCACGGCTCGAGCGGGCGCTCGCTGTGGCGGCCGTGCTGGGCGGCGTGGCCTTCTTCTTCGTGAATCGCTACGACGCGCAGGTCTTCATGCCGACCCCGGAGTTGAGAGCGCGCGCAGTCGCGCTGAATCAACTCGTCGCGGGTCTCGAGGGCGCCGTCTTGATGCCGAGTCACCCCTTCATCCCCATCCGCAATGGCAAGACGAACGACCAGATGCACGTCATGTCCTGGTGGGATGCCTCCCAATCGCCACTGGCATCGCGTCTCGATTCCGACGCCTTTCTCGCGCGCAGCGACCCGGACTGGCTGCTCGCAGCACCGATCGACTTGTCGCTGCCTGCCTTCGCCGCCGCGTTCGAGCGGCGCTTCGTACTCGAGCGACGCCTTCCCGCGCCGCCACAGACCCTCGTGGGAGCCTCGCCGACGGGACCCGAGTTCCTGTTCAGGCGCCTTCCCCGCTGAAACCCGCGTGGGGAATCACGACGTGGGCGCGTGGCTTTCGAGCCGGAGTCGCAGCCGCTGCCGCAGGAGAAGCCCCAGCAGCAGGAGACCTCCGAACAGATAGTGCGAGAGCAGCACGACATAGGGCCGCGCGAGCGGTCCGCTCGGCGCGCAGTCGGGAAACACGACCGGAGCCGCGACGAGAAGGACGGCCGTCCCCGCGAGCAGCCGGGTCCAGCGCCCGTCCACCAGCGGACTCGCCGGCGCCAGCAAGAACGCGATCGGGACCAGCAGCCACGCATAATAGTGTGTCCACGCCACGGGGCTCGTCAGGCAGGCGAGCACCACGACCAACAGGAACTCGAGTTCGAGCTCCTGGGGGCCGGGAGCGGGCAAGGCCGCTGAGCCCACGCGACGCCGTGGCGCGAGGGCACAGCCGAGCACCGCCGCGTAGAGAAACGCCGTTGCGAGCGCGGACGCGGCGCGCGCACTCCCCAACAGCGGACGTCCGTTCCAATCGCAGACGGTCGCTCCCTCCTGTTGCCAGCGGGCGGCGAAGGCCGCGATCGACTGCACGTTGAAGGCAGCGATCGGATGGCTTCCGGCAGCAGCGACGAACTGCTGGTACCAAACCCGCTGGACCTCGCTGCCGAAAACCGCGATCGAAAGCAGCCCGGCGCCTGCGACCACGAGCCCGCCAGCCGCCACAGCCCGCCAGCGGCCGCGCAACGCGAAATACACTCCGAAGAGCAGCAGGGGAAGCTTCAGCAACGCGGCTGCCCCCAGCAGGCAGCCCGCCCTCCATTCGCGTTGCCGACGCAAACTCACGAACGCCAGCACCAGGGCCAGCAAGGCGAACTGACTGCTGTTGCCTTCGCGGAGGCTGTTCATCAGCGGGCCATTGAGCACGAACAGCAGCGCGAGGAGCGCCGCCCGCGGGAGATCCAGTCCGGCGGCGCTCACCAGCACCCGCCAGGAGACGACTGCCGCCGCGACCCCCAGCGCCGCATAGACGAGGGCCGCAAGCCCGGGTGGAAGCAACGCAAAGGGCACGAACACGAACGCGACGATCGGGTTGTTGACGAATCCGAACACCCCGTGCGCGAACAGCTGGCTGGCCTGGATCTCGCCCGCCAGGATGGCCGCGCCGGCTGCGTAGTAGGCCTCGAGGAAATCTTCGAACGCGTGTTGCGGCTCGCTGATCGCAAACATCAAGGCGGCGAGCACGCACGCAGCGGCTCGCCCGCGCGCTCCCTGCCAGGCTGCGAGCCGGTCTGCGCGAGCGAGCCGGCGAAGTCCGAGCAGCCCGATCGCGAGCAGCAGCAGGTAGACGCAGTAGTTCGGGAGGGAATGCACGCTCGCGGCCCCGCGTCTTCAGTGGACGAAGCGCAGCCATCTTCCCGAACTCGGAGCGTTGCCGCCGCTCCGAGCAGACCTGCCGGCCTTCAGGCCCTCGGATGCTCCGCGCCGCCGCACCGAAGTTTCAACCGACCCGGATGCTCTGGCCGCCGTCCACGGGAAGAACGGCGCCCGTGATGAAGCGCGCTTCGTCGGAAGCGAGAAACAGGGCTGCGTAGGCGACATCCCATGCGGTGCCCATTTTGCCGCCGAGAGGCACCTGCTCGTTGCGCTTGCGGATCAACACCTGTTTGTCGATCGCGAGCGCCTGCGCGAGGCCGTCCACCGCCATCGGTGTGTCCATCAACCCCGGCATGATGATGTTGGCGCGGATGCCGTATTTCGCGTTGCTCAGCGCGAGCGTCTGGTTGTAGGCATTCAGGGCTGCTTTCGAGGCCTTGTAGGCCACCGTGGCCGTCGCACAGATCGCCGCGATCGAAGAAATCGTGATGATCACCCCGCTGCGCTGCTCGCGCATGACGGGCACGACGTACTTGCAGGGAATCAGCGTGCTCTTGAGATTGACGGAGAAGATGCGGTCCCAGGCTTCCATCTCGATCTTGTGGGGGCTCGCGTCTCCCAAGCCGATGCCGACGTTGTTGTGCAGGATGTCGATGCGCGTGTGCTCCGATACGGTGTCACGGACGACCCCGGCAATGGCGTCTTCCTGTGTGGCATCGGCTGCGAGCGCGGTCGCGCGGCCCCCCTCCGCTTCGATCATGCGGACCGTCTCGGCTGCGGCAGCGGGGCTGCGATCCACGGCGACGACGCACGCGCCCTCTCGCGCGAACAGGATGGCGGTGGCGCGGCCATTGCCGATCGTGTCGCCGGGCGTCTGCCCCGCGCCGATCACGAGCGCCAGCTTGCCCGCGAGGCGACCGCTCATGGCTTCGATCCCCCGCGCTGGACGTCAGCGCCCAAGGCCTCTCGCGCGCCCGCGGCGCTCGGATCCGCCACGTGGGGCGCGCTCGCCACGAGTCGACAGAGTTCTGCTTCCACGCGCACGCGTTGCTCCGGCGTCGAGACTCCCAGACGCAGAACGCTGACGTCGCGCGCGGGATCCAGATGCAGATACTGGCCTTTGTAGCCCACGGCGGAGAAGGTGCCGGGCCCCCCGCGACCGAGCCACCCGTGGGCACCGAACGCCCCCTGCGAGGGCGGCGTGGGCGTTCGCGCGTGATCGACCCAGCCTGCCGGCCGCTTCGTCCTCAGCTTCCGCGACGCCGAAGCGGACGCAGCTGCGCGTCAGGCTGGCGAGACGCGTACCGGCAGCGTGGCCGGCACGCGGAAGAGCGAGCGGCCCCAGGTGCGTTTCTCCGTCACCAGCTCGATTGCGCGCGTGCGCGTCGCGAGCGCGACGATCGCCTCCTGGGCCTCCATGCGCGCGAGATGTGCACCCAGGCAATGATGCACGCCGCCGCCGAACGCCAGGTGGTCGTTCGGGCTGCGGGTGATGTCGAAGCGATCCGGTTCGGGAAACTTCGCAGGATCGCGATTCGCGGCTTCGAGGAGTACGATCACGCGCGAGTCGCGCGGAATCGTGACGCCACCGAACTCCGCGTCCTCGTGCAGGATGCGCAGCGTCGCGCCGATCGGCCCATCGAAGCGCAAGCATTCTTCGACGGCCGTGCGCACGAGACCCGGCTCGCGGCGCAAGCGAGCGAGCTCGCCCGGATGTCGCAACAGCTGGTAGACGCCGTTTCCGATCAGGCCGATCGTCGTCTCGAAACCGGCGATCAGGAGACCGATCGACTGAATCAGCAGCTCGGTGGGAGACAGGCGATCGCCGGCTTCCTCGGCGCGAATCATGTGCGAGAGGATGTCGTCCGAAAGCTGCCCTCGCCGTTTCTCGATCAGCTGCTGGAAGTAGAGCGCCAGATTGCCGGCCGCCTCGCGCCCGCGCTGCACGACTTCTTCGGGTGCGAATTCCGCGGCGAGCAGGTGCGTCGCGTCGCCCGTCCAGACCGTGAAGCGAGGCCGGTCCTCGAGCGGAACGCCCATCATCTCGCAGATCACCGTCGACGGAACCGGCAGCGCGAGATCGGCGATCACGTCCATTTCGCCGCGCGCGAGCGCGGCATCGATCAGGCTGCCCACGTTCTCGCGCACGCGCTCGCGCAAGCCCTCGACTGCGCGCGGCGTGAAGGCCTTGCTCACGAGACGCCGCAGCCGCGTGTGATTCGGCGGATCCTGCTGGAGCATGAACTCGCCGGGCCCCGCGGCGACGCCAGGGGGCGATGATCCGATGGCGGGCCTGCCATCGGCATAGCGCACGCCGCTTTCGACGTCGCGCAACATGCGCACGCAATCGTCGTAACGCGAAAGACGCCAGGCGCCCATCGGCGAGAAATGCACCGGTGCGATCTCGCGCAACCGCCGCATCGCGGGCGCGGGATCGTCACGGTAGCTGGGGTCTGCCGGATCGGATCCCAACCACGGGTCGCTCGGGTCGACACCGAGGCGGCGAGCCGCGTCGAGATCGATGGGACTCGCGGGGGACGACACTAGCGAGGCTCGAGCGGCCGGGTCATCGCAGGCTCCAGTGAGATCAGCGCCACAAAACGGGACATGCGATCGCTTCCCGATGCGCGTGCCCCGCCACCGGGGCAAACGCGGGCGGCTTTCGCACGACGGTAACCCAAAATGCAGCGACGGGGGCAGGTCTGCGGGGCGAAATCCGGAAAGGCCAGCTCAAGCGTCGCGAATCGCAAGCCCCTGCGCCTCGAAGCGCACGTGGTTGAACGCCCAGAAGGCGATGAATCCGAACGCCCCGACCAGATGCCAGAGCGCGTGGATCGCGAAGAACGGGTAGACGATCTCGTCGTTGCGCGCCGTCGCGAGCAGCAGCCCGCACAGGAAGATTCCGACGACGAGCGAGAGCAGCGGCTTCGCCTGCACGGGAATCTCGGATCGACGCGCGTAGAAGAGCGCCACGACCGTGAATGCAAGTGCGATCAGCCAGCTCTCGCCCGGATAGAAGCCGCCCCAACTGCCGAGCGGGATCAGGAAGCCGCGATCCGTCGAGGGCAGGCGATCGTAGAAATGCCAGGCGACGCCCACCGCCATCGCGAGCGTGACCAGGGGCCGCGCCCAGCGCTGTTGCTCGCGGGTGTAGTAGTCACCCAGCACGGCGAGCGCGATCGCCCACGCCACGACGATGTTCGAGCCGGTGTCGAGGAAGGCCCAGAACCAGCGCGGCCCGAAGCCGCTCACCGTCTCGCCGAAACCATGCAGCGTGATGGTGAAGACACCCGTGATGACGATCGTCCAGTAGGCGAACCGCCAGCGCCCCGGATGTGGCGCGACGAGCCGCGAGAGCAGCAGACACATGCAACCCGAAAAGAGCGTCGCGAAGCCGGTCAGCGTGTTCGCGAGACCGAAGGCCGGCAGCTCGTTCATGACGCCAGAGTACTGAAGGCTTCCGGCACGCGCCGGCGCCTACGGCACCGGAGCCGCGTCCGGATCCAGCTCGAGCTTCACCTCGGGCTGCATCTCGACGAACACCAGCTGGGAGCACAGATCGACGGGGTCGAGCACGCGCTTGCCGTCGCGCTCGCGGCTTTCGAACACCACCATCTGCGGCTGGTAGCCGCCCCCCTTGAGGAAAACGGAGTGCGGCTCGTCGACCGTGAGCTTCAGCGACTTCAGCGTGCCTTCGACCCGGCGCGCATCGACGTAGACCTTGACGTTCTTCGGCACACACTCGAGCGAGATACTCTGGCGGGTGGCGCAACCCAAGCTGATTCCACCGAGGGCGGCGATCAACGCAGCGGCGACCAGAGCGCGAAGCATGCCGAAAAGTCTAGCCGAATCGCCGCGCGCGAATGCAGATGAGCGAGGTCGGGAGCTACAGCGTCCACGACGGCAAGATCGTGCAGGAAGAGTTTCTCTACCTGATGGCCTGGCTCCATGCGTCGGGACGGGTGGCGGGCCCAGCCTGTCGCCCGTCTCAAGGCATGCTGACGGTATTCTCGCCCGCGCCCGGCCGGATGCGGATGGCGCCGGACACCGTGAGCGACGGGTCGAGTGTGATCTCGTCGTCACCTGCGCCCGTCTTCACAGCGAGATTGCCCAGGATCCAAACCGGATTGCCGACCGATCCGCCCACGAGCACGATGTTGTCACCGTCCGCGTGGCGGATCGCGAGGGACTTGTGGAATCCCGTCTCGTGCGGCCCGCCGACGATCTCGAAAAGCTCCTGCCCATCCCCGCCACGGATCGAGACACGGTCGTGGAACTGCGAACGTGCGATCCCGTACGCATTGTCGCCTCCGCCACCCGAGAGCAACATGCGCCCGGCGACGTCGTTTCCCACGAGGCTGATGCCATCGGCGCCGAGCCCCCCGCGGATCTGGAGATTCGCGCCCAGGCCACACTGGAAGATCGCAATCTCGTCGTCGCCCTCGCCGGCATTGATTCGCGTGGTGCGCCCGATCCCCGAGTCAGCGAGCGAAATCGCGTCAGGACCAGGCCCGGCGAGAATCGCCAGCGAACGCTCGATCCTGCTGTCGGAGACGGTCACCGAGCTGGGGCCGTCTCCAGTTGCGACGCGCAGGGAGCCGGCCATGTCGACGTATTGCATCTCGAGGCCGTCGCTGCCCTCGCTCCCCGAGTAGACGACGTCCTGGCCGATCGACACCTCATAAATGAACGCGCTGTTCGCTCCGCTCCCGAGCTGCGCGCGCAGACTGGCCATGACGGCTACGTCGGATAACCACAGGGCATCGTCGCCCGGACCCGCAGCGAAGATCAGGTCGCGCGGCACCTCGACGCCCTGAAGCGCGAGGCCGTCGTTGCCCCCGCCGAGGCGGACGACCACGTCGCGCGAGACACCGGTAAACGTCATTGGCGAAGCGGCGCCGTTGACCGTGGTGTCGGAAGCCTCCCCCGGCCCGACTTCGAAAACGCCCGCTGCCGGCTGGACGATCCGGATGGAGTTGTCGAGATCATCCCCCAGCAGCAACAGCGAGCCGCCTTCGACACGTGCCACCACGTCGCCGGAAGCGGAGGCGATTCCGGTTGCAGCAACGATCGAGCAGACGGCGAAAGTGATGTGACGGCGCACGACGATCTCCAGCGCCGCGCAATTCGGATGCGCGGCGTTTTTGGAGCTTTCGTCCGCATCGTCTGTGTCTTGAGAAGCTGCCGAAAACTTCGGAGGAGCGGGGTAGTCTCCGCCGCGCGAATCAGTATTTATGCGGATTCCGGCGCGCAGCGACAGGAATCGACCCCGCGCCCCCATGCTCCTGGGCGGCTACTTCCTCTGGTCCGGGTCGTAGACGACGTCGATCACCTCGAGGGAACCTTTGTAAAGCGAGAACACCACGCGACCTTCTCCTGCGTAGAGCCAGTCGCGCAGGTTGGCGCCGGGCTCGTCGTAGAACGGGATCCAGGCCTTGGCCGTCCGGCGATCGATCCTGCCGTCGGGATTTCCCAGGAGCCTGCTCACCTCATCGTGCCTCATCCCGAGTTCGATCTTCGCGAGCAAGCTGTCGCGCGGAACGCCCGGAAACCCCTGCGGCTTCGGCGTGGGGGGCGGCGGCTCCGGCCGAGCCATCGTGAGCGTCGCCTCCGCGGCGGTGGCTTTCGCCGCAACCCGTGCGGCCTGCGGGTCGCTGAACGCGCGCGCGGCCACTGCCTCTGGGATCGCGCTCGGACCCTGCACCGCGCTGTCCGCGTTGTTCATCAGCGCGCTTTTCGCGGGAGACTTGCTCTTGGGCTCGGGAGTCCTCGGCCTGGACGCCAGAGCCTCGCCCGCTCCCGCCGCGCGAGCGATGACGCCTGCCCAGGGCGAATCGCCGAGATCCGCCGGCGCAGCGTCGAAGAACGCCTCGCGATCGGCCTGCTCGTTGCTGAGCGAGGTTTTCTCGCGTTCGACAGTCCGGGTTCTCTTGAGCCAACCGCGGAGTCCGGATTCGGACGTCACGCCCGGACGAACGAGCTCGGCGATCCGCCTCTGCAAGTCGTCGCCGGGCACCGCATGCGCGTTGATGTGATCGCCCCGCCTGACGCGCAGAGCGCCCATGAATGCCACTTCGCCCGGCGCGACCATGGTTCTCGTTTGGTGGATCAACTCCGCGGGAAGGATCATCGCGTCGGAGCTGGTACCGCTCCATACGGTCTGACTGACTCCGGCGATTGGACGATCGTTCCAGGGCGGGGCGTACTCGGCCGTGACCGCCACCACGAAGTAGCTCCCGGGCTCGGGATCGAGCAGATACGCGCGGGACCATTTCACGAAGCTGGCGGGAATCAGCTCCGGGAGTTCGTTCAGGCCGTTGGGGATGGGTCCCTTCATGAAGAAGACCTGCACGAGGGAGAGATCGCGACTCAGGGGAACCGGGAACAGGACATCCACCGCCAACAGAGAACTCTGCGACGAGATCGAAACGTCCGTGCCCGGAACCGACTGACAACCCAGGCAGAGAGCCGCGCATGCGATCCAAGGCAGCAGCTGTCGATGGGTTCCGCGAGCGCGGCTCATCGCGACAGAATACAACCGATCCGATGGCCCGGCGGAGATCGCTTCCGGCCGATCGGCCCGAATCCCCTTGCCGACGGCCGCGACTCCGCCCCGCATCCGCGGTGAGGGCGCTACCCTGAGAAGCCTGTCAGCGTGACGGTACTCCCGTCGCCGCCGGCGCAACCGTTCACAACGCTCGACAGCTCTCGACAAGCCCCGCGGACCAGGGTCCCCACGAACGAGGAGTCTCCCCATGCGCGAAGCAGTCATCGTATCGACGGCCCGGACGGGGCTCGCGAAGTCCCATCGCGGCGGATTCAACAACACCGGCGGCGTCGCCATGGCGGGTCACGCCGTCAAGCACTCGATCGAGCGCGCGGGTATCGATCCCGCCGAGGTCGACGAGGTCGTGATGGGCTGCGGCACACCGCAGGGCACCACGGGCAACAACATCGGTCGGCTCGCGGCCATCAAGGCTGGCTGCCCGGTGACGACCACGGGCGTGACGGTCAGCCGCCATTGCTCGTCGGGCCTCAACGCGATCGCGACCGCGGCGGGCCGCATCATCGTCGACGGCGAACAGATCGTGGTTGGCGCGGGCGTCGAGTCGATCACCCACAGCCTCGGCGGCACGGGATTCCAGTTGCAG
Source organism: Deltaproteobacteria bacterium (assembly GCA_031405455.1). Classification (GTDB taxonomy): domain Bacteria; phylum Myxococcota_A; class UBA9160; order UBA9160; family SMWR01; genus DATBRV01. The sequence goes on along the minus strand of JANNIY010000034.1, from coordinate 1,166 downwards.
GTCGACAAGCCGCTGGCCGCCGCGTACCCGGGCCTGTGGATGCCGATGATCGAGACCGCCGACATCGTGGCGGCCCGCTACAAGGTGAGCCGCGAATACCAGGACCAATACTCGCTCGAGAGCCAGCTCCGCACCGCGGCCGCCCAGAAGAACGGGCTGTTCGACAACGAGATCGTCCCGATGAAGACGACCATGCTCGTCAAGAACAAGGAGACCGGTGAGACCTCGGAGGTCGAGTACACGGTCGACCGCGACGAGTGCAATCGGCCCGAGACGACGCTCGAGGGATTGGCGAAGCTCGCGCCCGTGCGTGGCGAGGGCCAGTTCATCACGGCAGGCAACGCCTCGCAGCTCTCGGACGGTGCGGCGTCGGTGGTGATGATGGAAGCCGGCGAAGCCCGGCGCCGCGGCATCGAACCGCTGGGCGCGTTCCGCGGATTCGCGGCCGCGGGCTGCGAACCCGACGAGATGGGGATCGGCCCCGTCTTCGCCGTGCCGAAGCTGCTGAAGCGCGCGGGCCTCACGGTCGACGACATCGACCTGTGGGAGCTGAACGAGGCGTTCGCGAGCCAGTGCCTCTACTCGCGCGACACCCTGGGCATCGACCCGGCCAAGTACAACGTCAACGGCGGCTCGATTTCGATCGGCCACCCGTTCGGCATGACGGGCGCACGCTGCACCGGCCACCTGCTGCTCGAGGGCAAGCGCCGCAAAGCGAAGTGGGGCGTCGTGACGATGTGTATCGGCGGCGGCCAGGGCGCGGCGGGTCTGTTCGAGATCTTCTAGTTCGTTGCAGAAACGGCGAGACGGCGCGGCCCCGAGTTCGGACGCGCGCCGCTGCGCATCGGGCCCCCTTCCCGCGACGACCTGAGAGATCTCCGCGCGAGAATTTGGACGGAACGCCCCACTCAGCGCTCGCAGTGGCGCTTGATCGCAGCGAGCGAGGTGCGAACCGTGGAACGCGCGAGCGGACGGCCCACGATCCGTGCCAGCAGGCCGCCGAGAATCGGAACCGGGCTCGTCAGCGAGATGGCGGCCGTGAGCCGGGTCGTGAGCGTCCCCTCGCTGCGGAGCGTGTAGGTCTCATCGATCGCGAAGGGCCCCAGCTGGATCGAGGCGCGGAGCAGCGAGCCGGGCTCGACGCGGGTGGGCCGGTCGTGGAGGAT
>JANNIY010000033.1:0-58347 GCA_031405455.1 Deltaproteobacteria bacterium | reverse complement strand
GCTCGCCTACATCCGATCGCACAGCGAGATCCGCGACGTGCTGATTTCGGGGGGCGATCCGCTGACGTTGCCGCTGAAGCAGCTCGACTACGCGCTGGCCGGACTGCGTGCGATCCCGCACGTCGAGATCGTGCGCTTCGGATCGCGCGAGCCCGTGCAGTTGCCAATGCGCATCACGCCCGAGCTCGTCGCCGCGCTCGAGCGCCACTCGCCGGTCTGGCTCAACACCCACTTCAACCACCCGCGCGAGATCACGGCCGATGCCGCAGGCGCGGTCGAGCGTCTCTTGCGCGCGGGCATCCCGGTCAACAACCAGTCGGTGTTGCTGCGCGGAGTGAACGACTCGGTCGAGGTGATGCGCGAACTCGTGCAGGGTCTGCTGCGCATCAAGGTGCGGCCCTACTATCTCTACCACTGCGACGACGTGGTGGGCGCGGCGCATCTGCGCACGAGCGTGCGCCGGGGGCTCGAGATCCTCGAGGGCCTGCGCGGCCACACGACGGGTTTTGCGATCCCGACCTTCGTGGTCGATGCGCCGGGCGGGGGCGGGAAGATTCCGCTGATGCCCAACTATCTGGTCAGCCAGGGCGAGAACAGTCTGGTCGTGCGCAATTTCGAAGGCGTGCTCGTGCGCATCGACGACGGTCCCGTCGCCGGTGCGAGCGAAACCAAGCCGGAGCGCGGCGCGGGCCGCCGGGGCGGGGGAAGAGCCGGGCGCGCGGCGCAGCCTCCGCAGAGTGTCGCGGACCTGCTCGCGGGAGAGGGCCGGCGCCTGGTGCCGCAGGGCATCCAGCACTACGCGCGCCGGCGGGCGGTCGCGGGCACGAAGCGAGCGCGCAATCGGCGCACGCAAAAGCCGCTCGCTTGAAGGCGGCGGTCGTCTACAGCCGGCTACCCGACGGCGACTTCGCCCCCGACGACGATCGCTTCGAGGAGTTCGATGCTCCGGACGTACCGGCGGCCGTGGCTGCGGCGCTCGTGCGGCTGGGCCACACGGCGGTGGCGATCGAAGACGACACGCGCCTGGTCGGGCGCCTGTGCCGCGAGCGTCCGAACTTCGTCGTGAACCTCGCCGAGGGGCGCAGCGGGCGCGGGCGCGAGGCGATCGTTCCCTCGATCTGCGAGCACCTCGGGCTGGCGTACACCGGGTCCGACGCACTGACGTTGGCGGCGAGCCTCGACAAGGACGTCGCCAAGCGACTGGTTGCGCCGTTCGTCGAAGTGGCGCCGGGCGTGGTCGTGAAGCCGGGGGACGCGCTGCCCGAGATCGCGTTCCCGGCGATCGTGAAGCCGGCGTGCGAGGGCTCGAGCAAGGGCATCCGAGACGGCGCGAGCGTCGTCTCGGACATGGCCGCGCTCGCCCGGCAGGTGCGCTGTGTCAACGAGCGCTACGGGCAGCCGGCGCTGGTCGAAAGCTATGTCGAGGGCGCGGAGCTGACGGTCGCGGTGCTCGGGAGCGCGCGGCCGCGGGTCGCGGCGCTGATGCAGGCGATTCCGCTCACGGGCGATCCCCTGCGCTTCGTCTACAGCCTCGAAGCCAAGCGCGACTGGCGCAACCGTGTTCGCTACGCCGTGCCGCCGGAGCTGCCGGCGAACACGCTCGCGGCGGTCGAACGCGCGGCGCTGGCCGTGTTTGCCGCGCTCGGCTGCCGCGATGTGGCGCGCATCGACTTTCGTGTGACGCGCGACGGGCGGCCGGTCTTCCTGGAGGCGAATCCGCTGCCGGGGCTGTCACCCGAAAAGGGCGACATCGTGATCGCAACGCGCGCCGCGGGCCTTTCGTACGACGCGCTGATCGGCGAGATCGCGGCGCGGGCCGCCGACGAGGCGGCGCGCGCTCAGGCGCCGCGCGAGAGGGCGGGGCCGCCTGATTTTCCGAGCGCCTGGTCGACCAACCACTCGATCAGCGACGCGTAGCTGAGACCCGCGCGCGCGGCGGCGAGTGCGATCTCGTGGTCGGGTGCGAGATCGGGATTGGGATTCACTTCCACCACGATCATGCCGCCTTCGCCGGTGAGGCGAAGATCGACGCGCCCGTAGCCGCGCAGCGCCAGCGCGCGGTAGGCGGCGCAGGCGGTCTCGACCAGGCGCCGGGCGAGCGCAGGTTCGAGATCCCGCGCCGGAATCAGCGGAGTGCCCCGGTACTCGTCGCTTTCCGGGTGCCACTTCGCGGCGTAGGTAACGAGTTTCGGTCGGCCTGCCGGGAAGCCGGAGTAGTCGATCTCGAAGATCGGCAGCGGCGTCGGCGCGTGCGCCGGACCCAGCAGACAGACGCTGAGTTCGCGCCCTTCGGCGAACTCTTCGACGAGCGCCGGCTGGCGGTATTGCTCGATCACGGCGCGCGCGCGCCGCCGCGCCGCCGCTTCGTCCCAGACCACGCTCTCGAGGTGGATGCCGTGGCTCGCGTCCTCGCGCGCGGGCTTCACGATCCAGGGCTTCGCCAGGCCCAGCAGGGGCTCGTCACCCTGCGTGAGCACGACGCCCCGCGCCACCGGTATGCCGTGCGCAGCGAGCAGCGCGCGCGCCACCGGCTTGTCGAGGGCGTGCATGAGCGCCTGCGGCGGCGAGCCCGTATAAGGCAGGCCGATCCAATCGAGCAGCACGGCGACGGCGGCTTCCATGCGGGCGTCGCCGCCGACGGACTCGGCCAGATGGAAGGCGGCGTCGGGGCGCGCTCGCTCGAGATCGGCGAGCAAACGCTGGGGATCGCGGGTCACGCACACGGGCGTGACGTTCCAGCCGAGCTCGAGGCACGCCTGTTCGATGCAGCGCGCGACGGCGTGGACGGCCGCGACCGCGGGCGCATCGGCCGGGTCGCCGTGCGCGAGTGTCGCGTCATCGCTGGTGAGCAGGGCGATCCGTCGCAAGCGTCCCTCCGCGGCCGTCAGAAATAGCAGTGCCGTGCTGGCGGCGCTGCCGACGGCGCGCTTGACGCGACCGCCGACGCCTCGCACCGTCCCTCCCCCGCATGCTGACGAACGATCGCTCGACACGGCTGCGCCGCGATCTGCGCGCGATCGTCGGCGATGGCGTCGGCTTCAGCGTGATGGTGGGCGCAGGCGAGACCTACATCCCTGCCTTCGCACTCGCCGCGGGTCTCGGTGAGATCACCGCGGGGCTGGTGGCCACGCTGCCGATGCTGGTGGGCGCGGTCTTTCAACTGGTGTCACCGACGGCGGTGCGCTGGCTCGGTTCGTCGCGGCGCTGGGTCGTGCTGTGCGCGATCGCGCAGGCCGCGAGTTTCGTGCCGCTCGTGGTGGCCGCGCTGTACGGCAGCCTCTCGCGTCCGGTGCTGTTTCTGGCTGCGGCCCTCTACTGGGGCTTCGGCATGGCGACCGGGCCCGCGTGGAACAGCTGGGTGACGCGGATCGTGCCACGCTCGATTCGTTCGCGTTTCTTTGCGGCGCGTTCGCGGTGGTCGCAGGCGGCGGTGCTGGTCGGGCTGATCGCAGGCGGACTGGCGCTGCAAGCCGGGGCCGGTTCCGAGCGTCCGCTCGCGACGTTCGCGGCGCTCTTCGCCACGGCGCTGCTCGCACGCGCCGTCTCGTCGAGCTTTCTGGCCAGCCAGAGCGAGCCGAGCGGTGCGCAGCCGGGTTCGCGCCGAATCTCGGCGTCCGCCATCTGGGCGACGTTCCGGGATCCGACCCACGGGCGTCTGCTCGCCTATTTGATCTGGGTCCAGATGGCCGTGCATATTTCGGCGTCGTACTTCACGCCCTTCATGCTCGGTCCGCTGAAGCTCTCCTACGCCGCGTACGCGCTGCTTCTGGGCACGCCCTTCATTGCACGCATCATCGCGCTACCGGCGCTGGGCAGCCTTGCGCAGCGCTCCGGCAGCCGGCGCCTGCTGTGGTACGGGAGCCTCGGCATCGTGCCGCTGCCGTCGCTGTGGTTGCTGTCGCAAGACTTCGCCTGGCTGCTGGCGGTGCAGGTGGCGTCGGGCATCGCGTGGGGCGCCTTCGAGCTGGCGACGTTGCTCGTGTTTTTCGATCACATCGACGAGCGCGAGCGCACGAGCGTGCTCTCGCTGTTCAACCTGGCGGCGGCGTTCGCCGTGGTGCTCGGTGTGAGCTGCGGCTCGCTGCTCTTCCACTGGCTCGGCCCGGAGCTTCCGGGCTATGCGGTGCTGTTTCTGGTTTCGTCGAGCCTGCGCATCGCCGGGCTCGTCTATTTGCGGCGTTCGATGGGCTCGTAGTGCTGATCGGTGGGGCCCGCGTAGCGGCCGCGCGGGCGATAGATCCGGTTGTTCGCGTATTGCTCGAATACGTGCGCGCACCAACCGGATACGCGGCTCATCGCGAACACCGGCGTGAAGAGATCCACCGGTATCTGCATGCTGTGGTAGACGGTCGCCGAATAGAAATCGACGTTCGGCAGCAGCCCCTTCTTGTTCTGCATGACGTCGTCGATGTGCGCGCTCATTTCGTAGAACTCGGGATGGCCGACCTCGCGCGTCAGCTCGCGGCTCATCTCGCGCAGGATCCGCGCGCGCGGATCGCCTTCCTTGTACACGCGGTGCCCGAAACCCATGATCTTGGCCTTCGTGGCGAACGCCTGGTCGAGCCAACTGTCGATCCGCTCGGGCGTCCCGATCTCGAGCAGCATGCGCATCACCTGCTCGTTCGCGCCTCCGTGCAGGGGGCCCTTGAGCGTTCCGATCGCGGACATCACGCTCGAGTAGAGCCCCGACAGCGTGCTCGAGGTGACGCGCGCCGAGAACGCCGAAGCATTGAGCTCGTGGTCTGCGTGCAGGATCAGGCAGGTGTCGAATTGTTTGACGCGCCGCGGATCCGGTTCGCGGCCGAGCAGCATGTAGAGGAAATTCCAGGCGATCGAGCGGTCGGGAATCGGCTGGAGCGGCCACTGGCCGCTGCGCACCCGGTGATAGGCGGCGATGATCGTGCCGAGCCGAGCCGTGAGCCGGATGGCCTTGCGTTCGTTCGCGGGCCCGTCGATCACGTTGGCATCGGGGTCGTGCAGCGAGAGTCCCGCCACCACCGCGTGCAGGAAGTCCATCGGATGAACCCGGGTCGGTAGGCCGTGGAACCAGGGGAAGGCCTCGGGCGGGAGCGCCATGTGGCTGCGTAGCGAGCGCTCGAAGGGCTCGAGTTGGGCGCGGGTGGGGAGCGTTCCATGCCAGAGCAGGTAGACGACCTCCTCGAAGGTCGCATGGGCTGCCAGATCTTCGATCGTGTAGCCGCGATAGAGAAGCGTCGAACCCGCGATGGTGCTGATCGCGGTGGTGCAAGCGACGACGTTCTCGAGCCCGCGATCGATCGCGCCGAAAAACTCGCCAGCGGCTTCGCTCATCGCCGGATCCTCCTCAGGTCCGAGCCACCGTCCATGCGAGCGTCGCGATGAATGCCGCGCCGACGCTCGCGAATCCAGCCGCCAGGATCCCCCGTCCCACCCAGGCGATGCCAGGCGCGTGCGACCATACCTGCGAGCCAGCGTGCTGCCCATGGGCGAATCCCGGCTTGCCCATATATTCCGCGCTGCCGTGCCGACCCCTCGCAAGCGCTCTTTGATCTCGCTGCCCCCCGCCTCGCTCGTCGCTGGGATCGGGCTGGCCGTCTTCGCGTACCGGGATCTGCTGCGTTTCGAACCGCGCCCGGACATTCACGATCCCGTCGAGCGGCTGCTGTTCGAACCCTCGGATACGACCCCCGCCGTGATTCTCGGGCTCGCGCTCTGGCTGCTCTGGCGCCGCCGCGATCGCTGGCGCGCGCTCGCCAACGGCAGCGGGCCCGTCGTGTTGACCGTCGCTTTGCTCGTCGTTTCGGCAGCGATCCTGGTGTGGTCGCGGCTCACGGGGGGCGACGATCTGCTGGCGCTGAGCCTGATCGCCGGCGGGCTCGGTCTGACGTCGCTTCTCAAGGGTACGCCGGGCGTTCGCCTGCTGGGGCTTCCGGCGCTTTTCGTGCTGCTCGCGATCCCGTTGCCGCCCGTGTTCTCCAACGCGCTGATTTTTCGCTTCCAGCTCTGGACGGCGACGCTCGCCGGCGAGTTGCTTTTTCGCTTCGGCATTCCGGCGCATGTCGCCGGGGTCACGATCCTGCGGTCCGACTACACGTTCTCCGTGATCGAGGCCTGTAGCGGGCTGCGCTCGGTGATGACGCTCAGCATGCTCGCAATCCTGATGGTCGACTTGTTCCGACGCCGTCGCTGGCACGCCTGGCTCGTCGTGCTGGCTGCCCCCTTCGTCGCATTTGGCTTGAATGCCGTGCGCGCAGTGGCGCTGATCCTGAATCCCCACTCGGAGATCACCGCCGTGCACGCCGCGCAAGGCGTGGCAATCCTGCTCTGCGGGCTGCTCGTGCTGTACGCGCTCGATGGCGCACTCGGCCGGGTCTTCTCCACGGCTCGGCCTGCGCCCGGCCCAACCGCTGCGCTCCCGTCGCTGCCGGTGACGCCGACGCGCAGGCGCCTCGCGCTCGGGTTCCTGGCCTTGCTCGCGCTGGGCTCCGTGGGGGTCTCACGCTGGATCATGATCGATCCCCCTCAGCTCGGGATCGCGGCGCGTTACGAAGGCCGCCTCGGCGAGTGGCAGGGCGAGCCGCTCGAGATCGACAGCCTGTTCCTGGGCAGCGTGACCTTTCGGGAACGCCTGATGGCTCGCTACCGACTCGGCAACGACACGGTGGATCTCTTCGTCGGCGTTGGCGATCGGGCGCGGCGTTTCGTGAGCGCGCTGTCTCCCAAAACACAGCTTTTGGAAGGCGGCTGGGTGGTCGAAGAAGAGGTGGAGGACGCTTCGGTGCCTGCGGGCACCGCAAGGCTGGTCTTGCGCTCGGGGACGCGCTGGTTGCTGGTGGAGCACTGGGTCGTCGGGAGCGGGAAACTGGCGACGGAGGCCATGCGCAGCCTGCTGACGCTCGACGCGACGCCGTGGCGCCAGGCGGCCGATCCGATCGTCGTGCGAATCGCGACGGTCCTGGAGCGGCCGGGTGCGCAGGAGCGAAGCGAGGCCGAAGCCAGATTGCGGAATTTTCGCGTCACGCTCGATCCGGAGATCGAGAAATTGCTGAGGGAGATCGAGCTGCTATCGCGGGATGCCAGGAGGAAAGGGTTTTCCTGATTTGTCGCGTATGGGAAAATCTTTTCCCGATCGACGAGATTGAAAATCTAGTTCTATCCAATGAAATCAAATACTTACCATGATCTTCCGGGTTGGCGTGCCGCTTGCAGATATCTTGGTTAGCGCGAAGGAACCCTGCGGGGAGCAAAGCATCCCACAGGCCTGGAACCGCAAGGACGACACGGAGTTTGTGTATCTGGCCACTACTACTGATGAGTTCAATAGCAGCGGCCTTTTGCAGCAGGACAGCAATACTAGTATTAGGGCCTAATGCAACAGCTTCGAAATACCGAGGAGATCAGATCATGAAAATCAAACTGATGGCACTGCTGGCAGGGTTCTGTCTCGTCGTTGGGCTTCCGCTCGCGGCGATGGCTGGCCCGACCCCGGGCGGCGCCGATACCGATGGCGACGGTGTCGAGAATGCGTTCGACAACTGCTCGTCGCGGTCGAATGCGACCCAGAAGGACGTGGACCACGACGGGTGCGGCGATCTTTGCGACGCCGACTTCGACCAGAACGGCACTTCGGGCCTCACGGACTTCGGCTCTCTGAAGGCCGCCTTCGGCTCATCGACCGGCCAGCCGGCGTACAACGCCAAGGCGGACATGGATTGCAACGGAGTGGTGGGTCTTACCGACTTCGGTGCGTTCAAGAATGAGTTCGGCTCGACGGCCGGACCGTCCGGGATCACGAATGCGGGTCGCAACGCTACGGCTTGCCCGTAACGGTTTTCGGGGACTTTACTTTCAACGGACTCTCTACGGACTAATTGAGGAGACAGGACAATGCGGAAAGTGTTTTCGGTAGCTTTGATGGCAGCGGCGATCTGCCTGGTTGGCATCGCGAAGGATGCCAGCGCAGCGGTTTCGTTCAGCATCGTCTGGGTGGGTAACACGGGCGGTGGCCCCCTGGGAGGATCCTCGACGACAGCCGTCGCCGGGAACATCCTCACGATGGAAATCCGAATGACGAACACGGAGACGCTCGGTGGGCACGGCGTCTCGCTCAACTACGACACCAACCTCTCCAACGAGCTGAACTTCGTCGGTGGGGCTGAGTGGTCGGGCACGACCTACGGTGCCGGCACCATGGTCAGCAACTACTCCTCGATCGTCGTTGGCCTCGGGCCCCCGCCGCCGGTGGAGAGCACTGCTGTACTGGCGGGTCGCGTCAACACGTATGAGAGCGGCGTCATCACTGGCCCGACTTTCCTGCCCCTTGGCACCTACGTCATCGGAACGGCGCGCTTCGTCGCCAACGGTGCGGGAGTGTCCCTGCTTGAGCTGGGCCTCTTCAACATCGGCGTCGACGAAGTTCTCAACAGCAACTACCTGGCGTTCGGGACGACCCCGGCAGCGACCTATGGAAGCGGCCAGGTCAACGTGATTCCGGAGCCGGGCACGGCTTCCCTCCTGGGTCTGGGCCTCGTCGGCCTGATCCTCGCGGGTCGCCGGAGCCGCCGATCGTAATCAGCTGAACGGACGCTTTCGAGCGTCTTTCAGGGCGCCCCGGGCCTCACGGCCCGGGGCGCTTCGTTTTTGCAGCGGCGCCTGATTGTCGTGTCACGGTTCGCCTCCCGGGCGCTCGAACTCGAACGCCTTCGGCAGGAAACGCCCCGGACGGATTTCGCCGCGCAGCTCCTGGCGCTGCCCGCCCAGCTCCACGACGACGAGGAAGGGTTCCGGGGCATTGCCACCGGACTCGCACGTCTGCGCGCGATCGACACCCACCCGATAGCGCCCCGCGAGCGCATTCTCGAAGACGATCGTCTCGACGCGGGGCGCTACAGCCGCATCGCAGCGAAGATCTGCCTGCAAGCGTCCGGCGCTGACCCTGGCAGGGGAGTTGGCGTAGTAGACCGTCTCCTGCGCTGGATCGGTGACGTAGAGGTCGAGGTCCGCGCCTGTCCCGAAGACGAGCTCGATGCGCAGCTCGCCGGGGGCGCTGGCTGTTCGCGGGGGTGCGCTCAGCGGGCCCCCGCTCGACGACGCGCATCCCGCTGCGAATCCGATCAACCACAGGCTGGACAGCGAGGCGCGGCGCAGGACGTTAGGATGAGGACCTCGACGGGCTCGGGGAGATCGTCGCATGCGCTGGTGTCTCCTTTCGAGCGTGGCAGCCGTGCGCCTCGTAGCCTCGTTCGCGATTCTATCCGCCCTCGTCGCGGGCGCCGCGCACGGGGCGCTGCGGATCGAAGGCTGGGCGCGGGACGCGAGCGGCGCGCCCATCGCGGGCGCGCTGGTCAGCTTCCGCGCGGGTGACCCGGCGCACAGCCTGAGCGTCTTCACGGCCGACGACGGCAGCTTTCGCTCGCCGGCGCTCTCGAGTCCGGGGCCCTGGGCCGTGCGCGCGCGCCGGATCGGTTGGCAGGATCTGAACACGACGGCGCGAGCGAGCGACCCGAGCGCGCGCGTGGATCTCGTGCTCGCGCGCGAGCGCGACCCGGCGCGGGTGGCTGCGCAGCTGCCCGCGAATCACTGGTACCAACTCGTGCTCGCGAAGCTCGAAGACCCGCGCCAGCGCGAAGAACTGAAACGCCAGTGCACGTATTGTCACCAGCAGGGATCGGCCGCGACGCGCGTGGTCCGCGACGAGGCGCAGTGGCACAAGCTCCTCGGCCGGATGGGCCGCATGGGCGGGATGCTCTCGAACGATCTGCGCGAGCGCCTGCCGGGATTGTTCAACGCCGCCTACGAGCCGGCGATCGCGGTTGCGGCGCTCACGGCGCGCATGCACGAGCCCGACTTTGCGCCGCCGCCGGGCGCCGAGGTGAGGCGCGCCGTGATCGAAGAGTGGGAGCTGGGCGATCGCGCCTCGATGCAGCACGACGTGACGGTGCATCCGGACGGTCGCTTGTACTCGGTCGACATGAGTCACGACCGCCTCTACCGGCTGGATCCGAGCTCGGCGTCGGGTGCACGCGAGGCCTGGGACATCCCGCGCGGCGATCTCCCGCTCGGCGGCGTTTTCGCGAGCCAGGGTCCGCCCCAGGCGGCGAACTCGGATGCCCACGTGGGCCCGCACTCGCTTCAGGTCGCACCCGACGGCGCGATCTGGATCACACTCGCGCTCGCCAATCAGCTCGCGCGCTTCGACCCCGTGAGCGAAAGCTTCGCGGTGGTGCCGCTCGCGCGCGGCTTCTATCCCCACACCCTGCGCTTCGACGCCCGCGGGCGTATCTGGTACACGATCGCGGCTTCGAATCATCTGGGCTTCTACGACCCGGCGACGCACGAGCAGCGGGAGTTGCGACTCCCGGCCCGCAACCTGGGACAGGCCTTGATCCTGCGCTCGCTGCCGTTTTTGTTGTGGTTGAACCGGCACGTGGATCTGCGCGGCGCTGCGGCCGAAAGCGATGGCGTCACGATGCCGGTGCCCTACGGAGTCGACGTCGCGCCCGACGGTTCGGTGTGGTTCAGCCAGCTCAACGAGCATCGCATCGGGCGCGTGGATCCGGAGACGTTCGCGATCGAGATGATCGACACCCCGTTTCCCGCGCCGCGGCGGCTGCGCTTCGATGCGCTGGGCCAGCTCTGGATTCCGTCGTTCTCCGAGAGCCTGATCGCGCGTTTCGATCCGGCGACGCGCGGCTTCCAGACCTGGGAGCTGCCGATCGAACCCCGCGGCAGTGACACGCCGTATGCGTTGCACGTCGATCCCGCGAGCGGGGCGGTGTGGATCTGCGGCACGAACAGCGACACGCTGATCCGCTTCGAGCCCGTGAGTGAACGCTTCACGGTCTATCCGCTTCCGACGCGTGTCACGTATACGCGCGAGATCGCCTTCGATGCCGAGGGCCGCGTGTGGACGTCGAATTCGAACGCCCCCGCCTGGCAGATCGACGGCGGGATGCCGCACGTGCTGCGGCTCGATCCGAATCCGGATTCCCTGCGTCAGCGCGCGAGCGTCTCGAAAACCGGTTCGGATTGAGATCCATGCGCCCGCGAGTTTTCGTCTGGGTCGTCTCGGCGCTCACGCTGGTCGGACTCGCCTGTGGGCCGGTGGCGGAGCCGATCGACCTTTCGGGGCCGGTCGCGGGCTGGCCCACCTGGGGCGGCGACGCGGGAGGCACGCGACATTCGCCGCTCACGCAGATCACGCGTGAGAACGTTGGCCGGCTGGAGCTCGCCTGGCGCTTTCACACGGGCGACGTCAGCGACGGCAGCCTCACGCGCGGCAAGAGCGTCTTCGAAGCGACGCCCATTCTCGCGGGAGACACGCTCTATCTCTGCTCGCCCTTCAATCGCGTGTTCGCGCTGGATGCCGAGACCGGCGCGCAGCGTTGGGTCTTCGATCCCAAGGTCGATGTCGCCGAACTCTGGCAGTTGGCCTGTCGTGGCGTTGCGTTCTGGAGCGATGCCGGCAGCGAGGCAGTGGGAGCCTGCCGCAAGCGGATCTTCACGGGGACCCTCGATGGCCGATTGCTCGCGCTCGACGCGGAGTCGGGCGAGTTGTGCCGCGATTTCGGAGCAGCCGGCAGCATCGATCTCATGCGCGGTCTGGGCACGGTGCGGGCCGGCGAGTATGGCGTGACTTCCCCGCCGACGGTGATCGGGGATGTCGTGGCCGTGGGTGCGCTCGTCGGCGATGGGCGGCGCACGGATGCGCCCGCGGGCGTGGTGCGCGGCTTCGATGTGCGCACGGGTGCGCTGCGCTGGGCCTTCGATCCGGTGCCGCCTGGGACGCCGCCGCTGCCGCCCGCCGCCGATGGCTCGCCTCGCTACCACGCGGGTACGCCGAACGCCTGGTCGGTCTTCTCCGTCGATCCCGCGCGCGACCTCCTGTTCGTGCCGATGGGCAACGCGAGCCCGGACTTCTATGGCGGGGTGCGCAATGGTTTCGATCACTATTCGAGCTCCGTCGTCGCGTTGCGCGGCCAGACCGGCGAGCGGGTTTGGAGCTTCCAGACCGTGCACCACGATCTCTGGGACTACGACGTCTCGGCGCAACCGACACTGATTGATGTCTATCGCGATGGCCGCCCGCGAGCGGCCGTCGCGCAGGCCACGAAGATGGGGCACCTCTTCCTGCTCGACCGCGAGACGGGCGTGCCGCTCTTCCCCGTCGAGGAACGCGCGGTGCCCCAGGGAGGCGCGCCGGGCGAGGAGCTATCGCCCACGCAACCGTTTCCGACCCAGCCCCTCCCGCTCCATCCGCCGGGCTTGTCGCCCGACGACGCCTGGGGCCTCACGCCGTGGGATCGCGGCAAGTGTCGCGAGAAGATCGCTGCGAGCCGCTCGGAAGGCATCTTCACACCGCCGAGCCTCGTCGGATCGATCCAGTACCCCGGGGTGGCGGGGGGAATCAATTGGGGAGGTGTCGCGTACGATCCGGCGCGCCGCGTGCTCGTGACCAACACCAACCGCATGGCGAACGTGGTGACACTCGTCCCGCGCGCTCAGATCGAGGCCGTCGTCGCGCAAAAGGTCGCGCGACGCGGCGTGCATCCGCAGCGGGGCACGCCCTATGCGGCCGCGGTGGACGTGCTCGTGTCCCCCCTCGGTGTGCCTTGCACGGCGCCGCCGTGGGGAACGCTGCTTGCGATCGAAATCGAGACGGGACGCGTGCTCTGGGAGGTTCCCTTCGGAAGCACACGGGATCTGGCGCCCTTTCCGTTCTGGTTCGACTGGGGCCTGCCGAGCATGGGGGGGCCGCTCGCGACCGCAAGCGGTGTCGTCTTCATCGGCGCAGCCATGGACGATTCCCTGCGCGCGTTCGACATCGAGAGCGGCGCGCTGTTGTGGAAGCAGCGCCTGCCCGCGGGCGCCCAGGCGACCCCGATGACCTATCGCTTGCGTCCCGATGGTCGGCAGTACCTGGTGATCGCGGCCGGCGGCCACGGCACAATGGGAACGACGCTCGGCGACGAGCTGCTCGCATTCGCGCTGCCGACCCCTTGAACCGCGCCGCAGCCCGTACCCGCGGCGTCATTCGTTTCCGAAAGCGTCCGCATAGATCGGCGGTCCGGCATCGAGCAGGATCTCCTGCCAGGTGAGTGCGGATTGGATCGGGACCGGGCGCTTCGCGACGCCACTCCACAACACATCCCGGCTCTGGCTGTCGACGAGCGCGAGTTCGAGCCGCACCAACAGCAGGCCCGTGCCCGTCGGAGTGAAGCGACGCAGCGTCCCGACGAGCACGGGACCCGTGAAGCCCGAAGGCGCCGAGCCGCCCGCCGCAGCGAGCGGATCGCCCGCTGCACCCGACAAAACTGTGCGTTTCTGCTCCAGCGGCACCAGAAGCACCTCGAAGCCTCGACGCTCGAGCTCGAAGGCGGCGCGCTGTTGCAGCGCCTCCGGCACCGTATAGCGGCGCTGCGCCGGCTGGTTTCCGATCCTGCGTACGACGTCGTCGAGAAAGCCCTGCGGGATGCTCAGCGGCTCCCCCGTAGCGTTCGCGAAGGGCAGCACGGCGATGGTTCGCGAGGCGAGAGCTTCGGGCAGCGTGCCGCGCGGGAGCGGAGAAGACGCGCGCTGCGCGGCGGCCTCGAACCGCGACGCGCAGCCGCCGCCGATCCCGACCAGCGCGACGAGCAGCAGCAACGCGCCGGAACCACGCCGACCACGCAGGCGCATCGCGATGCTCGCAGCCGCCCAACAGGCGCCAGCCACCGCGACGCAGGTGGGACCGGCCGGCAGATCCGCCCGATACGAGAGCCAGAAGCCGCCCAGAAAGGCGAACGCCGCCAGCGCCGCGGAGATCGCGAAGGCTGCCAGCAGACCGGACGCGACACGCAAGGCCGCGAGGGCCGGCAGCACGAGAAAGCCGAATACCACGAGCGGTCCCGCCGTCATGACGCCGATCGCGACTCCGGCTCCAATCAGCAAATACAGCAGGAGGTCGTAGCGCAGCGGATTGCGGCCGAGCGTGCGCGCGAACTGCGGGTCGAAGGACGAGAGCAGCAGATCGCGGCGAAATAGGAAGAAGAGGATCGCCACGGCGAGCAGCACACCTGCGAGCAGGCGCAGATCGCCGTCGGTGATCGCCAGCAACTCCCCGCGCAGCAGTCCGGCCATCTCGATGTCGCCCTTGGGGTTGATCGCAATCAACAGGATCGTCGCCGCCGAGCTGATCGCGAACAGCGCACCCACGCCCCACTCGGCGGGGCTGCGCGAGCGCCGTTGCCCCAACACCAGCAGGCCCAGCGCCGCGAAGGCTGCGCCGAGCGATCCCGCCAGGGCGAGCAGATGCGTGTCCGCCATGCCGGGGTGGCCGTGTCCCGTCAGCCAGAAGACGGCGGCGATGCCCGCGGCGCTGGCTTGCGGCAGCGCCACGCCGATCAGCACGAGACGACGCAGCACCAGATAGATCCCGAGCAGGGAACACAGCAGCGCCACGCCGAGACCGCCGACGATGGCATTGTGGAAGATGAAGTCGGGTGAAAAGAGTTCACTCATGGAATCGCACCCCAGTGCACGCGGCCGTCGGAGAGGGTCGCGGTTCGATCGGCGCGCCCGGCGAGCGCGTGGACATGGTGTGTCACCATCCAGATCGCGAGTCCCTGCGTCTCGCGCAGCGTGGACAGGAGGTCGAGGATTCCGCGCTCCGCCTCGGGGTCGATGCCAGCGGTGGGCTCGTCGAGCAGCAGCAGCTCCGGAGCCGTCGCCAGCGCCCGTGCCAGCAATACCCGCTGGCGCTGTCCGCCCGACAACTCGCCATAGCGGCGCGCGGCGAAGCTCGAGGCCTGGCAGGCGTCGAGGGCCGCGCGCGTTCGGGATCGCTCGCGCGCTCCCGAGAGGCGCCAGAACGGCAGATCGCGCCAGCTGCCGGTATGGGCCACCTGATAGGCCGAGAGCGGATAGAGCGGGTCGAGCGTCTCTCGCTGCGGCACGTATCCGATGCGCAAATCCGGCCGCCGCTGCACGCGACCCGCGAGCGGGGGCAGGAAGCCCAGGAGCCCGAGCATCAGCGTCGTCTTCCCGCTGCCGTTCGAGCCGAGCAGTGCGACGAACTCGTTTGCGTGCACGACGAGGGAGGCCCCTCGCACGACCGTGCGCCCCGCATATCCGAAGTCCGCCTCGTCGACGGTCAGCAGCGCAGATCGATCCGTCAGCGGGGAGTCCCTGCCTGCGCGGCTTGCAGCAGCGCCTCGAGGTTGGCATCGATCGACTCGACATACGTCTGTGTGCCCGGCAGCCCCCCCGCCAGCGTCGAGATCGTCACGACGCGCGCCCCCGTGCGTTCGGCCACCGTTTGTGCGAGCGGAAGTTCGTACGCCACTTCGCGGATCACGAGCTTCACCTGCTCACGCTTCATGCTTGCGACGAGTTCTTCGAGGTGTCGCGGGGTCGCGGGCACGCCCGGCTTCGTCTCGATCGTGCCGACCATCTCGAGTCCGTAGCGCTCGGCCAGGTAGACGAGATCCTCATGGTAGGAGACCGCCTTTACGCCGCGCAGCGGCGCCGCCCGCTGCGCCCACTCGGCGATCTTGCCATCGAGCATCGTCGTGTAGCGATCCAGGCCCGCCTGGTAGGCCGCGGCTCCCTCCGGATCGATGCGAGCGAGACCCTCCGCGATCGCCTTGGCCATCAGCTTCCCGCGCACCGGATCGAGATTGAAGTGGGGATTGCCGAGGGGGTGCATCTCCCCCTGCGAACGATTCTGGCTCGTCGGGATGCCGAGCGGCTGGATGTAGAGCGACGCATCGATGTAGGCCGATCCGGTGGGACGGATCTTCGGATTGTTCGCCACCTCGAGCAGCGCCGGCAGGAACGCATGCTCGAGCCCGAGTCCCTGGACGACGAGCGCGTCGGCGCGGTTGAGTTTCGTCACGAAGCTGGGTTTCACGGGAACCTTGTGCGGGTCCTGATCGCCGCGAGCGATCGTCTCCACGCTGACGCGCTCGCCGCCGATCTGGCGGGTCATGTCGGCCACGTCCGGTAGCGCGGCTACGACGCGCAGCGCGGCGCCCGCGGTGTTCGCCGAGAGCGCGAAGGCCAGGGCGGCGAGCGCCGCTGCGACGATTTCAACGGTTCGTAAAGCCATGGCTGTGACTCCCCAGGAAGGCGGTCCATTGCAGTGTGAAACGCTGGTCGTCTCGTGCGTCCACCGGATCGATCTGGTCGAACTGGAAGCGCAGACGCTGATACTCCGACGGGAACCAGCTGGCGAATGCCGAATACGTGCGCTGCCGATCGATCGGGTCGATCGGCTCCTGAGCGTAGTCGAAGCGCGCTCCAAGCGAGTATTGGCGGCTGAAGAATGCCTCGATGTATGCATAGCCTCCGTTGTGCTTGAAGCGCTGACTTCCGGGAATGACCTCGCCCATGGCGTCGACGTTCTTGAATTTTTCGTTGTTCCACAGCCACTCGGAGCCGATCACGAAGCCCTGGTAGAACTCGCTGGTACCGGGTTGATGACGCAACGTGACGTCGACGCCGTAGAGAAAGCGCGCGCCGTGCTTGGGGACCGTGAAGAAGGTCCCGCCGAGTTCGACGTTCAGTGAGTCGGTCAGATCGAAATAGGTCGACGGATGCACGAGCCAGGTCAGCTCGTCGAACGCGCGGCTGCCTCCCGATCCTACCTCGGGCGGCAGGTCGTCGCGTTCGCCGATCGAATCGTAGATTCCGCTCGTCACGCGGAAGTAGTGCTCGATCGGTGCGAGCCACGTGACCTCCACGCCTTCTGCGCGGCTCTCACCGGGGAGCAGGCGCTCGATCGAAGGCGGTCGATCGACGAACGGAAGTTGCTCGACGTGAAAGTGCGGAAAACGCCCGACATCGGCGAAGAAACGTCCGCCCTTGACGGTCAGATTCCAGGGCAGGGACGTTGTGATGAGCGCCGCCTCTTCGACGTCGAAGCCCTCGTCGCTCGAAGCCGCAAGCGCCGCGTAGCCGCGAAGGAAGGGATCGATGGGCGCCGAGATGAACAGCTCGGCGCTCTGGAGTTCGAAATCCCAGCCGGAGCCGTGGGTGTCGGTCCGTACGAGGGTGTCGATCACGAAGCTGATCGCGGGATTGTCGGCGTTCACCGGTGCGAGGCGCGGCCCGCTCGGAGCCGGGGCCGACGCCGGAGCCGGCGTGGGCGCGGGCCCGCTCGCCTCGAGCTGGTCGAGCCGGCGCTCGACGCGCGCCAAGCTGTCCAGCGTCGCGGCGAGCTGTTTCTGGGTGGCCGCGAGCTCCGCCTGCATCGCCGCGAGTTCGGCCGCCTCGGTCGCAGCCGAGGCGGGGAGCGAAGCGAGCGCCAGGGGGGCTGCGAACAGCAAGGCTCTAATTTGATGAAACTCCATCTGCGGCTCCTTCCCGCCGACGGGAGGCCGGCGACGGATGCTTGATGCAGCAGCGCAATGGGCTCGAACACGAAGCGGCAAGGGCCCGCGCCGCCGTACACAAGACGCTGTGGCTCGAGTGGGACTAGGCGCTGAGAGCGCGAAGCGCCGTCGGCGGAGCGCGGGGCCGCGCGTCGCGGAGGGCAGGCGCGGCCGCCGCCCGCTCCGCCGCCGGCCGCGGGAGGGGCATGCCGATGTCGCTGGCCGCGATTTCGCTGACGCCCGCGGATACGCGCACGCCCAGCCGCGCTTGCGCGGTCGCGCGGCATACCGGGCAGAGATCGACGGCGTGAGAAGCGGGCTGCGAAGGCAGCGGGTGTGCGGCGGCGAAGAGGCTGATCTCGGAACCCGCCGGATCGACATGGGTCGCAGACGCGGCGTGGAGGGATTGGCCGAGGTTCAGCGCGAGCAGCGCAGCGATTGTGAGCCAGGCAACGGCGGCGGGCCGGAGTGCGACGCGGTGCCGAAGAAGCCGGTGGAGCTCACGCATCCGAGTCAGCCTATCCGAAGCGCCGGAAAAGCGTCAAGTGGGCATGCCGCACGCGGGTGTCAGGCTTCCGCTTGCAGCAAGGCGAGCACCTGCTCGGGGTGGGTTTCGGCCTTCGCGACGCGCTTCCAGTGTTTGCGCACGTCCCCCTTCGGACCGATCCAGACCGTCGAACGGATCACGCCGATCTTCTTCTGGCCGTACAGCATCTTCTCGCCCCAGGCGCCGTATTTCGTCATCACCTTCTTGTCGGGATCCGAGAGCAGCGGGAAGGGCAGCTTGTACCTGGCCTTGAACTTCTGGTGCGAGGCGCCGCCGTCGGGCGAAACGCCGATCACCACGGCGCCGAGTTTTTGGAGCGCCTTCCAATCGTCGCGGAAGCCGCAGGCCTCCTTGGTGCAGCCCGGTGTGTCGTCCTTCGGGTAGAAATAGAGGATCACGTGCTTGCCGGAAAAGTCGGCGAGCGAGACGCTCTTCCCATCGGCGTCCTCGAGCGTGAATGCGGGCGCGGGCTTGCCTTCCTCGATGGCCATCGGGTCTCCTGGCGCACGGGGATGCGCGCGGCTCGATTGTGGCCGCGAGGCAGCGGCTCGCGCAAGGCCTGCGCCGGGAGCCGTCAGCGGGCGTCGGAAACGTGAAAGAAGATGCGGGAGGGGAGGGGACGTTCGCTCTCGGCGCGCATGGGGCGACCCACGATGCGCGACGCGGCGTTCTGGATGAACCCCTGCGTGGTGAGGCGCGCGGACTCCGGGAAAACCGTCGCTTCTTCGACCCGAATCGAGAAGTTGCCGAGGGTCGCGCCCTCGCGCTCGAAATTCCACTTCGTGAAGTTGTAGATCAGGCCAGCGATCGTGATCACGACCCGGCCGGTGCGAATTCCGAGCGCCTCGGTCGTCGTGCCGAGCTGCTGATAGATGCCCGAGGCGGCGATCCGATCGCCGGCTTTGTCGCCACGCGCGATCAAGTAGGCCTCGATGCGGCCGTTCGCCTCGTGATCGCAGAGCAGACGCAGCAGGCGGTCGTAGCTGGCCATCGGGTACCAGGCGGAGGGCAGGATCTTTTCTTCGAGCAGACGCAGGTCCGGCGCCTCGAGGGCCAGCTCGAGGGCGTTGTGGCTGAGGGCGCCGCGCTCGACCAGAGCGAGCACGTCGGTGTGCGCGGACAGGAAGGCCGTGCCCTTGATGGACGGGATCGTCATGTGGACCTCTCGCTCACCTCATGATCGGCGATTGCTCGCGAGGTCTTGATACGGCGCATGCCGCAATGCGCAGGATTGCGCTGGGAACGCAAGCTTGCGCTCGGATTGTCCGACCTCGCGCTAGCGGGGCTTCGAAAAGTTCGGCGGCCGCTTCTCCGCGAAGGCGGCGCGACCCTCCTGCGCTTCGGACGAATGACTGAAGCTCGCGAGGCCCGCGAAGGCGAGCTGCCCGATCGCGTGGGCGTGCGCCGTATCGGCGTTGAAGGACGCCTTGAGGAATCGCAACGCCGTGGGGGAGAGCGCCGCGACTTCGCGACCCCAGGCGCGCGCCTCGTCGAGCAGTTGGGCGGCCGGTACGACCTTGTTCACCAGCCCCCAGCGCTCGGCCGTGGCGGCATCGTATTGGCGGCAGAAGAACCAGATCTCGCGGGCGCGCTTCTCCCCGACCACGCGCGCGAGCAGCGCCGTGCCGTAGCCGGCGTCGAACGAGCCGACGCGGGGGCCGGCCTGGCCGAAGCGGGCGTGCTCGGCCGCGATCGTCACGTCGCACACCACATGCAGCACGTGCCCGCCGCCGATGGCGAGCCCGTTGACCGCGGCGATCACCGGCTTGGGCAGCTCACGAATCACCTGTTGCAGGGTTTCGATTTCGAACAGGCCGTTCGCGCTGGTTCCGTAGCTCCCGTGCTCCACGTACTCCTTCTGGTCGCCGCCGACGCAGAAAGCGCGCTCGCCGGCGCCGGTGAGGATCACGCAGCGCACCTCGGGATCCGTCCAGGCGCGCTGGAACGCGTGGATCAGTTCCTCGACGGTGCGGCCGCGAAAGGCGTTCAGGCGCTGGGGCCGGTCGATCGTCACGATCGCATTCGGCGCGTCTGCGGTGTAGCGGATGTCCTGGTACTCCATGGCTTCCTCACTTCGGGTTGGATGGTGTGCGGTAGCGACTTCTCAGCCGGTCGACTGACGTGCGGGCTGCCTTCTCACTCGGCGCCACCGGCGAGCGCATTCACGCGCCAGTCATAGGCGAGGTACGCGATGCGCGGGCGCTGCGCCTCGATGAAGGCGCGGTCCGTGGCGGAGAGGTGGCGGGATGCGAAGGCGAGCGCTCCGTCGGGCCCGAAATCACTTTCGAACCAGTCGAAGATGCGGGAGAGCCAGACGACGCTCGCCGCGCGGTCGAGCCGCAATCCCTTGGCCGGACTCGCGAGCCAGCGGCGGACGGCGTCGTCGAGTTGGGCGTCGAGGCGGCTCGCGTCCCAGGGCTCGCGGCGCAGCGACGGGCAGGAGACCGAAGCGCAAACGATCGCGGCATGCATGCGGGGTTCGCCGAGCTTGCGCAGGATGCCGTGCTCGATCGTGTCGAGGCTGATGCCCTGTCCGCCGACGCGCCCGGCCTCGTGCTTCCAGACGGGTCGCAGGAACGACCCGATATCGCGGATGCTGGCGATTCCGGGATGGCGCGCGACGAGATCGATCGCGAGCACGTTGTAGGCGTTGATCCAGAAGGCGAGCTTTTGTTCACGCGTGTGCAGCGTCGCCAAATTCGTCGTGGCGAGCTGCCCGACGAGCCGGCGCCAGTCGGCGGACGCGGCGATTCCGGGGTAATCGACGCGCGTACCGGCCGGGTCCGCGACCTCGCGCGTGTGGCGTTCGAGAAGCTCGGCGTAGCGAGAAGTGTCGAAGGCCTGCGCGCTCGCTGGCCCCGCGAGCGCCAGCGCGGCGATCAGCGCGCCTGCCGCGCGAAGCCGGTATCCTGACGCGCCCATCCGGGGGGGAGGAGTTTCGTGACTTTGCTGCGCGACGAACCGCGACCGATCGAGTTGTGCGGCCATGCCGGGATCGTGCTGCGCGGCGACGCCTACGGCAATCCGGACGCCCGGCCGGTGCTGCTGTTGCACGGCGGCGGCCAGACCCGCCATTCCTGGAGCGGAACCGCGCGGCGCCTCGCGCAGGAAGGCTGGCGCGCGCTGTCGCTCGACCTGCGAGGTCATGGCCAGAGCGATTGGGCGCCCGATGGCGCGTACGATCTCGACGATTTCGTGGGCGATCTCGTCGCGGTGGTGCGCTCGCTGGCGGTGCCTCCGGTGGTCGTCGGCGCCTCGCTCGGCGGAATGACGGCGCTTTGCGCCGAAGGCGAGGCGCAAGGCGCGCTGCTCTCCGCGCTCGTGCTCGTCGACGTGACGCCGCGGCTCGAACCGGGCGGCGTGCTGCGCATCATTTCCTTCATGTCCGATCGGCCGGAGGGGTTCGCTTCTCTCGAGGAAGCGGCGGACGCGGTGGCGGCCTACCGCGACGTCCGCCCGCGGCCGAGCGATCTCGCGGGCCTCGAAAAAAATCTGCGCCTCGGCGACGACGGCCGCTGGCGCTGGCACTGGGATCCGAAGTTCCTCGCTGGCCGCAAGCACACCCGCAGCAGTCTCTCTCCCGAGCGCCTGCTCGACGCTGCGCGCGCGTTGCGGCTTCCGACCCTGCTCGTGCGCGGCAAGCTCTCGGACGTCGTGAGCGTCGCGGGCGCAAGCGAGTTCCGGGAGGCGGTGCCGCACGCCCGCTTCGCCGACGTCTCGGGCGCGGGCCACATGGTGGCGGGCGATCGCAACGATCTCTTCAGCGAAGCGGTGATCGCGTTTCTGCGCGCGGACGTCTCGCAGTAACTTCAGGTGGGCTCCGACGGCTTGAGCGGGCTGACCGCGCCGAGGTGCTCGATCACGGCCCGGGCTTCGGCGCGCTCCGCTTCGAGATGGCGCGCCACCGCGGCTGCCAATCGCGGCTCGGCGAGCCAGTGCATGCTGGACGTCGGGCGGGCTTCGAAACCGCGCAGGTACTTGTAGTCGCCGCCGGCGCCGGGTTCGAAGCGCTCGATCCCCTGCGCGATGCACCATTCGATCGCCGCGTAGTAGCAGACGTTGAAGTGCAGGTGGCGCAGGCTGCGCGAGGCGCCCCAGTAGCGGCCGTAGAGCACGCCGTTCTTGAAGACGTTGGTAGTGCCCGCGATCAGCTCGCCCGCCTGGCGCGCCACCACGAAGCACAGCCGGTGGCGAAACCGCTCGGCCAACAGCTCGAAGAAGGCCCGATTCAGGTATTGCCGACCCCAGACGTGCTGCTCGACCGTCGCGAGATAGAAGCGATACATCGCGTCGAAGAGTTCGTCCGGAATCTCGGATCCCACGTAGATCTGCGTCTCCACCCCCTGCTCGCTGAGAGCGCGCCGCTCGCGGCGAATTTGATTGCGGCGTTTGCTGCGAAATGCGCCGAGATAGGCCTCGAAATCGCGGTAGCCGGCGTTGCGCCAGTGGTACTGGACGCCCAGCCGCAGCTGGTAGCCGGATTCAGTGAGCGGCGCGATCTCGTCGTCACGGCAGAAATTCACGTGCACGCCCGAGAGCGCGTTCTCGCGACACAGCTCGCGCAGCGCCTCGCCGAGCGTGCGCACCCAGCGCGTCCGATCCGCGGGATTCTCGACGAGGAAGCGCGCGCCCGTGACGGGCGTGAAGGGCACGCCCACGAGCAGCTTCGGGTAGTAGGGAATTCCAGCTCGCTGGGCGGCGTCGGCCCAGCCCATGTCGAAGACGAACTCGCCCTCGCTGTGCTGCTTTACGTAGAGCGGGCAGGCGGCGACGAGGCGGCCCGCCTCGCGCGCGACCAGCGGCCGCGCCTGCCAGCCCGTTTCGTCGCCGAGCGTTCCGGCCTGCTCGAGCGACGCCAGCCAGTCCCACTCCAAGAAAGGCGAATCTTCGGCCACCAGCGCGTCCCATTCGGCACGCGGGACGCGCGAGACCCCTGCGAGGAGCTCCAGCTGGGCCATGCAGGGCCGAGTCTAGCTGCGCCCGACCGGAGCGGAGTTCACTTGCTACTCTCGGGGCCATGCCGAAAGACCCGGTCGGACCCGGCCCGGGGGACGGCGGCGGGCTCGCGGATCTCGCGGACCCGCGGCGCGAAGGCGCCGTCGCCACGCAGACGCGCCGCAGCGTCGCCCGTCCGTCGCGCTTCAAGGTTCTGTTGTACAACGACGATTACACGCCGATGGAGTTCGTCGTGGACATCCTCGAGCGGATTTTCGAGAAGAGCCCTTCGGCCGCGACGCGGATCATGCTCGAGATCCACAACGCGGGGCTCGGAATCGCAGGCGTCTACGTGCTCGAGGTCGCCGAGACGAAGGTGGCGCAGGTGCATCGCGCGGCCGAGGAGCGCAGCTTTCCATTGCGCTCGGGTGTGGAGAAGGAATGAGCGACATTGGCCGCGAACTGCATCTGACGCTACAGGCGGCGCTTCGCGAGGCCGTCGTACGCCGCAATCCGTACCTGACGGTCGAGCACCTGCTCTACGCGCTGGCGCACGAGAGCCGGGGCGAGGAGATCCTGGTGCATTCCGGGGCGCACGTTCCCGCGCTGAAGGCTGCGCTCGAAAAGTTCCTGGCGGATGATCTCGAGCGTGTGCCGGGGGACGATCCGATCGAGACGCGCCAGACGCTCGCCTTCCACCGCGTGCTCCAGCACGCGCTCGCGCATTGCGCCAGCGCCGAGAAGCCCGAAGTCGATGCCGGCGATTTGCTGGCGGCGCTATTTCAGGAGCCGGATTCCTATGCGGTGACGCTCCTGCGTTCCCAGGGCGTCACGCGCCTCGATCTCCTGCAATACGTTTCGCACGGGATCTCGAAGCGCCGCGACGGCGCGGGCGAGCCGGCCGGGGCGGGCTCCGGTGGCGAAGACGGGCTGCGCGAAGCGATGGGGGGCGACGCGAGCGAGCTGGCGGCGGATCCGCTGGCGGCCTACGCCACGAACCTTTCCGAGCGCGCCGCGGCGGGGAAGCTCGATCCCTTGATCGGCCGCGCCGCCGAGCTCGAGCGCACCGTCCACATCCTGGCGCGCCGGCGCAAGAACAATCCGCTGTTCGTGGGAGAAACGGGAGTCGGCAAGACGGCGCTCGCCGAGGGGCTCGCGCTGCGCGTGCGCGAAGGCCGCGTGCCCGAAGACCTGCGTACGGCCGAGATCTTCTCCCTCGATCTGGGCGCATTGCTCGCCGGCACGCGTTACCGCGGAGACTTCGAAGCGCGCTTCAAGGCGCTGATCGCAGCCTTGCGCGAGCGCCAGAATCCGATCCTCTTCATCGACGAGGTGCACACGATTCTCGGCGCCGGAGCCGCCCAGGGTGCAACCGTGGACGCCTCGAATCTGCTCAAGCCGCTGCTGCAGTCCGGCGAGCTGCGCTTCATGGGCTCGACCACCTACCAGGAGTATCGGCATTTCGAGCGCGACCGCGCGCTCTCGCGCCGCTTCCAGAAGGTCGACGTGCGCGAGCCTTCGAGCGACGAGGCGGTGCGCATTCTGCAAGGGCTCGCGCCGCGCTACGAGGAGCACCACGGTGTGCACTACACCACGACGGCGTTGCGCGCCGCCGTCGATCTGTCCGTTCGGCATCTGACCGATCGCTTCCTGCCCGACAAGGCGATCGACGTGATGGACGAAGCTGGCGCGGCGGTGCGGCTGCGGCCGATCGGCAAGGCGCGCAAGAACGTCGGCGTGCGCGACATCGAAGACGTGATCGCCCGCATCGCAAACATTCCCGCGGCGCGCGCCTCGCTCTCCGATCGCCAGCGCCTCGAGCATCTCGAGACGGAGTTGCGCGCGTCCGTGTTCGGACAGGACGCTGCGATCACGTCGGTGGTGCGCGCCGTGAAGCGCGCGCGCGCGGGGCTCGGCGGCGCCGAGCGCCCGATCGGCTGTTTCCTGTTCACGGGACCCACCGGGGTCGGAAAGACCGAGCTCTCGAAGCAGCTCGCCAAGGCGCTCGGTGTGCCCTTCCTGCGCTTCGACATGAGCGAATACATGGAAAAGCACGCGGTAGCGCGGCTGATCGGCGCGCCCCCCGGCTACGTCGGCTACGACCAGGGCGGGTTGCTCGTCGAAAAGATCCGCAAGCAACCCTACACCGTGTTGTTGCTCGACGAGATCGAAAAGGCCCACGCTGATCTCTTCGACATCCTGTTGCAGGTGATGGACCACGCGACGCTCACCGACAACCAGGGCCGCGAGGCGGATTTCCGTCACGTGACGTTGATCATGACGTCGAACGCCGGCGCCCGGGAGCTCGCGGCACAGGCGATCGGTTTCGTCGGGGGCAAGCGGGGCGACGGGCGCAAGGAAATCGAGCGGTTGTTCAGTCCCGAGTTCCGCAATCGTCTCGACGAGATCGTCGCGTTCGCGCCGCTGGGCCCCGAGGTGATGGGACGCGTGGTGGACAAGTTCGTGCGTGAGGTGGAAGCGCAGCTGCGCGAACGCCGCATCGTGCTCGAGCTCACGCCCGAGGCGCGCGCCTGGCTGGCTGAAAAGGGCTTCGACGCCGATTTCGGCGCCCGCCCGTTGGCGCGCGTGATCCAGACGGAACTCAAGGATCGCCTCGCCGACGACGTGCTCTTCGGTCCGCTCGCCAGGGGCGGCCGCGTGCGCGTGGGTTGCGCCGAAAATGCGCTGAGCTTCGAGATCCTGCCCGCAAACTGACGCGGGTCAGGGCGGGGTGCTGCGGTAGCGGCCCTCGAGCAGCAGCGTCTCCGCCGTCTGCAACAGCGCCGCGCCATCGCGTTGCTCATCGCGAGCGCGCGACGTGAGCGGCACGGATTCGAAACCCTCGCCGTCAGGCCCGCGTTCGAAGGCGAGCTGCGTGCCGTTCTCGAGGAAGACCCCGAGACGAGGCCCTCGCAGCAGCCCGATGCGCTTGCGGTTGTAGACCATCGGCGCGAAGCCTTCGCCCGCCGGATCCGCGAGCACGTTTTCACCGAAGAAGGTGCTCGGATAATCGCCACCGAGGATCCCCATCAGCGTGGGCGCGACGTCGAGCTGGCTCGTGACGCGCTCGATGCGGCCGGGCGCGAGATGGGCGGGTGCGAGGAACAGCGCAGGCACGCGATTCTCGTCGATCGGAATCAGCTCGCGGCCGCGCAGGTGCACGCCGTGATCGCCGACGAACACGAACAGCGTGTCGTCGAAGAACGGCCGACCGCGGGCTTCGCGCACGAGCGCACCGAGCGCCCAGTCCGCGTACTGAAAGTTTTCGAGTTCGGCGCGTTCGAAGCCGGGCGGCACCGGGGTATCGCGCGGCAGCGGGTCGCTGCGGCCGGGCGGAAATTGCCAGGGAGAGTGAAGCGAGACGGTGAGGATCACGGCGAGCACCGGCCGGCCGGCCGCGGAGCGTCGTTCGAGCTCCGAGAGGGCGCGCCGGAACACGTCCTCGTCGGAGACGCCCCAGGCGCCGCGGAAGCCGACGTTCTCGAAATCGCGTTCCTCGAGGAAGACGTCGAAGCCATTGCCGACGAAGAAGCCGCGCATGCCGTCGAAGATGCCCTGGCCCCCATACAGGAAGAGCGTGTCGTAGCCGCGCGCGCGCAGCGTGGTCGCGAGCGTCTCGAAACCGCGCAGCGCCTGCGGACGGCGAACAGCGGCGACACCGGGAAGCGACGGGAAGGACGAGAGGATCGCCTCGAGGCCCTGCACCGTGCGCTCGCCGGTCGCGTAGCAGTTCGCGAAGAGCAGGCCTGCTGCGGCCAGCCGATCGAATTCGGGGGTGAGCGCCGGCTGTCCGCCGAGCGTGCCGACCAGGCTCGCCGTGAAGCTCTCCATCACGACGAGCACCACGTGGAGCGGTTTCTCGCGCGCGGGGGCCGAGATGGTGCGCGCGAGCGGGCTCGCTGCGTCGGCCAGCCAGATCCCCGTGTGCGCCAGTTGGGAGCGCGCGCGTGCGAGCGCCTCGGGTGCGGGGAGCGACGGCACGACCGAGGCGAGCGGTGCGTAGACATCGCGGCTTCGCAGCCAGAGCTCCGTCGCGACGTTGAAGACGCCCGACCCCGCAATTTCGTTTGCGACGCGATTCGAAGTGCGCGCCGCAAACGTCGGGTTGAGCGGACGGTGGTCGAGCGTGCCGCGCATGCCGAGCCCGGAGAGCAGCAGGCAGAGCAGGACGCCCAGGCGATCGGCAAGCGCGCGGCGCCCGCTCACGGGCGCATGCGCTCGCCCCGCCAGCCGCACCTGCAGCCACGTCGCGGCCAGCGCCACCGCGAGCGAGGCTGCGACGATCCACGCCACCGGATACGCCGCGAGCACGCTCGCGATCACCTCCGGGTCGGCGCCATGTTCGAGCACGAGGTGATTCGGGCGCAGGTCGTAGTAACGAAAGAAACTGAAACCCGCGATTTCGGCGAAAGCGAGCAGGCCGAACACCAGGGCTGCATGCACGCGCAGAACACGAAGGCCGCCCGGCAGCCAGCGCTCGGGCGCGAGCAGCAGGAACGCCGCGACCGGCAGCACGAGTGAGCCGGCGATGACGCCATCGAGGCGCAGGCCGGTGACGAAGAGATCCGCCAGTGGCTGCGTGGCGAGCCCGGCGAGATCGGCGGCGCGCTCGAGGGCAAGCATGCCGCGCGCGATGCCAGGGATGGCGAGGCACAGCGCCGCGAAGACCCAACACCATGTCGTTCGCCGCATCGGGTCCCCACACGGCTACGCCTGGAGGGCGCGGCCGCGTGGGCGCGATGCTAGCTCCGACGCGAGCGATCTTTCAGGATCCGCACTCAGTCGCGATCGTGTCCGTAGCGGTGGCCGTGCGAATGCTGGCCGCCGCGTCCATGTCTGCCGCCGCGCGGCGCGTGGTCGTAGCGGTCGTAGCGGTCGTTGCAGGGCTGCCCCTGGTAGTAGACGACCTGGCGGATCTTCAGCCTCTTCGGGCGCTTGCTGTAGCCGTAGCCCGCATGGCGCGGCCCGTAGCTGGGCGCGTAGACCACCGGCGCGTAGACCGGAACCGGCGGGTAGTACGCAACCACAGCAGCCACCGGGTAGGCCGCGCCGGCCAGCACGTGCGCGCCGAACGCAGCCGCCTGGGTGGCGACGATCCGACCCAGCTCGTCTTCGAAACCGTTCTGGAAGTCGTTGTTCGCGCGTGCGGGCCCCGCGCCGATCAGGCTGATAGCGCCCGCCACCACGGCCATCGCGAGCGCCAGGCATCCGCGCCCACCGCCCGCCCACTTCGACGTCTCTTGCCGCATGCCGAACCCCCTGTTCTTTCTGCGCCGGGCCCATCCGGGGCCCTCGGCGTCGGGGAGTCAGACGGCCGTCCAGGGGTGTTATTCAGCGGATCCGCCCGCGGCGGAAGGACCAGGTGAGCCAGGCCGCCCGCGCCAGATGGTCGATCGTGAGGGCGTACCAGACCCAGATCACCTCCGCGTGCAGGACGAAGGCGAGGAAGAAGGCGATCGGCGTGCGCAGCAGCCAATTGCCAACCGTCGCGGCGATGAACGGGGTCCAGGTGTCGCCGGCGCCCCGGTGCGCGCCACCCAGCGCGAAGTGCGCCTGTAGGAAGGGTTGGGAGAGGGCGAGGCACAAGAGAAACGGACCCAGCGCCGCGATCGTCGCCGGATCGTCCGTGAACAGCCGGCCGAGCGGCTCGCGCGCGAGCGCGCACACGGCTGCCAGCGGCACGGCGATGCCGATCGCCATGCGCGTCGCACGCCAACCCGATGCGAGCGCTTCCTGCGGGCGGCCGGCTCCCAGCGATTGCCCCACCAGCGTGGAAGCGGCGACGCCGAAGGCGGTGCCGGGAATCCACGAGAAGGCGAGCACGCGAACGCCCACGGTGTAGGCAGCGATGGCCACCGTTCCGTAGGCGGAGAGCACCCGGAAATAAGCGAGCAGGGCGAGGTTCATCGCGAGCCGCTCGCCGACACCGGGCAGCGCGATGCGAACGACTTCGCGCAGCGTCTCGCTCGACAGACGGAAATCCGCGCGTCCGAGTGCCAGCGGGGAATCGGGCTTCGATGTGGCCAGGATGCTGGCATAGAGCATCAGGCCGAACGCCTGGGCGACGAGGGTCGCGATGCCAGCGCCGACGAGCCCGAGCTTCGGGAAGCCCAGCAGGCCGAAGATCAGCACCACGTTGAGCCCTATCTTCACCGCGGTCACGAGCAGGGCGACCAGCATCGGCAGCCGCGTGTTGCGGTCGGCGCGCAGCGCGCTTTCGAGCGTGATCGAGATGGCGAGAAAAACGGTCGCGAGCAGGACCAGCACGAGGTAGGGAATCGCGGCGTCGATCACGGCCGGCTCGGCGCCGAGCGCGCGCAGATACCAACGCGGCGCCGCGAGGATGATCGCGAGAAACAGCAACGCCGTGCCGAGCGCCACGACGAGCGACGCCGCCAGCGCTACGCGCGCCTTCGGCCGGTTGCCGCCGCCGATCGCACGCGCCATCAGCGCGACGCACGCGGTGCCGATCGCAAACAACACGGACTGGGCGAGATTGAAGAATTGCGAGGCGTAGCCGACCGCGGCGACTGCATCCGGGCCGAGCCGCCCGACCATCGCGATGTCGACCAGGCTCACGGCGCTGACGAGCATCTGCGCCAGCATCACGGGCCAGGAGAGGACCCAGATCTCGCGGTAGGCGCCCGCGTCGCGCACTCAGCGCAATTGCGCGGGCAGCTGGAAGGTGACGCCCTCGTCGACGGCGGGCAGCGCGCCCATTTCGACGTTGCCGCCGGCGAGCTCCGCGAGCCGGGAGACGACGGCCTCGACGAGTACTTCCGGAGCCGACGCGCCCGCGGTGACCCCCACGCAGCCCACTCCCACCAGCCACGACGGATCGATCTCGGCCGCCGTCTGCACCAGGTAGGCCCGCGCGCCGCGCTTGCCGGCGAGCTCGACGAGACGGCTGCTGTTCGAAGATTCGGGAGCGCCGACGACGATCACCACCTCGGCGTTGCCCGTCAGCTCCTTCACCGCGTTCTGGCGATTCTGCGTGGCATAACAGATGTCGTCCTTGCGCGGCAGGCGGATCGCAGGGAAGCGTCGCTTGAGCGCCTCGAGGATCTCGTGCGTGTCGTCGACCGAGAGCGTCGTTTGTGTCACGCACCCGAGGCGCGCAGGGTCCGGCACACGAAGCGCGGCCACGTCGTCCACCGACTGCACCAGGTGCATGCGCTCCGGCGCGTAGCCCATCGTGCCTTCCACTTCGACGTGTCCCTTGTGGCCGACCAGCACGATGTCCATGCCCTCGCGCGCCATGCGCGCGGCTTCGACGTGCACCTTGGTCACCAGCGGGCAGGTGGCGTCGATGACGCGCAGCCCCCGTGTCTGCGCCGACTCGCGCACCGACGGCGAGACGCCGTGCGCGCTGAAGATCAGCAGCGCCCCGGCGGGCGCCTGCGCGGGGTCGTCGATGAAGACGGCGCCCTTCGCGCGCAGGCCTTCGACGACGTGGCGATTGTGGACGATCTCGTGCCGTACGTAGATCGGCGGTCCGTAGCGTTCGAGTGCGAGCTCGACGATTTCGATCGCTCGGTCGACACCCGCGCAGAAGCCGCGGGGGTTGGCGAGGAGTATGCGCATCGGCAGTAACTTAGCGCTAGAATCCGCACCCTCGCCGCCGGCCCGGCGAACGGAGAACACACCCCATGCCGAGCCTCGAAAAGTTTCACGCCGAGCTGAACGAATGGCTCGCTGCCAACGCCCCGAAGACCCTCGCTGGCCTCCCGGTCAGCGAAACGGGTGGCAACTGGGGCGGGCGCCGGCCCGTCTGGGACCACCCGGACATGAAGCCCTGGCTGGAGCGGGCGGCGGCGCGCGGCCTCACGGCGCCGACCTGGCCCCGCGAATACGGCGGCGGCGGGCTCGAACCGGCTGAAGCGAAGGTGTTCTCCCAGGAGCTCGCGAGGCGGCGGCTGCCGCTCCCGCTCACCGGCTTCGGACTCACGATGATCGGGCCGACGTTGCTGCGCTTCGGGAGTGAAGAGCAGAAGCGCGAGCACCTGCCGCGCATCTGTCGCGGCGAGATCCGCTGGTGTCAGGGCTATTCCGAGCCCGATTCGGGGTCGGATCTGGCGTCGCTCAAGACCAGGGCCGAGCGCGACGGCGATTTCTTCGTGATCACGGGAACGAAGGTCTGGACTTCCTACGCCGACCAATCGGACTGGATCTTCGCGCTCGTGCGCAGCGATCCGAAGGCCAAAAAACAGGAGGGCATCACCTTTCTGTTGATCGACATGGCCTCGCCGGGCGTCTCGGTGCATCCGATCCAGTTGATCAGCGGCGCTTCGCCTTTCTGCGAGACGCGTTTCGACAACGTGCGCGTGCCGGTCGCCAACGTGATCCACCAGATCAACGCGGGCTGGACGGTCGCCAAGGCGCTCCTCGGCCACGAACGCAGCATGATCGCGGACCTCTTCGGCGTATCGGAGCGCAAGCAGAACGCGCGCGGAAGCGTGCTCGCCGGACTGGCGCGCGAATATCTCGCTGGGGACGCCGGCACGCTGTCCGACCCCGCGCTGCGCGAGCAGATCGCGCAGTGCGAGTTCGATGAGCGCGCCTTCTCCTTGACGGTGCAACGCTCGCGCGACGCCGCCAAGGCGGGCCAGCAACCCGGAGCCGAGAGTTCGCTGTTCAAGGTCTACGCGACGGAGCTCAACAAGCGCCGCACGGAGCTGATGGTCAAGATCGCGGGCCCGGCGGGGCTTGGCTGGGAAGGCCCCGGGTTCGACGAGGAAGAGCTCGCGCGCACGCGCCACTGGCTGCGCGCGCGCGGCAACTCGATCGAAGGCGGCACCAGCGAAGTGCAGCTCAACATCATCGCCAAACACGTGCTCGGCCTGCCGGATTAGGAGACGCTCGTGCAGCTCGTCCTCACGGAAGATCAGGAACTCCTCGCCAAGACGGCGGCCGATTTCGTCGCCGAACGCTCCCCCGTCGCCCGCATGCGCCAGCTGCGTGACAAGCAGGATCCGGATGGGTTCTCGCGCGAGCTGTGGAGGGAGATGGCGGAGCTCGGCTGGGTGGGGAACCCGTTCCCGGAGGCGGTCGGTGGCGCGGGCATGGGCCTCGCCGAACTCGCCGTCGTGCTCGAAGCGCTCGGCCGAACCCTCGCGCCCGAACCCTTTCTCTCGTGTGCGCTGCTCGCGGGGCAGGCGCTGTTGCTCGGCGGGAGCGAGGCGCAGAAGAGCCGCTGGTTGCCGCCGCTGGTCGCCGGCGAGCAGCTGCTCACGCTGGCGTTTCAGGAGCGGCGCAGCCGCTACGACGTGCGCAACGTCGCCACCCGGGCGGAGCGCGCCGGCGAGGGCTGGCGTCTGAGCGGGGAGAAGATCCAGGTTCTCGATGGCATCTCGGCCGATGGCTTGATCGTTTCGGCGCGCACGGCCGGGGAGCAGACGGACGCCGCTGGCATCACGCTGTTCCTGATCCCGCGCGGCGCGCAGGGGCTCGCGAACGTGCGCCAGCAGCGCATCGACTCGCGCGGCGCGTCCCTGCTGACGCTCACTGGCGTCGCGGTGGGGGCGGGGGACGTTGTTGGAACGCCGGGGGGCGGCGCCGAGCTGCTCGCGACCGTCGTCGATCGCGCCACCGTCGGCCTCTGCGCCGAGATGCTCGGCTCGATGACGGCGGCCTTCGAACGCACGCTCACGTATTTGAAGCAGCGCGTCCAGTTCGGCGTGCCGATCGGAAGCTTCCAGGCTTTGAAGCACCGCGCGGCGCAGTGCTTCATCGAAATCGAGCTGACGCGCTCGACCGTCATGGCCGCCGCGCGTGCGATCGACGCCGGCGATGCGGATGCTGCGAAGCTCGTCTCGCTCGCGAAGGCGCGCTGCTCGGATGCGTTCGTGCTGATCGGGAACGAAGCCGTCCAGATGCATGGCGGCATCGGCATGACCGACGAGCACGACATCGGGTTCTATCTCAAGCGCGCTCGCGTGGCCGAGATGACCTTCGGCGACGCAGCCTTCCATCGCGATCGCTGGGCGCGCCTCTCCGGTTACTGATGCCGCAAGCCGCGCTCGACCCGACCGCGCGGCTCCTGCGCGCCTGCCGGGGTGAGCCCGTCGACCGGCCGCCCGTGTGGCTGATGCGCCAGGCCGGGCGTTATCTGCCGGAATACCGGCGCGTGCGCGAAGGCAGCGACTTCCTCTCTCTGTGCCGCGACGTCGACCGCGCCGTGGAAGTCTCGCTCCAGCCGCTGCGGCTCGTGGGCACGGAAGCCGTGATCTTGTTCTCGGACATCTTCGTTCCCATCTCCGGGATGGGCGTCGCGTTCGATTTTCGCCCGGGCCCCGTGGTGGCCGAGCCGATCCGAACGCTCGCACAGGTCGAGCGGCTGCGTGCGAGCGACCCGTGCGAATCCGTCCCCTTCGTGTTCGAGATCCTGCGCCGTCTGCGCCGCGAGCTCGCGTCGGAGCGCGTGCCGCTGATCGGCTTTGCCGGAGCGCCGTTCACGCTCGCGGCCTACCTGGTCGAGGGGCGCGGTTCGAAGGAGTTCTCCGCCATCAAGCACATGATGGTGCGCGAGCCCGAGGTGTTGCGCGCGCTGCAAGCGCGGTTGACGACGCTGGTGGTCGACTACCTGAACGCCCAGATCGAAGCCGGCGCGCAGGTCGTGCAGCTCTTCGACACCTGGGCCGGCCTGCTCGGCCCGCAGGACTACGCGGAATGGGTGCAGCCGGTGCACCGCGAGATCGCCGCCAGGCTCGCTCGCTCGCGGGCGCCGCTGATCCTCTACGTGAGGGGCGGTGCGCACGTGCTGGCTCCGATGATCGATTCCGGCGCCGACGTGATCTCGCTCGATTGGCGCGTGGACGTGGCGGAGGCGGCCCGCCTCGCAGGCCGGCGGGTGAGCCTCCAGGGCAATCTCGATCCGGCCTTTTTGGCTGCGCCGCCCGAGGCGATCGCGGCGCGCGTGCGCGCGATCGTCGCCGCAGCGGCGCCTGCGCGCGGTCTCGTCCTGAACCTCGGGCACGGCTGCCTGCCCGATACTCCGGTTGCCGGCGTGCGCGCCTTCACCGACGCCGCGCGCGCGCTCGCGAGCCGACCCGCATGAGCGACTTCGACGCCATCGATTGGGGCCACGTGGCCGAGATCCTGCCGCGTTATAGCGGCGAGGGGCCGCGCTACACGAGCTATCCGACGGCTCCGGTCTGGCAGGACGGCTACGGCGTCGAGCAGGTCCGCGCCGAGCTCGCCCGCGAAGACGTGAGCCCGAGCGACGGGCTGGCGCTCTACGTGCACGTGCCGTTCTGCGAGAGCCTGTGTCACTTCTGCGCCTGCAACAAGGTGATCACACGCAAGCGCGAGCCGGCGGCGCGTTTTCTCGACGTGGTCGAGCGGGAGATCGCGGCCGTGCGCGAGGCCGTGCGCGTGCCGCGCGAGGCGACGCAGCAGCATTGGGGCGGCGGCACGCCGACGTTTCTCACGCCCGAGCAGCTCGTCCGGCTCCACCACAGCGTGACGCAGGCGTTTCCGATGCGGGCGGGCGCCGAGGTCTCGCTCGAGGTCGATCCGCGAGTCACCAGCTCCGAACAGGTGGCCGCGCTCGCCGAATGCGGCTTCAACCGCATCTCGATGGGCGTGCAGGATTTCGATCCCCGCGTGCAGCAGGCGATCCACCGCGAGCAATCGGTCGAGCAGACCGCGGCCCTCGTCGCGTGCGCGCGCGCCGCCGGCTTTGCGAGCGTGAACTTCGATTTGATCTACGGCCTTCCGTACCAGACCGAAGCCAGCTTCGCGCAGACGCTCGAGCGCGTGCTCGAACTCGCCCCCGATCGTCTCGCGCTCTACTCCTACGCGCACGTCACCTGGCTCGCGAAGCAGCAGCGGGGCTTCGAGCGCCACGATCTGCCCGACCCCGGCACGAAGCTGCGGATCTTCCTGTCCGCGCTCCGGCGCTTCCTCGAGGCGGGCTATCGCTACATCGGGCTCGACCACTTCGCCCGGCCAGAAGACGAGCTTTCGCAGGCACTTGCGGATCGTACGTTGCGCCGGAACTTCATGGGGCATACGACGCAGGCCGGCGTCGATCTGCTCGGCTTCGGCCCGAGCGCGATCAGCGAGCTGCGCGGCGGCTACGCCCAGTCGTTTCGGAATCTCGAAGGTTGGGAACAGGCGGTGCGCGAGCACGGGCTCGCGACGATGCGCGGGCACGCCTTCTCGGCGGACGATCTCGAACGGCGCTGGATCATCGGCTGCATTCTCTGCCACGGCGAGCTGCGCGCGGCCGAGTTTGCGGGCGCGTTCGGCGCCAGCTTCCGCGAGCGCTTCGCATGCGAGCTCGAGGCGCTCGCGCCGGCCATCGCGGATGGGCTACTCACGCTCGAGCACGACGGAAGTTTCGTGCTGACGTCGCTCGGCCGCTTGCTGGTGCGCAACGTGGCGATGGTCTTCGATGCCTATCTTCCCGGGCAACAGCGCTCGGGGCGGCCGATCTTCAGCCGGACGGTGTGAATTGACGACGGCAGAAGTCGGTGCGGTGGTGGTGGGGGCGGGGATCGCGGGGCTCGCGGCCGCGCTCGAGCTCCAGGAGCAGGTTCGCGAAGTCTTCGTGGTCGAAGCCGGCGACCGGCCCGGTGGCGTGCTGCGCACCGACCACGTCTCCGGTTATGTGATCGAGCGCGGACCCAACACGATCCAGGTGAAGGCGCCGATGCTGCGCCTGCTCGAGCGCCTCGGCCTGCGCGACGCGCTGCTCGCCGCGCAACCCGCGAGCCGGCTGCGGTTCATCTTTCGCGATGGCGAGCTGCTGCCGGCGCCGCTTTCGCCGTTCGCTTTCGCGCGCACGCGCCTGCTCTCGGCGCGCGGCAAGCTGCGCCTGCTCTCCGAGCCGCTGCGCTTCCGCCGCGACGCGACCGGCGAATCCGTGGCGGCCTTTGCCGGCCGGCGCTTTGGAGGCGAGGCGGTTTCCGGATTGATCGGGCCGTTTCTCACGGGCGTCTATGCGGGCGACGAACGCATGCTTGGCGCCGAGGCGGTGTTCGGCAATCTCGTCGAGCTCGAACGCCGCTACGGATCCGTCGCGATCGGACTCGTTGCCAGCAGCCTCTCGCGTCGCCGCGAGCGCGGTCTCGCCGGGTCGTACTCGGCGCTGCAAGGCCTCGGGCCGTTTGCGCGGCGGCTCGCCGAGCGTCTGTTCGAGGCGCCTTCCCTCGGCACGCGCGTGAGCGAAGTGGCGCGCGACGGCGCTCTCTGGCGCGTGTCGGTTTCGAGCCCGGGGGGCGAGAGCGTGATGCACACGCCGCGCGTGGTCATCGCGACGGGCGCCAGCGAAGCGGCGGGGATCCTGCGCGGCGCGAGCCCCGAATTGGCCGATGCGCTCGCGGGCATTCCGTACGCGCCGATCGTCGGCGTGCCGGTCGGCGTCGATCCGACGCAGGTCGCGCGCAAGATCGAAGGCTTCGGATTCCTGGTGCCGCGCGATCAGGAGATGTCGCTGCTCGGCTGTCTGTTCATGAGCCGGCTGTTTCCCGGGCGCGCGCCGGCCGGCCGCGAGCTGTTGCACTGCATGCTCGGCGGCAGCCGGCATCCCGAGCTGATCGATCTCTCGGACGACGTGCTGCACAAGCGCGTGCACGCCGATCTCGAACGCACGCTCGGGCTGCGCGAGGCGCCGCAGCTGCTCGCCGTCACGCGCTGGCCGCGCGCGATTCCGCAGCCCGATGGCGAACACCCGCGCCGCATGGCGGGCATCCGCCAGCAGATCGCGCAGCTTCCGGGCCTCGAGCTCGCCGGGGCCTACGTCTCCGGGGTGTCCGTGGCCGACACCCTCGCATCGGGCGTCACCGCCGCGCACAGGCTCCTCGCCTAGAGCCGCGAAGTTCAGCCGGCTTCGAGCATCAGCTTGCACTGCGTGGTCGGCTGCTTCAGCGCCTCGAAGGCGGCGGGAAGCTGCGCGAGATCCACGCTGTCCGTGATCATCGCCGCGCCGGCGATCCGCCCGGCGGCGAGCATGTCGAGCGTGAGCTGGAAATCCTGTTTGCGATAGCCGACGACGAAACGCAGCGTGATCTCCTTCACGACCGCGAACAGCGGCAGGATCGTGTCGGGCTGCATGCAGACGCCGACGCCGATGATGCTCCCGCGCACCGGCGCGAGCAGGATGCACTGCTGGAGCATGCCCGGCACGCCGACACACTCGAAGATCACGTCGGGAGGCCCGCCCGCCGCCTTCGCAAAGGCGCTCGCCACGTGCTCGCGGGAGCCGTCGATCACGTGGCTGGCGCCAAAGCGTTCTGCGAGCGCGCGCCGGCCGGGCGCCTTTTCGCTCACCATCACGGTGCGCGCGCCAAAAAAGCGCGCCCAGAGGGCGACGGCCAGTCCGATTGGGCCTGCGCCGATCACCAGCACGTTCGCGCCGGAGGCGAGCCGCGCTGCGTTGACGGCGTGTAGCCCGACCGAAAGCGGTTCGACCAGCGCGCCCTCGCGAAAGCTCACGGATTCGGGCAGGCGGAGCGTTTCGCCGGCGCCCACGCGCACGAACTCGGCGTAGGCTCCGGGCGAGGCGCCGAGGCCCGTGGTCACGATCTGCGGGCAGCGGATGCCGTCCCCCGCGAGACACGCGGCGCAGCGCCCGCAGCCGAAAAAAGGCAGGGCGCAAACGCGCTCGCCGACGCGAAACTGCGCAGCCGCATCGCGGCCCACTGCGACGATCTCGCCCGCGAACTCGTGCCCCATCACGCTTCCGGCCGGGAGGCCCGGCGGCAGGGAGGACGCGTGCAGATCGGAGCCGCAGATACCGCAGCTGCGGACACGCAACACCAGGTCGGAAGGGCCCGGCTTCGGATCGGGAACCTCGTGGATCTCGAGCGGCTTTCCGAGCGCCTGGAAGACGGCGGCCTGCATGCGGACTCCTATCGTTTGAGCTTTCGAAACCTTGACACAACGGACGATCCCAAGTCTAGTTTCGGCCCCCGCGGCGCGCCCCGCTGCACTCGAAGGAGAGCCCTGATGTTCGCTCCGCGCATGCGCTTTGGAATCTTCCTGGCGCCGTTTCATCCGGTGCACGAGAGCCCGTCGGCGGCCCTCCAGCGCGACATGCAGCTCGTCGAGCGTCTCGACCAGCTCGGCTTCGACGAGGCCTGGATCGGCGAGCACCACAGCGCCGGCTACGAAATCATCGCCTCGCCCGAGATCTTCATCGCCGCCGCGGCCGAGCGCACGCGGCACATCCGGCTCGGGACGGGCGTCTCGTCGCTTCCCTATCACCATCCGCTGATGCTGGCCGACCGAATCATGCAGCTCGATCACATGACGCGCGGGCGTGTGATGTTCGGCATGGGGCCGGGGGCATTGCCTTCCGACGCCTTCATGATGGGCATCGACGTGCAAAAGCAACGCGACCGCATGGACGAGGCGATCGGCGTAATCGTGCCGCTCCTGCGCGGCGAAACGGTGACGCACAAGTCGGACTGGTTCGAGTTGTGCGACGCGCGGCTCCAGCTCGCGCCCTACAGCCGGCCGCACGTCGAGATGTACGTTGCGTCGCAGGTGTCCCCGGCCGGTGCGCGCGCGGCGGGCAAACACGGGCTGGGTCTGCTTTCGATCGGCGCCACCTCGACGGGCGGCTTCAACATGCTCGCTGCCAACTGGCAGATCGCCGTGGACAAGGCGAGCGAACACGGCCAGACGATGCAGCGCGATGCCTGGCGGCTGGTGGGTCCCATGCACATCGCCGAGACGCGCGAGAAGGCCCGCGAGAACGTGCGCTTCGGTCTGGCGGATTGGTTGCGCTACTTCCAGGAAGTGGCCGCGCTGCCGCTGGCGCCGCCGGGCAACGTCGACGATGCCATCGACGCCCTGCTCGCGTCGGGCTTTGCCGTGATCGGCGATCCGGACGACGCGATCGCGCAGCTCGAGCGGCTGGTGACGCAGTCGGGCGGCTTCGGTGGCTTTCTCCAGATGGCGACGAACTGGGCCGACTTTCCGGCCACATTGCGCAGCTACGAGCTCTTCGCGCGCTACGTGATGCCGCGCTTCCAGCAGGCGAACGACGCGCGCCGAGAGAGCATGGAGTGGGCGACGAAGAACCGGCCACGCTTCATGGGCGCGATGGTGCAGGCGATCGGGAGCGAGCTCGCGAAGCACACCAACGAGGTGGCCGCGCGCAAAGCCCGGCAGAAGCCAGACTGAGAGCGATTCCGCGCATGGCAGGCGAGCACACGATCATCATTGGCGGGAGCATCGCCGGGCTTGCGGCGGCGCTCGCGCTCAGCGGCAGCGGCCGCCGCGTGACGCTGCTCGAGCGCGATCCGGGCCCGCTTCCGGCGACCCCGCTCGCGGCCTTCGAAAACTGGCGGCGGCCCGGCGCGCCACAGACGCGTCACGCGCACGCGTTTCTTGCGCGCCTGCGCAATCTGCTGCGCGAGCGGGCGCCCGAGCTGTTCGCGAGCCTGCTCGCGGTGGGCGCCGAGGAGCTGCGCTTCGGGGACGGGCTGCCGCCGGGATTGCGCGGCACGCCCGTGTTGCCGGAGGACGATGCCTTCACGCTGCTCGCCTGCCGGCGCACTACCTTCGAGTGGGCGCTGCGGCGACACATCGCCACGGCGAAGCTCGCCGAGTTTCGCGACGGTGTCGAAGTCACGGGCTTGCTGGGCAGCGCGGGGGAGATCCCGCGTGTCACGGGCGTTCGCCTGCGGGAGCGCGCTGGACGCGAGTTCGAGCTCGCCGCGGATCTCGTGATCGACGCCTCCGGGCGCCGCTCGCGGCTCCCGGCCTGGCTTGCCGCACTCGGCGCAGCGACGCTGCGCAGCGAGACGGCGCCGTGCGGGATCTTCTACAGCTCGCGCTTCTATCGGCTGCGCGATGGCGTCGCCGCGCCGACGATCCAGGGGCCGATCGCGGCGGATCTCGGCTACCTCAAATTCGCCATCTTCCCCGGCGATTCGCGGATCTTCTCGGTGACGCTCGCCGCCAGCCCGAATGACGAATCGCTGCGCGCCGTGATGCGTGCGTCGGCCTTCAGCGCCGTGGCCGAGGCGCTGCCCACGGTCTGCGACTGGGTCGATCCCAGCATTTCGCTGCCCGCCTCGGAAGTGCACACGCTCGCGAGCCTGCGGGGGTCGCGCCGCTTCGTCGTCGAGGCCGGAGAGCCCGTGGCGCTCGGCGTCGCGGCGATCGGCGACGCGCTAGTCCACACCAATCCGATCGTCGGCCGCGGCTGTGCGCTCGCCTTCGTGAACGCCTTCCTGCTCGCCGACACGTTGCGCGAGCACGCCGCCGACGCGCGCGAGTTTGCGCTCGCGCTCGACACCGCCGTCGCGCGGGAGATCGTGCCCTGGTACGAGGCGCAGCGCGCGCAGGATGCGGACGCGATCCGCGTGATCGAGCTGCAGCGCGCCGGAGACGATCCGTTCCGGCAGCAAAAACCGGACGGCAGCGTCGACCCCCAGGCCTACATTCGCGCCGTCGTGCGCGACGGTCTGATCCCGGCGCTCGGCGAAGACATCGTCGTGCTGCGCGCTTTTCTGCGCATGTTCAACCTGCTGTCGCCGCCGCAGGCGATTTTCCAGAACCCGGACGTGTTCGGGCGTGTGCTCGCGAGCTTTGCCCGTCGCGGCGAACGCCCGCCGCGAGAGCTGGGGCCCTCGCGGGATGCGCTGCTCGCGTGTCTGGAGCGCGTCGCCGCCTAGTTCGCTGCCTGCCGCAGCCAGCCGGCGATCGCCTTCACCCAGCTCGGCTCGGCATTGAGCGAGGGGATCAGCAGCAGCTCTTCCCCGCCGAGCGCGAGCCACTGTTCGCGCGCCCGGATCGCGATCTCTTCGAGCGTCTCCAGGCAATCGGCGACGAAGGCGGGGCAGAGCACCGCGAGCCGTCGATGACCCTGGGCGGCGAGCTCGGGCAGCAGCAGATCTGTGTAGGGCTTGATCCAGGGGATGCGTCCGAGCCGGGATTGGAACGAGCTCGCGAAGCCGTCGCTGGCGAGTCCGAGATCGCGAGCGAGCGCGCGCGTGGTGGC
Source organism: Deltaproteobacteria bacterium (assembly GCA_031405455.1). Classification (GTDB taxonomy): domain Bacteria; phylum Myxococcota_A; class UBA9160; order UBA9160; family SMWR01; genus DATBRV01. The sequence continues at coordinate 17,576 of JANNIY010000033.1, read as the reverse complement.
GAAGCACTGTGCGCGATAGCAATCCCGATTCGCCGTGCCGATCGCATCGCAACAACCAGGGGATGCGAGACAGTGCTGGCCGCTGACGTCGAGCTTCGTGATCTGGCGCTCCGGTAGCCCGTGGTAGCTGAAGAGCACGAAATCGGGCTTGAAGGCGACGAGGCGCTCGCGGGCGACCGTGGCGAAGGCGGCGATGAAGCCGGGTTCGGCGTAGAAGGCGCCGAGCGTTTCGAGCGGGGGCAGGCTGGCGAGACGCGCGTGCTCCTGCTCGATCTTGGCGAGCGCCGAGGCGGTTGCAGCGGTCGAGTACTGCGGAAACAAGGGCAGGGCGATCAGCCTCGTGGGGGCGCGCGCTGCGAGTTTCGCGAGCGCCTCCCGGATGGAAGGTTCGGCGTACCGCATGCCGAGTTCGACGGCGAAGCCGGGTCCGAGCTCGGCGGCGACGGCCTGCGCGAGCGCACGGCCGTGCACGAGCAGCGGCGAGCCCTCCGGTCCCCAGATCTTCTGGTACGCGCGCGCCGAGCGGCGTGGCCGGAAGGGCAGGACCACACCCTCGAGCAACAGCCAGCGGCCGAGCGCGGGCATGTCGAGCACGCGTGGATCGCTGAGAAACTCGCGCAGGTAGCGGCGCACATCGCGCGGGCTCGGCGAGCGCGGGGTTCCGAGATTGACGAGCAGGACGGCGGTCGGGGCTCCGGCCATCAGACGGACTTGCGGTGCAGGCCGCCGAGCCAGAACGAGAGCACGAAGTAGTAGGCCACATAGCCGAGCGCGATCCAGGGCAGGTAGAGCGCGCGGCCGTGTTCGGGATCGAAGATCGCGTAGACGGTGACGGCCGCTGCGAGCGCCGTCAGCACGGCCGTCGTGCGCTTCAGCACGCGCAGGTAGCTCGGATAGACGTATTTGAAAGGCACGAAGACGAGCAGCGAGAAGAGCACCACGCAGGCCGTGCTGGTGATCGCCGAGACCTCGAGCAGCCAGGCGAACATCGCAATCACGTTCCAGTACGAAGGAAAGCCGAGGAAGAAGCCGTCCTCCGTCTTGGCTTCGTCCTGCGCGAAGCCGTAGGCGCTCGCGAGCACGGGCAGCGCCACCAATGCCGGATGGACGAGGTAGCCACCGGCCACCAGGAAGACGGCGGGGACGAGCACGTAGTTGAAGTAATCCACCACGTCGTCGAGCCGCCGGCCGTCGATGCCGGGAAGCACGCGCCGGACTTCGACGGCGCGTGCGAGCGTGCCATCGACCGAGTCGATGGCCATCGCGGCGAGCATCCAGAGCGCGGCGGCGCGCAGATCGCCGCGCGTGGCTTCCGCCACGGCGAGCAGACCGGCGAGCGCGCCGCTCGCAGTGAACAAGTGAACGCCGTAGGCGAGCGCGATGCGTGCGGGGGATGCAGCGGCATCGACCGGGGCCGGCCCGCCCTTGGCGCTCTCGGCATGCGCGTGCTCCATGACCGCGCGAACATACCAGAGCCGCTATAGTTCGCTGATTGGCACGCCGAGACGCAGGCGTCCGCGCGCCGAGAACCGGACGCGCGGGTCGCGACAGGAGAGCCATGGCCACCCCGGATCGCACGGCGGTTCCCAAGCAGCACAGCCAGCGGGCGCTCGAGTTCCTGCGTCAGGGGGGCGACTCCTTCCTCACGACGAAGGTCGACACCGTCCTGAACTGGAGCCGCAAGTACTCGATGTTCCTCTACCCGTTCGTGACGGCCTGCTGCGGCATGGAGTTCATGTCGGTCGCCGGCCCGCGCTACGACCTCGATCGCTTTGGCTGCGCGCTGCCGCGCTTCTCGCCGCGCCAATCGGATCTCCTGATGGTGGTCGGGACGATCACGCACCGGCAGGCCCCGATCCTCAAGAAGGTCTACGACCAGATGGCCGAGCCGAAGTGGGTGATCGCCTTCGGGGCCTGCACCTGCTCGGGCGGCCCCTACAACAATTACGCCACGCTCCAGGGCATCGACACGATCATCCCGGTAGACGTCTACATCCCCGGCTGCCCGCCGCGCCCGGAGGCCGTGCTCGACGGCTTGATGAAACTCCAGGCGCGCGTTCAGCTCGAACGCGTTCCGGCGGACGGGCGACACCGCGAGATGTCGGAGCTATCGCTTCCCGTGATCGAGAAACCGGTCGCTTGAGGCCCTGCTCATGGCGGTAGCCGTCGAACTTCCGAGTCTGGGTGAGAGCGTCGTCGAGGGCACCGTCTCGCGCTGGCTCGTGAAAGAAGGCGACGCGGTCGCCGTCGACCAGCCGCTCGTCGAAGTGACGACCGACAAGGTCGACGCCGAGATCCCTTCGCCGATCGCCGGCACCGTGCAGAAGATTCTCGTCGCCGAAGGCGAGACGATCGCAGTGGGCGCGCGTCTCGTGATGATCGAGGCCGGGTCCGCGAGCGACGCGCCGCGCAAGCCCGAGAGCAAGCCCGCGGGTGGCCCCGCAGCCGCGGAAGCGGCCCGCCCGGAAGCGAAGGCGGCCAAAGCCGCGCCGACGGCGGCCGAGGCGGCCCCCGCCGCCGCGCCGAAAGGGGCGCCGGGCACGGCGGCTCCGCTGCGCGAGCAGCCGCCCGCGACACCGCTCGCGCGCAGGCTCGCGGAAGCAGCGAAGGTCGACCTGAGCCAGATCGCTGGCACCGGCGCCGCGGGGCGCGTGACCAAGCACGATGTCTCGCAGCACGCGAGCGTGCATCGCCCGGCGGGCGCCGCAGCCAGTTCCGCTCCCGCCGCCGGCCGCGCCAGCTATCTGAACTACAGCATCCAGGCGGGCGATCGGGTCGTCCCGATGACGCCGCTGCGCCGCCTCGTTGCCGAACACATGGTGCTCTCGAAGCGGGTCAGCCCGCACGTGGGCACGGTGGCCGAGATCGACATGTCCGGCGTCGCTCGCGTGCGCGATGCGCACAAGCGCGCCTTCGAGCAGGACCAGGGATTCGGACTCTCGTTCCTGCCCTTCATCGTGCATGCCTGCGTGCGCGCGCTGCGCGAGTTCCCGCGGCTCAATGCTTCCGTGCTCGAGGACGCGATCGTCGAGAAGAAGGACATCCACATCGGGATCGCCGTCGAGACCGAGAAGGGCCTCGTCGTCCCGGTCGCGCGCCATGCCGATCGCCTCTCGCTCGCCGGCCTCGCGCAGGCGCTCGAAGATCTCGCGAGCCGCGCCCGCTCGAAGCGGCTCTCGGCCGACGAGCTCAAGGGCGGCACCTTCACGGTTTCGAACCCCGGCCGTTTCGGCAATTTGTATGGCTTCGCGATCATCAATCAGCCCCAGGTCGGCATCTTGCGCATGGGAGAGATCGTAAAGCGTCCGGTGGTGCGATCGTTCGACGGCGAGGACGGCATCGTGATCCGCCCGATCATGCACCTCGCCCTCTCGTACGATCACCGGGCGGTGGACGGCGCGCCCGCGAACAGCTTCCTGCACCGCATCCGCGTATTGCTCGAGGAAGCCGAGTTCGATCTCTAGCCATGCCGGGCGCCCTGCACCTCGAGTGGCTGGGGCGGATCCCGTGGGCCGAGGCGCTGGAAGCGCAGACGAAGCGCGTCGAGGCACGTCGCAGCGGCGCGGGTCCGGACACGCTGCTCCTGCTCGAGCACCCGCCCGTGATCACGCTCGGTCGCCGCTCCGATCCCGCCCATCTGCTCGAGAGCCGCACGGCGCTCGCGGCGCGCGGCATCGTGGTGTTCGAGGCCGCGCGCGGCGGCAGCGTGACCTACCACGGGCCCGGCCAGCTCGTCGGTTATCTCGTGATCGATCTCGCCGCCCGCGGCGCACCCGACGTGCACCGCTTCCTGCGCGCCATCGAGGCGGATCTGATGGCGGCCGCGCAAGCACTCGGCGTCGCCGCGCGGGCCATTCCCGGTCACACCGGCGTCTACGCCGCCGCCGCGGGCCGCCCCCGCAAGCTCGCCTCGATCGGCATCGGGCTGCGCGGTTGGGTGAGCTACCACGGCTTCGCCCTCAATGTCTCACTCGATCCTCGAGCTTTCGCTCCGATCGTGCCGTGCGGGCTCGCGGAGTTCGAGATGAGCTCGCTCGCGCTTGAATTCGGCGCGGGCGCTCCGCCCGATCTGATGGAGCGGGCGCGCGCGGCCGTGGCCGACGCCTTTCAGGCGCGCTGGCAGGCGCCATGAGCGAAGCTCCGCGCGGTCCGGCGGGCGAGAAGCCGCCCTGGCTGCGGGTGCGCGTGCGCATGACGCCGGCCTTCGAGGCCGTGCAGCGCGCCGTGAGCGAGCACCGGCTTCACACCGTCTGCGCTTCGGCGGCGTGCCCGAATCTGGGCGAGTGCTGGGCGCGGGGCACGGCCACCTTCATGATCGGCGGCAACCTGTGCACGCGGCGCTGCGGCTTCTGTGACGTGGCGACGGGCCGGCCGGCGCCGCTCGACCCGGGCGAGCCCGAACGCGTGGCGCAGGCCGTCCAGCAGCTCGGCCTCGCCTTCGCCGTGATCACCTGCGTGGCGCGCGACGATCTCGCCGATGGCGGGGCGGAGCAGATGGCGCAAACCGTACTTGCGGTTCGCCGGCTGTGTCCGAACACGGGGATCGAAGTGCTGATCGCCGACTACAAGGGCAGCGAAGCCGCGCTGCGCAGCGTGCTCGAGGCGGGCCCCGACGTGCTGAACCACAACCTCGAGACGGTCGAGCGGCTCACGCGCAAGGTGAGGATTGCGGCCCGCTACGACCGTTCGCTCGCCGTCCTGCGGCGCGCGGCCGAGCTGCATCCGGAGATCCCCACCAAGAGCGGCTTGATGCTCGGGCTCGGGGAGAACGAGGCCGAGCTCGACCAGACGCTCGTCGATCTGCACGCGGCGGGGGTGCGCCTGCTCACGCTGGGCCAGTACCTCCAGCCTTCGCCCGAGCACCTGGCGGTCGAGCGCTGGGTGCCGCCGGCCGAGTTCGACGCATGGGCGGCGCGCGCGCGGGCGCTGGGCTTCCGCGAGGTCGCGGCCGGCCCGCTGGTCCGCAGCTCCTATCACGCCGAGAAGCTCGCCGGACATATCGCCTGATCTGGGCGTGTCTCCTATATTGCCGCCGATGCCGGGCCAGGTGATCAAGGTGAAGCGACACGAGCACACGGGGCTCGTCGAGCGGCTTTATGTGCCCGCGATCGTGAAGGGCCTCGTCGTCACGAGCCGGCACTTCTTTCGCAATCTGCGCGGCTTCGTCACGGGCAAGAACAGACAGGACTTCGTCGTCCAGTACCCGGAGGAGCGCGTCGACTACCCGGACGCCTTCCGCGGCATGCCGGTGCTCGTGCAGCTCGAAAATGGCCAGCCCAAGTGTGTTGCCTGCGGGCTGTGCGAGTTCGCCTGTCCGACGGATTGCATCAGCATCGTTCCGGGCGAGCTCGAAGGCGCGGGTATCGAGCGCTATCCCGAAGCCTTCGACATCGACATGTCGCGCTGCATGTTCTGCGGCCTGTGCGAAGAGGCGTGTCCGGAGGAGGCGATCGTGATGAGCCGCGAGGTCGAGATCTCGAGCTACGACCGGCCGTCGATGCTCTTCGAGAAGGAGCAGTTGCTGGTGCCGGAAAAGCTTCTTGAACGGCGCCTCGGCTTCCTGCGCGGCGAGTACGACCGCGAGCATGCGCGGCCGGAGAAGCGCGGCTGATGGAAGACTTCGGCTCGCCGGCGCTGCGGCGCCTGCTCGAACTGTTTCCCAACGCGATCGAGGCGACCCACGCCGCGTTCGGCGACGCCACCGCGCAGGTGGAGCGCGGCAGCCTGCTCGAGATCATGCGCGCGCTGCGCGACGAGCCGGCGCTCGCGTTCGAAATGCTCACGGATGTGACGGCGGTCGACTATCTCGGCGAGACGCCGCGCTTCGAGATGGTCTACCACCTCTACTCGGTCGCGCGAAACCACCGCGTGCGCATCAAATCGCGCGTGCCCGAGCAGGATCCCGAGATCGTGAGCCTGGTGCCGTTGTGGCCCTCCGCCGACTGGATGGAGCGCGAAGTCTGGGATCTCTATGGCATCCGCTTCCGCGGGCATCCCGATCTGCGCCGGATCCTGTTGTACGAAGAATTCGAAGGCCATCCGCTGCGCAAGGACTATCCCAAGGAAAAGCGCCAGCCGCTCATCGGGCCGAGGAACTAGCCGATGGCGATGCGACTCCCGCTCCCCGGAAGCGAGCCGGCCGCCCCGGCCGACGACGATTTCGAGAAGGATCTCCACACCGAGCACCAGCTGCTCAACATGGGTCCCTCGCACCCGGCCACCCACGGCACGGTCAAGTTCCTGATCGAACTCGACGGCGAGAGCATCGTCGATCTCGACATCCAGGTGGGTTACCTGCACCGCGGCTTCGAGAAGGAGTGCGAGAGCGGCACCTGGTATCAGGCGATCCCCTACACGGATCGGTTGAACTACAACTCCGCGATCCTCGCCAATCTCGGCTATGTGCTGGCGGTCGAGAAGCTGCTCGGGATCGAGCCGCCCGAGCGCTGTCAGTGGCTGCGGACGATGGGCGGCGAGCTCTCGCGGATGGGGGATCACCTGACGCGCTGCGGGGCAGCCTGCCTCGAGCTGGCGGCGATGACGCCGTTCCTCTACGGCATCGAAGCGCGCGAGCTCGTCTGGGATCTCCAGGAGATGCTCTGCGGCGCGCGCGTCACCTCGAACTACATCCGCATCGGCGGCGTGAAGCACGATCTGGCGCCGGACTTCCCGGCGAAGTGCCGCGACGCGATCGTGAAGATCCGGGCGCTGCTGCGCGATTTCGACGACGTCATCACCTCGAACCGGATCTTCGTGGATCGCCTCAAGGACACGGGCGTGATCTCGCGAGAAGATTGCCTGCGCTGGGCCGTGACGGGGCCGATCCTGCGTTCGGCCGGCGTCGGCCTCGATCTGCGCAAGCAGGCGCCGTATCTGATGTACGACCAGCTCGACTTCGACATCCCGGTGGGCGAGGTGGGCGACAACTACGATCGCTATCTGGTCTGCGTCGAGGAAATGCAGCAGAGCCTGCGTATCGTGGAACAGTGTCTGACACGGCTCGAGAAGCTCGGCCCCGGGCCCGTGAATACGCTCGACCCGCGCGTGCGCTGGCCCGCCAAGGGCCGCGTCTTCAACCGCATGGAAGAGCTGATCCAACAGTTCAAGTCCGTGACGGAAGGGCCGCGCGTGCCCGCCGGCGAGGCCTACCATGCGATCGAATCCGCGAATGGCGAACTCGGCTTCTACGTCGTCTCCGACGGCTCGGCGGTTCCGGTCAAGGTCCGCTGCCGGCCGCCGTCGTTCATCAACTTGCCGCCCATGCGCAAGATGTTGAAGGGTGCGCTGCTCGCCGATCTGATTCCGACCTTCGACTTCATCAACATGGTCGGCGGCGAGTGCGACCGATGAGCGGCGACGGCGCAGCGCTCGACCGCGGCAAGCTCGACCGTGGCAGCGTCTGGAAGCGGCTCGGGGCGCCGACGGATCAGGAAGGCAGCGTGAATGATCCGCGCACCCAGCTCGAGCACGGCGTGCGCTGGAATGAGAAGTGGATCTACCGCGGCGAAGACGGCCGCTCGGTCGAGCGCGTCGTGCTCTGGAACCGCTACGACCTGGCCGGCGTGTTCCGCCTGAAGCCCGACGGCTCGGCGGAGTCCGAGCCGCTTCCGGCCGGCTAGGGACCCGTGTCCCAGGCGCCCGGTACGCCGGGGCCGCCGCCGCTGCGCCCGTTTGGGCTCGTCCTGCACCACGACGGCCGCTGGACCCACGAGGGCCTTCCGATCGCGAACGCGCGGCTGCGCGCAGCATTCGATTGCGGTGTGCGCTTTCTGCCGACGGAAGCGGTGTTCGTCGTGGAGCTCGGTCGCTTTCGCGGTCAGATCGAAGTCGAGGAGGCCGGCTTCTTCGTGCGCTCCTTCGACCCGGCGACCGGCGTCGTCGCGCTCTCGGATCGCAGCGAGGAGCCGCTCGCGCTCGATTCGTTGCGCGTCTCGGAGCGGGACGGTGCGCTGCTGTGCCGCGTGAAGCGCGACGTCGTCGAGACGGGCTTGCTCGCGCGCTTCACGCATGCGGCGCAGGCGCAGCTGCTCGACGCCGCCGAGGAGGATGACGCAGGCGCGTGTCTGCGGATCGCGGGCCGAGCCGTGAGGCTTCCGCCGCTGTGAGCGGGGTCGCATGCGATGTTGCTCGAACGAGCGGCGGGAGGCGGCGGGGGGTGGGCGGAGGCGAATGGCTCGCCTTCCTCTTTTCGTGATCGCGTGGCTGGGAGTGATTGGGTGGCGTTGAGTAGGCGGGCCCGGGTCGGGATGGCTCCGCTTGATTTCGCCTCCGCCCACCCCCCGCCGCCTCCCGCTGCGGTTGGACCCGGAGCTAGACGAGCGCGCGACCCGCGACGACGCCGGCCACCACCACCGCAGCCAGGCCGCCGATCACGCTCGCGGCCAGATTGGCTAGGGCGACGCCGGGCTCGCCGTCGGCGATCGCGCGCCAGCTTTCTAGCCCGAAGGTCGAAAAGGTGGTGAAGCCGCCGAGCACGCCTGGAATCAAGAAGAGGCGCGCGGAAGGTGAGAGCCAACCGCCCTCGTCGGCCAGCGTCGCGAGCAGGCCGATCGCGAAGCAGCCGCTCAGGTTCACGACGAACGTGCCCCACGGAAACGGGGGCCCGAGCCGCTGATCCACCCCGGTGGCCAGCGCAAACCGCAGCATCGCGCCGAACCCGCCGCCAGCGAAGAGCAGCCACCACTTCACGCGGGCGACGCTATCAGCAAGCCCCCGGCCGCGCGACCAAATTGACGCCGACCGGGCCGCGAGGTACCCACTGCATCTCGCGTGGGTGCCGGTCCCGGCGCCCCTCCAGCGGCGGCGTAGCCAAGTGGTAAGGCGTGGGTCTGCAAAACCCTGATCCCCGGTTCGAATCCGGGCGCCGCCTCCAATTCAATTTTTCTTCGCTCGCCTGCGGCTCGCTGCGCGCGGGGCTTGCGGCTTGGACTCGCCTCGGTCGCGACTCGCGCGTACCGGGATTTCGACTGAGGCGTCATGCTGGCGCCGTTTTGCTGGCCTCGGCGGTCACGGCTCGTGCGCGCGTTTCGCGCTGTCGCCACATCAGCGCCGTCGCCCCTACGATGAAGAGCACGCTCGCGAGGCTGATGGCGGTGAAGATCTCGTCGGCTTCCCGGGTGGCGCTTGCCATCCACCAACCCGCCGCCGACAGGGCGCACAGCGCAACGCCGATCGTCGGGCGGCGTGGCCAGAGCAGGCCGAAGACGAGCAGGCCCGCGCTGTAGTAGCAGGTGAGTTCGACGGCGAGCGTGATCAGGCCGACGCCGAGCACGCCGACGACCCAGTCTTCTTCGCGCACGGCCAGATGTGCGAGCAGCGCCAGGTAGCCTCCCAGCAACGCGAGGAAGATCCAGCGCCGCTCGCTCGCGGTGTTGCGACGGGCAAGTTTCCAGGCGGTGTAGGGGTCGTCTTGCGTGCGCTCGACGGTGCGCGCCGAACGTGTCGCGGGATCGAAGGCGACCAGCGTGGCGAGACCGACGTAGTTGCGCAGCGGTGTCGCGAGGTGCGCGCGGCTGTCGCTGATGAACTCCCCCCAGGCCTGCGTACCCCCGCCTGCCAGCAGCGAAAACGTGAAGAGCACGCCCCCAGCCGCGAGGGCGCCCGCCAACAGGCGTCGGTGATCCGGCGATAGCGCAAGGCGGCGCGTCTGGAACATCGTCGCGAGCGCCTTCACGCCGAACGCGGCCGCGATGAAGACGGGAAAGATCCGCAACCCGATCGCGAGGGCGAGCAGGGCGCCGGCCGTTGCGGGTCGGCCCCTTCGCAGCGCGCAGAGCGCGATCACGCTGGCAACCAGCCAGCCCTGGCGCAGGAAGCCTCCTCCCGTCCAGCCATACTGAGCAGGGTAGTTCGTGCCCCAAAAAAGTGCGGCGACGCATGCGGTGCGCCAGCCGAAGGCGAGCGCGACGGCCGCCCACATGCCTGCCAGCAGCAGCGGATCGATCAGACGCAGTGCCAGGATGCCGGTGTCCGTCGCTGGCACGCGGTTCGCGAGCCAGCCGCCGAGCGCCGTCCACAGCGGTGTCGCGTTGTAGCCGTGATCGACCTGCAGCGTCTGCCAGCGCCGTGGCACGACGTGATTGCGAAACCAGGCGATGTCACGCTGGAACGCCGCCCAACGCGCGGGCGAGAAGTGCGCGGTGCAGCTCTCCGGGTGCGCGATCGCGCCGGCCGTGGTGGTGAGCTCGTTGCTTGCGAGGTCGCGCAGATAGCGGCCCTCGACCTGGCTGCGCAGGCCCGCCTCGACGTCGGCGACAGCGGTGCACAGATAGAGGCGCTGGTAGCCCAGCTCGGGGAAGTACTTGGAGCCGATGTAATAGTGATACGTCTCGGAGGGGTGCCCAAAGCCCGGATGGTTGAAGGCCAGGAAGTTCCACCAACCGAGTGTCGCTGCGAGTCCGAGCCCGAGCAGGAGCCCATCGCGCAGGCGCCGGCGCCAGCGCGGCTCGCGGGCCGTTCGGACGGCTGCGCCCCAGGCGAGAAGCGCGAAACCGGCGAGCGCGATCCCCTGCTTCCACTGGCTGACACGATGGACTGTCAGCAGGGGCCGCGCGGATTCGTGCAGGGCCGCGGCCCCGCGCTCGCTCTCGGCGTATCCCGCCACGGGCGCCGCCGCCACGCAGCCAAGGACGAGCAGGCAGACGGCGAACGCGCGCAGGGGTTGGCGCCGCCACGCGCGGCGGGCCCGGCGAACTGCGCCGGCGCGTCGTCGCAGGCTCACGAGGCCTCGTCGCCGCATTCCAGCAGACAGCGGCTGAGCTCAGTATCTCGCCAATCCCAGAGCCGCTGATGCTGGACGTCGACGTTCACGGGGCGGGTGCTCCAGGTGCTGGGGTAGCAGAATGCGCCGATGGCCTGAACGCCGATCGAAAACAGACCGGCGAGACACAAGAGCGCGAACAGCGGCCGACTCCGCTGCCAGGACCATTCGAGGGCCTGGGCGAGGACGATGGCAAAGATCGGAATCACCTCGGTCCAGTAGCGCGGGCCGAAGGAATGTCCCGCCCACCAGACGGATTGCAGCGAAAGCTGGAGCAGGAACGGAAGCAGCGCGAGCAGCAGCACGCCAACGAAGGGCTCGCGCCGCAGTCGCTCACGGAGCGCGGGAAGGGCCAGAAGCGCAATCGCGATCCAGGGGCTGAAGACGAACAGCCCCCGGCTCGGGCTGAGCAGCGTTCCGCTGGCGCTGGCCAGCACGTCGCTCGTCCAGTAGCCCGCGACGCCGTGCGAAAACGGCAGGATGTCCAGCATCTCCGCGTAGCCGCCGGCCGGGTTTCCAAACATCCATTGATTCGAGATCGCGAGTGCGGCGCCCAGCAGCAGGGGGAAGGGAAGGAACCAGAGGGTTCGCGCGCGGTAGTGCCAGGCCACCCAGGCGAAGATCGTCAGGCTGATGACGACGTCTTGCGGTCGGAAGCCGACGATCGCGGCCGTCGCCAAACCCGCCAGGCACAGACGCGTTCGGCTGGCGCCTGGGGCGAGCAGTCCAAGCGCCGCGAGCGTGAGCGCGAGCGCTGCGGGGCCGTGCTGCCACGCGCTCTGGCTCGCCACCGCCCACAGATTCGAGCCGAGCGCCGCGATGGCGGCGGCGAGCCACGCGAAGGCTTCGCGGGTCAGCCGGCGCAACAGCACGAGCATCGCCACGCCCGTCAAGGCGGCGAGCAGCGCGGCGGCGTTCTTGCCCATGAGTTTGGCGTAATGCAGCGGCGCCCGGAGTTCCCAACCCGGACGCAGGACGTCGAGCAGCACGAGCTGCGGTGCGATCAGCGGAACGGCGAGCAGCGCGACGCCGACGGGATAATTCGAGACGATGTCGCCGTGTTTCAGCGCGACGTAGTAGGGCAGGCGGTTTGGCCAGAGCCGGGCGAAGCGATCGAGACTGAGGCCGTCGCCTCGCAGGATCGCCACGGGCAGCAGCAACGCGGGCACCGTATCGCCAGCGCCGCTCTCCCGACCATTGGCGGAATACACACAAAACAGGAATGCAAAGAATGCGGCGGTCTTCCAATGCGCCGCCAAGTTTCGCCGTGTCGATCCACCAATCATGCCCGTCGTCTCGGGCGTACCCTAACACGGAAGCGGGTCGAGCGGGCGCGCGGCGTTCAGCGCTCCGCGCCCGTCGAGAGTTGCGCTGCAGGCTGAGGCAGCAGACGGCGGCCCGCCGGATCGAAGATGCGCACGTTCGCGAGTCCCTTGCGCTGCAAGAACGCCTGCAACGAGACCTGCACCACGCCGAGCCCGTAGCGCAGCGAACGCCGGAAGTTGATCGACGAGGCTTCTTCGAAGTAGGCGGCGGGGCAGCTCACCTCGCCAACATCGAAGCCGGCGAGCAGGATCTGCGCGAGCATCTGATTGTCGAAAACGAAATCGTCCGAGTTTTCGAGCAATGGCAGCGATTCGAGCACCTGGCGCGAAAACGCCCGGTAGCCCGTGTGGTACTCGGAGAGCTTGGCGCCGCACAGCAGATTCTGGAACGCGGTCAGCCCACGGTTCGCGATGTACTTGTAGAGCGGCATGCCGCCCGCGAGCGCGCGGCCACCGAGCACGCGCGAGCCGAGCACCACCTGGAAGGGGCCGTCGGTGATCATCGAGATCATCGCAGGGATCAGCTTCGGCGTGTACTGGTAATCGGGATGCAGCATCACGACGACGTCGGCGCCGAGTCGCAGCGCTTCGGTGTAGCAGGTCTTCTGGTTCCCGCCGTAGCCGCGGTTGCGTTCGTGGACGAGCGTGTGCAACCCGAGACGGCGCGAAACCTCCACGGTCTCGTCGGGGCTGGCGTCGTCGGTGACGATCACCTCGTCGACCAGATCGAGGGGGATCTCCCGGTAGGTGCGCTCGATGGTGCGCGCGGCGTTGTAGGCCGGCATCACCACGACGACTTTGTGATTGTGGAACAAGGGCTGCTCTCCCCAATGGGCCGCTTCGAGTATAGACTGCTGCAGATCAGGGCCCGGGTGGCGAAACCGGTAGACGCGAGCGACTTAAAATCGCTTGGCCAATGGCCATGCAGGTTCGAGTCCTGCCCCGGGCACCATTCCCCGCTTCTGTGGGCCTGTCACGAGCCGAGGGTCGACGATCCGACGACGGCGCGGATGGCATCCTCCGCGAGCAACTCTTCGAGCGCGTCGCGGTCGAGGAGCGTCGTGCGTTGGTAGCCGAGCTGCGGCAGCTCGATCTCGAGCCGGAAGATCTCGCGCGGCGTGCGGAAGATCTGCCGGATGCGCAGGTTGGAGCCCCCACCGCCCTCGAGAATCTGCGTGCGCAGGGATTCGATGATTCGCTGCACGCGACGCTCGCTGCGCCCGAGCGGGTCGATCAGCCCGTCATCGAACCCGCGGGAGCGATTGGCGATCTTGTACGTGCCGCGTGCTTTCATCTCGTTGCCGAAGATACCCTCGAGCTCCCAGACGCTTCAAGCTGGTATCTTTCCCGGGCCTGTGTTAGGTGAACGCCACTTCCTCGGCGGCGCCGGAGTCGACCAGCTTGTCGATGTAGTTCTCCAGCGCGGAAAAATGCTCTGCTGCACCGCCGAGAAACTCGATGCCGATGCCGGCTTGTACGTCGCGCTCGCGAGGCGTCAGCACCCGCTTCGACCAGGCAATGCGGCCAATGGCTTCGATCGGTTGCCCGTTGGGCAACGTGATTTCGAGCAGGATGCGGCGTCCGGGAGACAGCGGTTCGGCGGTCATCACGTAGGCGCCGCCGCGCGACACATTGGCGCAGGTTTCCTGCGACGCGCGGAAGAACGGGCGTCCGGTCCACGGATCGCGTTCGGGTTCGATCGTCGAGATGCGCACGGGCATGGCGGCGGTAATCCGGCGATGGCGGCGGCGGTCGTGATAGTTGTCGGTCGTCACGGCATTCCCTCCAAACGTGTGCAACTCATCGGCAAGCAACCGGTCGGGGCTTGAGTGTAGGCGCGCTGTCGCCGGGAAGGTGGCGCCTCGCCGCGCGCGCCGGGGATGGCTCAAGCCGAGCGTCTCGGAGGTCGAAAAGACCCCGGGCTACGCCGGCCTGTGAGGACGGCTGCCGCTCGGGGGGTGAAAAATGGCTCGGGACGTGACGGTCAAGTCGTGGACCGAGCTCCAATTCACCAGCGAACAGCGCAGCTGGCTCGGGATCGGCGAGCACGAGACGCTGCGCGTGCTCGCGACCGGGTCGCGCACGATCCTGCTCGAGCGCACGGGCGGCCCCGCGGCCGAGGCCCTGCCCTGGGACCGCGATCTCGTGCTCAACTCGGACGTGCGCGCCTTCTCGCTCGCCGACGTGCTGCACCTGCTGCACGCGTCTGCGAAGTCGGGTTTCCTGTTCTTCGAGCACCGCGATCACGCGAAGTCGATTTACATCCACCGCGGTGAGGTCGTGTTCGCGGCCTCGAACCAGCAGGTCGATCGCCTCGGCGAAGTGCTGTTGCGCGTCGGCGTCATCACGCCGGAGCAGTTTCGCGAGGCGAAGTCTGCCTATTCACCGAATGCGAAATTTGGCCGGATCCTCGTCGAGCGGGGCTTCCTCTCGCCGCGCGAGCTCTGGGCTGGCGTGAAGGCGCAGGTCGAGGAGATCGTGCGTTCGCTCTTCTCCTACGGCGCCGGGCAGGTGCTCTTCTGGGAAGGCGAGGTCCGGCCCGACAACGTGGTGCGGCTCTCGCTGCCCACCCGCAAGCTGATCGCCGAGGGGCTGCGACGGCGGGACGAACTGCTCAAGTCCCTCGCCTGGCTCGAAGATCCGCGCGTGACGCTCGAGGCGGTCGCGGGCTTCGATCTTTCCGGCACCGAACGGGCGGTTTTCACCGCCATCGCCGCGGGCGCCAACTTCGCCGATACCTGCCGACGCGCGCGCGTCGAGCCGCTATCGGGAGCACGCACCGTTCAGCTGTTGCGCCTGCTCGGCGCGGTGAAGGCGACGCGGGCCGACGAAGGCGACGCCGCCTTGCGCCAATCCGAATCCCGCAATCAGGATACCGACGCCGTGCGCGAGTGTGTCAGCCTGCACGTGAAGCTGATCTCGGAGCTCTGCGCGCCGATCGTCGCCGTCGAGGGCGGCGAAAAACTGCGCGAACGCCTCTCGAAGGTGGTGAGCGAAGCGGCGGGCCGCTACCCGGAGCTGCTCGGCGATCTCGCCGTGGGCGCCGGTGGCGCCATCGACCCCGAGCGCTTGATCGAGCGCGCCATCCGCTACCCCGGGGAGCGCGAGCGCGAGGTCCGGCTCGCCCTCGGGGAGCTGGTCTCGTATCTCGAATTCGAGCTGCTCAACCACCCCCGAATCGCCGACCCCGAAGAATTTCTCGAAGGACTCGAGTCGCTGCGCGCTAGTCTCTAGCTTCATGCAGCCCTTTGCGAATGCGCGCGATCGACTGGCCGTAGCCCTCGACGTTCCCCGGCTCGATGCCGCCGAGGATCTCGTGCGGCGTCTGGAGGGCGTTCCGGGTTGGCTCAAGATCGGCGCCGAGCTGTTCACGGCGGTGGGCCCCGCAGCGCTCGCCGCGGCCGGAAGCTCGGCTCGCATCTTCTTCGACGCGAAGCTCCACGACATTCCGAATACCGTCGCGGGAGCCGTTGCGGCAGCAACGCGACATGGTGTCGGGATGCTCACGCTGCACGCCAGCGGCGGCGTCGCGATGCTGCGCGCGGCGCGCGAGGCGGCCGAGCAGACGGCCGCCGAGACGGGAATTCCGCGGCCGCTGCTGATCGGCGTGACCGTGTTGACGAGCCTCTCGCCCGCGGATCTAAAGGAACTCGGCATCGACGCGAACTCCGTCGAGGAGCAGGTGACGCGCCTGGTGGATCTCGTGCTCGCGGCTGGGCTCGACGGTGTCGTGGCGTCGCCGCGCGAGGCCGCCGCCGTGCGGCGGCACGCGGGAACGGCGCTGCGAATCGTGACGCCCGGCGTACGCGCAGCCGGCGCAGTCGACGATGACCAGCGGCGCACGGCGAGCGCCGGCGAGGCGATCGAGGCCGGCGCGGATCTGATCGTGGTGGGGCGCCCCGTCGTGCGCGCGCCAGATCCGGCGGCCGCGGCGCGTCAGCTCGTGCGTGAAATCGAAGTCGCCCTTGGCGCGCGGCGCGCGTGAACGCGGCCCGGGCGTCGCCCGGGATCCGCGCGCCGGCCTGGATTTCCTCTACGGCATTCATCCGGTGCTCGAAGCGTTGCGGGCGCGGCGCCGGCGCCTGCTGCGTCTGCGCGTGCGCGAAGGGCAGGGGCGGCCGGAAATCCTTCCGCTGCTAGAGGCGGCGCGCGCGGCTGGTGTCCCGGTCGAAGAGACGAGCGCTGCGGAGCTCGCGGCGCGGCTCGGCGAGGGGGTGAACCATCAGGGTGTGAGCCTCGAAGCGGGCCCGATTCCGGTGTTGGATCTCGAGGCGCTCTGCGCCGCCGGCGTGGCGCCACGGACCCTGGTGGCCCTCGACCAGGTCGAGGATCCCCAGAATCTCGGGGCCATCGCGCGCGTGGCCGAGGCCGCGGGAGCGAGCGGCCTGTTGCTCACCGACCGCCACAGCCCGCCGCTTTCCCCTGCGGTTTCGCGCGCCAGCGCCGGAGCCATCGAATGGCTTCCGACCGCGCGCGTGCCGAATCTCGGGCGCGCGCTCGAGCAGTTGAAGGAAAGGGGTTTCTGGGTCTTTGGCGCGGAGGCGGAAGCGTCCGAGTCGCTCTTCGAGCTGCCCGATCGGCTGCTGCGCGGTGAGCGGATCGTGTTGTTGGGCGCCGAGGGTCGCGGCCTGCGTCCGGGCGTCCGTTCGCTGGTGGATCACCGGGTCCGGATTCCGCTCGCTGGCCGAATCGAGTCTTTGAATGTCGCCACGGCGGCCGCCATCGTGCTATTTGAGCTGGCGCGGCGTTCGATCCCCGAGGGGAAAATCGGCTCGGAACCGGCGAAATCGCCCTGAGCCGGCAGGGGTCTAAGTCGCTGCGTTGCTGAGGCGTTTCGGGGGCCCTATAGTCCGCCGTCGATCATCTCCCGGCTGGCGTAGCTCAATTGGTAGAGCAGCTGATTTGTAATCAGCAGGTTGCGGGTTCGAGTCCCATCGCCAGCTCCAGCGCGGAGCGGCAGACGGCTCACCCGAGTGGCGCATCGGGAAGGCGTATCGAAACGACTGGCGGGGTCCGGACGAGGCGGGCCCGCTCGAAAATGCGTGCTCGGGAACGATTCGACTTCCCGACGTGAGTGCAACTGCAAAGTGTGGTTGTGCGACGCCGGGGGGAAGGCTCGTTTCACACTTTTTTTTGTGTACGTGGGAGCTGCACGGAGAGGTACCGAAGTGGCCAAACGGGGCAGACTGTAAATCTGCTGGCTATGCCTTCGGAGGTTCGAATCCTCCCCTCTCCACCACGAGCCGCGCTGATTGCGGCGAGGGTGCAGCGAAGGCGGTCGGTCAGTAGCGAAGCATTGAGTGGGAACGATCAGGCGACAGCTTCAAGCGGTGGTAGGGGACGGTATCGCACGGGCGGGAATAGCTCAGCTGGCTAGAGCACGAGCCTTCCAAGCTCGGGGTCGCGGGTTCGAATCCCGTTTCCCGCTCCACTTGCTTTCGTGCGTTCGGCCCACGTAGCTCAGTTGGTAGAGCACGTCCTTGGTAAGGACG
>JANNIY010000032.1:0-19561 GCA_031405455.1 Deltaproteobacteria bacterium | reverse complement strand
CCGCGCGCGACCAGCTCGGAGAGCGTGGTGACGCGTTCGATCTCGGCGCAGGTCCACGTGAATGCCGGCGAGCCCATCATCTGCTTACGCTCCACTCTCGGCCGCGACGGGCAGCGCCCGCGCGCGCACGCGTCGCAAGTAACCGGCCGGCGGCACGAACGCCAGCCACATCGATCCGGCCGCAATCAAACCCAGCGGCGCCGTCACCGCAGCGCCGAACGCCGTGGCAGCGAAGTTGATGCCGAGGAAGCCCGCGATCGTGCTCGTCACGCTCACGGTCGCCGACGCGACCGACGCGATTCCCCACAAGAGCACGCGCTCGCAGACGACAGGATCGGCGAGGCCGATTCGCAGGCGCAGCCGCAGCCGGGACCAGGCGCGCAGCGATTCGTAGGCGCCCCAGGCCGTCAACCACCCCGAGTGCAGCAGAAAGAGCCGGAAACCGAGACCCTGGTTGTCCACGGCTGCGGCTCGCAAGCCCGGGCCCGCGAGCTGGAGCCCGATACACAGGACCAGCGAGAACCCCGTGGCAATCGCGAGCGCACGCGCCCAACCCTCGCCCGGACGGAAAACCCGCCAGTTGAATACGCCGACCGCGAACGTTCCCACGGCCATCAATAGGATGGCGAACGCCATCACACCGATGCGCGCGGGATCGGAGAAGCGAACGGCCATTCGCGCCGCCATGATCAGCGGGTAGCCGAGGCCGCCCATCAACAGCAGTGCGAGTCCGATGCAGACTTCGGGCAGGCGCCGCGTGCGCGCGCCGAGCGCCAGCAGACGGATTCCGAGCACGAGGCTCGCGAGTACGAAGGCGAGGCCACCCAGAGCGGCAAGCGAACGCGCGGGATCCAATGGCGAGACCTCTCGCACGCGTCATCGGCCGGCTTCAGCAGCCGCTTGAGCTGCTGCCGGCCGTCGTGCGGGGCCTGCCGCTACGCGGCTTCCGCGGGCCGCTTCTCCGGCGAAAAGCGCACCTTCATCTCGACGCAGGTGCGCACGAGCGCCGCGGGCTGGAGCACCGGGCCTCCCGCCGAGTAGTGCATGTCGGGAAGTCGCCGCAGCAGCTGCTCGAAGGCCACGCGCATCTCCATGCGCGCGAGGTTGGCGCCGAGACAGAAGTGCTTGCCGAGACCGAAGCCGAGATGCGTCGGGTTGCGCTCGACCCGGAAGCTGTCGGGAGCGTCGAAGACGTCGGCGTCGCGGTTGGCGGAGGGATAGAGCAGCAGCACGCGCTGGCCCTTGCGGATCTGCTTGCCGCGCAACTCGATGTCGCTCGTCGCCGTGCGCGAGAAGGCGTGCACCGGTGAAACCATCCGCACCATCTCTTCTATTGCCGCCGGGATCAACGTCGGATCGTCGAGCAGTTTCTGACGCTCGCCCGGGTTCTCGATCAGCAGCTGCATGCCGCCCGAGAGGCCGTTGCGCGTCGTCTCGTTGCCGGCGACCAGCAGGATCACGCACAGCATGATCAGCTCGTCGTTGGCGAGCGAGAGGTGATCGTCGTCGGCGTCGTAAAGCTTCTTCACGTCGAAGCGGCGTAGGATGCCTTCGTCCTTCGCGCCGGTCAGGATGCTGACCAGATCGTCGCGCGGCTGCACGCGGCGGTCCTCGATGATCTTGGTGATGTAGGTCGAGTACTGCATGAAGGCGAGTCCGGCGCGTCCGAGCACTGCCGAATCGCTCGTGCTGTCGCCCGCGATCATGTCGTCGGACCAATGATGGAAGCGATCGAAATCATCGCGCTGGATGCCGATCATCTCGGCGATCAGCTTGAGCGGGAGCGGCACCGCGATCGACTTCACGAAATCGCACTCGCCGCGCGACGCGACGGCGTCGATGGCTTCGGTGGTGATGGCATGGAAGACGGTCTCGAGCTTCCGGACCATGCGCGGCGTGAAGCCGCGGTTGATCAGGTTGCGAAGCTGCGTGTGGCGCGGCTCGCCTTCGTCGATCAACCCGATCTTGGCCGGGTTACACGGACGGACGCCGAACTCCGAAGTGAAGAGTTCCTGGTGCTTCGAAACGAAGGCCACGTCTTCGAACTTGGTGACGAGGAAGAGATCATCCTTCTCGGACCAGCGGACGGGCTCGTTCTCGCGCAGCCAACGCAGCCGCGCGGGCATGCGAGCATCCCAGTTCTCGGAACCCAGATACGCGATATCGATGTCCATCTTCAGACTCCTGGAGTGGCGCCGGGATGTGTCCCGGGGCCGAACAGCCGCCCAACCAATTCGCGCAAGAAGCGCGTCTGCACCGCGAGCGCCGCGTCCTCGGTCAGCTGCGTACCGCTGAGATCCCGATAGAGCGACGCGATCGTGAAGTAACCGACCACCACGTTGTACATGGCGATCACCAGCATGGGGATCTGCTCGGCATCCCAGCGCGTCGCCGCGGGGCTCGCTGCGACGAGCTCGTTGGCGCGCGCAAAGGCCGGCCCGATCCAGCTGCGCAGGATCGGCGTCAGCCGCTGGCCGCCTGCGAGCGTCTCGTGCAACACCAATCGCGGTAGACCGGGGCGCCGCGCAAGGATCGCCATGGCGTCCGAGACGAGACCGCCCGGGTCGTAGGCTTCCGCGGCCGACGCCGCCGCGGAGCGCGCGAGCAGCTCGATCAGCGGTCCAATGCCGCGCTCGAGCACCGCCGCGTAGAGGGCGTCCTTGCTGGCGAAGTGGTTATAAAGACTCGGGGGCCTGACGCCAACGCGTGTCGCCACATCGCGCAGCGTGGTGCCGTTGTACCCGCGCTCGGCGAAGAGTTCTTCCGCCGCGTCGAGGATCCGCTCGGCGGTGCGCTCTCCGCCCTGGCGATGGCGAGCGGGCAGCGGCGCGTAGAGGGGGGCGGTGGCGAGCATCGGCCTCTCGATCGACTAACGAACGTTAGTTAGCTGATCGGCCTAGAGCTGTCCACCTCACGGGTACTCAACGTTAAAACAGTGCAAATTCAGCTAGTTAAATACTTCTCGGCGCCGGGCCCAGAACGGGATTGCGGCAAGCAGCGCGATCAAGATCACGAGGCCTACCGGAGTGAGCCCCGGAACCACCGGCGGACCGAAGCGAATGTTTCCGAGGTAGACGAAGGCCGCGCCGGCCGCCGTCCCTTCGGTGCCGTCGGCATACGCTCCGACGATCACGTCGTCATGGCCGTCGCCGTTCACGTCGCCGGCGCCGGCGACGCTGTAGCCAAAGCGCGAGAACAGCGTGTTCACCTGAAGCGATGCGGCCGCAAAGGTCACCGGCTGGCTGGCGACTCCAGTAGCGCTGCCGAGGAACACATACGCAGCGCCGGTTTCCAGGTCCTGAAGCCCGAATTGATATCCGTATCCGTAGGCTCCGACGATCACGTCGTCGAAGCCATCGTTGTTCACGTCTCCGGCGCCGTCCACGCTCACGCCGAGTTCCGAAAGCTGGAGATCCGACGTGAGTCGTGTGGCCGCGGCGGCGGGGTTTGCGGGGACGGAGTTTTGTGAGCCACCCGTGAGACCGGACGCGCTGCCGAGGAAGATCAGCGCGAGGCCTTCGCCGACATACACGCCGTCATATTGGTAGGCGCCGATGATCACGTCGTCGTAACCGTCACCGTTCACGTCACCCGCGCCCGCCACGCTCGAGCCGAGTCGCGCGCCATCCTGCTGGGATCGAATCCGCGCGTGGGCCGTCGCGGGCGTTCCGCTCGCGACGCCGGAGGCGCTACCGAGAAATACGGCGGCGCGGCCTTCGCTGCCCTGGCTCCAGCTACCGAGGGGCGATCCCACGATCACGTCGTCGTAGCCGTCGCCGTTGATGTCTCCGGCCCCGGCCACGCTGGCGCCGAGCCGCGCGCCCACCTGGTTCGACTCGATGAGAGTTGCGGCCGCGGTGTAGTCGGCGTTGGCGATACCCGTGGAACTGCCGAGGAATATCAAGGCTGCGCCTTCGTTGGCCTGTCCCAGGTTGGCGCCGGGAGTTCCAATGATCACATCGTCGTAGCCGTCGCCATTCACGTCACCCGCGCCGGCGACGCTCGCGCCCGCGGCGAGCGTGGTGGCCGCATCCGCGGCGGCGGCGCTCGGAATCCCAGACGGGCCACCGTGGAACACATAGGATCCGGGGTTCGCGCCGATCGGCGCACTGACGATCACGTCGTTGTAGCCGTCGCCATTCACGTCGCCAGCACCCGCCACGCTGGTGCCGAACTGCGCGCTCGCCCTGTTCGATTCGAGCTGGGCATCGGCCTCGGCGGCCCCCCCGCTCGCGATGCCCGCGGCGCTCCCCAGGAAGATCCATGCGACACCCTCCAAGGGTTGCCCTGCGTCGTAGCGAGGGGCGCCGATGATCACGTCGTCGTAGCCGTCGCCATTCACGTCGCCGGCGCCGGCGACGCTCTTGCCGGCGTCGGAAAACTGCTGGTCCCCGTGGAACTGGGTGTCCGGCGCGGAGCCCGACTGAAAGATCGGATCGATCACCAGCGGGTAGACCGCATCCTCGTCGTCGATGACGATGCGGATGCGCTGGGACGCAGCCACGTTCAAGTGCGCAGCGAGCCTCGCGCCTCGCGCATCGTTCGCGACGAGCTTGCCGTAGCGCAGGCTGCGTCCGGCTTGCGTCGCGAGGATCAGGTCGTCGCCACTCGGCGAAGCGGTCGCTCCGTTCAACGCGAGCTCGAGCACGAGCGCACCGGCGCCCGCCGGCCGCTCGGCGAACGTGAATCCCTGCTCGAGACCGGCGGGCGAGTTCTCATACCACTCGGTGATGCCGGCGCGGCGGATCTCGATGCGCGCGCCCTCGCTCGCCACTTCGCCGGGCGGCAGCACCGCGAGCACGTCACCCCGACCGACGCGCGCGAGCGAAACCGCCAGCAGCAGTGCGCTTTGCGTCCGATCCTCGATCCGGATGCCCGACGCGTCGAAGTAGGTGCGCAGGGCGTGCGCGCGGTTCGGCGCCTGGAGGCCGACATGGTTGTGGCTCGCCTGGTATTCGCGACGGGCGAGCGACCGCTCCGCGCGCTCGAGCCAGCTCGCGCTCTCCGCGAAGGCCGGAGCACCGGGAAGCAGGCTGGTCGCGAGAATCGCGAGTGCCCGGAGCCTCATGTGCATCCTCTCCGGTGTACGAGCTCCTCGACTCTACACCCACCTGCGCGGGCGTTGGAAGATATTTGATCCCGATCCGAGGCATCTGTCTCCCGAGAGCTGCTAGGATCGATGCGCGATCCCCGGGGACGTCGATGACGCATGCACTGTGCCGCATCGCTTCGCTCACGCTGATGCCGTTCACGCTCGCCGCGGTGCTGGGCGCCGCGATCTTCGCCATGCGGATCGGCGTGCAGCCGACCGCCGTCGTCCCCCCACTCTTTCTGGCGAGCATCCTCTGGGTCGCCGCCCTCGAGCGAGCGCTGCCCTATCGACCCGAATGGAATCGCGCGCGCGGCGATCTGCGCGCAGACTCCGCCTATCTGGCCAGCACCTCGGCGGTGATCGCCGTGATGCGCTCGCTCGTCGCCGCCGCCGGCGTCTGGATCGCGAGCGAAATCTCCCGGCGCTGGGGACTCTCGCTCTGGCCCCACAGCTGGCCGCTGCTCGCGCAGCTTCCGCTCGCCTGGGCGCTCGTCGAGCTCTTCGCCTACTGGCCGCACCGCTGGCTACACGAAGTGCCGTGGCTCTGGCGACTGCACGCCACACACCACAGCGCCGAGCGCCTCTACTGGCTGAACGCCACGCGCGCCCACCCACTCGAGCACGTCTTCCGCGCCTGCTTTGGTTTGCTGCCGCTCGCCGTCGTCGGCGCGGGCCCGGAACTGCTCGTGCTATCGGTGCTGAGCGACGCCGTGATCGGCCTCTTCCAGCACGCGAACATCGACATGCGCCTCGGCCCGCTCAACTACGTCTTCAGCGCAGCGCCCGTCCACCGCTGGCACCACTCCCGCTTGCGCGCCGAAGCCGACCGTAACTTCGGCGACAGCTTCATTTTCTGGGATCTGGTGTTCGGGACGTATTACCACCCACGCGATCGCGAAGTCGGCGAGATCGGGATCGACGGACTCGACGCCTTCCCGCGCAGCTTCTTCGCGCAGCTGGCGTCGCCGTTTCGCTGGCGCGAGATCGAGCGGGCGAGCGGGCGCTGAGCGCGAAACGCCGGACGCTGTCGCCCTTCAGCGCAGCTCGCGCTTCAGGATCTTCCCCGTCGGGCCCTTGGGCAGGCCCTCCGAGAACTCGACGATACGCGGATATTTGTAGGCGGCGAGTTTTTCCTTGCACCAGGCGGTGACGGCTTCGCGGGTGAGGCCGCTCTCGGGGCGGGGTACGACCACGGCCTTGATTTCTTCGCCGTGGCTGTCGTGGGGGACGCCGATCACGGCGGCTTCCAGGATGTTCGGGTGGGCGTAGAGGACTTCTTCGATCTCGCGCGGGTAGACGTTGAAGCCGCCGCGGATGATCATGTCCTTCTTGCGGTCGACGATGCGGTAGGAGCCGTCGGCGTCGCGCACGCCGATGTCGCCCGAGTGAAACCAGCCGCTGCGCAGGGTTTCCTGGTTGGCGTCGGGGCGCTTCCAGTAGCCCTTCATGACGTTGTGGCCGCGGATGCAGATCTCCCCCGGCTCGCCATCCTTCACGGGCGCGTCCGTCTCGTCGAGGATGCACATCTCGACGCCCCACACGGGGTAGCCGATGGAGCCCGGCGTGCGCGAGCGATCGAGCATGTTGAAGCTCGCGACCGGCGAGGTCTCGGAGAGGCCGTAGCCTTCGAGGATCTTGACCGGAAATTTCGCCTCGAAGGCGCGCATCACTTCGACCGGCATCGCCGAGCCGCCCGCCATGCAGTACTTGAGGGCGGAGAGATCGTGCTTGCGCTTGCTCTCGTGGTGGAGCAGCGCGAAGTACATGGTCGGAACGCCAGCGAATAGCGTCACGCGATCGCGCTCCATGATCGCAAGCGCCTCGTCGGGGCTGAAGCGCGGCAGCAACGTGAAGGTTCCGCCGACGGCGATCGAGGTGTTCTGGATACAGGTCTGCCCGAAGGAGTGGAAGAGCGGGAGCGCCGCGAGGGCCACATCATCCCCGCACACGGGCACCAGCTTCGGCACGACGACGGCGCAGTTCATGAACAGGTTCGAGTGCGTGAGTTCGGCGCCCTTGGGCTTGCCGGTCGTGCCCGAGGTGTAGAGGATCACGGCGGTGTCGGTCGAGAGCGTCGGATGCAACGCCGAAATCGGCGGCGTGGCGGCGAGCTCGGCGAGCCCATCGCTGCCGCTCTTGCCGGTCCAGACCACGGGAACGCCGGCCGCCTCGGCCCCCGCGCGCGCCGGCGCCTCGAACAAGGGATGGGCGATCAGCAGGCGCGCCTCGGAATCCTGGAGGAAATAGCTGACCTCCGGCGCGGCGCACAAGACGTTGAGCGGCACGATCGTGCAGCCGGCGTAGAGGATGCCGAAGTACGCGATCGTGAATTCCGGGACGTTCGGCACCAGCAGGGCGACGCGATCGCCAGCGGCGAGCCCGCGTGCGCGCAAGGCAGCGGCAACGCCGCGCGCGGCGCGATCGAGCTCGCGATACGCGATCGCCTGCTCGCCGAGCTTGATGGCGGGATGCTCCGGCCGCGCTTCCGCACTCGCCTGGAGGATCGATCCGAGATTCAGTTGCATGACGACTCTCCCAGGTGTGCGCCGCGATCGGACCCCGTCAAACGGGAAGGTCGGCGCGCGTGAACAAGGACTCGAGCGCAATGCCGCGCGCCGCAAACGCTGCCGCCGCACCTTCGCCGCGATCGACGAGGCACACGACGCGCGCGACCTTGCCGCCTTCGGCCTCGACGGCCGCGAGCGCGTCGAGCGTCGAGCCGCCGGTGGTGACCGTGTCTTCGACGAGCGCGACGCTCTGGCCCGCGGCAAAGCCGCCTTCGATGCGGCGGCCGAGCCCGTGCGCCTTCGTCTCCTTGCGCACGAAGAAGCCCACCAGCTTCGAATCCGGCGCGTGCTGCGCGGAAGCAGCCAACACGGCCGCTACCAAAGGCACCGCGCCCACGGCCATGCCGCCGACGGCATCCACCGGCGGACCGTTGCGCAACGTTTCGAGCACGAGCTCGCCGGCCAGTGCGATGCCGCGCGGGCGCATCAGCGTCTGACGCAGATCGAGGTAGAAATCGCTTTCCTTGCCGCTCGCAAGCGTCACCTTGCCGCGGCGGAACGAGACCGCGAGGATCAGCTCGAGCAGCTCGCGGCGCCTGGCATCGCTCGTCATCGCGCCCCTCTCATTGTTTGCGCAGCCCGAGCGCGAACTCGGCGATCAGCTTGCGGTGCAGCTCGCTCGTGCCCTCGCCGAGCTCGAGCGCCTTCGCCTCCAGCAGCAGGCGCCCGACTTCGTACTCGGCCGAAAGCCCGTAACCGCCGTGGATCTGGATCGCGTCGAGGGCGTTCTGGGTGGCCGCCTCGCTCGCCATCAACTTGGCGAGCGAGCTTTCGAGGCTCGCGCGCTGCACGCCGCCATCCTTCATGCGTCCGAGCCGGTAGACGATCGCGCGCGCGCCTTCGGTGCGGCAGACCATGTCGGCAATCTTCTGCTGGATCATCTGGAACTCGCCGATTTTCTGGCCGAAGGCTTCGCGTTGCGTGGCGTAGGCCACCGAGAGATCCAGGCAGCGCTGCGCCTGCCCGACGCAGCGCGCGGCGACCGAGAAGCGGCCCATGTCGAGGGCGCTCCCGAGCACCGGGAAGCCGCCGCCCGCGCGGCCGAGCAGGCCGTCCTCGGGCACGAAGACGTTCTCGAAATGCACCTCGGCCAGGTGATCGCGCTGAAGCGTGCGCATCGGAAAGGCGCTGATCCGGATGCCGGGGCTCTTGGGGTCGACGAGCAGCGCCGTCACGCCTTCGTGTTGCTTGGCGCGATCGAGCGTCGCCACCACGAAGAACAGGCCCGCGTGCGCTGCGTGCGAGATGAAGACCTTGCTGCCGCTCAGGCGGAAGCCGCCAGGCACGGCGCTGGCGGTGGTGCGCATGTTCGCGAGGTCGGTGCCGCCGCCGGGCTCGGTGAGGCACGCCGAGCACAGGGTCTCGCCGCGCGCGATCGGCGGTAGCCAGCGCTGCTTCTGCGCCTCGCTCCCCCAGCGCAAAATCGAACTCGCAACGAGCGAATTCGCGACCGACACGACCGATGCCACGACCCAATCCACGCGCGCGAGTTCTTCGCAAATGATCCCGTAGGTGGTCGTATCGCTGAAGGATCCGCCGTAGGCCTCGGGGATCATCGGCGCCATGTAGCCGAGCGGCACGAGCTTCGCGATCAGCTCGAGGGGGTAGCGGGCCGCGCGCTCGTATTCCTCGACGAAGGGCAGGATCTCGCGCTCGGCAAAATCCCGCACGCTGCGCCGCACGAGCCGCTGCTCGGGCGTGAGGTCGAAATCCGCCATTCGCTCGCTGGCGCCGCTGCTCATCGCCGCTCCCCGTCGAAGAACCCGGTCGGCAAGAATAGCCGGAAGCTCGGCGTGGCGGTGTCGCGCTCCATCTCCTAGGCTCCGGCCCTCGCCAAACCCGCCCCGGAGACCGTCGTGAAGAAGGCCAAGGCCCTCAGCCATCGAAATCGCACCAAGACGGCCCGCTATCGGGCGAAGCTCAAGGCCAAGCACCGGCGCGTTCGCAAGCGCGTGAGCTCCGGCCACCGCCGGACCTATCGCTAGGGGCGCCCACGCCCCCCGCGGCGCCCCCATGCCGCGCGCTGCTTTTCCCTTCCGTCTCGACGCCCGCAGCGGGCTCGCTCGCGCCGGCTATTTCACGACCCCGCACGGCGGCTTCGCGACTCCGGCTTTCATGCCCGTCGGCACGCACGGGGCTCTCAAGGCGCTGACGCCCGATCAGGTGCGCGCCGCCGGCGCCGAGATCGTGCTCGCCAACACGTATCACCTGGCCCAGCGCCCCGGTGAAGCCCTCGTCCAAAAGCTCGGCGGGCTGCACGCCTTCATGCGTTGGGACGGTCCGATCCTCACCGATAGCGGCGGCTTCCAGGTCTTCTCGCTTCCCAAGAAGGAGATCACGGACCGCGGCGTGCGCTTCAAGAACGAACTCGACGGCACGGAGATGGATCTCACGCCCGAGCGCGCGACCGAGATCCAGCACGCGCTCGGCGCCGACATCATGATGGCGTTCGACGAATGCACGCCGTATCCGGCCGACGAGGCGCTCGCACGCACCGGCGTGCGCCGCACGCTCGCATGGCTCGAGCGCTGTCTCACGGCGCATGCCGGACACGAAGAGAAACAGGCGCTGTTCGGAATCGTGCAGGGAAGCGTCTATCCCGAGCTGCGCCGCGAGTGCGCGAAGGCGATCGCGGCGCTCGACCTTCCGGGCAACGCGATCGGCGGCGTCTCCGTCGGCGAGGGGCACGAGCTGCTGTGCCGCATCACCCAGGACACGGCGCCGCTGCTGCCCGAAGATCGGCCGCGCTATCTGATGGGGGTCGGCCTGCCCGAGGACATCCTCGCGGCGATCGGCTTCGGCATCGACATGTTCGATTGCGTGATCCCGACGCGCCACGCGCGCGGCGGCGCCGTCTACACCGCGCGCGGGCGCATCCGCATCACGAACCGCCGCTACCGCCGCGATGCCTATCCGATCGACACCTCGTGCGCCTGCGCCGCCTGCGCCGGCGGCTTCTCGCGCGCCTATCTGCACCACCTGTTCGCCGCGAACGAGGTGCTCTCGGCGGTGCTGGCGTCGATCCACAACGTACACTTTTACGAGACGATCGTGCGCGATGCGCGGGCCGCCATCGTCGCCGGCCACTACGACGAGTTCCAGCGCGAGTTCCTCGCCCGCTACCGGGCCGCCAGCGCCGATTGACGCGGCGCCCCAGATCCCCGACATTTCGCGCCCCATGTCCCTGCGCTGTGGCATCGTCGGTCTCCCGAACGTCGGCAAGAGCACGCTCTTCAACGCGCTCACCGCCGCGGGCATTCCCGCCGAGAACTACCCCTTCTGCACGATCGAGCCGAACCTCGGCGTGGTGCCCGTGCCCGACCCGCGGCTCGCGGCCCTCGACGCCATCGTGCATTCGGAGCGCGTGATTCCGGCGATCGTCGAATTCGTCGACATCGCCGGGCTCGTCGCCGGGGCCTCGAAGGGCGAAGGCCTCGGGAACCAGTTCCTGGCCCACATCCGCGAGACGGACGCCGTGCTTCAGGTCGTGCGCTGCTTCGAGGACGCGGACGTCATCCACGTCGCGGGGCACCTCGATCCGCTCGCCGACGTGGCGACGATCGCCACCGAGCTCGGGCTCGCCGACATCGACACCCTCGAACGACGCGTGGATCGCGCGCGCCGCGCCGCGCGCACGGGCGCCAAGGAGGCCGTCGCAGAGGCAGAACTACTGGGCGGCCTGTTCGAGCACGTCTCCTCCGGCCAGCCCGCTCGCACGTTCCGCGTGTCCGAGGCGCAGGCCGTGACGTTTCGCGATCTGCATCTGCTCACCGCCAAGCCCGTCCTCTACGTCGCGAACGTCGGCGAGGACGCGCTGGTCACCGGAAACGAGCAGACGCGCGCGCTAGAGCAACACGCGAAGGAGACGGGCGCGGGCGTGATCCGTCTGTGCGCCAAAGTGGAGGCGGAGCTCGCCGACCTGGCTCCCGGGGATCGCGCGCCCTTTCTTGCAGACCTCGGACTCGAAGCGCCCGGCCTCGAGCGCCTGGTTCGCGCCGCCTACGAGCTGCTGGGGCTGATCACCTTTCTCACGGCGGGCCCGAAAGAGGTGCGAGCCTGGACGCTGCGGCGCGGCGCATTCGCACCGCAGGCGGCCGGCGTGATCCACAGCGATTTCGAGCGCACGTTCATCCGCGCCGAAGTGATCGCCTTCGAAGATTACATCGCGGCCGGCGGCGAAACGGGCGCGCGCGCCGCGGGCAAGATGCGCCTCGAGGGCAAGGAATACCGCGTGTGCGACGGCGACGTCGTGCACTTCCGGGTCGGCGCCTAGCCGTGGCGCGCTCCTGGGATCGCGAGCTGCTCACGACCGAAGAAGTGCTCGCGCGCTACAGCGCCGGCCCCAAGGCGGGCGTCTTCACCGATGGCTCGTGCGAGGGAAATCCGGGGCCCGGCGGCTGGGGGGTCGTGTGGGTCGAGGACGATCGTGTCGTCAAGGAGCTGCACGGCCACGACCCCGCCACCACCAACAATCGCATGGAGCTGCGCGCGCTGATCGCGGCCTTCGAGATGCTGCCCGCGGACGCCGAACTCACGATCCACTCCGACAGCGAATTGTGTGTGAAGACGCTCAATGAATGGGCGAAGGCCTGGGAGCAGCGCGGCTGGCGCCGCAAGAGCGGCCCGATCGCGAATCTCGAGCTGGTGAAGCAGCTATGGGCGCTGAAGAACGCCCACCCGCGCGTGCAGCTGAAGTGGATCCGCGCCCACGACGGCTCGCGCTGGAACGAATACGCCGACGCGCTCGCCAATTCGTATCTGCGCTGATTCAGCGGCCGGAAGCGTTCACGGGGGGCGGGCTTCAGGCCTGGCGCAGGCGCCGGAACATGTCCTCGGGGGACGGGCCGGCAGGGGCCGCGGCGGCCGGCGCCTCGCCCATCGATTTCTCGAGCGCCGCACAGACTCCGGGCACGTCCGCGACTCCCCGCGCGCGAAGCTCGTCGGGCAGTACGCGCGCGATCACGACGGCGAGCTGACTGGGCGTCAACGTTGCGGATTCGAGGCCGGTAGCCTTCAGCGCCAAACGGATGGTGCCGCGGGCGCTGAGCCGGTCGAGGCTCGTCGCTCGCTCGAGCGCCTCGCAAACGCAATCGAACAGCGACGTCGCGCTCACGCCGGCGCCTTGTGGCTCGTCACGAGCCGCAGATAGGCGGCCGGAGGAAAGAACGCGAGCCAGATCGACACGGCCGAGACGAGGCCGAGCAGGGACTGGGCGACCATCACCCGCGGATCGACGCCGTGCTCGACCGTGAGGCGATTGAAGATGCCGAGCCCGATCAACAACAGGGCGGCGCTACCCGCGCAGGCCCAGAGCAACAATCGATGGACCATCTCCGGCTCGGCGAGACCGAGGCGCGCGCGCTTGCGCAGTAGGGCGTGATAGCGGAAGCACTCGTAGGCGCTCCAGGTGTAGCCGGCCGCGGCGACCCCGTTGAAGAGCCAGAAGGCGAAGAACCCGCGCGCGCCGCTGGGATCGTAGCTGAGGACCGCCACAAAAAGATGGGAGATGAGCGCGGCCACGCCGCAGGAGAAACCGCCTGCCGCCCAGCGCGCACCCGGGCGGAACACACGCCACACACCGAGCAGATGAAAGCTGAGACCGACGTCGAGACACGTGATGGC
This sequence comes from Deltaproteobacteria bacterium, assembly GCA_031405455.1. GTDB lineage: Bacteria > Myxococcota_A > UBA9160 > UBA9160 > SMWR01 > DATBRV01. Next base: position 6,280 of record JANNIY010000032.1, on the reverse strand, counting down.
GGCGAGGTAGCCGGTGAAACGCATGTCCTCCGGCAACAGCTTGGTGACGAAGGCGAGGATGTAGAAGCAATAACCGAGTCCCCCGCCAAAGAGCGCGACGCCGATCGCCAGCTCGGGAACCTCGCGCGTTCGCCGTGCGAGAAGCAGGAGACGCAGCCCCACGATGAAGCTCACCGCGACGAACGACCCGAAGCCGAGCAGTGACACCAGACTCAAGCTTCCAGCCTCCTCGCATGTCCGTCGGCCCCCCTCATCGGCGGGACGGAGATGGGGAATGAGAAGGAAAGCGGAGGGCTCGCGGCACCGGGGTCAACGCGCGCGAGCCTACGCCTCGAAGCGTTCGAAGTAGAGGCAGCGGTCGACGCTGCGCCGGGGCGGCCGCCCGTAGCGGCCCTGCGGCCAGCCGATCGGGAGCAGCGCGCAGCTCGGCGATTCTTTCGGGAGCCCGAGGTAGCGGTCGATCTCGTCGCCGTAGGCGCGGTGCACGGTGGTGAGCGATGCGCCGAGGCCGACGGCGCGACACGCGAGCAACACGTTCTGGATCGCCGGAAAGAGAGCCTGCACCTGCGGCTCGTCGCGGCGCGTGCGGCCGGCCACCAACAGATGAACAGGCGCTTCGTGCAGATGCTCGGCGAGATGAAGCGCCGCAGCGATGTTGCGTCGCTTCGCGGGCTCGAAGCCGGGCGCCTTCGCCGCCGCCAGCGCCGGCGCGATGTAGGCCCGGAAGGCGCGCAGATAGCGCTCGGCCACGAAGGCGCGCCGCTCGGGCTCCGTCACCGCGATGAAGAGCCACGGTTGTCGATTGCCGCCGGAGGGAGCGAAGGTGCCGGCCTCGCAGATCTTGCGGATCAGCTCGCGCGGCACCGGATCGGGGCGCAAGCGCCGGATCGCGCGCGTCGTGCGCATGCCTTCGAGCAGCGGCACGTCCTCGCCGGCGCGCGCCAGCTCCTCCGGTGTCATCGCTTCGGCTGTGTCCGCGAGAGCTGCAAGATGCGCTCGAAGGCGGCCGCCTCGATCGGCATGACGGAGAGCCGCGAGTGCGTGACGAGCTTGGTCCGGGCGAGCGAGCGCTCGGCCTTGATCTCCGTGAGCGAAACCGGCCGCGCGAGCGCGGCGCGAGGCGCGAGATCCACCGCGAGCCAGCGCGGATCTTCGGCCCCGGGCTCCGAATAGGCGGCCGTCTTCACCTGCGCGATGCCCACGACCGCCTTGTCGGCGCCCGAGTGGTAGAAGAGCGCAAACTCTCCCGCGCGCATCGCGCCGAGCGAGTTGCGCGCCTCGGCGTTGCGCACGCCATCCCAGCGCGTGCCGCCATCTGCGACGAGATTCTCCCAGCCGTAGGTTTGCGGATCCGACTTCACGAGCCAGTTTTGCTGGCCTCCGCTCGGTTGCGGCTCGCTGCGCGGCCGCAGGCCTTGCTGGACTCCGCTCGGCTGCGCCTCGCTGCGCGGCCGCCTTGCGGCCCTGCCCCTGGCTTTGCTCTTTCGCGCCGGGGGGCTCAGAGGAGGTGCTCCGGTGTCTGGGCAGCCATCAGCTCTTCGGCGACGCTCGTGACGAGACGCCGGGGGGCGAGCCGGCCGGCGGCGTTTGCGCGCAGCCAGTTCGACCAGCCGGAAATCACGCTGTGGTGTCGGCCGAGCGCAGCCAGCGCGACGGCGACCACTTCGGCCGCCGATTCGCCCGGATGCGGCGTCTCGTTCGCCACCTGCTGGAACTCGGTCTCCGTCGAGCCCGGCTCGAGCACGAGCACGTCGATGCCCTGGTCTTCGAGTTCCACCGCCAGCGATTCGCCGAACAACAGATCGAAGGCCTTCGTCGCGCTGTAGACACCGTGCAGAGGCAACCCCTGTCGGCCCGCGACCGAGCCCGTGATCACGATCGCGCCGCGCTCGCGGGTGCGCATACCCGGCAGCAGCCGGTGCGTGAGCAATACCGGCGCCAGACAGTTGAGCTGCACCATCTGACGCAGGCGCTCGGGATCGAGTTTCTCGAAGCGGCCCGAGGCGCCGAAGCCGGCGTTGTTGACGAGCACCGCGATCTCGAGATCCGCCACCGCGTCGGCCACCCGGCCGGGCCCGGACGGATCGGCGAGGTCGGCCGCGACGACGCGGGTGGCGACGTGATAGGTCTTCTCGATCTCCGCGGCGAGCTCGCGCAGTTTGCTGTCGCGACGCGCCGTCAGTACGACGGAGAGACCGTCGCGAGCGAGCGCGCGCGCAAACTCCGCGCCGATCCCCGCGGATGCGCCTGTCACCAGGGCCCATTCGCCGTAGCGATCGCGCAGCGACGCGCGTTCGGCGCCAAACAGCGCGTCCGCCTGCCAGAGCGCATAAGTCAGCACCGCAAACGGCACGAGCGAAACCAGGCCGAGCACCACGCCGCCGAAGCCTCCCACGTAGACGAAGTTCCAGATCAAGGCGCTGAGGGCGACTTGCGCCGCGTAGACGGCGGCCCACGGCCACATCCAGCCCTTCATGTTCCGGAAGCCGTACCAGCCGGCCGCGTAGATCGCCCAGTGCAGCGGCTCGCTGAGCTTTGCCCAGACGCCGTAGAAGCGCAGCCCGAACCAGACTTCTTCATCGCCCGCGGTGGGCTTGATCAGGAAATCCCACGGCACGTAGATGAACGCCATGTAGCCGCAGAAGACCATCAGCACGTTCATCCACGTCGGACGGCCTGCGAAGAGTGCGCGCAGCCAGCGTTTCATGATCGTCTCCTCGAGCGCGGTGCCGCGACGATATCACATGCGCGTTCGCGGCCGGACGATCCCCTGCGAGCGCAGCTCCGTCACGCTGTGGATCTTCGCCGTGTGCGAGATCGGCTGCGCGGCGAGCCACAGCACGGCGTCGCTGATGATCACCGGGTCTTCGAACTCGGGCTTGTCGGCACCGGCGAGCGTCGTGTCGTAGCCTTCGCTCCAGACCGGAACATCGATGCGAAGACAGTTCACGGCGACGCGACCCGCGAGATCGGAGCCGAGCGCCTGCGTCAACCCCTCGAGCGCGAGCTTCGTCGCGGTGTAGCTCGCGCGGCCGAAAGTCGGATAGGCGGCCGCCAGCGACGACATGTTGACGACGTGGCCAAAGCCCTGCTCGCGCATGCGCCGGCCCACGTGATACATGAAGTAGAACGGTCCGTTCAGGTTGACGTCGACGGCGAGGCGCCATCGCCGGGTCGTATCGTCGAGCGCTCGCAGCGGTGGCGCGACGGCGGCGTTGTTCACGAGCAGGTCGCAGCGGCCCCAGCTATCGAACAACTGCTGCGCGAAGGCGGCGATCGCGTCCTCGTCGCGCACATCGAGGGAAACGGCGAGCGCCTCGCGGCCGGCTTGCCGCACGAGATCGGCCGTGGCTTCGACGCTGCCCGGCAGCTTCGCGGGTTGATCCCGCGATGTGCGCGCGATGCAGGCGACGTCGAAGCCGTGTTTCGCCAGATCCGCCGCGAGCTGCCGACCGATGCCTCGGCTCGCGCCCGTCACCACCGCCACCTTGCGCATCAGCCACCCCTCATTCCGGCGTCTCTGCCTCGCCCCGCATGGGCACGAAGCGCACACCGATCAGCGTCTCCTGGTGCAGGCCGTCCGCGCGGCGCTCGATGCGCAGCAGCGATTGCTCGAAATCGCCCACCGGCAGGATCAGGCGGCCGCCCACCGCGAGCTGGTCGACGAGCGGCTGCGGCACGTGCCCCGGCGCCGCCGTCACGATGATCGCGTCGAAGGGCGCATGTTCGGGCCAGCCGCGGTAGCCGTCGCCCACGCGCACGTGCACGTTCGCATGGCCGAGGCGGGCGAGATCGGTCTTCGCCCGCTCGCCGAGCTCGCTCACGATCTCGATCGAGTAGACCTCGCGCGCGAGCTCGCCGAGCACCGCGGCTTGATAGCCCGAGCCGGTCCCGATCTCGAGCACGCGCTCGTCGCCTCGCAGCTGCAGCTGCTGCGTCATGTAGGCCACCACGTAGGGCTGCGAGATCGTCTGGTCGAAGCCGATCGGAAGCGGACGATCTTCGTAGGCGTGATCGCGCTGCTCGGCGGGCACGAGCTCGTGGCGCGGCACGCGAGCCATGGCCGCGAGCACGCGCAGATCCTCGATGCCGCGGGCGGCGATCTGATCCCGGACCATGCGCTCGCGCGCCTCGGAGAAGGCATCCGTCGGCATCACGCTCCCGCTGGGGCACCCCATGAGAAGTGGAAGGAAGAGCAGTGCGGTGCGCAGCAGCTGGAGCGAGCTTTGACTCTGGCGCGGCGTGAGCGCTTCCACCGCCGGCGCGCTCCGCTAGCGGAGCTTCCGGAAGAGGCTGCGCACGTCCTCGACGAGCGCCGCCGGCTCCTCGAGCGCGGCGAAGTGGCCGCCCGAGACGTGCGTCGTCCACTGCACGACGTTGAAGTGCGCCTCGGCCCAGCGGCGCGGCGGGCGGTAGAGCTCCTTCGGGAAGATCGAACAACCCGTCGGCGTCATCACGCGCTCGGCGGATACCCCGAAGCGGCCGCTGCGCATCGTCTCGCAATACAGACGCACGGAAGAGTTGATCGTCTGCGTGGCCCAGTAGATCATGATGTTCGTGAGCAGCTCGTCCTTGCTGAAGCGGCGTTCGACGTCGCCGCCGCAATCGCTCCAGCTCCGGAACTTCTCGACGATCCAGGCGGCGAGTCCGGTCGGAGAATCGTTGAGCCCATAGCCGAGCGTCTGCGGCCGGGTTCCCTGGATCTGCTGGTAGCCCGTGCCGTCCTTCACGAACTCGCCCATCGCGGCGAGGCCCTGCATCTCCTCGGGCGTGACGCCCTCCATCGGATTCGCGGCACCCGGCGGCGGCCCGGCCACGACCATGTTGAGATGGATGCCCGCGACGTGCGCGGGATCGACGAGCGCGAGATGGGTGGTGATGATGGCGCCCCAATCGCCGCCCTGGGCGCCGTACTTCGTGTAGCCGAGCCGCGCCATCAACTTCGCGAACGTCTCGGCGACGCGTCGCACGTCCCAACCGGGCTCGCTCGTGGGCCCGGAAAAGCCATAGCCGGGGATCGACGGACAAACCACGTGGAAGGCATCCTCTGCCTTGCCGCCGTGCGCGACCGGATCGACGAGTGGCCCGATGATCTTGCTGAACTCGAAGATCGAACCGGGCCAGCCGTGCGTGATCACGAGCGGCAGCGCACCCGGCACCTGTGAGCGCGCGTGCACGAAGTGCAGCTTCTGCCCGTCGATGTTCGTGTGGTAGTGCTCGAAGCGGTTGAGCAGCGCTTCCTGCGCGCGCCAGTCGAACTTGTCGCGCCAGTAGCCGCACAGCTCGCGCAGATAGGCGCCGTCGGTGCCGTAATCCCAGCCCGAGCCGGGGATCTGATCGGGAAAGCGCGCCGCGGCGAGGCGCCGGCGGAGGTCATCGAGCACCTCCTCCGGCACCTCGATCCGCATGCGCGAGATCGCGTCGCTCATCCTGCGGGTACCCGCAATCCGCTCGCCTTCGGCTCGCTGCGCGCTTGCGCTAGCGGCCCTTCGTGAGGCGACCGACGTCGATGAAGCGGCGAATCTTGCCCTTGCTCTCGAGGGGCATGCCGTCGGAATCCCAGAACTCGATCCGGTTGCCGGTGCCGGTCTGCACGTTCACGATCGTGTCGCTCACGACGCGAAGATCGCGCGGGCTCTCGACGCCGGGCCAGCCCTTGTACCAGTCGCCGGTCAGGCCGTGGTCTTCGCTCCAGCGCTTGTTGTGCCAGATGATCTTCCACAGCTCTTCCTTCTGGTCGTATGCGAAGGAATAGAGCGGCTTGAGCGTCACCTTGTCGAGGTAGATGTCCTTGTGATGGTAGGGATGGTCCGGATTCTTGGGCTTCATGCGCACGATCCAGGTGTCGCGCAGCTCCCAGCGGTCGTCGGCATACGAAAGACCGTACGGCCCGAAGTTGTGCTCCTTCTCGTACGGGTAGGCCTTCACCTTCGTATTCACGGGCGCGATCATCTTCTTCTCGCCGAGGCACTCCCACTCGTACTGCGGGACGATCCCGGCGAAGCTGCCGAGATCGTCGAAGGTGAAGTCGGTGCCGGAGACGGCGTCCGTGCGCTGCGCGGTCGAGATCCGACGTACGCGGCGAAGTGTCGGAACGTAGACCCAGGTGTCGTCGTTCTTCGCCTGGTCGCGCGGCATGTCCGTCGCCTTGTAGCGGTAGGAGAGCAGCATGATGCCGCGCGCGTCGAAGGGCGCGTCCACCTGCACGCCGAAGGCGTTCTTGCGCTTCTCACCCCGGAACATGTCGCCATCGCTCCCTTCGAGATATTCCTTCTCGACG
>JANNIY010000031.1:0-1838 GCA_031405455.1 Deltaproteobacteria bacterium | reverse complement strand
TGGAACCGCTACCCGGGCGCGATGTGCGATGTCGAGTCATACATTTATTTGCCGCTGCTCGAGGAACTCGGCTACGTCCCGAGCGAGAAGTACGCCCGCGCGCCCGAGATCCTGGCGCACAGCCGCGCCATCGGTCGCAAGTTCGATCTCTACCGCAACGCCTGCTTCCAGACGGAAGTGACGCAGATGCGTTGGGACGAGGGCGCCGCGCGCTGGATCCTCACGACGAACCGCGGCGACCAGATCCGCGCGCGCTTCGTGTGCATGCCCACCGGGCCGCTCAATCGGCCGAAGCTTCCGGGCATCTCCGGCATCGAGTCGTTCGAGGGGCACGCGTTCCACACCAGCCGCTGGGATTACGCCTACACCGGCGGCGATTCCGACGGCAACCTGAGCGGCCTGCGCGGCAAGCGCGTCGGCATCATCGGCACGGGGGCCACCGCCGTGCAATGCGTGCCGCACCTGGGCGCGGCTGCCGAGCAGCTCTTCGTGTTCCAGCGCACCCCGTCCTCGATCGACGTGCGCGGCAATCGCCCCACCGACCCCGACTGGGCCCGGCAGCTCGCGCCCGGCTGGCACCAACAAAGGATGGACAACTTCAACATCCTCGTGTCGGGCGGCTTCCAGGCGGAAGATCTCGTGAGCGACGGCTGGACCGACATCATCCGCAAACTCCTGGTGATGGCCCAGCAGCCCGGCTCGAACCTCTCGCCGGAAGGCCTGATGCAGACGCTCGAGCTCGCGGACTTCCAGAAGATGGAGCAGATCCGTGCGCGCGTGGATGCGAGCGTGGCGGATTCGGCGACCGCCGAGGCGCTCAAGCCCTGGTATCGCCAGTTCTGCAAGCGTCCGTGCTTTCACGACGGATATCTCGAGACCTTCAATCGGCCGAATGTCACACTGGTCGACACGCAGGGGCGGGGGGTCGAGAGGGTGACGCCGAAGGGTGTGGTTGCGGGCGGCGTGGAGTATCCGATCGACTGCCTGATCTACGCCACGGGTTTCGAGGTGGGAACGGATTACACGCGCCGGGCGGGCTACGAGATCTTCGGGCGGGACGGGCTGAGCCTGACGCAGAAATGGGCTGAAGGCGTGCGCACGCTGCACGGCATGCACAGCCGTGGCTTTCCGAACTGCTTCATCATGGGGAACCAGCAGAGCGGTTTCACCGTGAATTATCCGCACATGCTGAACGAGCAGAGCCAGCACGTCGCCTACCTCGTGCGGCACGCTCTCGACGGCGGCCTGCGCACGCTCGAAGTCTCCGAAGCCGCCGAGACGGAGTGGGTCGACACGATTCTCCGCCTCGCAGGCTTCGGCCGGCAATTTCTCGAGCAGTGCACGCCGGGCTACTACAACAACGAAGGCAAGCTGTCGGAGCGCGCCGCCCAGAACGGCTTCTTCGGCGGCGGTTCGGAGGCGTTCTTCAAGATCCTGCGGGAGTGGCGCGCCAGCGGCGAGTTCAAAGGCCTCGAGCTCGCCTGAGCTGGCGCCTATCTAGTGTCAGGATGCCTTCCGGGCAGAACACTTGTCGACCGAAAACCAGTCGGCCTGATTGAAGAGAAGGTCGTTGCTCGTCATGGCAGGCGGTACCAGGTCGAGCGACCGCCGCCCTGTCGGACGAGGAGATTCTTCTCGACCAGGCTGCCGAAGGTCGCCTTCAGTGTGTTGGGGCTCGCGCCCGCTTCGCGGACCATGTCGCGCGTCGTCACGCGGCCGTGGTCGCGGGCATAGTCCAGGATCTTGACGGCCAGCTCGGGCAAGGCCGCGAGCGCGTTCTTCTCGCGCTCGACCTTGACCTCGAGCCGGCGTTTCTGCTGCTGCAAGGCGCGAAGAAA
>JANNIY010000030.1:0-21726 GCA_031405455.1 Deltaproteobacteria bacterium | reverse complement strand
AATCGCCATGCGCTCGGGGATCGCCTGCACCTGGATCTGCTTCACGCCGCCGCCGATTGGGATCACCTGCGCGACGCCCGCAATCGTGAGCAGCCGCTGGCGCAAGACCCAATCAGCGATCGAGCGCAGCTCCATTGGCGTCGTCTTGCCGTCTCGGCTCGACACGCCGATCAAGAGGATCTCGCCCATGATGGACGAGATCGGTCCCATCACGGGCGATACACCTTGTGGCAGCTGCTCGGATGCGAGCTGCAACCGCTCCTGCACGAGCTGCCGCGCGCGGTAGATGTCGGTTCCCCAATCGAACTCGACGAACAGGATCGACAGGCCGATGCCCGAGCTCGAGCGAACCCGACGCACGCCCGGCACGCCGTTCACCGCCGTCTCGAGACGACGGGTAACGAGTGTCTCGACTTCTTCAGGCGCGAGTCCGAAGGCCTCCGTGAGTACGGTTACGAGCGGTCGGTTCAAATCTGGGAACACGTCGACGGGCAGGCTGCGAAGCGCAAAACACCCGTAGATGACGAGAAGCAACGCGGTCGCCACCACGAAGAGGCGATTCCGCAGCGAGAACTCGATCAGCCGGCTGAGCATGGCTCAGACCCGACCGCGCAGGGCGCGGCGACGAACGATTGCCAACGCGGCAGCGCCGATTGCGATCAACGCGGCGCCACCGACCAGCGCGCGGCTCCAGCTCACGCCGGAGTGAGGTGGAGCCAGGGAGCCCGGCTCGTCATGAGAGCCAACCGCATCGCTCTGCGCGGGATCCTCGTAGGGCGGAAGAAACTGCAGGGAGTAGTTGCCGACGGTGACGACGCGCTCCCCGGGCAGGATTCCCTCTATGATCTCGACAAACTGATCGTCGTCGACTCCTCGAACCACGGACACGCGCTTGAACAGACCCTGCTCCGATTCTTGCTCGACAAATACGAACTTGTTGCCGAAGTCTCCGAGCAAGGCGCTCTGCGGAATCGCGAGCGCCGCATCGGTAGTGGCAACGACCACCGCGAGTTCGGCACGCATTCGCGGGAGGAGTTGGTTCTCTGGATTGCGCACGCGGACGTAGACGGGGAGCGAGCGGTTCGTCGGATCCAGGGCGCTCCCGATGCGCTCCACGACGCCCTCGAAAACTGCGTCTGGGTAGCTCGGGACGCGGACTCTTACCTTCTGTCCGATCTTCACGCGACCGATCTGTTCCTCGAAGAGATACCCGACGGCAAGAACCTCACCGAGGTCCGCCACCTCGAGCAGGTGTGCGTTCGGCTCGACGCTGTCGCCGAGCCCAACGTGGCGATCGAAGACGCGACCCGAGAGCGGCGCGCTGTAGCGTGCCCGCGGCGGCGGATCGCCAAGCTGGAGGCTCTCGACTTCGACGACGGGGGCGCCCTTCTGGACTCGGTCGCCCTCGGCGACACCGATCCAGGTGACGCGGCCGGCGATGCGGCTCGTGACCGCGCCGGCGCGATCCGGGAGCGCCGCGATCTCGCCGATCACGGCGAGGGTCGACTCCATCGGACGGATCTCGGCTGTGCCGAATTCGAGGCCGAGATTCGCACGCGCCTCCCGCGAAACTTGCACGATCGGGCTGGCGCTCGCTCCAGCCGACGACGCTCCGGGGGCGTCGGCGTGCCCCTCGTGACCGTTCGCCTGCGAGCCGATCAGCCCGAGCGCAGCAAGTACCCCGACCAAGACCATGCGAATCGTCACGGGCGGTTCTCCTCAAAAGCGGGTTCTGATCCCAGGAGCGGACTCGCCGCGGCGGCGGTCTCGAGATCGACTTCCGCCTGGCGAAGCTCGCCAAGTGTCTGCGCATGCCGCAAGACGGTGTCCGCCAGCTGCTGCTCTGCTTGCACCAGCGTGGTGATCGCAACGAGGCCCTGGCGATAGCCACGCTCGAGGAGTTCGACATTCTGCTGCGAGAGGGGGAGAAGCGATTCATGATACTCGCGTGCGACCCGCGAAAGCTCCGCAGTGCGACGGCGCGCGGCTTCGATCTCAGCCTCGACCGCCCGCTCGCTCGCGGCGAGTCGAGCTCGCGCGCGGCGTTCGTTCGCGTGAGCCTCATCGATCCGCCCCTGATTTCGGTTCCACAGAGGAAGCGGGACGTTGAGCGCGAGCCCGAGAAAATCATCCCGCTTGACGCCTATTGGATCGATGCTCGGCTCGTTCCGAAACACCTGACGGTCGATCTCGTAGCCCGCGCCGACCGTCCAGTCTTCCCAGGATTCCGCACTCGCCAGCCGCGCGTCGGCTCGCGCGCGATCACTTTCGAGGCGGAGGCCTTCGAGGTCGGGGCGGCGTGCGGCGGCGTTCGCGAGCGGCTCCGCGGCTTGCGATGGATCGAAGGCGGGCTCACCGAGAGAACCTGAAACCAGGGCCGGTGAATCCGCGGGGCGGTTCAGGAGCTGATTGAGACGAACCGCGGCAACGCTGCGATCGAGTTCGAGGCGCCGCTTCTCCTGCTCGAAGCGTGCGAGCTCGATCGCCAGCACGTTCACATCCGCATCAGAAACCTCGGCCGCGTGACGTCGGCGCGTAGCGGCATGAACGAGCTGCTCCGCGATCCGGATCACGCTTCCACGACTCGCGATCGCCTCATCGAGCGCCAGGAGGCCGTACACTGCACGCTGTACATCGCCGATCAATACGCGCTCAAACTCACGCGCCTCCGCGAGAGCCAGTGCGACATCGACGCGGGCCACGTCCTGCGCACGGGCGAGCCGCCCAGCGATGGGGAAGCGCTGCGCGAGGCCAACGCCGAATGCGCGCTCCCCTTCATTCTGGAACGCAATGTCGCTCCGGCCTGTGAGATCGAGCTCCGGGTTCGGCCAGAGACCCGCTTGCAGCAGGCGTCCTCGTGCCGCCTCGATTGCGGCATATGCCGCGGCCAGCTCGGGATTCACTCGGACCGCTTCGGCTGCTGCGGCATTCGCGGTGAGAGCCGGGCTCTGCGCAGCCGGCTCAGCAGCCTGAACTGCGAACGGGAAGACGATCGATAGGAGCGCAGGCAGCACGAAAGCTGCGCAATGGAATCGATGAGCCATGCAACACCCCAGAATGGCGAACCCCGCGCGCAAGTCTACGCGCGACGCCAGCCGCGTTGGCAGCCAGCACGCGAACCAGAGGTGTCTTGGCTATATGCGGAGCGTGTCGTAGCGGGCGAGCGGGCCTGGCGGTGGACGCTCCCGCTCCAGCCGCGCGACTGCGCCAGCGAGTGCGCGCGAAGCATCGCTGGATGCCGGGAACGGTAGGATCACGAGAAGTGAGAGATTCGGAACCGCAACTTTCGCCGGTGATGCAGCGATCGTCTGGCTCAGCGACGCGCAGTGTTGAGCGCAGCCGCCATCGGAGCCCGGGTGAGGGTCGGAGCCCGGCACATGGGAGTGCGGTGCGCGATGCCCCGGCGACGATCCCTGATCGGAGCCCGGATGGCCGTGGTCGTGCCGGGCAAATTCATGCCCAGTTCTTTCGCGCTCCGATGAACCCGTGCTGGCTGCAGGTGCCAGGCAAGCCAACATCTGGAACGACCAGAAGGCCGCAAGGACGAACGAAAGAGGCCTCAAAGAATGGGACTCCAATCGACTGAGACAATCCCCGGCAACGCGAACCAGTAGCCGATACCGATGTGGGCATCCAGTCCAACCCAATCTTCTCGGCATTCAGCTCGACGTACTTGACTACGTCGACTTTCGCTCGAAGCCGGAGCCTCGTGAAACCCTCGACCGCACCTGGTTGCTGCGGACGTTCTGCGACGAAGCGAGCCCGAGTCACTCCGCGGGCGCGCACGAGGCGCAAACCGCGGGGATGCTTTCTACGAATCGTCACACGGTAGAGGGTCGATCCTCGACCCTCTACCGGAGCGGCCGATCGGGCTACTTGATTTCGCTCGCTTCTTTCCGATGCGCAGCTGCCATCTCGTCGTACTGGTGAGCGGCTTTCTTGTAACCCTTGACGAGATCCTCGCAGTGAGGCGACATCGTCCGGTAGACCGCCCAGCGGCTGCCCTTGCGTCCACCGGTAGGCTTGGGCCCTTTCGCATAGGCTTTGCCCATGGCGCTGTGCCGCTCTGCCTGTGTGCGCGCGGTCTTCGCCTCCGAATCATAGAAGGCCGCGATGGCCTCGTGATCGGCAGTCGTAGCCGCGTTCTCGATCGCGCTCGGTAGACCGGCTGCGTCGAGCGCACGCGCAGGCTGGGACATGCCCAGAGTCAAGCCAAGAACCATGAGGAAAGCTGAAACGATCCTAGCCGACAGGCGATGCATGGGTACTCCTCCTTGTGGATCTGAATACGGCCAACGAGGCGTCACGGTGACAGAAAACTCGCAAGCAATGAATCGCACGCAATGATAGGGCAGAGCCCGCAGCTCGGAAGTCTCGCGTTGTTGGCTTCCCGCCCCGCCGTTAGCATCGGGGCGCGTGTGGCAATCCCTTCCGGCCGCGTTCCCGACGACCCGCCTGCTGCTGGCCGTCCTGCTGTTTCTACCAGCCTGCGCGGAGAACGAGGCCGAGCCCGTGCGGCGGCCCCTCGTCGCGCCCGCGCCGGGTTCCGTGTCGACCGCGGGCCTGCCGCGGGTGTCGATCGGCAGTGAGAGCCGTTATGTCCTCGCCGAGCACGCTCGCAGCGTGCTGCGGGACGAACCGATCGTGTTGCCGGACGGCGGGAATCTCGCAGTCGAGGTACGCGTCCCCGCGTCGCCGGAGCGCGGCGACTTGCGGCTCGAAGGCTGGGTTTCCGTGCGCGATCCGGAGGCGGCGCACGCGACCCTGCTCGACCTGCGGGAGGGAACGCGCCTCCACCTGCGCGCCGCGTCGCGCGCGCTTCCCGCGGACAGCGTGGATCCCGCTGCGACACTCGTGATCCCGGTGCCCGAATTGGCGCGCGGTCAGGCCGGCCGACTCACGGTGATTGCCCGCCGGCTCGCACCGGCGAGCATCGAAACGATCACGTTGGCGGAACAGTCGATTCCAGCGGGCAGCCGCCTGCGCTTCGGCTACGCGGTCGAAGCGCCCGGCTGGGAGGAGGGCTCGCCGCCGGTGCGTGTCGCGGTCTCCTCGAGTGAAGCCGGCGGCGCTCCGGAGCTGCTCTTCGAACGGCGACTCGACCCCGCCGCTGATCCGCGCGACCGGCGTTGGTTCGATGCCGAGATCGATCTGGCTGCGCTGGCAGGCAGGCAGATCGCGCTGAGTTTCATCGGCGAAGCGCTCGGCGATGCGAGCAGCCGCAGCTTCCCCGTCTTCAGCGCTCCGGAGATCGTGTCCACCGGCTCCCAGGAACGCAAGCGCCGCAACCTCGTTCTCATCTCGCTCGATACGCTTCGCGCGCGCAGTGTCGGCGCCTACGGAGCGCCGCGCCCGACGACGCCGTCTCTCGATCGCCGGCTCGCCGACGCCGGCGCTCGGGTTCGCCGCGCCGTCACGCCCTTCCCTTTCACGCCGCCTGCCCACATGTCGATGCTCACGGGGCTCACGCCCTGCGCCCACGCTGTGCTTCAACCCGGGCGCGATGTGCTGGCGGCGGAAAACCCCACGCTCGCGGAAGCGTTGCGCGCCGCGGGCTATCACACGGCGGCCTTCACGGAAGACGCCTACGTCGTCGCCGCTGCGGGTTTCGATCGCGGCTTCGACAGCTACGTCGAGAATCGCAGCGAAGAAACCGCCTCGCCGGGCTTTGCGCGCGAGACCTTCGGCGCCGCCGAGAGCTGGCTCGCTGCGCGCGCCGATCGCCCTTTCTTTCTCTTCATCCACACCTATCAGGTTCACGATCCGTACGCGCCTCCGCGCGGCTACCGCACGCTCTTCGGCGAAGGCGACGCCGGCGACGCCAACCAGCAGGCGCTCACCAATTACGAGCGCGAGATTCGCTACACGGACGATGTGCTCGCGGATTTTCTCGATCTGCTGGACGCGCGCGGGCTCGCAGACTCGACGATCGTCGTCGTCACTTCCGACCACGGCGAGGGCTTCGGAGAACATTTCTGGACGCAGCACGGCAACGATCTCCACGACGAAGCGCTGCTCGTCCCCTTCGTCGTTCGCGCACCCGCCCTGGTGCCCGCCGGACGCGTGGTCGAGGAGCAGATCTCGCTCACGGACGTCACCCCGACCCTGCTCGCGCTGCTGGATCTGCCCGTCCCGCCCGATCTCCAGGGCCGCAGCTTTGCCGGCTTGCTGACCGGCCGCGAAAGCTTCCGCGAGCGACCGATCCTCGCGACCACGGTGACGCGGCCCGGCCAGGATCGTCCTTTGAGCACGGCGCTGCGCAAACGAAACTCGAAGTACATCGTGATTGGCGAGGAGGAATTCCTCTACGACCTGGCCGCCGACCCGGAGGAGAAGCAGAACCGTGCGGCGACGGATCCGAGCGCGCTCGCCGAGGCGCGTGCCGAACTCGCCGCCGAACAGGCCGCCTGCGAGCGTTGGCAGAGCGCCCGGCCGGCGGCGCCTCGCGTTCCGAGCGGGCCCGACGACCAGCCGGGCTGGCTCGTCAACCGCCAGGAGCTCGACGAGGCGATCGTCCACAAGCTCCGCTCGCTCGGATACACCCAGTAGCGTGACACTCCAATCCAAAACGGCACTCGTGCGTTCCGCAGCCGAAATCTCGCGTTGGGACGACGAGGCGGACGTGGTGGTCGCGGGGCTGGGTTGCGCTGGCGCCTGCGCCGCCCTCGAGGCGCGTGCGGCCGGCGCCGACGTGCTCGTGCTCGAACGCGAGTCGTTCGGCGGCGGCACCTCCGCCCTCTCGGGCGGGCTGATCTATCTCGGTGGCGGCACGCCGGTGCAGAAGCAGTGCGGCTTCGAAGACTCGCCCGAGGCGATGTCCCGCTATCTGATGGCGGCCTGCGGCCCCGGGCCGGACGCTGCCAAGATCGGGCTCTTCTGCGAGCGCAGCGTCGAGCATTTTCATTGGCTCGTCGCGCAGGGGGTGCCGTTCAAGGCGAGCTTCTACCCCGAAGGCGGCACCGAGCCGCCGACGGACGATGGCCTGATCTTCTCGGGCAGCGAGGCGGCGCACCCCTTCGCGGCGCTCGCGCGGCCGGCGCCGCGTGGCCACCATCCCCAGAAGGAAGGCGCGGCGGGCGGCTTTCTGATGCAGAAGCTGCTCGCTGCCGTTGGCGCGAGCGCCGCGCGTGTAGTGACGGGTGCGCGCACCACGTCCCTGGTGCTCGCGGCGGATGGCCGCGTCGTCGGCGCCGTCGCGCACACACTCGCCGGCGAGCATGCGGTGCGCGCCCGCCGGGGCGTGGTGCTCGCAACCGGCGGCTTCATACACGACGACGCCATGCTCGCCCGGCATGCGCCGTGGCTGTTGCGCTGCAAGGTCCGCATCGGCTGCGCCGGAGATGACGGCTCCGGGATCCGCCTGGGCCTCGCCGCCGGCGCGGAAGCCATCCGTCTCGATGCGGCCTCGATCTCGCTGCCCTACTACCCGCCGAAGCAGCTGAAGAAGGGGCTGCTGGTGAATCGCGAGGGGCAACGCTTCATCAATGAAGACGCCTACTACGGACGCGCGGGAGAGTTCGCGCTGTTGCGCAACGACGGACACGCCTGGTTGATCGTCGACGACGCCATCTATGCCCGCCCGATGGGCGGGATGAAGCTGCGCGCGGTGGGCGAGAGCATCGAAGAGCTCGAGGCGGAGCTCGGCTTCACGCCTGGCACCCTCCAGGCGACGGTCGGGCTCTACAACCGCTATGCCGCCGAGGGACACGATCCAGTGTTTCACAAGGCGTCGGAGTACGTGAGCGCACTCACGATGGCGCCCTTCGGCGCCTTCGATTGCACCATCGAGCACGCGATCTACGCCGCCTTCACGCTCGGCGGTCTGCGCACCCGGCCGACCGGCGCCGTCCTGACCCCGACCGGCGAGGAGATCCCCGGATTGTTCGCTGCCGGGCGAGCCACGTCGGGCGTTTGCGCCCAGGGCTATAGCAGCGGCCTCTCGCTCGCCGATGCGAGCTTTTTTGGGCGCCTCGCAGGGCAAAGCGCCGCCGCCGCCTGAGCGGGACGGAGGCCGCGAAAGCGGCCTTCGAAGCTACCCGGCGCTGTCCTGGGCGCTGCCCCACGGGGGACAGGGTCTGTCACAAGCCGGGTATTGCGGTCCCCCTGTCCGCCTTGTAATTACTGCTCAGCGAGGGTGCGCCGGGCGATCCCAGATGGTGGGATCGTGTGGAGCGCGCGGGTCGGACCCCCCCGAACTCCCGGACACCAGATTTCATGACGTCCTCGATCGGCGCCGCGGGGAGGCACCGGTCCGGTACCGTGACCGCAGGGCCACACGGGCGTGGGTTGCAATCGTGATCCAGGTCAGCGGTCAGGCGACGGTAGACACGAACTTGTGCCTCGAAGCTCCCGCCCCCCCAGTGCAACGCCGCGGCGCACGCCGTCGATCGCTTGCGTGGCTGGCCGCCTGCCTGCTCGTGTCGGCCTCCGCGAGCGCCGAGCCCGCGCCGACGTTCGATTTCGATGCCGTGCGCGCCCTCGCCCGCACGCTCTCCCAAGAAACCTTTCGGGCGCCCGAGCAGCAGGTGCCCGCCTACCTGCTCGATCTCGATTACGACGCCCATCGCGACATCCGCTTCAAACCCGCGCAGTCGATCTGGCGCGACAAGGCGCTGCCCTTCCAACTCCAGTTCTTCCATCTCGGGCTGTTCTTCAATCGCCCGGTCGCGATCAATCTCGTCGAGAAGGGCGCCGTGCGCGCATTCCCCTTTGATCCGAACCTGTTCGACTACGGTCGCAACAGCTTCCCGGAGCCGCTCCCGCCGAGCCTCGGCTACGCGGGCTTCCGGGTCCACAACCGTATCAACCGCAAGGACTACTTCGACGAGGTGATCGTCTTCGCGGGCGCCAGCTACTTCCGCGCCGTGGCCAAGAATCTTCACTACGGGCTTTCCTCGCGCGGCCTCGCGGTGGACACCGCCATCGACGGCCCCGAGGAGTTCCCTTATTTCAAGGAATTCTGGATCGTCGAACCCGCGTCGCGCGCAAAGGAAATCGAGATCTACGCGCTGCTCGACGGTCCGAGCGTCGCAGGCGCCTACCGCTTCGTGGTCGAGCCGGGCGCGGACACGATCACGTCGGTGCAGGCAACCCTGTTCGCGCGCTCGCGCGTGAAACGCCTTGGAATCGCACCGCTCACGAGCATGTTCTGGCACGCGGAGAACAGCGAGACGGATTTCGGAGACTTTCGCCCGCGCGTCCACGATTCAGATGGCCTGCTGATGCACGCCGGAAACGGGGAGTGGATCTGGCGGCCGCTGCGAAATCCGATGCAGATCGAGACCAGCGCATTCCGGGACCACGACCCTCGCGGCTTCGGGCTGCTCCAGCGCGAACGCGACTTCGTCGCCTACCAGGATCTCGAAGCCCGCTACGAGCAGCGGCCGAGCGCCTGGATCGAGCCGCTCGGTAAATGGGGCCCCGGCAGCGTGATGTTGATCGAGATGCCCTCGGACATCGAGACGAACGACAACATCGTCGCATTCTGGCAGCCGGAACAGTCGCCGCTTCCGGGAGAGCCGCTCGAAATCGCCTACCGGCTGCATTGGTACGCCGACAACGCGACGGTGCCGGCGCGCAGCCGCACGCTCGCCACCCGGATCGGCGCGCTGCGCGAGGCGCAGGCAACCCGCTTCGTGATCGACTTCGGACAGGGCGAACTCGCGAAGCTCCCGCCCGCGGCGGTCGTCACGGCGCACGTGAGCGCGGGATCGGGCGGCGTCGTGAGCGATGTCGTCACCCAGTACAATGAATTTACACGCGGCTGGCGCGTCGCATTCCGGCTCGGCACGGAAGATGCGGACGCGCCGATCGAGCTGCGCTGCTTCCTCGCGACCGATGGTCGCGCACTGACGGAGACCTGGACCTACCGATGGACCCCCTGAAAGAGTATGCGCAGCGCGCGACCACCAGCCGCCGCCGACGCACCACGGCCCACCCCTGGGCGGACGCCTACCTGCGCGCGCACGGCATCGAAGACGCCGCGCTGCGCGCGGATATCCTCGACACGATCCTCGCGCGCATCGCGTCCCGCTCGCAGGGTCAGACTCCCGCCGACACCGGCGACTGCGTGATGCAGGAGACCCAGGATTTCCTCGACGAGACGCTGGCAAGCTTCGTCGGCGGATTTGCGCCGGGCGAGGAGGCGATCGCGGGTCGGCTCGCGTATTGGCTCGCCGACGGCCCTGCGCTGTGCCCCTCCGCGCTGCTCGATCCGACGACCGCACCCGCGGCGCTGCGCTTCCAGATGCGAACGACGCAGATCCCGAAAACGCCGGCGCTCGTGCGCGGGTCGATGGCGTCGCGCCCAGCCCCCAGCGCCCGATCGCTCCCGCACACCACTCCGCAACGCTGGCTTCGCTTCGTCCTGGTGGCGCTGTGCTTGTCGCAGGTCACCTGTCACTGATGAGCGAGAGCGCTCTCGAAACGAGCAGCGAGTCCGACGACGGGCAGGCACGAACCGCACGCGTACGGCGGCGCGTGCTGCCTCTGCTGGTCCTCGCCCCTGCCGTGCTCGCCACGAGCCTGATGATCGACGTCCTCGATGTAGGCGGCCTCGGCGGTCTCGAGATCGCGCTCGCCGCGCTCTTCGCCGTGCTGTTCGCGGGCGTCAGCTTCGGATTCTGGACGGTGATGGCGGGGCTCTCCGTCAAGCTTCGCGGTGGCGATCGTTTTGATCTCGGTCGCGAAGAGGTTGCGATCCCGGAGGTGCTGCCGCCGACCGCCGTGGTGATGCCGATCTTCCACGAGAACGTCGAGCGGGTCTTCGCGGGGCTGCGAGCCGTCCACCGCTCGCTCACACAAACCGGCCGCGTCCAGGATTTCCACTTCTTCGTGCTCTCCGATTCGCAGGACCCGAGCGTGTGGCTGCGCGAAGAGCAGGCCTGGTTCGATTTCTGCCGCGAGGTGAACGGCTTCGGTCAGATCTTCTACCGGCGCCGGCGCATCGCGATCAATCGCAAGAGCGGCGGAATCGCCGATTTCTGCCGACGCTGGGGCCGCGCCTACCGCTACATGATCGTGCTCGACGCGGACAGCCTCATGACGGGAGACGCGCTCGTGCGCCTGGTGGCACTGATGGAAGCCCACCCGCGCGTCGGCATCCTCCAGACCGTGCCCTTCCCCGTCGGCGCACGTTCGCTGCACGCGCGCATCCAACAGTTTGCGCAACGCCTCTACGGTCCCCTGTATGCGGCCGGCCTCAACCACTGGCAGCTCGCGGAAGCGGCGTACTGGGGGCACAACGCGATCTTGCGCGTGGCTCCGTTCATGGAGCATTGCGCCCTTCCACGGCTCTCCGGACGCGGACCTCTCTCGGGCTCATTGCTGTCGCACGATTTCGTCGAAGCGGCCTGGATGCGGCGCGCGGGCTACCAGGTCTGGCTCGCGCCCGGGCTCGCGGGCAGCTTCGAGGAGCTGCCGCCGACGCTGCTCGATTCGCTCAAGCGCGACCGGCGTTGGTGTCAGGGCAATTTGCAGCACGCGCGCCTGCTCACCGAACCCGGCCTGCACGCCGTCCAGCGCCTGAATCTGCTGCTGGGAATCGTCTCCTACGCCATGGCGCCGCTCTGGCTCGCGTTCCTGGTGCTCTCCACGCTCTCGGCCGCGCAATCCGGCCCCCACGAGTTCACGCGGGCGACGCTCGCGACGCTCTTCCGGCGCGGTCAGGCGGCGCCGATCACCAAGACCGCGCTCGGGTTGTTCCTGCTGACCGTCTTCCTGTTGCTGGCGCCGAAGCTGATCGCCTGGGCCTGCACGCTCGCCGACGATACGCGGCGACGCGGATTCGGCGGCGCCGCGAGACTCACGCTGAGCACGCTGCTCGAAACGCTCTACTCGGCGTGCATGGCGCCGATCCTGATGGTCTTTCATTCGAGCTTCCTGATCACGACCCTGCTCGGGGTTCGCGTCACGTGGAAGGCGCAGCGCCGCGGCGAACAGGAGACGGGCCTGCGCGAGGCACTCGCCCGCCACGGCCTGTACGCGCTTTTGGCGCTGGCCTGGGCCGCGATCGCCGCCTCGGTCGCCCCGGGGCTGTTCTGGTGGCTCGCCCCGGTCTGGTTCCCGCTGATCCTCGCAGCACCGCTCTCGATGCTCGGGAGCCGTGCGCGGCTCGGGGCTCTCGCGCGCAGGGCTGGACTCTTCTGGACCCCCGAGGAGACGGCCCCGCTCGGCGAGCTGTCGGCGCTGGCTGCCGGAGAAGCTCCCGAGGCCGCCCTCGATCCGATCGTTCGCGCCATCGTCGATCCGTACGCCAATGCGCTCCACGCGCTCGTCGGCCGGCGGCGTCCCGCCGCCGACGTGACCCGCGTCGCACGCCTCGCCCAGCTGCGCCGACGCGCTCTCGCGCGCGGCCCCGGCGACCTCGCAGCGAGCGAGCTTCGCCATCTGCTTTCGGATGCCGATTCCCTCGTCGCACTCCACCGGGAAGTGTGGCGTCTCGCGGGGCGCAAGGATCTCCCGGAGATCTGGCGCGCACCGCTCGCCGCGTTTCGCGGCGGCGGTGCCTGAGCGGCTGACGCTTGGAGAAGCTCGTCTACGTCGCCTGGAAGCCGCCGACCGAATCGGACGAGTCCTTCGCGCGCGTGATGCGCGAGCAGATCGCACCGCAGCTCGCAGCGCTCGGCGCCCGCGGGCTCACACTGCACCTGGTGGATGCCGACGTGAAGGCAGCGCTGCGCGCGCGCATCACGCGCCTCGAGCCTCCGGTCTCGGCCCTGATCTCCTTCTGGCTCGACGCGGCCGACGAGCGCGCGCCGCTCGAGCAGGCGCTGGTCGACGCGACGGCGCGTCTCGCCGGCTACCTCGTCGTCGAATCCGTACCGCTGCGCAACACGCGCCAACGCGCCCCGCTCGGACAACGCACGCCGGGTATCATCATGACCGCCCTGATCGAGCGTCCCGAGCGCATGAGCTTCGAGGCGTGGATCGCGCATTGGCATGGACCCCACCGCCAGGTCGCGCTCGAAACCCAATGCACGTTCGCGTACGTGCGCAACGTCGTCGTGCGGGCGCTCACGCCGGGAGCGCCCGCCTGGGCGGGGATCGTCGAAGAAGGTTTTCCGGCAGACGCCGTCAGCGACCCGATGCTCTGGTACAAGGCCGAAGGTTCGCCCGAGACGCTGCAACGCAACGTCAAACGGATGGTTGCGAGCTGCCGGGCGTTTCTCGATCTCGAGCGCGTGGAATCGCATCCGATGTCCGAGTACAGATTCGGGGAGTAGCCTAGCGCTTTTCAGCGATATCACTGAACCATGCGCGTGTCACTCCGCCGAGAACAGCGTGCGGGTGAGCTTGAGGCTCGGCGTCTCCGAGCGGTCCTGCACCTCTTCGAAGGTGCGTACGTAGCCCGTCGACTGGAGCTTCCAGGCGCCGTCGAGCTTGACGTACTCATCGTGGTAGAACGCGGCGCCGCGCAACGTGGTGTTGCGCTTGGCATCGATCACCTGATCCTCGAGGTACCAGGTGCCCGTCGCGGTGGTTGGGCTCGTGATCTCGATCTCCGGATGGTGGCCCTGGTGCAGGGTGATCATCGTCGGCCGCCCGAGCGCGCCCTCGAGGAAGGCGAGGATCTGTGCGCGGCCCTGAAAGCTGTACTTGCCACCGTCGTACGCCGAGGTGGCGTCCGGCGCAAAGCAATCCGCCAGCTCACTCCAGCGCTTGCTGTCGAGACAGCGGAAATAGCGGTACTTGAGCTTCTTGATCGACTCGATTTCCTCGAGCAGCGACATGGGGGGCTCCTTCCTTGCAAGCGCATACTCTAACCTCCCCGGGTCGGGGCTCGCAGGCTGCCGTTCCCGAGCGTTCCGCCGCGGATCAGGGCGCTTTCGCGGGGCCTGCAAAGCTTGGTACGTTCCGGCCGCATGACGAGACTTCCCCGGATCGACGTCGCATACAGGCGAATGCTTTCAGCTGTGGGCGCCTTGCTGCTCGCGGGCATCGTCACCGCGTGCCAATCCTCTTCGACGCTCGGCTTCCGCCCCGGCCCGGTGGTGCCGTCGCAAAACATCGCACTCTCGGCCGAAGCGCTGGCCAGGGTTGCCATCGTTCCGTTCTATCCGAGCCTGCCTTCGAATGCGCCTGGGGCATCCGGCTCGGGCGCCACGTGGGAGGACGCCGCGCTCGTCTCGAGCTTCCTGAGCGAGGCCCTCGCTGCGCAGGGCGTGCAGACCATTTCACCCAACGACGTCGAGATCGCCTTCACCGGCCATGGCACGCCGGTGCCGCGGCTCGATCCGGAAGCCACCGCCGTGCGCTGCGCCCGCGATTTCGGCGCCACGGCCGTCGTGCTCGGACGCGTGCTGCGTTGGCGCGAACGCGAAGGCTCGGCGGCGGGTTCGACGCGCCCGGCGAGCGTTTCTTTCGAGGTGACCGTCTACGAAGCGCCGACCGCGCGCAAGCTCTGGATCGGCCGCTTCGACGAAACCCAGCAATCGATCACCGAGGCCATCCTGCGCGCGCGCCAGTATCCGGGCGGCGGAACTCGCTGGCTCAGCACCCCCGAGTTCGCGCGCTGGGGTGCGAGCGAAGTCGCGAAGTCGATCACGGCAACGCGTTAACGTCTCTCTACACCCGTTGGAGTCCCATGTACATCGCCTACACGCCGGAGCAGGAGGCGCTGCGCCGCGAGCTGCGCGCCTACTACGCCGAGCTGCTGACACCGGAGATCCGCGAAGAACTCCACCACGGCATGGGCACGGGCCCGACGATGCGCGCCGTGGTGCGGCGCATGGCAGGCGACGGCTGGCTCGGCATCGGCTGGCCCAAGGAGTACGGCGGCCAGGGCCGCGGGACGATCGAGCAGTTCATCTTCTTCGATGAGTCGATGCGCTGCGGCGCACCGGTGCCGATGCTCACGATCAACACCGTGGCGCCGAGTTTGATGCGGTTCGGAACCGATGAACAAAAGCGTTTCTTCCTGCCGCGCATCCTCGCGGGCGCCATCCATCCACTTCTGCATCGGTTACACGGAACCCCACGCCGGGACCGATCTCGCAGCGCTCTCGACCCGGGCCGTGCGCGAGGGCGACACGTACGTAATCCACGGACAGAAGGTCTTCACCAGCCTCGCCGGCGATGCCGACTACATCTGGCTCGCCGTGCGCACGGACCCGAACGCCGCCAAGCACGCAGGCATCTCGATCTTCGCGGTCGACATGAAATCGCCGGGCATCCGCGTCGATCCCATGGATCTGCTGTCGGACCACGACATCAATACGGTTTTCTTCGACGGCGTCCGCGTACCGGCCGACCGGCTGGTGGGGGGCGAGAACAAGGGCTGGAAGCTGATCACCAACCAGCTCAACCACGAGCGCGTGACCCTGTGCTCCCCGGGCATGCTCGAACAGGGCTTCGAAGCCACCCGGCGCTTCGCGCAGGAAACCAAGCTTCCCGATGGACGGCGCGTCGCCGACCAGGAGTGGGTGCAGGTGAACCTCGCGCGCGTTTACGCGGGGATCGAGTTCCTGCGCCTCATCAACTGGAAGGTGGCCTGGACGGGAACCCAGGGAAAGCTCGATGTCGCGGACGCTTCGACCATCAAGGTGTTCGGGACCGAGTGGTACCTAGATTCCTTCCGCCTGTTGATGGAGATCATCGGCCCGCGCGCCGCTCTTCGGCACGGCTCGCCGGGCGCGGTCGCGATGGGGCATCTCGAGCAGCTCTACCGCAGCCTCCTGATCCTCACCTTCGGCGGCGGCACCAACGAAGTCCAGCGCGACCTGATCGGGCTCTTCGGCCTGCGCCTGCCGCGCGTGCCGCGCTTCTAGCCCACGAACGAGATCGAACCGGAGGCGATGGATGGACTTTTCCTTCAGCGAAGACCAGCAACAGGTAGCCGAACTCGCGCGCAAGATCTTCGCCGAGCGCGCGAGTCACGAGCGCCAGCGCGCGCTCGAGCGCAGCGGCGCGCCGCGCTTCGACCGCGAGCTGTGGCGGGATCTCGCGCAGGCGGGCCTGCTCGCCATCGCGCTGCCCGAAAGCCACGGGGGCGGAGGCCTCGGATTCCTCGATCTCGCGCTGGTTCTCGAAGAAGCGGGGCGGCGCACGGCGCCGGTGCCGCTACTCGAGACCGCGCTGCTGGGCGCCCTTCCCATCGCGGAATTCGGAAGCGACGCGCAGAAGCAGGCGCTGCTTCCGCGCGTGGCAGCTGGCGAGCTCGTGCTCAGCGCGGCGCTGCACGAGGAAGGCGGCGACGCCCAGCGTCCCGCCACCACCGCGACGCCCGACGGCACGGGCTGGACCCTGCGCGGCGCCAAACTCTGCGTGCCCGCCGGCAACATCGCGCAGCACATCCTCGTGCCCGCGGCGACGGGCGCCGGTGCGCTCGGCGTCTTCCTCGTCGACCCCCAGGCTCGCGGCGTGACGCTCGAAGAAGCCCTTACCACGAATGGCCAGCCCGCCGCCCACCTCGCCTTCGATGGCGTGCGTGTGGCCGCCGAGGACGTGCTCGGTGACCCCCGGGCGGGCGCGCGCATCATCGCCTGGCTCGAGCCTCGCGCCGTGGCCGGGATCTGCGCGCAATTGCTGGGCGTCTGCGAAGAAGCGCTTCGGCTCACCACCGAGTACACCAAGACGCGCAAGCAGTTCGACCAGCCGATCGCGATGTTCCAGGCCGTCGGCCATCGCGCCGCGAACGCCTACATCGATACCGAGGCCATCCGTCTGACGACCTGGCAGGCGTGCTGGCGGCTCGCCGAGGGCCTGCCGACGGAAGCCGAGGTCGCCGTCGCCAAGATCTGGGCCTCCGAGGCCGGGCAACGCGTCGTACACGCGGCGCAGCACCTGCACGGCGGAGTGGGTGTCGACCGCGATTATCCGCTGCATCGCTATTTCCTGTGGGCGAAGCAGCTCGAACTGAGTCTGGGCGGTGCGACCCGACACCTCGTGCGCCTCGGCAAGTGGCTGACCGATCAGGCCGCGTGACGGCGTTTGCCTCGCACGCGCGCTTCGCAGCCGCGTGCGCGAGTGCCTGCGGAGGGGAAGTCCGATGACCGCGCGCAGCACGCCGCTTCGCGAGCGCCGCGCCTGGAAGGCCCTGCAGGCGCACCACGCAAGCCTCCGCGATGTTCATCTCCGCACGCTCTTCGCCGATGACCCGCGCCGCGGCGAGCGCTTCGCTCTCGAAGCGGCTGGACTCCATCTCGACTACTCGAAACACCGGATCACGGACGAGACGCTGCGGTTGCTGCTCGCGCTGGCCGACGAGTCCGGCCTGCGTGCGCGCATCGACGCCATGTTCCGCGGCGAGAAGATCAACACGACGGAAAAACGCGCGGCCCTGCATGTCGCACTGCGGGCGCCGCGCGATCGTTCGCTCTTGCTGGACGGCGAGGACGTGATGGCGAAGGTCCACGGCGTTCTCGACCGCATGCTCGCGTTCGCGGAGCGCGTGCGCAGCGGCGCCTGGCTCGGCCACACGGGCCAACGCATCCGCAACGTCGTGAATCTCGGAATCGGCGGCTCGGATCTCGGCCCCGCGATGGCCGCGGAGGCCTTGCGCCACTATTCCGATCGCACGCTGACACTGCGTTTCGTCTCGAACGTCGATCCCACAGACTTCGCCGAATCGACGCGCGACCTCGACCCCGCCGAGACGCTCTTCATCGTCGCCTCGAAGACCTTCACGACACTCGAGACGATGACCAACGCGCGGGCAGCCCGGCAGTGGTGCCTGCGTCAGCTGGGCGACGAACAGGCGATCGCAAAGCACTTCGTCGCGGTCTCGAGCCACACCCGCGAGGTAACACATTTCGGCATCGACCCTTCGAACATGTTCGAGTTCTGGGATTGGGTGGGCGGCCGCTACTCGCTCGCCTCGGCCATCGGCCTCTCCACGCTGCTGGCGATCGGCCCGCAGCACTTTCGGGCGCTGCTGGGCGGATTTCATCAGCTGGATGAGCACTTTCGCACACAACCCTTCGAGCGGAATCTAGCCGTGCTGATGGGCCTCCTCTCGCTGTGGTACAGCGATTTCTTCGGCGCACAGACGCACGCCGTGTTGCCCTACGACCAGTATCTGAAACGTTTTCCGGCCTATCTCCAGCAGCTCGCGATGGAATCGAACGGCAAGCGCGTGACGCTCGCGGGCACGCGCGTCGATCATCCCACCGGCCCGATTCTCTGGGGCGAGCCCGGCACGAACGGACAGCATTCCTTCTACCAGCTGCTCCACCAGGGCACGCATCTCGTCCCCTGCGACTTCATCGTCTTCGCACAGGCGTTGCATCCACACGAGCGGCAGCACGACCTGCTCGTCGCGAACGTGCTCGCGCAGAGCGAAGCCCTCGCCTTCGGCAAAACCGATTCCGAAGTCCGCGGCGAGGGGATCGCAGAAGCGCTCGTCCCCCACCGCGTTTTCGAAGGCAACCGTCCGAGTTCGACACTGCTCGCGCGCCGGCTCGACCCGGAGACGCTCGGCAAGCTGATCGCGCTCTACGAGCACAGTGTCTTCACCCAGGCGGCGATCTGGGACATCGATGCCTTCGATCAGTGGGGCGTCGAACTCGGCAAGCAGCTCACGGGCCGCATCGTCCCCGAGCTCGCCGCGCAACTCGAGCCCGAGCTCGCACACGACAGCTCGACCAACGGGCTGATTCGCCGCTATCGGCAGTGGCGCTAGCGGCCCGGTAGCGCGGGGAGACCCGGCTCGGGCTGCACACCGAGCGAATTGAGCGCCATCGACACCAGATTGTATTGCCCCACCGTAAAGATCAGGTCCATCAGCTGCTGGGTATCGAGGTGCGTCGAGAGCGCCGCCCAGGTGGAGTTCGAGATGAAGGCATCGGCGTGCAGCTCGTCCGTCGCGCGCAGCAGCGCCTGATCGAGCGCGCCCCAACCGGCGGCGTCGGGCCCGTGCGGAATCTCGTCGATCTCGGCCTGCGAGAGCCCGGAACCCAGCGCGATACGCACGTGCTGTCCCCATTCGTAGCCGGAGCGGCAGAGCCAACCGATGCGCAGGATCACGAGCTCGCGCTCGCGCGGCGCCAACGTCGAGTGCCCGAGTACGTGATTGCCGAAGACGAGCCAGCGCTTCAGCAATTTCGGATGGTTCGCGAGGGTGCGAAAGATGTTCAGAACCGGGCCGTCCCCCAGGCGCTCACGGATCTCGGCATCGATCTCCGCGACGGGCAACGCAGCGACACGGGGAATCTCGAGTCTCATGCGGGGCGGCCTCCAATCGCTGCATGGTACACGCGAAAGACGGCTCCTGCGTCGGATTCGCGGCCCTCTGGCGAGTGCTAGGCTGCTCCCCTCGAACCGCCCGAGCTCGCTGGGAGATCCCGACATGCCCCTCCAAAAACACGTCCTCACGCTGCTGCTGTGTCTCGCGGCGCAAAGCCTCGGATGCGCCTCGAGCGGCGTCGACACTTCGACCACCTTCGATCCGTTGACGCGATTTCCTGCACGAGCGAGCTATCTGTGGGACGACGCGGCGAGCAAGCTTCCGGACGACCCGCGCTTCAATCAGATGGAGACAGACTCGCTGATCCGGCAGGCCGCAAACGAGGAGTTCGCGGCACGCGGCTACCGCCTCGCAGCGTCCGGAACCGCCAACTACCGACTCTCGTACGATCTCACGGTTCACACCTGGTATGGACCCGACAACTCGACGTCCCTCGGCTCCCTCTCGTTGTGGCTCGCCGAGGCCTCGAGCAAGCGCCGCGTATGGATGGGCTACATGCGCGCGGAGATCCACGTCGGCTTGACCCGCGAGGAACGCGTGAAGCGCATGCGCGAGGCCATGGCCCGGCTGCTCGAGAACTTTCCGCCGACCCAGCGCGGCGAATGAACTAGAGGTTCTTGTAGCGGCCGAAGTCGTAGATCGCCGCGTTCGTGGGATTGCGGCGCACGAGATCCCGTCGCAGCCAGTCCGCCGTGTTCCAGAAGCGCGCGCTCGTGCGACGGACGCCGTGACGATCGACGAAGCGTTCGAGATCCCCGTCGCTTTGCATCGCGATCATCGCAGCGACGAATTCGGGAAGCTTCGCAGCTTCGACATCGAAGATGAAGTTCGGATAGCTTCCGAAATGACCGCGAACCACGCTGAGCGTGTCGTCGCCGGGGATCCTGCGCTTGTCTTCCCCGAACATGAAGGCGACGTTCGTGTGCGCGTCATTGTGCACCAGCGAGTAGGCGAGATCGTGCTCCTCCGTCGCATCCACGCGCACCCGCAGGACGGAAACCTCCGGTAGCAGGGATACGAAGCCTCCCTTGACCGAGGCAATCCGTCGGAGTTCACGCTCGACGTCGCGCTCGACCGCGCTCGCCCCCGGCCGGTCGCAGGCAGGCTTTGCGCAGCGATTGAGCAGATCGGGCGGGCCGGCCGCAGGGCCCGCCTGCGCCATCAACATCTCCAGCAGCTCGGCCTTGACGTCCGGGGTCTCAAACTGGATCTGCGTGCCGTGCTCGAGCCCGCGCAGGCGATCGCTGACCGCATACGAAAGGCTGCGCGTCGCACCGACGTACCAGGAGGCGCGGATCGCCTCGCGCTGATCCGCGGGCAGGAGGGTGAGGAAGAGATTCTCCGACTGCATGCGCAGATGGTCCATGTAGAGGCGCGTGGAGATCTGATGCGCCACGTTGCCGAAGATGTCGAAGCCAGCGACCAGGTCGTAGTAGATCCGCTCGAAGATCGGATAATCCATCACCCAGGCGGTCTTCGGGATCTCGCCGACGAAGCCCTGCACGACCGTGGCGTTGTCGTAATTTCGGAAGACGGTCAACAAGGCGTTGGGATTCTTGCGCTCGCCATCCCAGATCCAATCGAGCGCCGGCCCGCGGCGCCTGGGATCGAGCTCGTCGTAGAAGCGCTCGCGCACGGCCAGATACTTCCGCTGCTTGCGCGCGTACTCGAGCCACAGGTCACCGACGCCAAAATCGCTCGCGTGCTCGGCGGGCAGGCTGAGCAATGACGAGGTTTCCCCGAGAAACCCCGGAACCATGACCGAGAGATCGCGGGACGGATCCAGGAACGCGACCCAGAACTGGTCCTCGATCACGTCGACGGCAACCTGCCCGCGGCACACCGGGCCGCGGATGAAGGTCATGATGAAGTACTGCGCATCGTCGAGCAGGTATTCGTAGCGGCTGCGCGCGGGCAGCTGGTCGAAGGCGACGAACGGATTCGAGGCCTCTTCTCGCGTGTAGCCCGGCATCCGCGTCGGCGTCCAATCGCTGGCGAGGAACAGCTCGCGCAGACGCTGGAGCTTCGCGTCGCTGAGCGGATAGACGATGTGCGTCTTGTGCACGATCGCCGAGGCGACGGGCCGCAGTCGATACCAGATCCTTGCGACGCCCGGATCCTCGTACGGACGCACGCTGGCGACCAGGTCGATCGCCTCTCCCGGAGCCGTGCGCGAGCGGACGACCTCGAAGAACGGTCCGGCCGGAAACTCCTCGAAGCGCAGATGCGCCAGGAACCAGTGTTCGTAGAGATAACGCCCGGTAATTCGCTCCTTGAGCGAGTCCCCGTTCAGGAAGGTTTCCCATTTGGCGATCTCGGCCTGTGCGCTCGCAGGAATTGTCGCCGCCGCAGGCGCCGGCGCGCCCTGCGCCACCCATGAGGCGAGGACGCGAGTCTCGGCATCGCTCAGCGGCGCCATCGCGTAGGGCATGCCCCCGAACGGATGCTTGCGCGCGTAGTCAGCGAATTCGCCCGACGCCGGGCAACTCAAGCTCCGATCGATCTCGAGATCCACCTCGGCGGGCAGTCGCTGGCCTTCGGCG
>JANNIY010000029.1:0-1849 GCA_031405455.1 Deltaproteobacteria bacterium | reverse complement strand
CATGTCGTGCAGGCAATCGAAGGTCGTGACGAAGGCGAAGCGCGCATCCGAGGGCAGGGGATCCTGCGCCGCGTCATGGAAGGTGGCGTTCGAGACGCCCGCCTGCTTGCGGTTCGCTTCGGCGCGTTCGAGCGCGTGTTGAGAGATGTCGTAACCGTGGAACTCGGATTGCGGGAAGGCCTTCGCCATCTCGAGCAACGCGACGCCGGCTCCGCAGCCGACGTCGGCCACGGTGGCGCCGGCGCGCAGGCGTTCGACCACGCCGACCCGCGGCAGCACGAGGGGCACCAGCAGCGCGCGGAACCACGGGGCGATGCCGCGCTCGACAGGCAGATTTCCTCCGATGCTCCGTCGATGCTGCGCAAGGGCGCAGGCCGAGAAGACGAGGCGTCGCCGAAGCTCGTTCCGACGCGGTTGCCCGCTTGCCGGTGGTCGTGGACGAAACGCGGCTGCGAAGTTCCTTGCGAGGTTACGAATTCGTATGAACGAGTCTGTAACCGCTTTCCCTCGGCGCAATCACGCACGCGACGGACTCGAGCGGGCCGCCCGCGCCGAATCCCGAGTGTGGGCGCTGGAGTCGTGCCCTCGCCCGCCGGCTCGCGAGACGGCTCCGACTCGCGGCATGCTTCTTGCTCACTCGGGCTGTCCATGAGACATCGTCCGCCGGAGCTGTCAGCTTCGGTCGCAGGGCGACGCCTCCACACTCGAGGAGAACCTGAAAATGAAGATCCTGGAAGCGACCGTATCCGCGTTGCTCGCCGGAGCCGTGATGATCGCGTCCACCACCGCGAATGCGTACGGGGATGGCACGCCGGACGAGCAGCCGCCCGCGGAGGAGCAGATCTGCGAGAACGCGGGGTTGTTCGGTTCCGCATTCGGCCTGTGCGTGGCGTTCTGCGAGGCGAATGACTGCGATGCGCAGCTCGACCTGCCCGACAATCGCGCCTGCTCGATGCTGCGAGAGAAGTACGCTCGCGCCACCGGCGAGCTCTTCCTCCCGTGCGAATTGGGCGGCGAATAGCTGACCGTAGTGGCTTCCTGACCTCCCGCCCGCGGGCCACGCCGCGGGCGGGCCTCCCATGTATCGCTTCCCGTGGCCAGTGACGCCGACCCCTTCCGCGTGGAGCCCTGCCGCGTCGCGAGGGCACTCGCTCCCTGACGCGCCTTGCCATGATGTCTCGTCCCACCACCTGGAATCCCCTCTGTCGAGTAGCCTGGGTAAGCGTTCAACGAACCCGTCTTGGCTCTCCCGCTTGTCTTGGTGCGCCTCTCGCGAGGTGGAAGCGAGGAGGTGCGGTCACGCTTCGCGTGTCGCCGTGCTGCAAGGGCCCTCGCGAAGGAAGGAGTCCCGGGAAAAGACTGAACCCAACCAGCGTCGCTCCGCTCCGTTCACGATGGCCGATCGGAGTGCTTACGATTAGCGAAATGCGCAGCGTGCAGCAGGGAGAAGTCGTCGAGAACAAGCGCCTCTTGGCTGCGCTGGACTTCATCCAGGAGCGACAGCACGAGCGCACCGAAGCGAAGGTCGCGAAGCCGTCAACGACCCGGAGGGACGCCCGTCCGCTGCGCGCCGGAACGCGGCGCCGGGCTGCAACCGGCTGCTCAGCAGACACCTAGCCCTGAATGATCAAAACGGGGAAACCGGACAGCTGTACTTTGCGCCGACATGTTGAAGCAACGCTCACCTAAGCGGCCCAGCGGCTCACGGCCTCACGACATAGAACGCATTCACCGGATGCCCGAGGTCGAGCGGCTCGAAGCGCTTGAAGCCGGCGTCGTGCGTCATGCTGCGCGCGAGCTTCTCGTGGAAGCCGAGCGTCCCGAGGCCGAGACCGCCGGGCTCGGAGAG
>JANNIY010000028.1:0-4113 GCA_031405455.1 Deltaproteobacteria bacterium | reverse complement strand
CGCAATGGAAGCTTCTTCACCAAGGAGCTCGCAGTCGCGAAGACCTCGCTGATCATCGTGCGCGGCATGGACGGCGAGATCCGCGCCTTCCACAACGTCTGCCGCCACCGCGGCAACCGGCTGGCCTGGAACGACGACCCGCGCGTGGAGTCGAAAGGCAGCTGCCGGCAGTTCTCCTGCAAGTACCACGGCTGGAAGTACGATCTCGACGGCAAGCTCGCGTCCATCCTTCAGGAGGGCGAGTTCTTCGGCATCGACAAGGCGAACTACGGGCTCGTCCCGGTGCACTGCGAGGTGTGGCAGGGGTTCATCTTCATCAACCTCGCCAAGCAGCCGGAGCAGTCGCTGCGCGAGTTCCTCGGCCCGATGATCACCGCGATCGACTACCCGTTCCACAATGTCACGGAGCGCTTCTACTACCGCGGCGAGATCCGCAGCAATTGGAAGGTGTTCCTCGACGCGTTCCAGGAGTTCTATCACCCGCCGATTCTCCATGGCCGCCAGAACCCGGTGATGTCGAACCCCGAATACCAGCGGATGGGGTTCTACACGATGCACTTCCAGATCGACGGACCGCATCGCGTGGGCTGCACGAGCGGCGGCGCCGGCGGGTTGCTGCCGCCGGAAACCCTCAATCCCATCGAAGCTGTGTTCCGCAGCGGCCTCTTTGGCCCGTGGGATCATGCGGATCTCGGAATCGAGGGCTTCCCGCCCGGCCTCAACCCCGGCAAGAAGAAGCACTGGGGCCTCGACTCGTTCCAGATCTTCCCGAACTTCGCGATCGTGTTCTGGGAGACGGGCTGGTACCTCACCTATCACTACTGGCCGCTGGCGCACAATCGGCTGCTGTTCGAGGCAACCCTTTATTTCGTCCCCGCACGCAACGTGCGCGAACGCCTCGCACACGAGCTGGCTGCGACCACGATCAAGGAATACGCCCTCCAGGATTGCGGCACGCTCGAGGCGACGCAGATGGGGCTCGAGTCGCGTGTCGTCACGAGCTTCCCGCTCGGAGACCAGGAGCTGATGTGCCGGCACCTGAACTACGTGGTGAACAAATGGGTCGACGACTACCGACGCAAGCACGTGGAGAGGTGAGAGAGATGGCCCTGCTGCCTCCCGAGTTCTCGGATCTCGAGCCGTTCGCCACGGACTGGTGCCTGGCGAGCGAGCCCGAGCGCTATGCGAAGCGCCTGGCGAGCACGATGGAAGAGCTGCAGGCGTTGTACGACGCGGTCTTCCCGCGCAGCCAGGCTGTCATGTCGTACCTGGAGAAGTTCCCACTGCACGAGCTGCCCGACGACGCGCTGCGACTGCTCCACCTGCTGTACTCGCTCATCATGGTGTCGTTCCCCATCGAGATCTGGCGGCAGCCGTATCTTCCGGACACCGGCACGTCTTCGTTCGAGCTAAGTGAAGAGCCGGTCCCGTGAGCCAGGACGCGCAGCGGATCAACGATCTCGTCGAGATTCAAGCGCTGTGCGCACGCTACATGATGTACGCGAGCCAGTTCGTCCTGGATCGCTGGCTCGACGTGTTCACGCCGGACATCGAGTACAGCGCGTTCGGCACGCCGTATACACTCGAGCGCTTCCCGGCGTTGCTCACCGCGGCGCCGCGAGGGCAATTCATCGGAAACATGCCGGTGGTCGAATTCGCTGGCGATCACGCGACCGGGACGCAGCATTTCGTGTTCATTGATCAGCATTCGCACGGCATGCGGCTCGGCTGGTACCGCGACGAGTACGTGCGCACGCAGGGCGGCTGGCGCATCCGGCGACGCGCCACCACGTTCATGCGCAAGCACGGGGGCGTCGACTCCGGCCGGCAGCACGATCCGTTGGCCGATACCGCCGACGGGAGCGGCGCCGATTGAACGGGGACGGAGGGCCCACGTGACGCTTCGAATCGTGCAGTGGACCACGGGAAACGTGGGCAAGCGATCGGTCGCCGCGATCGCCCGGAATCCCGGCCTCGAGCTGGTGGGCTGCTATGCGTGGTCGCCCGACAAGGTCGGGCGCGACGTCGGCGAGCTGTGCGGTCTGGATGCGCTCGGAGTCGAGCTCGACGACGTGGTCTGCCAGGCCGAGTACGCCAAGACCCCGACGGATCTCGATCTCGGTTCGTGGAAGATCGCCGCGGGATGCGTCGCCGGGATCGCGGGCAGTTGGCAGGGCCGGGTGAATGGCCGGACCCTGGTCGAGCTGAACTTCCGCTGGAAGAAGGCGCCGACGCTCGAGCCCGACTGGGCGATCGAGGATGGCTGGGTCATCGAAGTGCAGGGACTTCCGAGCGTGCGGACGAAGGTGAACTTTCTGCCTCCGCCGGACTTCAAGGTCACGCAACTCGCGGACTTCATGGTGCTGGGCCACATCATGACGGCGATGCCCGCCATCAACGCCATCCCGGCCGTGGTGGCCGCCCGTCCCGGGATCGTGAGCTATCCCGATCTCACACTGCCTCTGCCGCGCGGGTTGGTACGGCCCTGAGAAAGCGCAGCCACTTCGAGGCCGTCGTGGCATGAGCGCACCTGCGTCTCGTCGCGTCGTCGTCACCGGTGCCGCGAGTGGCATCGGGTTGGAAGCATCGCTGCAGTTGGCCCGCCGCGGCGATCACATCGTCGTCGCGGATCGCAACGTTGCTGGTGGCGAGGCTGCAGTGCGGCGCATCAGCGCGGCCGGCGGCAGCGCCGAGTTCCGCGAGCTCGACCTGGCGGACCTCTCCCGGATCCGGGATTTCGCCAAGGCTGAGCTGGCACGGAACCAACCCCTCGACGTACTGATCAACAACGCCGGCTTGCTGCCGCCCATGCTGCGCGCCACCACACGAGACGGCTTCGAGCTGAAGTTCGGCGTGGCGCACCTCGGCCACTTCGCTCTCACTGGTTTGTTGCTTCCCGCGCTCGCGCGCAGCGAGCAACCGCGCGTCGTCAGCGTTTCGAGCCTTGCACACGCCCGAGGACGCATCGACTTCGACGACCTTCAGTGCGAACGCAGGTACAACTCCATGATCGCCTATAGCCGCACCAAGCTCGCCTGCCTGATGTTCGCGCTGGAGCTGCACCGCCGCGCGACAGCCGCCGGCAGCAAGCTGATCAGCGTTGCGGCACACCCTGGTGTCTCGAAGACGCCGATCGCGGCGGGCTGGGAACGAGAGGACCGGCGCAAGCTCTGGGACCGCCTCGAACGGTTCGGCTACCGGGTGTCGATGCGGTTTTTCAGCCAGACAGCCGCAGAAGGTGCAGAGTCCCTGGTGTATGCAGCAACCGAGCCGAGCGTGATCGGCGGTGGCTATTACGGTCCCACCGGCTTCGGCCAGATGGGCGGCCCAACCGGCCCTGTGCAGCCGAGCCGGCGGGCACTCGATACGGTCGTCGCAGCGCGACTATGGGAAGCCTCGGAGCGGCTCACGAGCGTGCGCTACGCGACGCTCTGAACCCGTGCGATGGATCGGTTCCGGGCGATCGGCGCAGGCTAGAGCGACGACAGGTAGCGGACTCCGGTCATCTCTTCGGACAAGGCCCACACGCGCCGTCCCACATCGATGTCCTTCGCGACGGGATTGACGCGCGCTCGTCCGGTCCTGCCACCAATCTCCAGAAAACCCTTCGGACCGAAATAGTCTCCGCCGCGCACGTCCTCGGCACTGGCGGCGTGGATGATGGACCGGGCGGCCGCTGGCGCCTTGGGGACGAGCGGCTCCACCACCTTTTCGCTGAACCACCTGCGGAAGGAGGTCGTGGGTGTCAACGCGGCAGTGCCCCTGCCGGCATTCGTGTTGGCGAATCCAGGATGGGCGCCGACCGCAATGACGGGGCTACCGGTCTGACGCAAGCGCCTGTCGAGCTCCATCGTGAAGCAGAGCAAGAGCAGCTTGCTGCGTGCATAGGCCTTCCACTCGCTGTACCCGTCTTCTCCCAGTTCAAGTCGTCGAGGTCGAGCTTTGCGAAACGATGCGCAAGGCTGACGACGGTGACGACGGTGACGATTCGAGCCTGCGCATGCTTGCGAAAAAACGGCAGCAGCGTGCCCGTCAGCGAGAACGCTCCCAGATGATTGGTGGCAAGGTGCAGCTCGTGCCCAACGCTGTTGCGCGCCAGCGGGACGAGCACGC
>JANNIY010000027.1:0-25907 GCA_031405455.1 Deltaproteobacteria bacterium | reverse complement strand
GCATGAGGAACTGTACCGGCGGGAGGGGCGGGGGGTTTCTTCGACGAGGAAACGGTAGTGGGTCAGTTTGATTCTTCGGATTCTAGAAGTCCGACCAGTTCTTCCAGCGTCCAGACGTGATTTGTGAGGCCCGCCTCCATCGCCGGAGTCACCCTCAACGTCTGGTGAACCCGGACGCTCGTGCAGGGGGTGGCCCGCGCGGAGATCACGGAGTTCACGAGCGAGGAACCGTTCCTGCGCGGTCGCGTCCGCGTGCTCGAGGAAACCGGGGATCTCGGCTCCGTCGAGACCCTCGCGCTGATGCGCAACGTGGCGCAGCAGTTCGCCATGCTCGTCTCGGAGAGCCCGCGGCTTTCGGACGAGCTCCAGGTGCTCGCCGCCAACACCGAACATCCCTCGCGGCTTGCCGATCTCGCGGGCTCGAGCCTCGACTTCGACGTCGCGGGCAAGCAGGCGCTGATCGAGGAGCTCGACGTACCCCAGCGGCTGCGACGCGTGCTCGAGCAGGTGGGTCGCGAGCACGACGCCGTGAGGGTCGAGAGCGAGATTCGCGAGAAGGTCCAGAGCGACATCGGGAAATCGCAGCGCGACTACGTGCTGCGCCAGCAGCTCGAAACGATTCGCCAGGAACTCGGCGAGACGGAAGACAGCGAGAGCGAGGTGCAGCGTCTCGAGCAGCGCATTGTCGCCGCCGGGATGCCCGAGGAGGCCGAGAAACAGGCGCGCCGCGAACTCGACCGCCTGGCGCAGATGCCGACGGCCGCCGCCGAGCACTCCGTGATCCGCTCGTATCTCGAATGGATGGTGGATCTGCCGTGGTCGAAGGTGTCGGAGGATCGGCTCGACGTGGAGGAAGCGCGGCGCATCCTGGACGTCGATCACTGGGGGCTCGACAAGGTCAAGGAGCGCATCGTCGAATACATCGCCGTGCTTTCGCTCAAACGCGATCTCAAGGGGCCGATCCTGTGCTTCGTCGGTCCGCCGGGAACCGGCAAGACATCGCTCGGGCGATCCATCGCGCATGCGCTCGGCCGCGAGTTCCAGCGCATCTCGCTCGGCGGCGTGCACGATGAAGCGGAGATCCGCGGCCATCGGCGAACCTATGTGGGCGCGCTGCCGGGCCGCATCATCCAGGGCCTGCGGCGTGCGGGAACCCGGAATCCGGTGTTCATGCTCGACGAGGTCGACAAGGCGGGCGGCGACGCTCGCGGCGATCCGTCGTCGGCGCTGCTGGAAGTGCTCGATCCCGCGCAGAACTCGAGCTTCAGCGACCACTATCTCGAGGTCCCCTTCGATCTCTCGCAGGTGCTCTTCGTCGCGACCGCGAACCTGATCGATCCGGTGCCGGCGGCGCTGCGCGACCGCATGGAAGTGATCGAGCTGCCCGGTTACATCGAGGAGGAGAAGCTCGAGATCGCCAAGCGCTTCCTCGTGCCGCGTCAGCGCGTGCAGAACGGCGTCGACAAGATCGATTTCGAGATCAGCGACGACGCGCTGCGCATCCTGATCCGCAGCTACACGCGCGAAGCGGGCGTTCGCAATCTCGAGCGCGAGATCGCGACGCTCGCCCGCAAGGTGGCGCGCCGCGTCGCCGAGGAGGGCGAGATCGGGCCGCAGCGCATCGGTCCGGAGGATTTGCAGGGGATGCTCGGCCCCGTCAAGGTCGAGCCCGAAGTCGCCGAGCGGGTGGGCCAACCCGGCGTGGCCGCAGGCCTGGCATGGACGCCTGCCGGTGGGGATATCCTGTTCGTCGAGTCGACCCGCATGCCCGGCAAGGGACAGTTGAAGCTCACCGGTTCGCTCGGGGACGTGATGCGCGAGTCCGCGGAGGCGGCGCGTTCCTGGCTGCACGCCCACGCCGCGGAATTGCAGCTCGACGTGGAGCTGTTCGCGAAATCAGATCTGCATCTCCACGTCCCCTCCGGCGGCGTCCCGAAGGATGGACCGTCGGCCGGTGTCGCAATGGTGACCTCGCTCGCGTCGCTGCTCACCGGTCGCCCGGCGGATCCGCGCGTGGCGATGACCGGAGAGATCACGTTGCGGGGCAAGGTGCTACCGGTTGGGGGGATCAAGGAGAAGGTGCTCGCCGCCAAACGCGCCGGGATCGAGCGCGTCGTGTTGCCGGAGCGCAACCGCCGGGACATCGACGAGGTGCCGAAGGATCTGCTCGCGGGTCTGGACCTCCAATATGTGGGGATGATCGATGAAGCGCTGCGATATACGCTCGCGCCTGCTCGTTAGCGCCGCGCTGCTGCCGCTCGCGCTCGCGGCGTGTGTTTCACGCGGGACCTACCGCGAAGTCGTGCTCGAGCGCGAGTTGCTGACGCGCGAGAAGGCGCGACTCGACGAGCGCGTCGAGCTGCTCGAAGCCTCGAACGAAAGCCTGGGTAGCGAACGCGTCGCGCTGATCGACGAAATGGAGACCCTGCGCGAGGCGCACAGCGTCCTCGACCGGGACGTGAGCGGCCTGCGCGCAGCCAAGGCCGAGCTCAGCGAGAGCCTCGCGGCGCGCGAAGCAGAGCTCGCAGCGCGTCAGCAGGAGGTCGAGCAGCTGCGCGGCACGTACGAGGGACTGGTGGCGGACCTGGAGTCCGAGGTCGCGACGGGCCAGATCGAGATCCAGCAGCTCCGCGATGGCCTACAGCTCAACCTGACGCAGGACGTGCTCTTCGCGTCGGGCTCCGCAGATCTCAACGACGCCGGCCGTTCGGTGCTGCGCAAGGTGGGGCAGCGCCTGAAGGATGTCCCGCATCGCGTCGAAGTTCGCGGGTACACGGATTCCGTGCCCATTCGAGGGGGGCTGGCTGCGCGATTTACCTCGAATTGGGAGCTGGCCGGTGCGCGCGCGAGCGGGGTCGTGCGCTTCCTCGCGGAGCAGAAGGTCGACCCCACCCGCCTGGTCTCGATTTCGCACGGGCAGTACGCGCCGATCGCCCCGAACGACACGCCCGAAGGTCGCCAGAAGAACCGTCGGATCGAGATCACCCTCGAGCCGTCGCGCCCCGACCTCGCGGGCAGCGCGCCCGCGGCTGCGCCCGCCGCATCGGAGCCGCCCGCCGCACCGTGAGCGCGGGTCTCGACTCCCGCGCCCGTCTCGAACGCTGCTTCCGGGCGGCGCTCACCGCCGTGGATGCCGGCGCGGCGGTCACCCGCGTGCTCGCGCGCGACGGGCCGCGTTTGCGGATCGCGGGTGCTGCGCTGCCGGAGACCGCGCGCCTGGTGGTGCTCGCGGCGGGCAAGGCGGCGGCGCCGATGGCCGCGGCCGTCGAGAACATTTTTGGCGATCGCATTCTCGCGGGCCTGGCCGTCACCAAAGACGGTCACGGCGCTGCGCTCCGGCGGATCCCCCTGCGCGAGGCCGCGCATCCGGTGCCGGACGCGCGCAGCGAGAGTGCAGCGCGAGCAGCGATGGCACTCGTCGCGAGCGCGGAGCCCGACGACGTGCTGTTGGTGCTGCTCTCGGGCGGCGCTTCGAGTCTGCTCGCCTGTCCTGCGCCCGGCCTCACGCTCGCGGAGCTGGCGGAAACCACGCAGGTGCTGCTCTCGGCCGGCGCCGACATCGCGGAACTCAACAGCGTGCGCAAGCACCTGGGAGCGCTCGCCGGCGGGCGCTTGGCGCAGCATGCGCGATCCCGGCGTATCGAGCTGCTGGTGGTGAGCGACGTGCCGGGTGATCGCCTCGACGTGATCGGCTCGGGTCCCCTGTGCGGGGATCCCAGCCGCTACGCCGACGCACTCGCCGCGGTGGAACGCTGTAGCGCACGCACGGCGCTGCCCGCGCGGGTCGTCGCGCATCTGGAAGCGGGCGCCGCGGGTCGCATCGCGGAAACCCCGAAGCCGGGAGATCCTGCGCTCGCACGCGTGCGCGTGCAGTTGCTCGCGAGCAATGCCATGGCGCGCGCTGCGGCCCTCGCAGCCGCGCGCGCTCAAGGTGCGCGGACCTGCGATCTCGGCGAGGTGCTGCGCGGCGAGGCGCGCTGGGCGGGAGCCCGGCTCGCCGCGCTCGCTCGCGCGCTGCGGGGCGGCGAGGCGTTGTGCATCGTTGCGGGAGGCGAGACCACGGTGCGCGTGCGGGGCGGGGGAACGGGCGGGCGCAACCAGGAGCTCGCGCTTTCGGCGGCGCTCGGACTCGCGGGCGCCGGGCGTGTGACGTTGCTCGCCGCGGGCACGGATGGCAGCGACGGAACCACGCACGCTGCGGGCGCCTTCGCGGATGCGGCGACGCTGGTGCGGGCGCGCCGGCTCGGCCTCGACGCCACCGCGGCCCTCGAACGCAACGATTCGGGGGGCTTCTTCGCCGCCGAAGGCGGGGTATTCGTCACCGGCCCGACGCGCACCAACGTGATGGATCTCGCGCTGCTGTGGCGCGAGCCTGGGCCCGGGTGAGCCCCGCACGCGGTTCGCCGAGCGAAGTCGCGGGCGGCTCGGGCTACGCTCGCGCCGGATGCAGCGCCGCGACGGTCCCACGCTGGTTTCGCTCGGCCGCCGCGCCTGGGTGCTGTTCGGGTTGATCGTGCGCGCCTGCGCGCTCTGGGCGCAGGCGTGGCTCGTGGGGCGCGGCTGGCTGCGCGGAGATCCGGCGCGATCGCTGGAACGGCAGCGCCGCTTCACGCGCCGCTATGTCGAAGCCGCGATGCGCTTTCGCGGGGGTCTGATCAAGCTGGGCCAGGTGGCGAGTCTACGCGTCGATGTCGTGCCGGCGGTCATCAGTGACGAACTCGCCCGCCTGCAAGACCGCGTCGAACCGCACGCCTTCGCCGAGATCCGCGCGCAGGTCGAAAGCGAGCTGGCGGCTCCGCTCGAGGCGCGATTTTCGGCCTTCGAGAGCGAACCGCTGGCGTCGGCGAGTCTCGGGCAGGTCCATCGCGCGCGTACGCACGATGGGCGCGACGTTGCCGTGAAGGTTCTCTACCCCGGGGTCGAGCGTTCGGTGGCGGTCGATCTGGCGATGACGAAACTCGCGCTCTGGCTCTTCGATTGGATCGCGATCGCGGACCTGATGCAGGTGTATCGCGAGCTGCGCGATTCGTTGCAGGGCGAGATGGATTATCTGCGCGAGGGGCGGGCGGGCGAAGAGATCGCGGGCAATCTCGCTCGCGACGCCGAACTCGCCGCGCGCGTCCGCGTGCCGCGCGTCCACTGGGATCTGACGACGCGCCGGGTGCTCACGATGGAGTTCTTCCACGGCGTGAAGATCAACGACCCCAGCGCCGTCGCCAGCCTCGGCGCGCGGGTTCCCGATCTCGTGCTGTGGATCTCGCGTGCCTTCCTGCACATGATGTTTCGTGACGGTTTCTTCCACTGCGACCCGCACCCGGGAAACCTGATGGTGATCGATGGCGAGCAGATCGGAATCATCGATTTCGGCATGCATCGGCGCATCGAGCCCAAGGTGCTCGCGGCGGTGCGCAAGAACGTGCTGGCGTCGGTGCGGCGCGACCCGGATCTCTATGCGGCGTCGCTCGTCGAAGCCGGGATGGTCGGGCCCGAGGACATCGCGGCGGTGAAGGATCTCGCGAAGCTCGCCTTCGATCCGACCTACTATAACTTGACGCCCCAGGAGATGATGAATCTCGATTTCGGGGAATATTTCCGCCTGATGCGCGGGCACCTGAAACGCATTCGCAGCTTTCGGCTCCCGGATGGGCTCGTGATGTGGTCCCGCGCCATCTCGCTGCTCTACGGCCTGCTCGTGGAATTGGCGCCGGGGGTGCGCCCGCTCGACGTATTGGGGCCCTTCGTGGTCGAGTTTCTGCAAGGCGGGGCCCCCGCTCCCGTGAATTTCGGCGTTTCCCCGGCGTCGAAGACCGTGTAATTTCTGGCGCCATTGGCCGGTCGGCCCGCGCGGGCTCGACCCCAACGTGGACCGTCGCGGACGGTCTCTTTACCGCCGCCGGGCGTGCAACCCGGAGGC
The DNA here is from genome assembly GCA_031405455.1 of Deltaproteobacteria bacterium. GTDB lineage: Bacteria > Myxococcota_A > UBA9160 > UBA9160 > SMWR01 > DATBRV01. Next base: position 19,993 of record JANNIY010000027.1, on the reverse strand, counting down.
GATGCAGGAGGAAGCATCGAAATGGAATCCATTCGCGCCAATCGACTCATCGGTTCCCTGGTGGCGGCCGCCGTCGCGGGGTTGTTCATCGTCGCGGCCGCGCCGGTCGCGTTCGCGAAGGAGCAGAAGAGCACCCGCAACGAAGCGGAATGGATCAAGTTCGATGCCGCCGCCAAGACCGTCACGCTCAAGATCAAGAAGGCCGGCCAGGGGGGCCCCGGGGCCTCGGCGCTGAAGGTCGGCCAGCAGGTCGTCTTCAACGTCCAGCCCGAGGGTTCGATCCTGGCGCGCACGAGCGTTGCGGTGAACGGCAAGAAGGGCGCGCTCACCGACATCCCGACCGGCAAGACCGTGATCGTCTATTGGGTGACGGACCCGAAGGACGCGAAGGCCCGCTTCGCTCGCAAGATCGACGTGATCTTGAGCGAACAGGAGCTCGACGAGAAGTACGGCAGCGAGTAGCTCGCGGCGCAGGCCGGCTGCGAGGGGGGCGTCGCCCCCTTCGCTCGCCTGCCGACGCCGCGCCCCGCGCGCTGGCCGGCCGTCGCGCGTCCCGAGGAATCCCGCCTTGGCCGTGGACGTGGACGAGCTCAAGCAGGTGTTGTCCCGGCGCGCCTCGGGCGTCGCGATCGTCACCGCGCGCGCGGGGGATGCCATCCATGGCATGACGGTTTCCGCCTTCGCGGAAGTCTCGCTCGCGCCGCCGCTGGTGCTGGTGTGTGCGGACAAGGCCTCGAACACGCATCCGGTGATCGCGCGCGGCGGGGTCTTCGCGCTGAACGTGCTCGCGGCCGACCAGGCGGAGCTGTCCAACCTGTTCGCGTCGAAACGCGACGAAGAGCGCCGCTTCGTGGGGCTCGACTACGAGACGGGCGCGACCGGTGCACCGCTGCTGCGCGGAGTGCTGGCGACACTCGATTGCCGCGTGCGCGCCGCACACGAAGCCGGCGATCACGTGATCTACGTCGGCGAAGTCGTGGATTGCAGGCGCTCGGACCGCGAGCCGCTCGTCTACTGGGCCGGCGGCTACCGATCGCTGGCCGGACAGGACTAAACCGGCGCGGGAGCGCGCCGCTGCGCGCGAGGTCCGAGCTCCTAGACCGCCTTTTCCATGGCGTCGGTGTAACTCCCGCCGCGCGCCGCGCCGTTGCAGCGTGCGCGGTGCAGGAGGGCCTTCTGTCCGGCGGCCGCGTTCTGCGGCTTGCCGCCCCAGGCCTTGAGGGTCGGCGCCTGAAGCGCGCGGCCATACGAGAACGAGAGCTGCCACGGGCCTCCGCCGAGGCGGTTCATCTCGTTCAGATGTGCGGTCGCGAGCTGATCGCTCTGTCCGCCGGAGAGAAACACGATGCCCGGAACTGCCGCCGGGACGGTGTTGCGAAAGCAGCGCAGGGTCTGTTCGGCGACTTCACGGACACTCGCTTGTTTCGGGCATTTCTGGCCCGAGAGCACCATGTTCGGCTTGAGCAGGATCTCCTCGAGCGGGACGCGCTGTTCGTTCAGGCAGCGGAATACGGCGCGCAGCGTGCGGTCCGTCGCTTCGTAGCAGCGTTCGATCGTGTGCGCGCCGTCCATCAGCACCTCGGGCTCGACGATCGGGACGAGCCCGCCCTCGACACACAGGGCCGCGTAGCGCGCGAGCGCGTGTGCGTTGGTTTCGAGGCAGGTGTCGCTCGGCATCCCCTCGCCGATCTCGATCACCGCCCGCCACTTGGCGAAGCGCGCGCCGAGGTCGCGATACTCCGCGATCCGCTCGCGCAGTCCATCGAGCCCCTCGCTGATCTTCTCGAGCTTGGAGAACGGGATCGGCTTGACGCCCTTGTCGACCTTGATGCCGGGCACGATGCCCCGCTTCGCGAGGAGCTCCGCGAAGGGCACGCCATCCTTTGCCTTCTGGCGCAGGCTCTCGTCGAAGAGGATCACGCCGCTGATGAACTGCTCGACGCCGGGCGCCGCGAACAGCAGCTCGCGGTACCCGCGGCGGTTCTCTTCCGTCGACGGCAGGTCGATGGTCTTGAAGCGTTTCTCGATCGTCCCCGAGCTTTCGTCGGCGGCGAGAATGCCCTTGTGGGGGGCGACGAGAAGGCGTGCGGTATCTGCGAGCTGGGACATGGAATGGGCTCTCCTGGCAACAAGGTCGGTGGAATTCGGCCATCGGCGGCCGTGGCCAGCCGGACGGCGCTCGGGATGGTGCGGCAGAGAGGACTCGAACCTCCATGGGGTTGCCCCCGCCAGCCCCTCAAGCTGGTGCGTCTACCAATTTCGCCACTGCCGCGGCTTCCGAACGGCGCCCAACATAACGAACGCAGCGCGCTTTGGCGGGGCCCCGCCCCGGCTCACGGCGCCGAAGGATCGGCGATCGGAGCGGGGGCCGGCTCGCCCGGATCGGGCTGTGCGGCCAGCGCCGGCTGCTCCTCGAACCCCGATTCAGCGACCGGCGTCTCCTCGTCGGCATCGTCGAACAAGCGCTCTCCCGAAGCCATCGTCCACAGGTAGGCGAGCGAGAGGCTGGTGATCATGAAGATGATCGCCGCGGCCGTGGTGAGCTTCGAGAGAAAGTTCCCGGCGCCGCGGCTGCCGAAGACGGTCGAGCTCCCGCCGCCGCCGAATACCGCGCCGATCTCCGCGCCCTTGCCGCGCTGAAGCAGCACCACCCCGATCAGAAAGACGCACACGAGCACATGCAAGACCGTGAGAAACGTGGTCATTTCGGGACTCCTTCGCTCTGGAAGCGAACGATGCGGGCGAAATCTTGCGGATCGAGACTGGCTCCGCCGACGAGCGCGCCATCGAGGTCGGGCATCCCCATCAGCGCCACGACGTTGTCGGGCTTGACGGAACCACCGTACTGGATCCGCATGCTCTTCGACACGGCGCCGAATTGCTTCACGAGGCAACCGCGCACGAACGCGTGCGCGGCCTGCGCTATTTCCGGCGTCGCGGTGCGGCCGGTGCCGATCGCCCAGATTGGTTCGTACGCGACCACGACTTCCTCGGCGCGCTCGGCAGGAACCAGCGCGAGGCTGCCGGCGAGCTGCCGCTCCAGGACGGCGAAGGTCTGGTTCGCCTCGCGCTGCGCGAGACTCTCGCCGATGCACACGATCGGACGGATTTCGCGCGCGAGCAGGGCCTGAGCCTTGCGCGCCACGATTTCGTCCGTGTCTCCGAACAGGGTCCGGCGCTCGCTGTGACCGACGATGGCGTAGTGGCAGCCGACCTCTGCGAGCATGCCGGCGGAGATCTCGCCGGTGAAAGCTCCCTTCTCCTCGCTGTGGACATCCTGCGCCGCGAGCCGTACGGGGGTTCCCGCGACGCGCCGGGCGACGGCGTCCAGGGCCGTGAATGGCGGCGCGAGAACCATTTCCACGCCCGCGGCTCCGCGCACGAGCGGCAGGAAGCGCTCGACGAAATCGAGGGCTTCGCTCACGGTCTTGTGCATCTTCCAGTTGGCGGCGAAGATCGGCAGGCGCATCAGCGCTCCAGTGCGGCGACGCCAGGGAGCGTCAGGCCTTCGACATACTCGAGCGAGGCGCCTCCCCCCGTCGAAAGGTGGGTGATGCGGTCCGCGACGCCGATCCGATGCAGCGCGGCGAGCGAGTCGCCGCCGCCTACGACCGTGATGGCCGGCGAGGCGGCCACGGCCCTTGCGAGCGTTTCGGTGCCGTGGGCGAAGGCGTCGATTTCGAACACGCCCATCGGACCATTCCAGAACACCGTGCGCGCGCTGCCTGCTTCCCGCGCATAGGCCTCTGCCGTCTCCGGGCCGATGTCGACACCGATCCAGCCATCGGGAATCTGTCGCACCACACGGCTGGGAGCGCCCGGCTCGATGCGTTCCGCGACGACGTGATCGCTCGGAAGCAGCAAGCGCCGTCCGCTCTCGCGGGCCGCGCGCATGACGCGGCGGGCGGCTTCGATCTGATCCGGTTCGACGAGTGATTTGCCCACCGGTTCTTCGCGAGCCGCGAGAAACGTGTAGCTCATGGCGCCGCCGATGCAGACGGCGTCGGCATGCGCCGCGAGGGCTTCGAGCACGCCGAGCTTGCTCGAGATCTTGGCGCCGCCCACGATCGCGAGCAGCGGCCGTTCGGGATTGCGAACGACGGCGAGGTGCTCGAGTTCGGAGCGCAGCAGATCGCCGGCGGCCACGCGCGGGAGCTTCGCCACCATCCCGACGGTGGATGCGTGGGCGCGGTGCGCGGTGCCGAAGGCGTCGTCGACATAGACGTCGGCGAGCGCGGCGAGTGCGGCCGCAAAATCCGGGTCGTTCTTCTCTTCGCCCGCGTGGAAGCGCAGATTTTCGAGCAGCAGCAGCTGGCCCGATCCGATCTCGGCGACTGCCGCCACGGCGCGCGCGCCGATGCAGTCCTCGCAGAAGGAGACGCCCGTGCCGAGATGATCGGCGAGGCGCGGCGCCAGCGGGCGCAGCGAAAGCGCCGCGCTCGGCTTGCCCTTGGGACGCCCGAGGTGCGAAGCCACCAGCACGCGCGCCCCGGCGGCGAGCAGGCGCCGCAGCGTCGGCAGCGAGGCGCGAACGCGTGAATCGTCGGAGATGGCGCCCGCGTGGAGGGGAACGTTCAGGTCGGCGCGCACGAAGACACGCTCGCCGCGCACTCCGGCCGCGAGCAACGAATCCAGGGTCGGAATCGACATGGGGTCATCGCGACCCCATGAGCAGCGCGAGATCGACGACGCGGCACGAGTAGCCCCATTCGTTGTCGTACCAGGCGAGCAGCTTGGCGAAGTCCCCGCCCATCACCTTGGTGCTCGCAACGTCGAGAATCGAGGAATGGGGATTGCCGAGGAAATCGACCGAGACGAGCGGCTCGGTGCAGTACTCGAGGATCCCCTTGAGCGCCCCATCGGCGGCGCGCTTCATGGCCGCGTTGATCTCCTCGGCCGTCGTCTGGCGGCGCAGCTTGACCGAGAGATCGACGCAGGAGACGTCCGAAGTCGGCACGCGCATCGCATAGCCGTCTAGCTTTCCCTTCAGGTCGGGAAGCACGAGGCCGATCGCTCGGGCGGCGCCCGTGCTCGTCGGAATCATCGAGATCCCGGCCGCGCGCGCGCGCCGGAGGTCCTTGTGCGGGAAATCGAGGGTCACCTGGTCGTTCGTGTAGGCATGGATGGTCGTCATCCAGCCGTTTTCGATTCCGAACTCGTCGTGGAGCACCTTGGCGATCGGGCCCAGGCAGTTCGTGGTGCACGAGGCGTTCGAGACGATTCGGTGCTTGGCGGGCTCGTAGGCGGCCGTGTTGACGCCGAGCACGATCGTCACGTCGGGGTCGGTCGCCGGCGCGGTGATGATCACGCGCTGCGCGCCCGCTTCCAGGTGCTTGGCCGCGCCCGCCCGCTCGGTGAAGGCGCCCGTCGATTCGAGCACGATCTCGGCGCCGAGTTGCTTCCAGGGCAGTTTGGCCGGGTCCCGCTCCGCCGTGATGGGAATCTTCCTGCCATCGACGACGATGGCGCCCTCAGCCGCCTTCACCTCGCCCGGGAAGTGACGATGGATCGAGTCGTACTTGAGCAGGTGCGCGAGGGTCTTGGCATCCGTCAGGTCGTTGATGCCGACGATTTCGAGATCCTTGCCCCGGGCCGCCCGAAAGGCGAGCCGCCCGATTCGTCCAAAGCCGTTGATGCCGACACGTGTCGCCATGGGGGTAACCCTCCGCGAGCTGGAAAGGCGAGCAGGGTAACGACCTTGCGCGAGCCCCGCCATCGCGCGAACCCGGTCGCTACTCTTGCCGGCGACCCGTCGTCACGGGGGGTGGCGTGAACGTCGTGAGCGGGCTTCCTACGAGGCGGAATGCGCCATGACTGAGGCGCTCGGCGCCGTTGCGGCGCGTCGGCGGCGAGCGCAGGTGTTCGGCGGCCTCGCGCTGCTCGCCGCGCTGCTGCTCGGAATCGGTCTCGCGCTCTCCCGGCTGCGCGAGAATGCGGCGATCGTGGCCGCCTTCCCCGAGTCGGCTGGGCGCCTGACCACGGCGGGGATCAGCGCGCCAGTCGACGTCTTCCGCGACGCGATCGGCGTGCCGCACGTGCGCGCAGGCAGCGAAGCGGATGCGCTGTTCGCGCTGGGGTTCGTGCACGCGCAGGATCGCCTCGCCCAGATGCTCTGGCTGGTGCGCCTCGCGCGGGGGCGTACCGCGGAAATTCTCGGGCGCGAAGGTCTGGCGGCCGATCGTCTCGCGCGCACGCTCGATCTCGGAGGCATTGCCGACCGGCAGTTCGGCGAGCTCGATCGCGGCACGCGCGCCTTGTTACTGGCGTACGCGCGCGGCGTGAACGCGCATCTCGAGCGCATCCGCGATGGGCAGGTGAGGGCGCCGGTGGCGCTCGAGCGCCACGCGCTCCCGCTCGAAGATTGGAAGCCCGAGGATTGTCTGGCCGTGCTCGAGCTCTACGCCTGGGGTCTCGCCGACTCGCTCGAGGTGAGCCTGGTGCTTTCCGATCTGATCGAGCGCCTCGGCGGCTTCGGCGCCCGGCCGTTCTTTCCGCCGCGTGTGGGCGACACGCTGACGCCCGACCGGCCGCTGCTTCCGACCACGGCGAGCACGGCGCGCGCGGTGTCTGCGCTGCGGCGTGCGGCGGGTCTCGATGGTCGTAGCATCGGCAGCAGCGCCGTCGTCATCGGTGGCGCGCTCACCCGCTCGGGCCGCCCGATCCTCGCGGGCGATTCTCACCTCGAGCCCACCTGGCCTTCGCTGTTTCACATCGTTCATCTCCAGGGCGGGGCGCTCGATGTGGCGGGATCGACGATCCCGGGGGTTCCGATCGTCTGGACGGGTCGCAACCGGCGCGTCGCCTGGGCCGTGACCAACTCCCGGGCCGTCACCGTCGACCTTTACACCGAAACAATTCACCCGTCGGACGCGAAGCGGCACCACGATGGACGCGGATGGGTCGATCTCGACGAGCGGGTCGAGATCCTGCGCGTGCGCGGCGGCGACGACGAGACGTTGACCGTGCGCTCCACCCGCCACGGACCGCTGCTCGACTCGTTGCTCGGCGGCGAGCGCGCGCCGCTGGCCCTCTCGTGGGCGGGATCCCGCGCCGCCGCCTCCGGTGGCATTCCCGCGTGGCTGGCAGTGGCGCGGGCGCGCGGTGCCGATGAGCTGCTCGCGGGGCTCGAGCAGGTGGGCGTGCCGGCGCTCGCAGTCGTCTACGCCGATGCCGATGGCGCGGCGGGCATGCAGGTCGCCGGCTGGATTCCCCGTCGCGCGCTCTCGACGGGTCTGGTGCCGTTGCCCGGGCGCGCCCGTTGGTACGATTGGCAGGGGCCGGTCGATTTCGCACGCCTGCCGCGGGAGCGCCTTTCCGCCGGGCGCGGTTGGGCGCTGGCGGCCGACAATCCCTTCCCTCCCGACGTGGGTGGCGTGGCGGTGGAATGGCTGTGGCGCACGGGAGAGCGCGCGCAGCGGATCGACACGCTGTTGCGCACGGCGACTGCTGCCGGGCCGCTCGAGCTGAGACAGGTGGTCGAGCTCCAGGCTGATGTGGACGAGCCGCGCGCGCGAAGCCTCGTGGCGAGCGCGCTCGTGCTCGCGGAGCGCGGCGAGCGGTTGCCGCCCGAGGCCAACGAGTTGATCGGTCTGCTGCGGGACTGGGACGGTCGTTCGACACCCGAGAGTGTCGGATCGGCGGCCTATCATGTGTTCTTGTCGCGTTTGACGAGTGAAATCTTCGAGCGTCACCTCGGAGAGGAGTTGACGCGGCGTTATCTGGCGTTGCCGTTGGCCGATCCCTCCCACGTGGTCTTCGGAATCGTGAGTGCGGCAGCGGCCGGCGATGTCGGTGGCGGCTGGGCCGATCCGGTGGTGGTCGGTGCGGCGGTGCGGGCGAGTCTGCGGGAGGCCTGGCTGCGGCTTTCCTATCGGCTGGGCTCGAATCGCCGCAAGTGGCACTGGGGGGGGCTGCACCAGATCCGCTTCCGTCCGTTCGTGCCGGCGGCAGGGCGCGACGCGGAGCGGTTGGCGCTCGGTCCCTTCCCAGCGGGCGGCAGCGGCAACACGCTCAATACGGCGGAATACACCGAGGGGGGAGATTTCGACGTGCGGGTCGCGTCGACCTTCCGTTTCGCGATCGACACGGCGGCGATGGACCAGGCGCTCGTCGCGCTTGCTCCCGGTCAGTCCGAGCACCCCCGTCATCCGCATCTGCGCGACGGCCTCGATCGTTGGCGCGAGGGGCGATCGAGCCTGCTCGCGACGAGTCCCCTGCTCGTCGAAGAGCTCAGCACTGCGCGGCTCGTGCTCGAGCCGACCAGCGAGCGCTGAGTGGCGCGGGTCATTCTCTACGCCGAGGTGCCGAGCTTCTATGCCAGCGTGGAGCGAGCCGCAGCCCCCGAACTGTCGGGCCGCCCGGTCATCGTGGGCGGCGACCCGCGCAAGCGCGGACTCGTGCAAGCGGCGACACCGGACGCACTCGCCATGGGCGTGCGCGTCGAGATGCCGGTGCTCGAAGCGCTCGAGCGCTGTCCACGCGCGCGTGCGGTGCGCACGAACATGGCGCGCTACCGCGACGCTTCGCGGCGCTTGTTCGCTTGTCTGCTCCGCGACGCGGAAAAACTCGAGGCGGCGGGGCTCGCTGCCGCGTATGCGGACGTAACGGGGCTTGCCACCAGCGCGGAGGCGATCGCGGCGGCCTGGTTGGCGCGGGTCCGCGACGAGCTGGGGATGCCGCTGCGGGTCGGAATCGCACGCAGCAAACTGGTCGCGCGGCTCGCGGCCGAAGAGGCCGGGGAGGGCGTGCAACGCGTGGCGCTCGGCGCGGAAGCGGCCTTCCTGCAACCGCTTCCGGTGACGCGGCTCGATGGCGTGGGCCTCAAAACCGCGAGCACGCTCGCGGAGCATGGCGCTCGCACGATCGGCGAGGTTGCCGCGCTCGGGCGCGAGAGCCTCGAGGGGCTGTTCGGGACGCATGGCCTGCGCATCCATGCGGCGGCGACTGGTGCCGACGACCCGCCGGTGCGTGCCGCGCGCCACCCGCAGAGTCTTTCGCGAGAAGCGACGCTCGCCGGGGAGCCGTTCGATCGCGAAGTCCTCGCCCAGCATCTGCAACAGCTCTCGCGGGAGCTCGAATCGGAGCTGCTCGTGCAGCGCCTCGGCGCGCGTCGGGTGACGCTCAAGATCCGCTACCTCGATCACGGCACCACGACCCGTAGCCAAGCTCTCGCCACCGCCGTGGCGGCCGCCGCGGAGATCCACGCCGTGGCGCTGCATCTGCTCGGGCGCGCCCAAGCGAGCGTGCGCCCGATTCGCGGCCTGGGTATTCAGCTCGCCAAGCTCGCGCCCCAGCGCGATTCCGAGCGGCAACTCGGGCTCTTCTCGCCCCGCCGCTGACGGCTTTTCGCCGCGCGATCTCAAGCGCAATCCCCCACCGGCCGAAGGAGGGACGGGACGCCCGGTCCCGGACGTTGGGGAAGCGCGATGGACACGTCGGATGGCAAGAACCGTCGCAAGTATCGGCGCATTGGCACCGACCAGGTCATCTCCTTCGCGCCCGTCGACACTCGCGACCAGCTCGGTGTCAGCCGCAACGTTTCGCCGGGAGGCATCCGCTTCGAGGCGGTGGGCTGCGAGATCAATCTCGGCGACGTCCTGCGCGTGACCTTCAACATCGGCGAGCACACCGCGATTGCGGTCGGAACGGTCGTCTGGGCGACCGAGATGGACCCGATCACCCTGGACGTGGGCATCGAGTTCCTCGAGATCGACCCGGATGCCCTGCGTCTGATCGAAGAGCTCGCCAACGAGACGACGCTCTAGGCCTTCCGTTTCGCGGGTTGACACGCGGGGGCCATGGGTGCCAGCCTCCACCCCCGCATGTCCGATTTTCATCAGAGTGGGGTCATCACCACACTTCATCGCCTGGGCGCGCCGGATCTCGCGCGCCTGGAGCGCCAGCTTCTGTCCTATAGCCGGGCGCGACCGATCGCCCTCGTGCTGCCCTGTCTTTTTTCCGAGATCCGCGGACCGGGACTCAAGGGCATCATCGATGTGCTGCGCGGGGTCCGCTACCTGCGGCAGGTGGTCGTGAGCCTCGGGGGGACCGCCGAACGCGCGGAATACGACGAGATGCGCGACTTCTTCGACGGCGTCCGGACGCTCAACGGAGACCCTCCGATCCTGTTGTGGAACGACGGCCCGCGCGTCCAGCAGCTGTTTCAACGCCTCGGCGAAGAGGGACTCGACGCGGGCGGCAACGGGAAAGGGCGCTCGACGTGGCTCGCCTACGGCTACGTGCTCTCGACCAACGTTTCCCGCGTGATCGCGGTCCACGATTGCGACATTCGCGACTACACCCGCGAGCTGCTCGCGCGCCTTTGCTACCCGACGGCCAACCCGAATCTGCATTACGAGTTTGCCAAGGGGTATTACAGCCGCGTCACCGAGCGGCTGTATGGGCGCGTCACGCGCTTGTTCGTGACGCCCCTGCTGCGCGCCCTCAAGGCGGTGTTGGGATCGCATCCCCTGCTCGAGTACCTGGATTCGTTTCGCTACCCGCTTGCGGGAGAGTGCTCGATGACCGTCGATCAGGCGCGCATCAATCGGATTCCGAGCGACTGGGGCCTCGAAGTGGGGCTGCTGGTCGAGGTCTACCGCAACTGCTCGCCGAAGCGGATCTGCCAGGTCGAACTCACCGACAACTACGATCACAAACACCAGGAGCTGTCGGAATCCGACGCGACGCGCGGGTTGCATCGGATGGTGCTGGACATCGCTTCCTCGCTGATCCGCAATCTCGCGAGTTACGGCGTCGAGTTCGACGCGGGCTTCCTCAACACGCTGACGGCCGCCTACCTGCGCACCGCGCAGGACGCGATCGTCTCGTACAGCGATGATGCGGCGCTGAACGGCCTGGTCTTCGATCGCCACGAGGAAGAGTTCGCAGTGGAAACGTTTCTCGGCGCGCTGCGCGCCGCCGGTCTCGGCTTCGTGCGCGACCCGATGGGGGCGCCGCAGATCCCGAACTGGAACCGTGTCACGTCCGCGCTACCGGAGTTCCTCGACGAACTGCGCGAGGCCGTCGAGGCGGACGCGAGCAGTTCGCTCTAGGCGATTCGGCAGACCCCGCCGCGCGGCGGCGAAAGAGGACGCGAGCGGATGGCGTGGCGGATCCCGATCGTCGATCTGGCGGCGGAATTCCGCGAAACCGGCGCCGTCGTCGAGGCCGCGGTCCTGCGCGTGCTGCGCTCGCAGCAATTCATCCTGGGGCCGGAGACGGCAGCCTTCGAGGCCGAGTTCGCGGCGCGGATTGGCGTCGAGTTTGCGATTGGCGTCAGCTCCGGGACGGATGCGCTCGCGTTGGCGCTGCGCGCCGTGGGCGTCGGACCGGGCGACGAGGTGGTGACGAGCGCCTTCACGTACTTCGCGAGTGTCGAGGCAATCCTGCTCGTGGGCGCGCGTCCGGTGTTTGCCGACATCGAAGTGGACGGCTTCGGCGTCGATCCCGCTGGCGTCGAGGCCGCGCTCGGGCCGCGGTCGCGCGCGATCCTGCCGATTCATCTGTTCGGGCGTTGCGCGGACATAACGGCGCTGGCCGCGCTGGCCGAGGCGCGCGAGATCCCGCTCGTGGAGGATGCCGCCCAGGCGATCGGCGCGTCGCGAGCGGGCCGGCAGGCTGGCGCCTGGGGCCGCGCGGGCTGCTTCAGCTTCTATCCCTCGAAGAACCTCGGCGGGGTGGGGGATGGCGGCTGCGTCACGACCGATGATCCGGCGGTCGCAGAGCGCGTCCGGCTCTACCGCAGCCACGGAAGCTCGCGAGATGGCGTACACGATGCCTTCGGCACGACGGCCCGGCTCGATGCGCTTCAGGCCGCAGCGCTGCGCGCCAAGCTTCCGTTCCTGGATGACTGGACGCGGGCACGGGCCCGCAATGCCCGGATCTATTCCGAAGCGTTCGCGGGCTGCGAGGAGATCGAAATTCCCGCCGCCGCGCCGGACGAGATTCCGGTTTGGAATCAGTACACGATTCGCTGTCGCAATGCGGGCGGGGTGCGCGCGGCGCTCGAGGCCGAGGGCATCGAGTGGCGGCACTACTATCCGATTCCGGCCGCATCGCAGCCCGCCCTCGGCCCGGCGCGCTGCGCGCCGGGGAGCTTCCCGCGTGCCGAGCGGGCGTGCGCCGAGGTGATCTCGATTCCGGTGCGGCCGAGCTGTTCCCCGGCGACGATCGCGCAGATCGCCGACGTCATCCGGCGGGCTAGCACGCGCTAGCTCGCAGCGGCTCTCGCGTCAGCGGTGGGTCGCGGGGCTCTCGGCTCCGACGCCCTCGAATACCCAGCTCGCGCCCGGGTCGGCGAGCCGAACCTCGTTCACCACGGCCGCGTTTTCGATGTACCACACGCGCAGATCGCCCGTGGTCGTATTCCGCAGGACGAGGTCGATGCGATCGTTGCCGTCGTAGTCGGCGCCCCCCTGCACTTCGAAACCGGCGAGCGAGCCATCGCTCGCAGCGAGGTAGGCGCCGGAATCGAGGATGCGCGCGACCTTCGCCCGCGGCTTGCCCTTGGCGGCGTCCGTGAAGCGGATCTGGAGCATCCCGCTCGCGCGGTCGCGGACGACGACGTCGGGCAGCCCATCGCCATCGGCGTCACCGGTCGCCACGATGTCGGAGCCGGGATCGGAATTGAAGAGCCGCACGGTCTTGCGAATCGACGGGCGGGCGTCGATCAGCGACACCTCGGCGCTCTTCTTGTCGGAGTGGTACCAGAGGATGTCGGCGCGTCCGTCGCCGTCGAAATCGGCCGCGCCCGCGGCCTGCCAGCTGGCGGAGAAGGGATCGCGCAGGAGCGCCTGGCTCAGGACGTTGGGCCCGTTCATGAACCAGATCTCGAGTTGACGCCGGCGCGTGTTGCGCAACAGCAGGTCATCGCGGCCGTCGCCATTGAAATCGCCCGACGCGGCCACTTCCCACTCCGGCGAAGCCGGCGAGGGCAGCTGCCCGCCACCCACCACGGCGCCGCCGACGAGCAATTGCATCGAGAGGCTGCCCGTGGCGTCGTGCCGGGTCAGCAGGTCGGCGTGTCCGTCGCCATCGTAATCGCCGTTGCCGACGATGGCGGAGTTTGTGGCGACGGAACCCGTGCGCACGGAAGCGGTCGGGCCATCCCCGTCCATGATCCAGATCACGATGCTTCCGTTCGAGCCGTCGCGCAGCAGGATGTCTGCCCGTCCGTCACCGTCGAAATCGGGAGACGTTCCAGCGTTCGGCTGACCGACCGGCGGTACGGAGACCGGCGGGGGCGTCGACGGCGGGTTCTTGGGCGGAGTCGGCGGTGTCGTCGGCGGCGGGTTCGACGGCGGCGTCGTCGACGGCGGCGCGACGAAGCGAATCCACTCGGAGGGGTCCGAGCGCGGCCCTTCCGGATCATCGTATGATTCGAGCGCCGCGACCTGGATGCGGATCATGTCGCCGTAGCTACCCGTCACGGTGACGACCCGGTCGCCCTCGGCCTTGATGGGAGTCGTGGGATGCGGGATGAACCCGCCGTAATTCCGCTCGACGTAGACCATGTAGGCGATCACGTTGCCTGGCGCGGCGGTCCAGCCGAAGGTCGCCTGTGTCACGCCAATGAGATCGCGGTCCGCCCGAGCCGGAGTCGCGATTGCGAACAGCAGTGCGAGCAGTGCGACCGCACGTACGCCACGAGAAGACACGACCATCTGAACCCCCCGGCGGGTCGGCCACTCCGCCGCACCCGTGCCGGGCTTCGCGAGCCCGGCAGCGGCCGTGCGTTGCTTGCGGCCACGCCGCAGCGAACGCACCAGCCGTTCATCACCCAGGCTTAGGTTCGGTCAGGCTTCAGCGGGTTAACGTGATCGTCGTCACAGGGGTGCGATTTTCCGCTGCCACGCGAATTCGCGGATGACGCGAATGGGGTTCACTCTTTCGCAGCGTCCGAAGGTTCGAGCGCGATCGCAAGCACCTCTTCGATGGTGTCGGCGAGGAGGATCTCGAGTTTCTCGCGGATCTCCTGCGGCACGTCGACGAGATCCTTCGCATTGCGGCGCGGCAGGACGACGGTCTGGATGCCTGCGCGGGCTGCCGCCATCACCTTGCTCTTGATGCCGCCCACCGGCAGCAGGCGTCCGCGCAGCGAGATCTCGCCGGTCATTGCGACGCTGCCGAGCGCCCGCCGGCCCGAGAGTGCCGAAACCAGCGCCGTGGCCAGGGTGACGCCCGCTGAGGGGCCATCCTTCGGGACGGCCCCCGCCGGCACGTGAAGATGGATCTCGGCGGCCGAGAGCGAGGCTTCGGAAAGCCCGAGTGCGTTGGCGTTGGCGCGCACCCACGAGAGCGCGGCCTCGGCGCTCTCGCGCATGACGTCTCCGAGCTGCCCGGTGAGACGCAGGCGCACCCCCTCGCCGCCCGGCAGCACGGTGGCCTCGACGAAGAGAATGTCGCCGCCGTGGTTCGTGTGGGCGAGGCCGACGACCACGCCCGGCAGCGTGGTGCGTTCGGCGGTCTCGGGCAGGTGCGGCGGCGCTCCGAGCGCCTCGCTGACGAAGCCGGCGTCGATCACCAGCTGCGATTCCACGCCCTGCGCCGCGATCCGGCGCGCCGCCTTGCGCACGAGGGTCGCGATGGTGCGATCGAGATTTCGCACGCCCGCTTCGCGCGTGTACTCGTTCACCACCTTGTCGATCGCGTCGTCCGCGAAGCGCACCCGCTCCGGAGAAAGGCCATGCGCCTCGAGCTGCGCCGGAACCAGGTGCGAGCGCGCGATCGCGCGCTTGTCGTTCTCGGTATACCCGGGCAGCTCAATCACCTCCATGCGGTCGAGCAGCGCGGGCGAGATCGTCGAGAGCGTGTTGGCGGTCGCAATGAACATCACGCGCGAGAGATCGAAGGAAACTTCGATGTAATGATCGCTAAAGCTCGAGTTCTGCTCGGGATCGAGCACCTCGAGCAGGGCCGACGAGGGGTCGCCGCGGAAGTCCGACCCGATCTTGTCGATCTCGTCCAGCACGAACACCGGATTGCGGGAGCCTGCACGGCGCAGGCTCTGAAGGATACGGCCGGGCATCGCGCCGACGTAGGTCCGGCGATGCCCGCGGATCTCGGCTTCGTCGCGTACGCCGCCCAGCGAAGCGCGGGCGAACTTGCGCTCCATGGCCTTCGCAACGGAGCGTCCGAGGGAGGTCTTGCCGACGCCCGGCGGGCCGACGAAGCACAGGATCGGGCTCTTCGCCTCGGGAGCGAGCTTGCGCACGGCGAGGAACTCGAGGATGCGATCCTTCACCTTCTCCAGATCGTGGTGGTCGGCATCGAGCACGACGCGGGCGGCGCGCAGATCGAGCTTGTCGGGCGTCTCCTTCGACCACGGCAGATCCGCGATCCATTCGATGTAGGTGCGGATCAGGTGGCGGTCGGGGGCGTGCGGCGGGAGCGCCTTGAGCCGCTGTAGCTCGCGCTCGGCCTGTGCCTTCGCTGCCGCCGGGAGTGCGGCGGCCTCAATCTTCTCGCGCAGCTCCTCGACTTCGCGCAGCCCCGCGTCGCCGTCGCCGATCTCCCCTTCGATGTCGCGTGCGCGACGGCGCAGCAGCCGCTCGCGCTGTTCGGGATCGATCTCGGCGGCGCCGGCCTGCCGCGACAGCACGCGTTGCGCTTCGGCGATCGTGGCTTCGCGTTCGAGATGTCGGGCGATGCGGTCCAGGCGCCGCACCACGTCGGCGTCCGAGAGCAGCGCGAGTTTTTCTTCGGGAGGCAGGGGCAGCGTCGAGCTGATCACGTCCGCGAGCAAGCCCGCGCTCGGAATCCCGGCCACGAACCCCTTCCATTCGTCGGGATAGTCGTCATGCAGGTCGATCACGCGCTGCGCGAGCTCGACGACGCGCTTCCACGTCGCGTCCCGAACCTCGGCGTCGCCTTCGATGTCGGGCACGGGATCCAGGCGCATCAACAGGGCAGGGCTGGTGGCGAGCGCGGGACCAAGGCGCGTTCGCGTCACGCCGACCACGATCGCCTGCTTGCTCTCCTGACGGGCATCGATGACGCGCATCACGCGGGCGACACAGCCCATCGGGTGCAGGTCGTCGAGGCCGGGATCCTCGATGCCCGAATCCCGCTGGGTTGCGACGATCAGGAACCCGCCGCTGCCGGCGCGCTCGAGCGCCGCGAGCGACTTGGACCTTCCGACCGAAAGCGGAACGGTGACGCCGGGGAAGACCACCAGATCCCGGACCGCGAGCACCGGAAGAATCGCCGGGACTTCGACGCGCTCCTGGCCTGCTCCCAGCAGACTCTGACGTTCTCGCTGCGGTCCGCTCTCATCGCTGTTGGACACACGACCCCCGGGGCTTGAAAAGCCAGCTCAAAGCTAGTCGCGGAGGGGGGCCGGTCAAGCCGGCGGGAAGGCATTTCGCAGTGCGGAGCGGCGTGGTGCCCGGGACTGGACTCGAACCAGCATGGCCTTTCGGCCACCAGACCCTGAATCTGGCGCGTCTACCAATTTCGCCACCCGGGCGCCCGGCGGAGACTACGGAGCGAGCTTCGGCGCGTCAATCGCGCGCGTGGCGTAGACTGCGCGGCGCTGCGGTGCGAGGACGACAGCGAGTGCCCCGTCGCGACGATCGATCGAGTCCGGACGCGCCGGCCAGGCGTGGCGCGAGGCGTTCCCGTAAGGGAGAGGGCGGCCGTGGGCGCGGGCGCGCCGCCGCCGCAACCGTCACGCGTGAGCGCGTGCTACGCGCCCTCCAGGGACGTTCGAGACCGGCGCTCGCGGCCTCCGTGCTGATGCGCAGCCTCGATCTCCCCCCGGCGGCGCGCAATCCGCTGCGCCGTGTGCTGCAAGAACTCGTCGACGAGGGACGCATCGATCGTCTCGGCGGGCGTTATCGCCTGCGCCGCTCCGACGGTTTCATCGAAGGCATTTTCTCACCCGGGCGTGCGGGTGCAGCGGGCGGGCGCGTCACGGAAGACGGCGGACAGATCTGGCAGGTGCCGCAGTCGGCGGATGCCAGACCCGGCGACCGCGTTCTCGTGCAACCGGGCGGAACGGAGCGCGCCGGTGAGATCCTCGATGTGCTCGAGGGGCGCCGCGAGGAGTGGATCGGAATCCTCGAACTGCGGGGGCGTGGCGGCAGCGTGTCGCCCTGGCGGGAGACCGTCGCCTGGCAGATCGCGATTGGGCCGCAGGAACTTCACGGCGCTCGCGACGGCGATGTGGTCGTGGTGGCGCCCCTGCCGCGCGCCGCACGGGCGAAGCCGCGGGAGCGCGGCCGCCGCGCCGAGGGTGAGCGCTCCGAGGGTCGCATCGTCGAGTCGCTGGGCCCGCCGGGGACCCCCGAAGCGGATTTCCGGGCGCTCGTGTGGCGGCGGCGTCTGCCGGTGGAGTTTCCGGACGCGGTCCTGGCGCAGGTGGCGGGCCTCGCGCCGGACCTGCGCGCGCAGGATCTGGCGGGTCGCCTCGACCTGCGGGCATCCCCGTTTCTCACGATCGACCCCGCGACCGCACGCGACCACGACGACGCGGTATGTGTCGAGCCGCTTCGCGACGGCGCCTGGAGGCTGTGGGTTGCGATCGCCGACGTGTCACACTACGTAGCGTCGGGTTCGCCGCTCGACCGCGAAGCGCTGCGCCGCGGCAACAGCGTCTATTTTCCCGACCGCGCGCTCCCGATGCTTCCCGAAACGCTCTCGGGAGATCTTTGCTCGCTGCGGGCCGGCGTCGATCGGCTGGTGCTCGTGGCCGAGCTCGAGGTGGCAGCATCGGGGGACGCGAGCCTGCGACGGCTCGCGGCGGGTGTGATCCGTAGCCGGGCCCGGCTCGTCTACGAAGAAGCCGCCCGCGTGATGGAAGCCGACACGCCCGACCCGTCGCAGGACGTCGAAGTGGTCGAACAGCTGCGCCGCCTCCGGCGCGTGTCCGAGGCGCTGCTCGCACGCCGTCGCGCCGCAGGCTCGATCGACTTCGATCTGCCGACCGCCGAGATCGTGCTCGGCGACGCCTCGCAGCCGGTCGACATCGTCGAGGCGCCGCGCAGCATCGCGCACCGCGCGATCGAGGAGGCGATGCTGGCGGCGAATCGCGCCGTCGCGGAGGCGCTGGATGCCGCGAAATTGCCGGCGATCCACCGCAACCACGAAGCGCCGGCACCGGAAGATTTCGAGACGCTGCGCGAGCTGTTTGCGGGCCTGGGGCTGGTGCCGCCGGGCGCAGGAGGCGACCTGACGCAGGCCGAGATCGCCCAGGCCCTGCGCCGCATCGCCGGGCGACCCGAAGAGCGCCTGGTCCATCAGATGACCCTGCGCAGCATGCGCCAGGCGCGCTACGAGGTGGAGGTGCGCGGCCACTTCGCGCTCGCCTTCCGACACTACGCCCATTTCACGTCTCCGATTCGGCGCTACGCGGATCTGACCGTGCACCGTGCGGTGAAGACGCTGCTCGGTCTCGGCGGCGAGGCGTTGGATCGCGGGCGGCTGCGCGCGGCGGCCGCCAGGCTCTCTTGGCGGGAGCGCATCGCGATGGACGCGGAGCGCGAAATGGTCGAGATCAAGAAATGCGTGTTCATGGCCGCGCACCTTCGCGAGCTGCATGCGGGCACCGTGAGCGGCGTCGCGCGCCACGGCCTCTACGTGACGCTCGACGCATTCTTCGTGGAAGGCCTCGTGCACGTATCGCGGTTGCCGGGCTTCTTCGAGCTCGACGAGCGGGCGCACGCGCTGGTGGCCCGTGGCTCGCGGCGCAGGCTGAGACTCGGGGATCGGGTGACGGTGCGCGTCGACGCCGCCGACCCGGTGCGCGGGCGCATCGATTTTTCGCTCGAGCGCTAGCGCACGCCGCGCGTCCGGTAGGGCTCGAACAGCTCCGGACGCACCAGACCGGCGCGACCCTTGAGCAGCGCGCGTTTCGTCCAGCCCGCCAGGAAGCTGAGCTCGACGAAGGGCATGACGGGCGCGAGGTCGAGACCTGCCGTGCGCCGAATGCCTGCGAGCAGGCGCTCGCGCTGCGCGCCCGGCGTGCGCAGGACGGCCTTCGCGACCCCGCTCCCGAGCAGCTGGTTGGGCAACAGGTCCTCGATGTCGATCGCGACCAGTCGATTCTCGGGGGTCACGACGAAATTGCGGGGGATCGGGTCGAGGTAGTCGTGCCCGACGTAGATCTGCGTCGGTGCGAGCGCCTCTGCGGCCTGCGTGAGCTCCGGAAGGGCGGAGGCGTCGATCACCCCGGCGCTTCCGAGAAAGGCGAGGTCGTGCTGGAGTGCGGCGATGAAGCCCGCGCTGCGCGTTTCGACGGCGTGACGATCGTGCGCGT
This sequence comes from Deltaproteobacteria bacterium, assembly GCA_031405455.1. GTDB lineage: Bacteria > Myxococcota_A > UBA9160 > UBA9160 > SMWR01 > DATBRV01. The sequence continues at coordinate 735 of JANNIY010000027.1, read as the reverse complement.
AGAGCACGGCAAAGAAACCCGCCAGTTGATCGGCGCCGGCCTCGTCGAGCGGGTTCGCAATCGCGCGGCCCTCGACGTACTCGAGCAATAGCTCATTCGCGCTCTGCGCGATCAGCGACGGAAACAATCGATGTGAACGGAAGCGTTCGAGGCTGCGGGCCATCTGGGTGGCGGTCCAGGTGTCGGGCAGCGTGACCCGCTTGCAGCGTGCGCCGCCGATCTGGATCAGGCGCACGCGCTTCTCGGGTACGAAGCGGCCGAGCAGACTGCGGCGCAGCGTCATCCCAAGCCGACGCCCGAGGGAATGCAGCGAACTCTGGTGGAAGCGGGGAATCCGGCGCATACGCAGCGTCTCCGTCAGGCGCCGCGTTCGCGGCGGGCGCTCGGATCGCGGATCACGGCCTCGAGCTCGCGGCCCATGCGCGCCGTGAAATCCTCGCCAGGCGGCGTTTGATCGCGCACCTCGCTCGCGACCGCCTCGAAGAAGGCCTGCACGTTCGCGCGGGACCAGATCTGCTCGTGCAGAATCCAACGCGCGATCCGGGCCACGTCACACGCAAGGCCGGCGAGATCGAGGCCGGAGCCGAGGCGCGCGTGCGGAAAATCGATCGTGTAGAGGACCGGGGCCCCCTGCCGTTCGACGACCAGCAGGTTGTTCGAGCTGTGCCGCTGGTGCACGAGGCCGAGCTTCGCGGCCGCCACGATCTGGGTGGCGAGGTTGGCGTGCAGGCGCGG
>JANNIY010000026.1:0-9271 GCA_031405455.1 Deltaproteobacteria bacterium | reverse complement strand
AGCCTCGAGTTTGCCACCCCGATCGCGCCGGGCTTCGAAGCCTTGGTTTTCAAGGCCTCACGCGGCATCGAAGACATCTACGAGTTGACCTACTTCCGCAAGGACGGAAGCCGCTTTCCGGCGGTGGTGTCGGTCACGGCCTTGCGCGACGCTCAAAACGCAATTATCGGCTACCTGCTGATCGGCACGGACAACACCGCGCGCAAGCGGGCGGAAGAGGCTCTGCTGAAGGCGGGGGCTTTGCAGAATGCCATTTTCAACAGCGCCAACTTCTCGAGCATCGCCACGGACGAGAAGGGCGTCATTCAATTATTCAACGTCGGCGCCGAGCGGATGCTGGGCTATGCAGCCGCCGAAGTGCTGAACAAGATCACCCCAGCCGAAATTTCCGATCCGAGGGAAGTGATCGCACGCGCCGAAGCCTTGAGCCTGGAACTCGCCACCGCGATTACCCCGGGCTTCGAAGCGCTGGTCTTCAAGGCAGCGCGCGGTATCGAGGACATCTACGAGCTGACCTACATCCGCAAGGACGGCAGCCGTTTTCCGGCAGTCGTCTCGGTCACGGCGCTGCGCGACGAGCGGGACGCAATCATCGGCTATCTGTTGATCGGCACCGACAATACTGCGCGCAAGCAGGTGGAGGCCGAGCGAATGCTGCTCGATCAGCGTGTGCGCGACCAACAGTTCTACACACGATCGCTGATCGAATCGAACATCGATGCTCTGATCACCACAGATCCGCGAGGCATCATCACCGATGTCAACAAGCAGATGGAGGCGCTAACCGGATGCACGCGTGACGAGCTGATCGGCGCGCCGTTCAAGAGCTACTTCACCGATCCGGAGCGAGCCGAGGCGGGCATCAAGCTGGTGCTGGCCAAAGGCAAAGTCACCGACTACGAGCTCACCGCGCGCGCCCGCAACGGCCAGGAAACCGTGGTGTCCTACAACGCGACTACCTTCCACGACCGCAACCGCAAGCTGCAGGGAGTGTTCGCCGCCGCCCGCGATGTCACTGAACGCAGCCGCTTCGAAATGCAGATGCGGGAGCAGGCGGCGAAATTGTCGGAGATGCACCGCCGCAAGGACGAGTTCTTGGCGATGCTGAGTCATGAGCTTCGCAGCCCTCTCGCATCCATCACGAACGCCGTGCAACTGCTTGGTCTCCAGCTGGGGAGCGAGAGCCTGCTCCAGCAGCAAGCCCGCGGCATCATTGAACGTCAAATGGGACAACCTCAACGTCTCGTTGATGACCTGCTCGAAGTCTCACGCATCACCACGGGCCGGGTTCAGCTTCGCCGCGAATCGGTTGCCATGAGCAGCATCGTGGAAGTTGCGGTGGAAACCGTTCGCCCGCTGATCGAGCAACGCGGGCACGAACTCACGGTGTCGCTGCCGCCTGAACCGATCCTGCTGCACGCCGACTCGGCGCGCCTGGAACAGGTGGTGGTGAACCTGCTCGCCAACGCCGCCAAGTACACCGACGAAGGCGGTCACATCTGGCTGAGCGTCCAACGAGAGGGCGATGAGTGTGTGTTGCGGGTGCGGGATACAGGCGTCGGCATCACCCCGGCACTACTTCCTTGCGTCTTCGACCTGTTCACACAGGCGGAACGATCCTTGGACCGCTCGCAAGGCGGATTGGGCATCGGACTGGCTTTGGTGCAACGGCTCACGGAACTGCACGGGGGAAAGGTCGAGGCTTTCAGTGTCCTGGGGGAAGGCAGCGAGTTCGTCGTGCGTTTGCCGGTGGAGCCGACTTACACGCCGCCGCCGCCGCTGTCGGTCACTGACGCCGGTCAGCGGACGACACGACCCTTCCGGATTCTGGTAGTGGATGACCATGAGGATACGGTTCTGAGCTTCTCTATCCTGCTGAAAGCGTTGGGACATGAAGTTTGGACTGCTCACGACGGGTTGACGGCAGTGCAAGCGGCGCTCGATTGCCAACCAGACGTGGTGTTGTTGGACATCGGTTTGCCGGGCCTGAACGGCTATGAGGTCGCGAAACAGATCCGACAGAATTCCGTTCTCCAGAACGTCGTGCTGATCGCCTTGACGGGTTATGGTCAGGATTCAGATCGGCAGGCCTCCCTGCAAGCGGGATTCAATCACCACTTGGTGAAGCCCGCTCGGTTGGAGAACTTGCAGCAAATCCTGGCTACCCTCTCGGAGCTGGCGATTTGATGGCTGTTGGCACTCGCTCCTCGTCGCGCCGTGGGCCCCCGACCGCCTCGGCCCGCTCAGCCGATCTCTTCTGCGACCCCGACTTCGGGCTCGCGGGCCCGGCCAAACCAAAGGACGCGCCACCCGCGCTCCGGCGAGGAGAGGATAGGTGATACAAGCTGGATTCTACTGACGTCCGCGAAGTAGCCTTATGTCGAATCCCCCCGTAGCGGGGCCAGCAGAGTCTCGACCAGGCGCGTGCCCGCCGCGACCACGCCCTGAAGGCCCGGCCCTCCGGCGGTGGCGCCGGTCAGGTAGAGATTCTCGAACGCGGTCTGCGGCGATACGCGGCGCAGTACCCGGTTCAGGAAATCCAGGCGGGCGCCGTACATGCCGCCACGTGCAAGGCCCGTATGACGGGCCAGGTCCACGGGGCTCCACGACTCCTTCACGACGCAGTGCCGGCCGAGGTCGGGGATCAGCCGCTTCTCGATCGCTCGCAGGATTTCTGCGGTGATGCGCGTCTTCTCGGTCTCGTGGGTGCCCTTGTGCATCGCCTCCTCGAAATAGTCGAAGTTGCTCGCCACGCAGATCTGCACGGTGGTGCTCCCCAGCGGCGCGAGGATGCCGGGATCGGTGTACAGCGACGGCGTGGACAGGAAAAAGAAGGGATCCTCGTAGGAGTGTTCATTCATTGTGCGATCGAGCGCGGCATCGAGGTCGGCACTTGGATAGTGCCAGATGTTGTGGCGCCCGAAGCCGCGCTCGCCGAGGTCGATGTCGAGTCCGAGAAAGACGCTGAAGCAGGACGCGGACTGTTCGTACGTCGGGACCGAAGCCCCCTCGATCATGGACATGGTCGTCGCAGGGTCGATGTTGGAGATGACGGTTCGCGCTGTGAACACGCCTTGCGGGGTCAGCACGCGCACGATCCGGTCGCCCTCGCGCTGAATGCCGGTCACGGGGGTCTCGAAATGGATCTCGCCGCGGTGCCTGCGAATCTGATCGAGCACGCAATCCACGAAGTGCCCCATGCCTTTCCTGGGAAAGTGCGCCGACTGGCAGTATCCGAACAGGATCGCCTGCAGGCAAAGGAAGGGCTCGTCGCGCGGTGGCAGGCCGATGTCGCCGCACTGCCCTGCCAGCACCGCTCTCAGCCTCGGCGAAAGGTCGAAGTGATTGAACACGCGCCGGACGGACCAGGGTCCATAGAGAACCGTATTCTTGAAATGGAACGGATTGCTCTGGAAGTGCATCACATCGAAAGCGCGGCCCTCCAACTCGGAGGCGATGTCGAAGAGCACCGTGAAGAGAGCGTCGATCTTTTCCTTCTCTTCCGGGAACGCGACGCGGAGCGCCTCCTGGAAACGGTGGGGATCGTTGGGTATCCGGAAGCTGAAGTCGGGAAGCTCGATCCGGTCGTACCCGTCCGGATCGAAGGCGTTGAACTCGATCTGGTCCTGGAGGTCGAGTGTGGTGAGCCACTGCTGCACGACTCCCCCGGGGCCGCATTCCATCAGGTACTGCATCTCCGCGCAGAACGAGAATTCGTTGCGCACGAACGTGTGGCCGCAGCCACCGGCGCGGTCGTGGGCTTCGAGGATGGCCACGGTGTGGCCCGCTTTCGCGAGCAGGGAGGCGGCCGTCAATCCGCCCCAGCCAGCGCCGAGGATCAGGTAGTCGTACGGTTTCATGGATCGTCGATAGCCGTTTTAGTGGCTAGTACAACGTCCTTTCTGTAAGAGCCGGCGCAAACCAGCGTGAAGTTGAGGTGGCGGGCCACGCCCGCTTTCCTTGTGGAGTTACCACACACCACGAGGAGCTTGACGACATGGCCCACCACGAGGAGCAGCCTACCGCGATCGAGAGCGTGCTGGAACTGCTGAGCGAGCACGGTCTCGGTGCGATGGCGGAGGCGATGCAGACGTTGCTGAACGAGGCGATGAAGATCGAACGGGCGGCCTTCCTGGGCGCGGCGCCGGGTGAGCGCACGGAGGAGCGAGCCGGCTACGCCAATGGCTTCAAGGACAAGGGCCTGCGGACGCGGGTGGGCGAGCTCGCGCTGAAGCTCGCGATTGCCGAGATGTACGTCCATGGCGTGTCGACCCGGCGCGTCACCGAGATCACGCGCGAGCTGTGCGGGCTCGAGGTGACGAGCACGGACGTGTCGCGCGCGGCGGCCGAGCTGGACGCGCAGCTCTCGGCCTGGCGCGAGCGAGCCCTCGGGCGCTGCGCGTATCTCGTGCGCGATGCTCGCTACGAGAAGGTCCGCCACGGCGGCTCGGTGATCGACTGCGCCGTGCTGGTGGCGATGGGTGTGCGCGAAGAAGACGGCAAGCGGACGCTGCTCGGCGTCTCGGTCTCGCTCTCGGAGGCCGAGGTGCATTGGCGCGCGTTTCTCGAAGGGCTTCGCCAGCGCGGGCTCCAGGTGACGAAGCTCATCACGAGCGACGATCGCGCGAGATCTGCGCTCCGTCTTCAACACCGCCGAGCGCGGTGAAGCGGAGGAGCGGCTCGCGAAGCTCGTCGACAAGTACCGCCGGCCTGCCCCGAAACTCGCGGAGTGGATGGAGGCGAACGTACCCGAGAGCCTCGCCGTCTTCGCGCTGCCGGAACCTCATCGCCGGCGCCTGCGCACGACGAACGCACTCGAACGACTCAACCGCGAGCTGCATCGGCGAACGCGTGTCGCAACGCTGTTCCCCAACGAAGCCTTTCTCCTCCGCCTCGTCTCGGCGATGGCCGCCGAGATCAGCGAGGAGTGGGGGACCGGAAGAATCTACTTGAACCCGGAAAGCGAGTGAGGACGTCAGCTCAACCGCTTTTTCAGAAGAAGAGTTGCTTTATCAATACCTACAGGAGGAGAATCGAGTACTGCACGAGCAGCTTGGCGGAAAGCGATTACGGTTCACTGATCCGCAACGCCGCCTACTCGCGGCCAAGGCCAACGTAATCGGTCGAAAGGAGCCTCAATAGGCGCGAACGAGAGGGGCCAGGTGGACACTTCGGAAAGGGCTGGTAGAGCATTGTCCAAACTACACGTTGCAGCGCACTCGCCGACGTTCCCCCTCACGCGAAGGCGGTTCCTCCACGCCGTATTGGCCACCGGCTTCTGCACGGGCCTGCCGCCGTGGCTTGCGGCCCAAGCGAGCCCCCTGCGCGATGCGCGCGTGCGCCGGAGCTCTCCTGGGCGGGTCCAGATGGACATCGCCATCCGACCCGATCGCATTCCGATCGCCGGCGGGATCGGATCGGCCATCACACTCAACGACACGATCCCCGGCCCGATCGTCGAGCTCTACGAGGGGCACGAGGCGGTCCTTCGCGTGACGAATCACCTGCCCGTGGACAGCTCGATCCACTGGCACGGAATCCTCTTGCCGTTCGAGATGGATGGCGTTCCCGGTGTCACCTTTCCCGGAATTTCACCGGGCGCAACGTTCGAGGCGCAGTTCTCCGTCCGGCAGAGCGGAACCTACTGGTATCACAGCCACTCGGGTCTCCAGGAACAGTCCGGATCGTATGGCCCGATCGTGATTCATCCCAAGACGCCCGACCCGTACCAATACCAGCGCGACTACGTCGTGATGCTTTCAGATTGGACCTTCGAAGATCCCCACGATGTGCTCGCGAAGCTCAAGAAGATGAGTCACTACTACAATTTCTCGCGGCGAACGGTCGGCGATCTGGTCCGCGACGCGTCGGTTGCGGGTGTCGCGCCAACGGTTCGGGATCGTCTCGCGTGGGGCGACATGCGCATGAGTCCCAGCGATATCGCGGACGTCACCGCGTACACCTACACGTACTTGATGAACGGCGTGCATCCGGACGGCAATTGGACGGGTGTGTTCGCGCCGGGCGAGCGAGTCCGGCTGCGATTCATCAACGGCTCGGCGATGACGTTCTTCAACGTGCGGATTCCAGGTCTGCCGATGACCGTGGTCGCGGCGGACGGGCCGAACATCGAACCGGTGGAAACCGACGAGTTCCAGATTGGCGTCGCGGAGACCTTCGACGTGATCGTCGAGCCGAATGGAGACCAGGCCTACACGATCTTCGCCGAGTCGATGGACCGAAGCGGCTTTGCGAGAGGGACGCTCGCGCCGCGTCAAGGCATGACGGCGGCCGTACCAGAGCTCCGCCGGCCGCCCCTGCGCACCATGGTCGACATGGGCATGGGGATGGATATGAACATGCCGGACATGCGGATGGATGCCGCCGACGCGGATCCGCATGGCTCCTCAGAGCACGAGATGCACGGTGCAGGGAACATGGAGGGCATGGGAGCGCGCGTCGGGCCGGTCGTGGCACGACACAACGCTGACGGGCATGGACCCGGCAATACGAGCATCGCTCGAATGGAGCGCGATCGCCTTGGGGAGCCCGGGGCAGGCCTCGAGAATGTGGGCCACCGCGTGCTGGTCTACCGGGATCTGCGAAGTCCCAAGTCGACCGTGCGTGCGATTCGTGCCGTCGATCGGGACCTCGAGCTCCACTTGACCGGCAACATGGATCGCTACATGTGGTCCTTCGACGGCGAGAAGTTCTCCGAGGTTGACGGCCCGATCGAGCTTCAGTACGGCGAGCTCGTTCGTCTGATCCTCGTGAACGACACGATGATGGAGCATCCCATCCATCTGCACGGGATGTTCATGCAGCTCGAGAACGGGCAGGGAGATCGCTGCCCCCTCAAGCACACGATCAGCGTCAAGCCGGCCGAACGGGTGTCGCTTCTCGTCGACGCGAACGAACCGGGCCGCTGGGCCTTCCACTGTCACCTGCTCTACCACATGGAGATGGGCATGTTTCGCGTCGTCCGTGTAAACGGCGGACCCGCGAGCGCAACGTGAGGGCGAGCGCGGCAGTCGTGTTCTTCGCCCTGCTCGCCTCGACCGGCACAGCCGCGGAGGGAAGCCCGGCCGGCACTCCCGAGGATTGGAATGCACCGATCATGGACTCGGCGCTGCACTTCTTCGTGATCGGACAGCAACTCGAATATCGCGCCAACGACAGTGAAGACCTGTTCCGCTGGGAGATCGAGAGCTGGCTGGGCGGCGACTACAACAAGGTCTGGTTGAAGACGGAGGGTGAAGTCCGCACTTCGGGAACGTCGCAGGGCGATGCCGAGGTGCAGCTGCTCTATGGTCGAACGATTACGTCGTTCTGGGACTTCCAGATCGGGTTGAGACAAGACGTTCTCTTCGGTACCGGACCCAATCACGAGCGCACCTTCGCCGCCATCGGAGTGGAAGGGCTCGCGCCGTACTGGTTCGAGCTGACGCCAACGCTGTTCGTGAGCGACGACGGCGACGTCTCGGCGCGGCTCACTGGAACCTACGAACTCCTGCTCACGCAACGGTGGATCCTGGAGCCGCGAATCGAACTCAATGCCGCAGCCAGCGACGCGCGAGACTTCGGAATCGAGAGCGGCCTCAACGACATCGAACTCGGGCTACGGCTGCGCTACGAGATTCGACGCGAGTTCGCACCCTACGTTGGAGTGAACTGGCTTCGGAAGCTCGGGAATACATCAAACCTCGCTAGGGACGAGGGCGAGGATGTGAGCATTCTCGGCTTCGTGATGGGGCTCCGGGTGTGGTTCTAGACGCGTATGCTCCCGCGTCAAGTTGACAGTCCGAAGCTGGAGTCCCCAGCGGTGATTTCCCTCCGCAGAGCGCCGTCGCACGGGCAACGTCCGCACTCCGACCGGGCGAACTCAGTCATCGAATCGACGAGAGACCGGATCCGAAGAACTCCGTCCTCCGGATCTCACGTTCATCGCCGGAATCCGTGCTCACCCGCAGAGATTTCCCTGTTCTCCGACTCAGGGAATACGTCCGCTAGGACCTCGAGAAGGGGCCGAATCGGAGGCGTGGGCCTCGCCGAAAGGCCGGGATCGAAGCGCTTTCCCTGTATTTTCCCGGTGGATCAGGGATTCGGGCCCAGAGACGGGTTCGCACCAGACTGCACCCACCGCCACCCGGCTCGTCCCGCGCCGCGCAGGCGAAAGACTCAGTCCTGGATGAGTGCGGCTCGCTTGCCGAAGGCCGGTGTGTCCTCTTCGATCAGCGGCTTGAACGACGGCCGCGACCACATCCGATCCAAGAAGGCCCGCAGCTTCGGAAAGCGCTTGCGCTCCGGCGCGAAGCCAGCGTGGCGCGGGTTGACGAGAATGCTGGCGACGCCGATGTCGGCGATTGAGAGGCGGTTGCCCACGAACCACTCGTTATCGCCAAGCTGCTTCTCGAGGTAGGCGAGCAACGGCACTGCCTGCTCCTCCCAGACCTTTTTGGCGTTTTCCTCGACGGCGGCTTCCGGCGCCTTGCCACCCGACATCAACGGTTTGAGCACGAGGGCGAGGAAGATGTGCGGCCCCACGATCGGGACGAGACCGCCATCCATGAATTCCTCGATCCACAGAGCGCGCGCGTAGTCGTACGGGTCCGTCGGGTAGAGGGCCGGCGAGGGGAACTTCTTCTCGAGATAGGCGCAGATCACCGACGAATCCGCGAGCGAGCGATCGCCATCCTTGAATGCCGGAATCTTGCCGAGCGGCGAGATGTCGCGGTAGCCGGCCGGCGGTGCGAAGGGATTCACCGCCTCGGACGTGTATTCGAGGCCCTTCTCGGCGAGCACGACGCGGACTTTGCGGACGAACGGCGAAACACCGCTCCCAAGCACGACGAGTGACATGATTGAACTCCTGCGAAAGCGGGCGCGCGCGACCGGAGGGTCGCTCAGAACGGGTATCCTACCACCGGAACGGGCCGAACGGGATCGGGAGTCGCGGCGTCCTCGACGCTAGAGACCCGGGAAGACTTGCGGTACGGTTCGGGTCCCCGAGCTGTGTGACGGGCTGCGCTCCACTCGTCACCGCGATCGCGCCGGGGCTTCGAGGGGCGGGTAACTGACCGATTAGAGAACGGATTCTCACGCGCCCATAGCTCAGTTGGATAGAGCGTCAGGTTGCGGACCTGAAGGTTTGAAGGCCTGCGTCGTCAGCATGTGAACTTCGTCGATAATGTAGATCTTGAAGCGCGATCGGCTGGGGCGAATGTTGACGTTTGACCGCAGCTGTCGAATTTCATCGATGCCGCGATTACTC
>JANNIY010000025.1:0-6985 GCA_031405455.1 Deltaproteobacteria bacterium | reverse complement strand
CCGCCGAGCACAAACTGCGCATCATCCGCGCCTGGAAGGCGAATGATGCGGTGGTCGCCATGACCGGCGATGGCGTCAATGACGCCCCTGCCATCCAAGGTGCCGACATCGGTATCGCCATGGGGATATCAGGAACGGAAGTCACCAAGCAGGCGGCGGACATGATTGTCACCGACGACAACTTCGCCTCCATCGTCGCCGCTGTCGAAGAGGGCCGTGGCATCTACGACAACATCCGCAAGACCCTGCAATACCTGCTGGCAGGCAACACCGGTGAGCTCCTGCTCATGACCCTCTGCGTGGTCATCGGTCTTCCGACACCGCTGCTGCCGATTCACCTGCTCTGGATCAATCTCGTCACCGATGGTCTGCCCGCGCTCTGCCTCGCCACCGACCCCATCGACCCCGACGTGATGAAGCGTCACCCGCGCCGCCGGTCTGAGCGCATCACCGACCGCGGCTTCCTCCGGACGATGTTCCTCACCGGCTTCCTCACGGCGGGTGTGGCGTTCGCGGTTTACCTCTATGTGCTGAAGACGGGAACCGAAGAAATGGCCCGCACTCACGCCTTCGCCGCTCTGGTCTTCGCCGAGCTCCTGCGCTCTTTCGGCGCCCGCAGCGAGACCAAGCCCGTCTGGCGCATCTCTCTGTTCACGAACATCACCCTCGCCATCGTGGTCTCCGTGTCTTTCGGCCTCCAGGTCTGGAGTCATCACAACGCGATTCTGGGTCGCTTCCTGAAAACGTCGTCCGTGTCGCTCGCCGATTGCTTCCTGCTACTCGCGGTGGGCGCCGTTCCGCTCTTGATCTTGGAGATGGTGAAGGTTGTGCGGAACGCCGGGCGGCAAACAAGGACTGAGCAATGACGCACACGGGCTGCGCCTTGGCCTTCGGAGCGTGCCCGCCGATTCGGCAAAAGCGTCCGCGGCCCGCGTCGCCCCGACTTTCAAAGGTACGCCATCGAGCTCAGCGGGATGACGTAGCGGTGAAGGAATGCATGTGGCACCCGTGCGCGACAGAGAGAGGGCTCCCGTGAGGCACGTCTTGGTCCTCAACACCGGATCGAGCAGCGTGAAGTGGTCGGTGCTTGCGGCTGACAAGACGGTCCTCGCCGCCGGGAGCGAGCCCTGGCTGACGGAGGACAGCGCTGCCCGTGCGGGTCAGCTCCGGGCCGCGCTCGAGCGAGCACCCGCGTTCGACGCCGCAGGCCACCGGGTGGTGCACGGGGGCACGCGCTTCCGCGAGGCCGTCGTCATCGACAAGAGCGTTCGTGAAGAGCTCGCGGGGCTTACCGATCTCGACCCCGAGCACATGCATGCCTCGCTCGCGGGAATCGACGCCGTCAGTGCCGCCTTCCCAACGGTTCCGCAAGTTGCGGCATTCGACACCGCGTTTCACGCGACCCTGCCGGAGGCGGCATCTGGTTACGGCCTGCCCTTCGAATGGACGGAGCGGTGGGGCCTTCGTCGCTTCGGCTTCCACGGGCTCAGTGTGGCGTACGCGGTGGAGCGAACGACCGCCCTTCTCGGGGCCCATCCCTCGCGACTCATCGTCTGTCATCTTGGCGGTGGCTGCTCGATCACGGCGGTCGAAGGCGGCCGGTCGGTCGACACCACCATGGGGTTTTCACCGCTCGAGGGCTTGATGATGGCCACGCGCTCGGGCTCGGTCGATCCGGGAGTTCTGCTCTACCTCCAGGAGCACTGCGAAGTGGGCATCGACGAGCTCCGCGAAACCCTGACGAAGCGTTCCGGGCTTCGCGGCGTGTCCGGGATCTCCGGAGATCTGAGGGAGGTCCTCGAGGCCGCGGACAGAGGCTCGTCGCGCGCGCGGCTCGCCTACGAGCGCTTCGTGCTTTCCATTCGTCGGGCCCTCGGCGCGATGGCGACCGTTCTCGGAGGTGTGGACGCCGTCGTGTTCACCGGAGGCATCGGCGAGAACAGCGCTCGGGTTCGACGGGATGCCACGAGCGCGCTCCGGTTTGCGGGGCTCGAGATCGCCGAGGATGCGAACGCGTCGAGCGACGCCGACCGAGACATCGCCGCACCGGGGTCTCGGGTTCACGTCCTTGTCATTCGGGCTCGAGAAGATCTCGCAATCCTGAAGGAGGTGCTCCGCCTTCGGGGGCGCGCGTACGAGAGAGTCGAGGCATCCTCATGAGCGCCGATCCCGTACTCGCCTGTCAAAACGAGTCCTTCCTCGACAGCGACGATGGCCGGCCTTTGCGCATCCTGGCCGAGTAGTGGTCCCGGTGTCGCTCAAGCGGTGGCGCGACGGCGGGCTCAAGCCGTGTCGCTCACGCACCCCGCGGGCCCAGCCAGCGCGTAGGCGTGCTCCATAGCCCTACCCGGTCACCCGACGATCGCGCCGCTCTCTAGGTGTCGCTCGTCATAGCCGAAGACGACCTCCGGATCGGGCTCGGCGGCGTGCTCGTCCTTGTCGGGACAGTCGACGCAGGACATCAGATGACGGATGACGTTGAGGCGGGTACGCCGCTTGTCGTCCGCGCGCACCACGTACCACGGCGTGATCTCGTTGTGCGTCCGGGCGAACATCGCGTTCCGCGCTGCGCTGTAGCCCTTCCAGTGGCGGACCGCGACCCTGTCGATGGAACTGACCTTCCACTGCTTGAGGGGATCGACTCGGCGGTCCTCGAGGCGGCGTCTCTGCTCCTGCTTGGAAATGTCTGGACTTCCCCGCGTCTTGTGGACACTTGGAGGCCACGGTTTGAGGCGGTTTCGAACACCTCTGGGCTGACGCCGCCGAGATGGCTGTAGCGTCCGAGCCACTTGTAGACCGCCTGCCGGCTCACGCCTGCGGCACGTGCCGCCCGGGTCACCGACCAGCCCGCGTCCCTAATTCGCTCTGCCAAAAGACGACGCATCACCGGCGTCAGCTTCGCGTTAGGATGAAGTCGCACCTGGGGATTCTCCTCTCTGAGTGGTGGAATCTCGACAATCCCATTCCCTCAGGAAGAGAGCGCTCAGGTGTCAGCAACCTCCTTGGGTCCCACAGCTAGCCTGCGGCACGCGAGCACGCCGACCGGAGTTTCGTGAAGCAACCCCCGCGCGGCTTCTTCGTCACGGGCACCGACACGGGCGTGGGCAAGACCGTCGTGGCCTGTGCGCTGCTGCGCGGTCTGCGCGCGCGGGGTGTCGACGTCGGCGCGCTCAAGGCGATCGAAACCGGCGTCGGACCCGAGGGTCCTCTCGACGCGATCGCGCTGCGCGCGGCGGCGGGCAGCGACGCGCCGCTCGAGTCGGTCTGTCCGCAGCGCTTCGCGCTGCCCGCGGCGCCAACGGTCGCCGCAGCGGCGGAAGGCCGCCGCGTCGAACTCGACGCGATCCGTCGTGCCTTCGCGGCGCTGGCGGCGCGGCATGCCTGCGTCGTCGTCGAGGGCGCGGGGGGCCTGCTCGTGCCCGCAGCCGAACGCACGAGCATGGCCGATCTCGCCCGCGAGTTCGGCCTTCCCGTGTTGGTGGTCGCACGCGCGAGCCTGGGCACCATCAATCACACGCTCTTGACGCTCGAGGCGGCGGCAGCGCGGGGTCTCGCGCTCGCCGGGGTCGTGATCTCACACGGCGCGGCGCCGATTTCAGCGGCCGATCGCGAGAATCTGGCGGCCTTGCGCAGCGAACTCGGAGGGCGGCTGGTCGGGGAGATTCCGAACCTCGCGCCGGGCGAGCTCCCCGCCGCGCGTCATCTCGATTTCGGCGCCCTCTGGCGCGGACCTCACTGAGTCCAGACTTCCCGCCCGCCGAGCCAGGTGGCCTGGAGGGCGGCTTCGGCGTCGAGCACGACGAGATCGGCGCGCGCGCCGGGCCGCAGCGTCCCACGCTCGCGCTCGATCCCAAGGCACAGGGCAGGGCGCAGCGTGCAGGCGGCGACCGCTTCGAGCAGCGAGAGCCCGGCGAAGCGCTGCGCGTTGCGCAGTGCGAGATCGAGCGTCACGCAGCTGCCGGCGAGGCGTCCATCGGGGAGGCGCAGTGCGACGCCGTCGTTGCTCACGGGTCCGGAGCCGAACGAACTCGTGCCCCCATCTCGCGTCTCGGGCTCGATGCGATCGGTGATCAGCACCAGCCGATTCCCGAGCGCCCGCGCCGCGGCGCGCACCACGGTGGGATGAACGTGCGCGCCGTCGCAGATCAGATCGCTGGTCAGGCGTTCATCCGCCAGCGCGACGCCCGCCAGACCGGGTTCGCGATGGTGCAGGGGCCCCATGGCGTTGAAGAGATGGGTGACATGACGCGCGCCCCGCTCGATCGCGGCTTCGACCGCCGCGACGCCCGCGCGGCTGTGACCCAGGGCGGCGAGCACGCCATCGCGGGCGAGATCGTCGAGCAGAGCGCCAGCCCCCGGGAGCTCGGGCGCGAGCGTCACCATCCGGATCGCGCCGCGGCCACGCGCCAGAACCTCGCGCCCCTCGGCCGGGTCGTAGTCCCGGATTCCGCTCGCGGGCTGGGCCCCGGCAGCGGCCGCAGCCAGCCACGGACCCTCGAGGTGGATTCCGATCGGCGCCGCGCCGGCGGGCTCTGCGTGCGTCAGGGCTTCACTGAGGGCCGTGACGCGGGAGGCGAGGGCTTCGGCATCCCAAGCGACCGTCGTCGCCAGGAAGGCGGTGGTTCCATGACGCACGAGATTCTTCGATGACGCCGCCAATGACGCGACGAAAGTCTCCGCGTCATGAAAAGGCAGGCCGCCGTGAAAATGCAGATCGATGAAGCCGGGAGCGAGGAAGCGCCCGGCCAGATCGATGGCCCGCGCGTCCGCCGGGCCACGTTCAGCCGCGGAAAGCCGCGCCTCGATGCGGCCAGCGCGCAGGAGCAGGCCGCCGGGCTGCGCGCCGCCGGCTTCGGGATCCAGCAGCAGGGCGTTGTGCAGGCAGATGCGTTCCACGGCGGGGCGGATTCTATCCGAGCCCCGACACGACGTTCTCAAGACCGGGCAAGTACCCGCCGATGCAAGGGGATTCGAGGTAGTCGCCGTGCCGATCGAAGAGGATTTCAAAATCCTCGAAAACAAGATGCTCCAGCTCAAGCTCGACTATGACCAGTACTTCCTGGGCAGTCGGCCGCGCGAGCCGGTGGTGTTGCGCAGCGAGGTCCAGAAGCTGATCAACATCTACTCGAACCAGGCGATCCAGAACACCGCCATGCGCTTCAAGTTCGGGACGATCTGCTCGCGCTACCAGGCGTTCAAGCGCCAGTGGACCGAAGTGCTGCGTCAGATCGAGCAGGGCACCTACACGCGCCACCGCTTCAAGGCCGACCTGCACGATCGCGAGCGGCACTCCGGTGTGGCTGCGGCGGCGCCCACGGGCGCGGGCGAACCCGGCAAACCGATCGATGCGCTCTTCCAATCCTATGTCGATGCCTGCAAGAGCTGCGGTCAGGACGTAAAGGGGCTCACGCCGGCCAAGCTCGATGGCATTCTCGAGAAGCAGCGCGAGCAATTGCGCTCGCGCTTCGGCGACGCCGCCTTCTCGTTCCGGGTCGCGGTCGAAGCTGGCAAGGCGAAGCTCAAGGCCACGCGCACGAAGCCCTAGGCTCAGCGCTTCGCGGCGTCCGCAAACACGCAGGACGTGACCATCACCACGACCTCGCTCCCGCTCACATCGGCGAAGCCTTCGGAGATCGTCGCCTTGCGCGTGCCGGCGGAAGTGCGGATCTCGACTTCGCCTTCACGCAGCGGTGTCAGCAGCCGCTCGTGACGCGGCAGCACGCCAAAATCGCCCTCGGAGCCGGGCAGCACGACCGCCTCGATCGGCCCGCGGAAGGCCTCGCCCAGCGGCGTCACGATGGTGAGTTCGAGCGACATCCGACCTACACCAACCGCTTCGCCTTGGCGACGGCGTCTTCGATGGTGCCGACCATGTAGAACGCCTGCTCGGGCAGATCGTCGTGCTTGCCCTCGAGCACTTCCTTGAAGCCGCGGATCGTGTCCTCGAGCCGCACGTAGGCGCCGGGAGAGCCGGTGAACTGTTCGGCCACGTGGAAGGGCTGCGACAGGAAGCGCTGGAGCTTGCGCGCGCGGGCCACCGTGATCTTGTCGTCCTCGGACAGCTCGTCCATTCCGAGAATGGCGATGATGTCCTGCAGGTCCTTGTACTTCTGGAGCATCTGCTGAACGCCGCGCGCCACCTGGTAGTGCTCCTCTCCCACCACCTGCGGATCGAGGATCCGGCTGGTCGAGTCGAGCGGATCGACGGCCGGATAGATGCCGAGCTCCGCGATCTGGCGCGAGAGCACGGTGGTGGCGTCGAGATGGCTGAAGGCCGTCGCCGGCGCCGGGTCGGTGAGGTCGTCGGCGGGGACGTAGATCGCCTGCACCGAGGTGATCGATCCCTTCTTGGTCGAAGTGATGCGCTCCTGGAGTTCGCCCATGTCCGTCGCGAGCGTCGGCTGGTAGCCCACCGCCGACGGAATCCGGCCGAGCAGCGCCGAGACTTCGGAGCCCGCCTGGGTGAAGCGGAAGATGTTGTCGATGAAGAGCAGCACGTCCTTGCCCTCTTCGTCGCGGAAGTACTCGGCAACGGTGAGTGCGGAGAGCCCGACGCGGGCGCGCGCGCCGGGCGGCTCGTTCATCTGACCGAACACCAGCGCCGCCTTGTCGAGCACCGTGCTGCCATCCGCGAGCTTGGCGTCCGCCATCTCATGCCAGAGGTCGTTGCCCTCGCGCGTGCGAAGCCAACTACCGGCTCTGGAACGTGACGACCAAAGACGGAGAAACCCTTTCCGGACGGATGGAAGCCGAGACCCAGACCTCGATCGAGATCCTTGACATCAACGGCCAGAAACACGCCGTGCAGCGGCAGAACATCACCAAACTCGAACCGACCCAGCTCTCGATCATGCCTAACGGCTTCGAAGCCCTGCCCGATAGTGAAGGCTTGGACTTCTCGAATTTTCCCGACTTGCTGCGGTTGCCCTCGACGGTGCGGCCGCCGCGCAGCATCAGGTCGGCGTAATCCTGCTGCGTCGAGCCG
>JANNIY010000024.1:0-4838 GCA_031405455.1 Deltaproteobacteria bacterium | reverse complement strand
CCCGACTCGTCACCACGACCCGGCTCGTGGCGATCTACATTCGTTGAGACCTATGGCTCGCCGGAAGAGAACCCGGAATTCTGGAATTCCATCTCTGCCAACTCATACTTGAACGATATTTCGGGGCCACTTCAACTCCATCATGGCACTGCCGATACAGATGTGCCGCTCGTATTTTCAGAGTCACTCTACTTCCAATTGCTGGACGCGGGTAAATTCGTTGAGTTGCATAAATATGAAGGAGACAACCACAATATCTCGAACTACTTCAGCACCGCCACGCGCGTTCTTGACGCGCCAGCAGCTCCCGCCGGATTCGGACTGGGCGCTCGGCTGGGATACACCGACACGCGGCGCGTCGTCCTCGGGCAAGCATTTCTCGGAGACCTCCGTCGGCCACCTCGGATTCACGGGCACTTCGCTCTGGATCGATCTCGAGAGCGAGGCGATCGTCGTGATGCTGACCAACCGCGTTCATCTGGTCGCGAAGCGCAGCCGCTTCGATCTGCGCCCGCTGGTGCATGACGCGATCCTCGAGGCCTTCGCGGAGGGATGAGGCGATGAGCGAGGCGCCGCGTCACGTGCACTTCGTCGCGATCGGCGGCACGGGCATGGGGTCGTTTGCGGGCCTTCTGCATGCGCGCGGCATCCGCGTCACCGGCTCGGACGACAAGCTCTACCCGCCGATGAGCACGTTGCTCGAACATTGGGGAATCCCGGTTCAGCCGGGATTCCGGGCGGAAAACGTGCTCGAGCAGCCTGCGGATCTGGTGGTGATCGGCAACGCGGTGCGCGCCGAGAACCCCGAGGCGCGCGCGGCGATCGACGAGGGGCTCGTCTACCGCTCGTTTCCGGATGCGCTCTTCGAGCTCGCGATCGCCGGCAAGCACTCCGTGGTGATCTCCGGCACGCACGGCAAGACGACCACCACCAGTCTCGTGGCGGCGCTGCTGCACGGTACGGGCCGCGATCCCTCGTTGCTGGTCGGCGGTCATTCGCTCGATTTCGACGGAAGTTTCCGCGAGGGGCAGGGCGAGCACTTCGTGGTGGAGGGCGACGAGTACGACACGGCCTTCTTCGACAAGACGCCAAAATTCTTGCACTACGGCGCGCGCACGCTGGTGATCACGTCGGTCGAATTCGACCACGCCGATATCTACCGCGATCTCGATCACGTGAAGCAGGCGTTCCGCACACTCGTATCACGGCTTCCGGCGGATGGCACGCTCATCGCAGCTCACGATCACACCGGAGTGCGCGATGTGATCGCGGATGCGCCCTGTCGCGTCGTCGGCTATGGCCTCGAGACGCGTGACGCTCAAGGCTGGCGTGCGAGCGCGCTCGTCGCCGATGCCGAAGGCACCCATTTCGACGTCTACCGGGGTGGTCGTTTTGCTGCGAGCGTGCGGGTGCCGCTGTTCGGGCGCGTGAACGTCGAGAATGCGCTCGCCGCGCTTGCCACCGTGGATGCTCTCGGCGTTCCCCTCGAGGAGGCGGCGCGGGCGCTCGCGAGCTTCCGGGGTGTGAAACGCCGTCAGGAAGTGAGGGGCGAGGCGCGCGGCGTAATCGTAATTGATGATTTCGCCCACCACCCCACGGCCGTGCGCGCGACGCTCGACGCGCTGCGCGCTCGCTACCCCGACCGTCGTCTGGTCGCCGTTTTCGAGCCGCGCACCAACACGAGCCGGCGAAAGCTCTTCCAACGCGACTACGCCGAGTCCTTCGCAGGGGCCGGCTGGGTCGTGATCTCGGTCGTGCCCGATGCGCCGATCTACAGCATCACGGGCGAGGTGACGGAGCGCTTCTCCTCGCACGATCTCGCGAACGATCTGCGCGCGCGCGGATTCTCCGCCGACGCGGTCGAGGGTGTCCCCGCAATCGTCGCGCGCCTCGCGCGCGATTGCGTCGCCGGCGACGTCGTCGTCGTCATGAGCAACGGTGATTTCGGGAACCTGTGGCAGCACCTGCTCGAGGCGCTGCGGAGTTGATGCGCCGAGCGGCTCAGTAGGCGAGCAAGCGCGCGTGGCGCCCATTCTCCGCCGAGCGACGAAGGGCGTCGGCCACGAAGCGGCGCGCGTGCGCCACCGCGGAAGTCAGCGTCTCGCCCTTCGCCAGGCTCGCTGTGATCGCCGAGGCCAGCGCGCAACCGGTGCCGTGCACGGGCCCGACGTCGATTCTTTCGGCTTCGAGCCATTGCAGCGAAACCGAGCCGCCAGCGCGCACGGCGAGCAGATCGCGCGGCGGGCCCTCGCGGTGCCCTCCCTTCACGAGCGCCGCCCCGGCGCCGAGGTTCGAGACCAGCGCGCAGGCCGCGGCTTCGACACCCTCGTCCGTCGAAACGTCACAACCGGTGAGCAAGCCGGCCTCCGACAGATTGGGCGTGACGAGCGTCGCCTGCCCGATCAGATCCTGGAGCACGCCCCAGGCGCGCCGTTCGAGAAGCGGGGTTCCGTCGCTCGCGGCGAGCACCGGGTCGATCACGAGCGGCGGGCGGCCCTCCGCGTGGCCAGCGAGCTCGCGCAGGCCGAGCTCGACGCTGCGAGCGACGTCGTCGCTCGCCAGCATCCCGAGCTTCACGGCGTCCGGACGCAGATCGCGCAACAACGTCCGGAGCTGCGCGAGCACGACATTCGGAAACACGGGCAGCACCTGGTGCACCTTGGCTGTATCCTGCACCGTTAGTGCGGTGACCACACCGGCACCGTGCACACCGAAGGCGCGAAACACCTGGAGATCCGCCTGTAGCCCGGCGCCGCCGGTCGGATCCGAGCCTGCGATGCTGAGGGCGACGCGCATGGCTGCATTCTAATGCATCGAAGGCTGCTGGCGGCGGGCGTCGCGCTCTGGCTCGTGTGTCTCGTGGCGGCAGCCGGCCGGGCCGAGCCTCCGGCCTCGGTGATCCTGATCTCCCTCGACGGCACGCGGCCGGCCGATCTCGAGGGGGCGGACCTGCCCACCTTCGCCGCGCTGCGCCGCCGCGGCGCGTGGGCCTCGCGCATGCTGCCGGTGTTCCCGTCGAGCACGTTTCCGAATCACGTGACGCTCGTGACGGGCGTGACGCCCGATGTGCACGGCATCGTGAACAACAGCTTCGTCGATCCCGAGCGTGGGGAGTTCGACAAGGACGCAGATCCGAACTGGCTGCTGGCGGAGCCGCTGTGGTCGATCGCGGCGCAGCACGGCGTCGTTTCGGCGTCGTATTTTTGGGTCGGTTCCGAGGGCCCCTGGCGCAGCGGCCGCGGTCCCCGCTTCTGGCTGCCCTTCGACGAGAAGGTCCCCGAGCAGAAGAAGGTCCGGCAGATCCTCGCGTGGCTCGGCGGGCCCGAGCCGCGACCGCGCCTCATCACCGCCTGGTTTCGGGGCGCCGACGGCGCGGCACACCGCACGGGGCTCGAGTCGCCCGCGGTGCGCCGCGCGCTGCAGGCGCAGGACGCCGCGATCGCGCGTCTGGTTGCCGGCCTCGATGCGAGCGGCGCCTTTTCGCACACGACACTGCTGATCGTCTCCGACCATGGCATGGCGCCCGTCTATCGGCGCATCGATCTGGCGGCGGCGCTGCGCACGGCCGGTGTCAAGGGCAAGGTGGTTGGCGCCGGAGGCATGGCGACGGTGAGCTTCGAGAAGGGAGAGGACTTCGTCGACCGCACGCTCTCGGTTGCGCGCGGGCTCGGCCTCCAGGCCTGGCCGCGCGAGGAGACGCCGCGCGAGCTGCGCGCGCGCAATCCCCGTTTCGGCGACGTCGTCGTCGTCGCTCCGATCGGCCTCGCAATCCAGTCCGCGTGGACGCCGGCGATGTACGGCGCGCATGGATATCTGCCCCAGGAACCCGCGATGGGCGCGTTGCTGCTCGCGGTCGGCCGCGGCGCGCCGGCGGGAGCAGAGCTCGGCGAGGTGCGCAGCATCGACGTCGCGCCCACCGTTTTGCGATTGCTCGGCCTCGCGGTTCCCGACACCATGGAGGGTCAGCCGATCGCGCGGCTCGTCCCCGAGATGGCCGCCAGCGCGGCGCCAATCCAGGAGGGACACTGATGCAGCGAAGTTTCACCCGGCTCGTGGTCCTGTGGTGGGGAGCGTTCTGCATCGCCGCAGCGAACGCCGCGGACCCGGCGCCCGCCGCCAGCGGTCCCTCGACCTGGTTCGCCCAGGTTCTCGCCCACTCGGATTCCGGCCTGAACGTCTCCTACTTCTGGTCGAAGGGAGCGAAGCTCCACGCCGAAACCGTGATCGCCGGCCGTCGGATCACGACGCTCGTCAGCGGGAACACCTACTACGCCTACGATGCCGTCGGCCAGAACGGAGTCGCGATCACCCGCAGCCCGAAGGCGATCGCCGCCGACGCTCGCGGGGAGCGCCCGTTCGGGCGCGAGTTCGAGAATCTCGCGAAACAGGGAGCCGAGCTCGTCCGCGACGAGGATCTGATGGGCCGCCCGTGCGAGGTGTTTCGTCTCACCGACCAACTCGGGCGGCGCGATCTGTGGGTGACGAAGGACAAGCTGCGGCTGCCGGTCCGCGTGTCCGTCTACCGCCGCGACACGGGGAGAACCGTGACCACCGAGTACATCAATTGGCTCACGGGGCTCGCGATCGCCGACGGCTTCTTCGCGCCCGAATCCAGCATCCAGCTCGAACGCTTCGATTTCGAGACCTACATCAAGCGCAGCTCGACCGGCGAGCCGATCGGCCCGGTGCCCGTTCTCTACACCGATCTGTTGGTGGGTCGCTAGGGGTTCGCTACCCAGGTGATGTTCGCGTCGGCGATCGGCGGCGTGGCGGCGGCGAGCACCGAGAGCCGCTGCGCGATCTTGCCGGCGATCTCGCGGATCGCGCAGGCGGCGTCG
>JANNIY010000023.1:0-3004 GCA_031405455.1 Deltaproteobacteria bacterium | reverse complement strand
GTTGACGCGCGATGCGCAGCGTCGCCTCGAAGCGATCCAGGATCTTTCGGAGCTCGGCAGCGGCTTCCGTCTCGCCAACATGGATCTCGAAATCCGCGGCGCCGGCAACCTGCTCGGCGCCGAACAGAGCGGGAATCTCGCGGCGGTCGGCTACGAGACCTACATGGCGATGCTCGAGCAGACGATCGACGAGCTGCGCGGCAAGGCGGTCGCCAGCGAGATCGATCCGGAGATCCGACTGCCGATTCCTGCTCGGCTGCCCGAAAGCTACGTCGCCGCGGTCAACCAACGGCTCGTGCTCTACAAACGCCTCGCGAGCTGCCGCGACGACGCCGAAGTCGACGGCATCCGCGACGAGCTGCTCGACCGCTTCGGCCCGCTGCCGGTCGAGGCGCAAAATCTGATCGAAGTGATTCGACTCAAGATCGTGGCGCGCAGGCTCGGCATCATCGCGATCGACGCGCAGCGCGGCGAGCTGGTGCTGACGGCCGCCAACACGACGACGCTCGATCCGCAGCGGCTCGTCAACCTGATGACGCAGGCCAGGAGCGGCGTGCGCGTCGCCCCCGGCCACAAGATCTACGCACCCGCGCCCCAGGGAGATCCTATCGCGCTCGTCGGCGCGGCGCGGCGGCTGCTCGAGAATCTGGGAGCACCGTAGAGGATCAGGTTGGGAGCCGGGCACCCGCGCATCGGGACCCTTCTCACGCCGAGCTCGCGGCGGCGACACGAAGCCGAGTGAAGACCCACGCCAGGGGCGTTTCGTCAGCCAGCGCGGGGGTCGACGCTCACGCTCCTGGATCGTCGCGCCCCCCGGACGCGATCAGCCGCTCGAGCCGCGCCAGTCGGGCCCCTCGCTTCGAATCGATTCGTCCGAGCCAGTGAAGGACATAGTCGAAGTCGAGGGATGCCTCGCAGGCGTAGAGGATCCCGGCGATATCCTGCCAGTCCTTGTCCCGGTTGAACGTGGCCTTGTAGATCATCAGATCCTCGGGGCTGAGGATGTGGATCGGATCACCGTAGAAATCGACCCGGCGTCTGCGTTGCAACGAGCTGTGGTGGAGCGCGTCGTAGGCGAAAAAGAGATCGATGGGCGTCCCTTCCCAGTAGACGCGCACCTGCCCGTCGCGCGCGACGAGCGTCTGCAGGCCGGGGTTCGACGTGGCGGCACCGAGTTCGCCGAGCACCGCCAGGACCCGCGGAGCTTCGCTCGAGGCGACGAAGACGTTCACGTCGATGTCGTGGGTTGCGCGAACGTTGCCGTAGTAGGCGAGCGCCTGAGCGCCTCCGAAGGCGTGCGGAATTTCGGCCGCTACGAAAGCCTGCTCGATCGCAACGATCTGCTCATCGAGAAGCATGTCGGCTCAGGATGCCATGTCCCCGGAGCTGAAGCGCGGAAAGGCCTGGACCGGCGGCTCGCGCAACGGGCCTCGGGAGCGAAGCACCCGACTCGCCGTGCGCAGGAGTCCGCGCAGCGCCTTGCCTCGAACGGCTTCGGATTGCCCGACCCACTCCGCGACGTCGCTCAGGTGGGGCGGAAGCGGCTCGGAAGCCAGCAGTGCGAGCGCGTCGCGAAGCAGTGTCACGAGCGTGGGATCGAGCGGACGGGCGGCGCGCAGGTCGGCGAGTAGCTGGCGCGCCGCGAGATTCCGCCGCTCGGGCGCAACCGGAATGCCCTGCTTTCTGGCGCGGTCCAGAAGAGCGCGGCGGTCGAACGGCCTGCGGGCCACCGCCTCTGCCTGATCCAGAACCTCGGGTGTCAGCACGCGGCGGAAACGGGCGAGGGCACGCTGCCGCGGACCGCGATCCGTGGTCAGGCACTCGCGGATCTCGAAGACATCCTTCTGTCGCCGGATCGAGGCCATTCAGTTACTCCATTTAGTACTTATGAGTACTAAAATAGTTCTTGCCGGAGCTGTCGCAAGGGTCTCATCCCCGCGGGGTATAAGAGAACCGGAATGCTGCGCGCTGGCGCCCTTCCCGCGCCGCAGCGCGAGCCGAGCCGAATCACTGCCAGCGGCGGCTCGCAGTTTCCGCCGCGCTGTTCAGCGGGCGCGCGACCAGACCGGATTGGCTGATCGTCACGCGATAGCTCGCGCCGTCCGCCATGGGCAGGTAGGTCGCGCTGCCATAAAGCGCGTCGACGAAGGGCAGCCAGCTCGGGTTCGCGCGCGCGAGCATCCAGAGGTCGACGGGCGGCATCGTCGCGAGCCCATACACGGTGCGCTGGGCCGAGCGCTCCTGCTCGACTTCGCTGTAGCGGCCGCTCACGCGCTCGATGCGGTAGCGCGCGTCGAGCCCGAGCAGGTTTGCCCAGCCGCGCCATTTCAGGACGCGCGCGTCGAGCTGCCACTCGTCGCCCTTCAGGAGGAACGTCTCGACGTCTCCAGATGGAGCGCGGGTCAAGGTGGCGAGGAACTGCTGTGGACCCTGCGCTTCGAACGCGAGGTCCGCAACCGTCTCCTCATGCGTCAGCCGCGTGTAGGCGTGCAGGTTCGTCGCGATCAGGAAGAGGGCCCCCGCGACGGCCAGCAACAGGAGCGCCGCGAACAGCGAGCGAGTCGCCGGCACGAAGCGCCTCCGGAAGAGCCGCCGGAACGCGACCGCGAGCGCGAGCCCGCCACAAGCGGCGAGGACGATCGCGATGGTCTCGGCGTTGAATTCGGGCATCGGCTCACGACTCGGGAGGGACGCAGCTCTGGCACGCGCCGGAACGGATCGAGGAGTTGCTGAATGTAGCGGATACGCTTCCCGTCACTGCCCTGGCGCGCCAGCGAGACTCAGACCACGAAAAGCGGCCCAAGCGACGCAACGTCACGGGTCGCCGTGTTAGCTTCGCCCATCCAGATGATCTTCGGACAGCGCGGGATGCGCGAAACCCTGTGACACAGAAGCTCCTCGAATCGGGCGTCGTCGTCCTGTTCATCCTCTGCGCTTTTGGCTGGGGCCGCTTGACGCGGCGCTACCTCGATCGTCGCATCTTCGTGTTGCATTCCCTCACGGC
>JANNIY010000022.1:0-20409 GCA_031405455.1 Deltaproteobacteria bacterium | reverse complement strand
CCGCTGTTCCTCTTCCTGCCGAGCGATCGTCATCCGCTCTGGGGAAGTCTCAGCTTCGACTATTACGAAAAGCATCGCGCGTACCGTGCCGTCGGCTTCCTCTGCTATCTGGGCTTCATCCCGATCGGACTCGCCCTGCTTTCGCTCTGGCGCCGACAAAAGTCTGCGCTGGTCTGGGGAGCGCTGTTTCTCGGGTCGCTCGTGCTCGCGCTCGGAGCGCAGCTGACGTGGGGTGGTGAGCTCATCGCGCGTCCGCTGCTGCCGTTCGCGCTGCTCGCCGAGCTGCCGGTGTTGAGCCTTCTGCGCGTCGCAAACCGATTCCTCGTGGTCGCGAGCCTCGCGCTGGCGGTGATGGTGGGGCTCGGCTGGGGGGCGCTGCGCGGGAGATCCGACGCCCGCTGGCTGGGGCTCGGCGCACTGATCCTGCTGGAGTTTCTGTGGCTGCCGTACCCGATGCAGAAACTCGAACTCTCGCCCTTCTATTCGCAGATCGCCGCCTCCGAACGACGGGGGGCGATTCTCGACATTCCCTTCACGGCAAACGGCAGGACCGTGCTGAACATGCTCGCGCAGACGGTGCATGAGCGAAATATTGCGGGCGGTTATCTGGCAACGCTGCCCCCGTCATCGCTGGCTGCCATCGAGCGCGACCCGATGCTCTCGCAACTCGCGGGGCTGGACCCGAAATTCTCGGGCGGGATCGATCGCAAGCATCTGCTCGCGCTCGGATTCGACACGGCGATCCTGCACAAGGATCGACGCCGAAGCGAGTGGGCAGCGCTGCGGGCCAGCGTCGACCCCACGGATCTCTTGCGGCGCAAGGTCGTCAACCACCGCAAGCCGCTCTCGAACCAGAAGTTCGACGCCATCCGAGCCGCGTTCGAAGCCGCCTGTGGACCGGCGGTGTTCGAAGACGCTCGGATCATCGTCTTCACGCTCGCTGGCGAGGATCGGGCGAATCGGAAACCCTGGGCATCCCCCCGCCCGATCGCAGCGAGGTAGCTCCTTTGCGGAGTCGGTTCGTAGCTCTCCTGTTCAGCGCCGCGCTGGCGATCTGCGCCTGCGGCAGCAGCGATGACGCAGCGCCGCGTCCGGCGCGCATCATCCTGTTCAGCATGGACACGGTGCGCGCCGGCTCGGTCAGCGGCTACGGCAGCGCCGCAACGACGCCACGCCTGGCAGAAATTGCAGCGGAGGGCAGCCTTTTCGAGCGCTTCTACGCGGCGTCCTCCTTCACGATTCCCTCTCACATGTCGATCTTCACCGGCCTCGATCCGGCGGAGCATGGTGTCTACGGCCTCCAGACCCGCCTCGCGCCAGAAGTACTCACGCTGGCCGAACGGCTCGCGGGCGCCGGCTACCAGACGCAGGCCTTTCACGAGGACGCCTACGTCGCCGCCCGTTTCGGTTTCGATGATGGATTCGCCGCCTATGTCGAACTGCCCCGCGTCGGGTTGGTGAAGCAGGGGTTGCCGCGCGTGCTCGCGTGGATGAACGAGCAGGGCGATCGCCCGTACTTCCTCTTCCTCCACACCTATGCGGCGCACGTTCCGTATGGAGGCTACGAACGCTACCGCGCGGAGCATCCGGAGCGTGGTCTTCCGGAGCGCTCCGAGCTTCGCCAGCTGCCTGGGAGCGACCCCCGCTCGAATCCTCCCGGTGCCAGGCTCCCCGCGGCGCAGCGGCTGCTGTGTTCCGTGGCGAATCAATTCGCCGAGGGCCCTGCCGATGTTCTGCCGTGCGGATCCCGGCGGCTGCCCCCGGCGTTCACGAACTCCCCTCATTTCGATCTCGACCGGGCCGCGATGCTGCGCAGTTACGAGCAGCGAATCGCGCTCGTGGACCGCGCCATCGGCGCGATTCGCGATGATCTCGTCGCGCGCGGGCAATGGGACGACACGCTGCTGATCGTCACGGCCGACCATGGCGAGGCCTTCTACGAGCACGGCGGGCTCTGGGGACATGGCTACGTGCCCTTCGACGAGGTACTGCACGTGCCGCTCGTGATCTCCTACCCGCGATTTCTGCGCGAGGCCGGAGTCCGCGTGGTCAGCGACCTCGCCTGGCACCTCGACCTGTTTCCCACGGTACTCGGCTTCGCACACGAGAGCGTTCCACAGGAACTTCGCGGACGTGACCTGCGCGATTCCATGCGCGGTGCGCATGCGCTGCCAAGGGACGCCGCGGTCTTTCCGACGGTGCTGCGCTCGGCGCACCTGCCACCGGTTCCCCTGCGGCGCGTCGCGCTCTCGGAATCGTTCAAATGGATCGAAGGGCACGAGATCTTCGGGGCTGAGCAGAACCTGCTCTTCGATCTCGCCGCCGATCCGACGGAACGACGCAACCTGTGCCAGACGGATGCCGAAGCCTGCCGCCGGCTCGAAGCCTCCGCGCGCGCATGGGAGCACGGCCTGCGCCCGCAGGCTCCCGTCCAGCAACGGACCGGCGCGCGCACGCCGCCGACCGGCCGGGGCGCTTCGGAGCCCGCCGATGTATCCCACGACGAGCAGGAGAAGCTGCGCGCGCTCGGCTACGTGGAGTGAGTAAAGGCGGTCAGTGCGGGGCGCCCACGTCGCCGGGTTCTGTGGGGTCGCGCACGCTCGGCATGGGCGCTGACACTTGCTTGCGCCACGTCGCCAGCCTGGCTCGGAGGTCATCGGCGCGCTCGGGCAACGCCGCCGCGAGGTTCGTGTTCTCGCCGATGTCGTCGCGCAGGTTGTAGAGCTCCAGGCGCCCATCCTCGAAGAACTCGAGCAGCTTCCAGTCACCGGCGCGAATCGCGCCGCCGGGTGTCGTCCGCCAGCGATCTGCGAGCGGACCCAGATAGCCGGGAAAATGCCAGTAGATCGGCGGGCGGGATGGCTCCTCGCCGTCGCCGCGGGTGAGAAGGCTCGCGAAGCTCGCGCCATCGAGCGGGTCGTCGGGCAGCGGCCGAACCCCTGCCAGCGCCAGCAGCGTCGGGAAGAAATCGACGCTGGTGATCGGCATGCTGCTGGCCGTCCCAGGCGAAATCTCGCCCGTCCAACGCATGATGCACGGCACGCGAATGCCTCCCTCGTAGAGGCTGCCCTTGCCGCTGCGCAGCGGGGCATTGTCGGTGATGCCCGTCGCCCTTCCGTCGGGTCGCCGTTCGTAGCCACCCACGCCGCCGTTATCGCTCGTGAAGATCACGAGCGTGTCGTCCGCCAGCGCGAGCTCGTCGAGCGCCGCCACGATCCGTCCGACGCTCTCGTCGACACTGGCGATCATGGCCGCGTACGTCGGGTTGAAATGGCCGCCCGCAGGCGGCTTCTCACGGAAATGCGCAATCGACTCGGGCTTCGCCGCATGCGGACCGTGGACCGCGAAGTGCGGCAGGTAGAGAAAAAACCGCTCGTCCCGATGCCGCCGGATGAAATCCACCGCCTGATCGGTGAGAAAGTCGCTGAGGTAGGCGCCCGGGGCATGCGCCACCGGAGGCTCGGTCGCGAAACCGAAGTGCTTGTCCTGCGAGACGATGGCTTCGTCGAATCCGCGCCGGCTGGGGTGATACTCCCCTTCATCGCCCAGGTGCCACTTGCCGAACATCCCCGTGACGTAGCCCGCCTGCTGAAGCGCCTGTGCGATCGTGATTGTTTCCAGGGGCAGGCGCGTGACGTTGCTCACGGGTCGAAGCGGATGGATTCTCATCGCGCGGGGTCCCGTGACGTCGACCGTATAGATGCCCGTTCGCGGCGCATACTGTCCGCTCAGCAGCGCGGCGCGAGTAGGGGCGCAGTTCGGCCCGGCCGAATAGGCATCGGTCATTCGCAGACCGCTTCGCGCCAAAGCGTCGATGTTCGGCGTCTCGTAGTACCCGCTGCCGTAGCTGGCCAGGTCCGTGTAGCCGAGATCATCGACCAGGATGAAGACGATGTTGGGGGGTCGGGGGGGGTCAGTCGCCTGGTCCGTGTTGCACGCGACGACCAGCAAGGCGGCGAGCACCAGGGAACGCGCACCCGACATTCGCTGAAACATTTCGCGCCGCGCCCAGGTGGGGGTTCAGTGGGTAGCGCCCAGATCCACGCTATCCCTGTCGCCGCGTGCGGCGCGCAGCGCGTGATAGAGCGAAACGCCAAGACCCGAAACGAACATCACGCCGAGAAAACCGAAGGCCACGAGCCCGAGGCGATTGCCGCTCGTCCAGGAGCGCATGATCAGGTTGGTGAAGAGCATCGTGAGCGCGAGGTACATGGCGGAAGCCGAGAGCCACTCGATGACGGCGCGGCGAGGGCCCTGCTCCGAGAACGAAATCACGAGCCAGCCCACGACGAGAACGGCCACGGCTCCCCAACCAATCATTGCGATCGTGCTCACCAGATTCTCCCGCGCGCAATGAACCGACGGCGCGCTCCCCTGTTTTCGACCTGCCCGATCTGCGACTTGATCGACCCAACCCGGGCGCGCTAGGACGCACCCCCGGCGAGTTGCTGGCGCACCCGCGCCGCGATCGCATCCGGCGTGAAGCCGAAGGCTTCGGCCAGCGCCGCGACGGGGGCCGAGGCGCCGAAACGGTCGATGCCGCAGACGAGGCCGCGGCGACCGACGAACCGGCGCAGGCTCTCGCCACGGCCCGCCTCGACGGCGACGATCAGCGAATCGTCGTCCGGGATCAATTGCAGCTGATAGCCGAGAGGCTGCGCGAGGAAGCGGCTCACGCAGGGCATCGAAACCACGCGCGCCGCGGTGCCCTCGGCACGCAACTTTTCGGCAGCATCACAGGCCAGCGAAACCTCGGACCCGGTTGCGACCAACACCACACGCGCCCTGGGCCCCGGATCCTGCACGCAGTACGCGCCGCGCAGCACATCGTCGGGCTGAAACGCCGCCTCGCGCTTCAGCGAGGGAACGGTCTGGCGCGAGAGCGCGAGCAGCGAAGGCCCGTCCTGGTGACGCGCGATCCGACTCCACGCCATCGCCGTCTCGAGGCCGTCGGCGGGCCGCCAGACCTCGAGATTCGGAATCGCGCGCAACGCGTCGAGTTGCTCGATCGGCTGGTGGGTCGGCCCATCTTCTCCGAGAAAGATTGAATCGTGCGTGAACACGAAGATCGAAGGCACGCGCATGAGCGCCGCCAACCGAAGCGCCGGCCGCATGTAATCGCTGAAGATCAGGAATGTCCCGCAATAGGGCCGGAACGTCGCGTCGAGTGCGATGCCGTTGCTGATCGCGCCCATCGCGTGTTCGCGCACGCCGAAGTGCAGGTTCGCGCCCGCGAACGGATCTTCCCCGGCGGCGGCGCCGGGCCCAATGATGCCGCGACCCTTGAGCACCGGCGGAGCCGCCGAGCCGGCGAGATCGGCCGATCCCCCCACGAAGTAGGGAGCCACGGCCGCGAGCCGCTCGAGCACGACGGCGCCATGCTTGCGGGTCGGCTCGCTCTTGCCGTCGAGCCCCGCGCACAACGTGGTTGCGAGATCGGTCGGCAGCCGGCGCTCGCGCGCCGCATCCCAGGCCTCCGCCTTGGCCGGGTTCGTCTGGCGCCAGGCGGCGAGTCGCGCGTCGGCTTCGACGCGCGTTGCGCGCTTCTCGCGAATGCGCTCGGCCAGATACGCGCGCACGTCATCGGGAATCAAGAACTCCGGGGTCAGCGGCCAGCCCGCCGCCTGCTTGCTGAGGCGCACCTCCTCGGCGCCGAGCGCCTCGCCGTGCGCCTTGCTCTTGCCGGCGCGATTCGGGCTCCCGCGCCCGATCACGGTGCGGGTGATCACGAGCGACGGCCGGTCGCGTTCTTCGCGCGCGGCGGCGAGCGCGCCGCGCAGGCCGAGATGATCTTCACCGTCGACCGCCTGCACGTGCCAGCGCTGCGCTTCGAAACGTTTCGCCACGTCCTCGCCGAAACAAAGCGAGGTCGGCCCATCGATGCTGATGCGGTTGTCGTCCCACAGATAGACGAGGTTGCCGAGCCCCAGGTGCCCGGCGAGCGATCCCGCTTCGGAGGAGATCCCCTCCATGAGATCGCCGTCGGATACGATTCCATACACGTTGTGGTGTCCAGGGCCCTCGCCGCCCACACCGAAACGCGCGCGCGTCAGCCGGCCGGCGAGCGCCATGCCGACACCATGGGCAAAACCCTGCCCGAGCGGTCCGGTCGTGACCTCGACGCCGGGCGTCTCGCCAAACTCCGGGTGGCCCGGAGTCTTCGAGCCGAGCTGACGAAAGCGCACGATCTCGTCGAGCGATAGCGCGTAGCCGAAGAGATGCAGCAGCCCGTAGAGCAGCATCGACGCATGCCCGTTCGAGAGTACGAAGCGGTCGCGCAGCGGCCACTTCGGATCGCTCGAATCGAAGCGCAGGTGCTGGTCCCACAATTCGAAGGCCGGCCGCGCGAGACCCATGGGCGCCCCAGGATGGCCACATCCGGCCTTTTCGACCGCATCGACGGCCAGGAAGCGGATCGTGTTTTCGATCCGCTCGCGCAGTTCGGACGAAAGCTCTCGGCTCATCGGCGCTCCGAGTTCCAGGTGGTGGCGCGCAGTATATCCCGCCCCGAGCCGGCGGCGCCGCTCGCGGGGATTCCAATTCGTCGGGAATTCGCAGGCCAGCTCAGGGGTCATCCCTGCGGCCGCCGCTGGGCGGGTGCCTTGTTCGCTCGAAGAATTGAAGGTTCCCGGAACTGAAAATATGACGATAGTGCTTGCTTCGCGTCAATGAGGCCGGCGGGTTCCCAGGCTGGATTACGTAATCGAAGGGCAATGCCAGCAGCTTGGGATCATCCGGGTGAATCTCAACGAACGTGACCTCCGGAGCTGGGGAGCCGATCCGAGGCTCAAAAGGCGTGTCGAGCAGGTGGAATACGACATGCGCAAAGCGATTATACCCGTGCTCTTGGCGACGCTGTGGATCCAGAACACTCCAGATCTGCATCTGCGGATAGAACTGAACGCCTGTGAGGGAGCGCACTCCCAGCATCGGAGGGAGCTGACCCAGCATCATGTCATCGAGAATGATCCAGCTCGAGTGCCCGTCTCGGGTCGCGTCGAGTTCTCGGATTTTCGCCGACACCGGGTTGTTCCAGATGTACTCGTAGCCGCCCTGCACAACAGGATTGAACCAACCCGTAGAGACGACGTTCACCGCGGCAAACACGAAGAGCGCTGACTGCCTCTTGCGCGTGAGGAGAAACGCGATCACGAGCTGGGCAACGATCAGCGCGG
This sequence comes from Deltaproteobacteria bacterium, assembly GCA_031405455.1. Classification (GTDB taxonomy): domain Bacteria; phylum Myxococcota_A; class UBA9160; order UBA9160; family SMWR01; genus DATBRV01. Next base: position 13,234 of record JANNIY010000022.1, on the reverse strand, counting down.
AGACCTGAAGCAACGCCCCCGACTGCAAGACATCCTTCTCGTGACTTGCGATCACGAGTAGCAATGCGATCAGGAGAGAGAGCACCAGCGCGAGGAATACGGCGATCCCAGCTCTCGAACTGAAGCGTATTTCACTCGTCCGCGATGAGCTCAAGAATGCAACGACGAGCGCCACATCGGCGACGCCAAAACCAATCACCGTTCGGGCCTCTGGCGCCTTCGACAGCAAGGTGAAGCGCGCCAGATATTCTGGGAATCCGAAGAGATTCCAAACCATGAGTAGGGCAGTGAACGCGAAGAGCGAGAGGAGAAGCGGATCTGTCACGAGCGCTGAGCGGTGGGGCTTCCGACACAGGAGGAAGAGGATGAGAGGAGACAGCAGAATGAACGAAGCAGCCTCACAAATGGTATCGCCAAACGTGGGCGACTCACGGACGAAGTAGTGGGGAAAAACGTTGTTGCTGAAGACCTGCCAGAGAGTCGCCGCGCCGCCACTGGCAAAGCGTTGGCCCGGGTAGATCGTGCCCTGTGTGATTTCGATCGCGTCGGTCGCGATCTGGAGAAGGCGCCCGCTCGCGAAGCCGACGAGGAGAAGCGCGGCCACCAAACCGAACGTCTGATCGCGGTTCCAGCGAATCGTCCGACCCTGCTTCAGACTTCGAAGAACCAACCCCAGGAGCGTAAACAGGCCGAAGTACCCCATCACCACCTGAAACGGCGGATAGAGCGCGAGCAAGAAGGCCCCAGCGCTCCACCCGAGCCCGATGCCGTAGAGGTACGTCGCGCGACGCCGGGTGGAGAATAGAGCCCGGTGCGCGGCCACGACGCAGGCCGCCAGACTCGCTGCCAGAAACGCCGAATTCAGACCCCAGAACTGGAAGAACGGCGAGAACAGAATCGCCACCGCGGCAGCAAGCGACAAGGCCGAGCGGCCACCTGAAAGTTCCATGAACAGAAGGTAGAAGGCAGCGATGAATCCAAAGACATAGACGCCCCAACACCATCCCATCCCGAAATCGGGCCCAACGAAGTAGCCCCACGTGTAGGGGCGAAAGAAGATGATCGGATCTGCGATCGGCGCCGAGACGATGAGCGCCATGTTTTGCCCAAGGCCGACAGTCTCGTTGACCAGGGCAAAGGGTGGATCATGCTTGATCTGGGAAAATGAAAACGGGAGCCAAACATCCCAATCATCGTTGCGCACCCCTTGGGCCTTCCCAAAGAGCACCTCGTCCTCGGGACTCTGATCCAGGAAGTGCCAGTACGCGAGAGAGAATCCGTGAATCGAAAAAATTGCATACGCGAGCGTGAGGACCACACAGGCGCTGAGAATGACCTTCGGAGTGAGGTGAGCCTCCAGTCGATTCGACGTGGTCAACTGTGCTCCCTGTACGCAGCTGGTCGCTCTATTCACGCGTGGTACGTTCGAATTACCACACTCCCCTTGCACGGATCGACACCAGGATCGAGCCCTCGTAGATCAGAAATACCGTCGACGCAAACCGGCGGCGCGGGGGATCCAGATCGCCGCAGCCGGCGTTGTCGACCGCAGCGAATGGCATCAAGCGGAACGTGTTTTCGGTTGGCGCCATGCGTAAGCTGGTCGGGGTGGTGGGATTCGAACCCACGACGCTGACCTCCCAAAGATCAGGCTCTAGCCGCTGAGCTACACCCCGAGAGGGGCGGAGCATAGCGACGCGGCGCCAGCTTCCCGCCCTCCGCCCCGCTCACATCAGGACGATCGGGCTCAGCACCTTGGATTCGAGCCACTCGACGACGTCGCGCAGCAGCTCGGGTCGCAGCTCGTGGCCCATCGGGTATTCGCGGTAGGTCGCAGGGACGCCGAGCGCGATCAGGCTGTCGCGCGAGGCCTGCCCCAGCGCGACCGGAAGCATCGGGTCCTCGCTGCCGTGGGCCACGAAAACCGGCAGCTGGGCGAGCTCCGGACGGCGCGGGAGCGAGGCGGCGAGCTCCCTGGGCAGCCACGACGAAAGCGCCACGAGCCCGGCAAAGCGCTCGGGATCCCTCAGCACCAGGTCGTACGCCATCACGCCACCCTGGCTGAAGCCCAACACGACGAGCTTGCGGCGGTTCACCGGATAGCGGTGCAAGAGGTCGTCGAGAAAGCCGCGCAGCACGGCCGCACCGCGCGCGAATTCCGCCGGATCCGGGGGCTGGCCGGGGCGGATCGGGAACCAGCCGTAACCCAATAAACCCTGCTGGATTTCGAATTCGACGGGCCCCTGCGGACACACGACGAGGGCCTCGCCGCCGTGCAGATAGGGCGCGAGGCCGAGCAGGTCTTGCGCGCTCGCACCCCAGCCGTGCAGCGCGAGGATCGTCGGAAACGGGCCCTCTCCGGGCGGCACGTAGGCGGTGTGCAGCAATTCCATGCGGCGCAGGATACGCCAGGCGCCGCCGTCGGCGAGGAGGCTATCGTTGGCCAGCATGAGCCCCGCCGAAAAGCCTTCCCGCGTCGCAAAAAGCCTGCTCGACAAGGTCTGGGACGCGCACAGCGTGCGCGAGTTGCCGAGCGGGGATACGCAGCTCTTCATCGGGCTGCACCTGATCCACGAGGTCACGAGCCCGCAGGCCTTCGCCATGCTGCGCGAGATGGGCCTCCCGGTGCGTTTTCCGGGCCGCACCTTCGCCACCGTCGACCACATCATCCCGACGCAGTCGCAGCAGCGCCCGCTGCGCGATGCGCTCGCCGAGGAAATGCTCGTCGCCCTCGAGCGCAACTGCGCCGAGCACGGCATCCGGCTTTTCGATCCGGCGAGCGGGCAGCAGGGGATCGTGCACGTGATCGGGCCCGAGCTGGGGCTCACGCTGCCCGGCACGACGATCGCCTGCGGCGACAGCCACACCTCGACGCACGGGGCCTTTGGAGCCGTGGCGTTCGGCATCGGCACCAGCCAGGTGCGCGACGTGCTCGCGACGCAGTGTCTCGCGCTGCCGCGCCCCAAGCTGCGCCGCATCGAAGTGACCGGAAAGCTCAGCGCCGGCGTGTATGCGAAGGACGTGATCCTCGCGATCATCCGGCAGCTCGGTGTGCACGGCGGCGTGGGTTACGCCTACGAATATGCCGGACCGGTGATCGACGCGATGACGCTCGAGGAGCGGCTCACCGTCTGCAACATGTCGATCGAGGGCGGCGCGCGCTGCGGTTACGTGAATCCGGACGAGGCGACGATCGCCTACCTCGCCGGTCGCCCCTTCGCGCCGCAGGGCGCCGAGTTCGAGCGTGCGGCCGCGGGTTGGCGAGCGCTGGCGAGCGACCCGAACGCCGCGGTCGCGGACCGCGTCGAAATCGCGGGCGCGAGCCTGGCCCCCGCCGTCACCTGGGGCATCAACCCCGGACAGAGCATCGGCGTCGACGAGCGCCTCCCCAAGCCGGGCCTCGCTACGGCGGGCCAGCGCGCCTCCCTCGAAGAAGCCTACGCTTTCATGGGTCTCCACCCCGGCGAACCCATCGCGGGCACACCGATCGACGTCGCCTTCATCGGATCGTGCACCAACGGTCGCATCTCGGATCTGCGCGAGGCGGCGCGCGTCGCGCGCACCGGAAAGGTCGCTCCGCAGGTGCGGGCGCTCGTCGTGCCCGGCTCGCAAGCGGTCGCGCGGCAGGCCATCGCCGAAGGACTCGACGAAGTCTTCCGCTCCGCGGGCTTCGAGTGGCGCGAGGCCGGCTGCTCGATGTGCCTCGCGATGAATCCCGACAAGCTCGTCGGCCGCGAGATGTGCGCGTCCTCTTCGAACCGCAACTTCAAGGGCCGCCAGGGTTCGCCCACCGGCCGCACGCTGCTGATGTCGCCCGCGATGGTGGCGGCCGCGGCGTTGCGCGGACGCGTGAGCGACGTACGGGAGATTCTCTGATGGCGAGCGAACCGTTGCGCGAGATCCGCGGCACCGCCTGTGTCCTGCGCGGCGACGACATCGACACCGACCGCATCATCCCGGCGCGCTTCCTGCGCTGCGTGGTCTTCGATGGGCTCGGTGAACACGCCTTCGAGGACGATCGCCTGCAAGCCAAGGGCGACCACGCGCTCGACGACGCGCGCTTCGCCGGCGCGTCGATCCTGGTCGTGGGACGCAATTTCGGCTGTGGCTCCTCGCGCGAGCACGCTCCGCAGGCGCTGTTGCGCTGCGGCTTCCGGGCCTTCGTGGGCGCCTCCTTTGCCGAAATCTTCGCGGGCAATTGCCTCGCGCTGGGGCTCCCGTGCGTGACGCTGGCGCCGGCGGACCTGGCGAAGTTGATGGATTCGGTCGCGCTCGATCCCCACCAGGCGCTGCGCGTGGATCTCGCGGAACGCAGCGTCGTGTACCGCGGGGGGCGGCTCTCCGCGAGCCTCCCCGAGGGCGCGCGTGGCCAGCTCCTCGAAGGCACCTGGAATGCCACGGCCGTGCTGCTCGAAGCGGGCGAGCAGATCGAGCGGACGGCGCGCGGCCTGCCCTACGGCAGCAGCTGGGCCCGACCCGCCTGATCGGCGCGCCCGGCGCGGCGATCGCTAGCGCTTGCGCGGCGTGAGATCGAGATCGGGCGGCGGGAAGTCCGGCACCTTCCACCGGATGTAGGGCTTCTCCTTCTTCTCGTGCCAGACATTCGCGGAGTCGATGGCCTTGTCGAAGGCCGCAAAGAACGCCCTGGCGTCTTCCGCCTTCAGCGTCGGCTCGAGCGGCGCCCAGTCGTCGCGCAGATACTCCTCGATCGCCGCCTCGTGCTTGGGCCGCATGTAGGCGCCGAGTTCGAACAGGCCCTTCGTCTCCTTCCACTGGAAGATCGCCATCGGCCAGTTCGCGGCCTTGACCGCGTAGTAGAGCTTCCAGGTGCGCGCGCCGATTTCCGGCATGATGCGCGCGAGCCCCGGCTGCACGGTCGCCAGCTCGTCGATCGACATGTCGCGCTTGCCGCCGAAGAAGCGCATCGCGTTCACGATTTCCTTGACTCGATCTTCGTCCATCGCCGCTCCCTGCCCTCGCGCCTGGCAGCGCGGGGCTCTCGCACGAACCAGGCCCGCAGCATAACGGTTTCCGCGACGACTTTGATAAACTCGTGGTTCTGTTCTCGAGATCCTCCGCTCCGGGGCTCGATCCAACGTGAATGCCGCGTCCCGCCGCTCGCTGTTCGCCGTCCTGCTGGCGGCGCTCGCGTTGCGCATGCTCGGGTTGTGGCCCGCCGCGCAGGCGCCGCTGATCCTCGATGAACGCACCTATACACAGCGGGCCGAGGCGCTTCTCGATGGCCAGGGTTTCGTTGGTTCCTACCAGTCGTGGGTGCGGCACCCGGGGAGCACGCTCGCCGAGCTGCCCCAATACCCGGGAGCCCTTCAGCCGCCCGGTTACACGGTTTTCGTCGCCAGCGTGATGGCGCTCTCGGGCCGCAGCCTCACGGCCGTGCGCCTCGTGCAAGTCGCGCTTTCGGTGTTCACGGTCTGGCTCGTCCATCAGCTCGGCTGCGCGTGGTTCGGTGCGCGCAGCGGTCTGCTGGCCGCCTGGCTGTGCGCGCTGCATCCCGAGCTGATCGCCTTCTCGCACTACCTCTGGTCCGAGACGCTCTATGTCTTCTTGTTCGTTGCAGGCGTGACGTTGCTCGCGCGCGGGAGCGAGCCTCCCAGCCGATGGGGAGCGGTGCTCGCCGGCATCGCGCTCGGATTCGCCGCGCTCACGCGCTCGTCGCTCGTCGCCTTGCTTCCCGTGCTGATCGCCTGGCTGGCGCTCATCTACCGCGCCGAATGGCGCACGGCCCTGGCACGCGGTGTGCTCGCGGCCGTGGTGGCGCTCGCGGTGATCGCACCGTGGGCGGCGCGCAACCAAGGCATTCACGGGGGCTTCGTGCTGATCGACACGAACGGCCCATACAATTTGTGGCGCGGAAACGCCGATTTCGCGTTCGCAGAGCGCGAGACGGGGCTGCTGCCGCACTATGACTGGCCGTTCGAATCGATCCCGATCACACCGGTGGGCGAAGTGTCCGCAGAGGTGCTGATCGATGCACTGCGCCAGGAAACCGGGAACGCGAGCCCGAGCGATCTCGAAGTGGCGGCGTACGCGCGCCGCGTGGCGCTGGCGTCGATCCTCGCCGACCCGGGCCGCTTTCTCTCCCGCGCGCGCTACAAGCTGATCGACATGTGGAACCCGACGTCCTTCTTCGTGCGCCATCTGGAGGGCAACCTCTACGGCCCCCTGCCCTACCCGCTGAAGGCGTCGCTGCGATTCGCGGCTTTCGCAAGCCATTGGCTGCTGCTGGCGCTCGCCACTCACGGGCTCCTGCTCGTCTGGCGGGAGCCACGTGCCTGGTGGATCGTCGCCTTCACGATCTATCTCACGGGCATCAGCCTGCTCGCATTCGGGCTGACGCGCTTCCGGCTGCCGCTGCTGCCGTTTCTCTGCCTGCTCGGCGGCTGCTCGCTCGCCTGGATCGCGGATCATCGACGCGCACGACAACATGCCGCGTAGATCGACGTCCCGGCGCGGCGCCGCCCTGTTCGCGTTGCTCGTGGCGCTCGGCGCCTGCTCGCACGACGAAAGCGCGCCCACGCGTCCTCCCAACGTGTTGTGGATCGTGTGGGACACGGTGCGCGCGGATCATCTGTCGCTCTACGGGTACACGCGCCCCACCACGCCGTTCCTCTCCGAATGGGCGAAAGGCGCGCGTGTCTTCGACGACGCGCTTTCGGTCGCGGGTTACACACTTCCCTCGCACGCCTCGCTGTTCACCGGCCTGCTGCCGAGTGAACACTGCGTGAGCAATGAGAATCACTGGCTAAGCGATTCGTTCACCACGCTGGCAGAGCTCTTGCGTGACGCCGGCTATCGCACATTTCTGTTCTCGGCGAACCCCCACGTTGCAGCCGCCCCTGGCGCAAACCTCGCGCAGGGCTTTGAGCGCGCCGAGCACCCCTGGAGCCCGAAGTGGCTGGCGCAGGCGAAGCAGATCGTCCGCGGAAAGCTCGCGCCCGAAGACCGCAGCCACGATCTGGCCCGGCGCCGCGAGCGGCCGCCGGGCCGGACGCAGGGCGCCTGGGACATCCAGGCGGCGGGCGAGATCGCGCAGCAGGCGACGCTCGCATGGCTCGGGTCGAGCGATCGGGAGCAACCGTTTTTCGTGTTCCTGAACTACATGGAGGCCCACAGTCCACTGATGCCGCCTCGGCGCCTTCGCGAGAAATTGCTCTCCGAGGCGGATGTCGAGCGTTCCTATCGCGTCGACCGCTCGACGCGAACGATGTGGGAATACACCTTCGGTCTGCGCGAATACAGCGACGCCGATCTCGAGCTGACACGCGCGACGTACGACGCCGCCGTGCTCGAACTCGACGCGCTGCTCCAGAACCTGCTCGCAGGCCTCGGCGACGCCGGCTTCCTCGAAAACACCGTGGTGATCCTGACGGCCGACCACGGCGAGCTGCTCGGCGAGGCCCACATGCTGGGCCATCAGTACTCCCTGCATCAGGCGCTGCTGCACGTGCCGCTCGTGATCCATGCCCCGAACCGCTTGGCGCCAGGCCGCGACGCGCGCCCCGTGGCCAGCTTCGATCTCTTCCCCACGCTGCTCGAGCTCACGGGCATCGCGCCGCCCGCAGGCCTGCACAGCCATGCCGTCAGCCTGCTCACTCCCTCCATGGAACGTCAGCGTCTCGCGGAATCGCCGGTGATCTCGTCCGTCGGCATCGCGCAGGTGAAGCGACGCCACCCGGATTTCGATGCGACGCCGTTCCGGCGACGGATCAGCGCACTCGTCGCCGACTCGCGCAAACTCCTCTGGGGCTCCGATGGCCGCAACGCCGTCTACGATCTCGCTCGGGATCCCCTCGAAACCCGCGATCTTCTCGCGAGCGAGCCCGCGCTGGCCGCCGGCCTCGAGGCGAAGCTCGAACAGTTTTCGCGTTCCCTCACGCGCTGTGACATTGCGACGCTCGATCGCGCGCCGAAGGCGATTCCCCGCCAGCAACGCGAAATGCTCGAAGCACTCGGCTATCTCGACGACGAGGACGGCGAGCCGACGCAGCCATGACGGCGACGTTGGTTCGACGTTCACACCGCAGGCGCAGACTTCACGAACGGCTGGCGTCGTTGCGCGGCGGCGCTTTCGCGAGCTATCAAGCCGTGATGGCGCGCGCTGGCCTGCCGGATGGATGCTCTTCCCGCGCTCGCGCCGGCGCCGTGCTCGCCCTGCTGCTGGGGCTCGCCGCCTGCTCGCCGGACCGCCACGACCCGACGCGCCCGCCGAACGTGCTGTGGGTCGTGTGGGACACCGTTCGCGCGGATCATCTGTCGCTCTACGGCTACGAACGCCCGACGACGCCCTTTCTTTCGAAGTGGGCGAAGGATGCGCGCGTCTTCGACGACGCGCTCTCGGTCGCCGGCTACACGCTTCCCTCGCATGCCTCGATGTTCACCGGCCTGCTGCCGAGCGAGCACTGCGTCAACACCCAGCATCCCTGGCTCGACGAAGGCTTCACCACGCTGGCGGAAGTCCTGGCTGGCGCCGGCTACCGGACGTTTCTGTTTTCGGCGAACCCCCACGTCTCGCCGGCGCCCGGTGGAAACCTGGCGCAGGGTTTCGAGCGCTCCGAGCATCCATGGAGCCCGAAGTGGGCCCTCGCGGCAAAGCGCATCATCCTGGGCAAGCTCGCACCCGAAGACCGCAGCAGCGAACTGCCGCAGCGGCTCGATCGGCCGCGCGGCCAGGCCGGCAGCGCCTGGGACATCAAGGCAGCGGGTGCCATCGCGCAGACGGCGACCCTCGAATGGCTCGCGTCCGGGGATCCAGCAAAGCCCTACTTCGTGTTCCTCAACTACATGGAAGCGCATCGCCCCACGCTGCCTCCGCGCGCGCTGCGCGAGCGTTTGATGTCTCCGGAAGATGTGAAGCGCTCCTACCAGGTCGACCGCTCGTGGCTGACGATGTGGGAGTACACCTTCGGGCTGCGGGATTACAGCGACGCCGAACTCGCACTCACGCGCGCCACCTATGACGCCGCGCTCCTCGAGCTCGACGGGCTGCTCGAGAATCTGCTCGACGCGCTCGACGACGCCGGCTATCTGGATGACACCGTGGTGATCCTGACATCGGACCACGGCGAGCACCTGGGCGAAGCCCACATGCTCGACCACCAATACTCCCTGCACCAGGTGCTGCTGCATGTTCCGCTCGTGGTCTACGCGCCCAGGCGCGTCGAGCCGGGCCACGAGACCCGCCCCGTGGCCACCTTCGATCTGTTTCCGACCGTGCTCGAGCTCGCGGGGGTCACGCCTCCTGCCGGCCTGCACTCGCAGGCCGTGAGCCTGCTGACGCCGCAGGCCGAGCGCCGACGCATCGCGGAGTCGCCTGAGACGTCGTTCGTCGGCATCGCACAGGTGAAGCGGAAGCATCCGGATTTCGACCCCGCGCCGTTCCAGCGATCTCTGCGCGCATTCGTCTCGCACGCGCAAAAATTCATCTGGGGCTCCGATGGCCGCAACGCGGTGTACGATCTTTCGCAGGATCCGCTCGAAACGCACAACCTGATTTCGGAAAAACCCGAACTCGCGGCGGATCTCGAGCGCCAGCTCGAAGACTCGCGGCGTGCGCTGGCGCGCTGCGACCCTGCGACGCTCGGCGACGGCCTCAGCGCGCTGCCGCCCGAGCAGCGCGCGAGACTCGAAGCGCTCGGCTATCTGGAAGAACGTGTCGATCCGCAACCGACGCCCTGACGATCGCTGCCACGCGACTGGTTTCGCGGGGCGACACCGCCCGAAGTGGCTCGTCTGGCTGCTGGCGTTGGTCTTCGTCGGCTGCACGCGCAGCGAACCCGCAGCGAACCTCGTGATCGTGACGCTCGATACCACGCGCGCCGATCACCTGGGCCTCTACGGATATTTCCGCGACACCTCTCCCGTGCTCGACGCCTTCGCCGAGCACGCCATCGTATTCGAACGCAACATCGTGCCGATGGCGACGACGCTGCCGACGCACACGTCGCTCTTCACGTCGACGCATCCCCTCGAGCACGGCGTGCTCGCGAACGGCACCCACGACGGCAGCCGCTTCGCACCGGCGCCGGGCCTGCGGCTGCTCGCGGACGTCGCGCGAGCGGCCGGCTGGCGGACGGCTGCCTTCGTGAGCGCAGCGCCCCTCAAGCGGGGCAGCGGCATCGAAATCGGCTTCGAACACTTCGACGAACCGACGGGGATGCAGCGCGAGGGCGGGGAGACGACGCGCGCCGCACTCGCGTGGCTCGCGCAATCGCCGAAGGCGCCCTTTCTGCTCTGGGTGCACTACTACGACGCGCACTGGCCGTATGCCGCCCCGCCCCCCTACGCAACGATGTTCCAGACGGACGCGCGTCTCGAAGCCATGCTCGCGAAGCGGCAGGTCCCGCGGACGGTGGTGCGGCCCCTCGTCCAGGAGCTGGAGCAGACGCGGACGTCGATCAACGGCTACGACGGCGAGCTGCGCTATCAGGACGCGCAACTCGGAGAACTGCTCGCTGCGCTCGAAGCGCGCCCGGATTGGGGACGCACGGCCGTGATCATCACCGGCGATCACGGCGAGGGCCTCGGCCAACACGGAGAAGCCGCGCATGGCGGGACGTGGGACGAACAACTGCGGGCGCCACTGCTGATGCGGATTCCTGGCGAGGCGCCGCGGCGTGTCACGCGCGCGTCGACGGCGGCCGACCTGATCCCGACCTTGCTCGGACGATTGAGCGTGCCAGCGCTCGCACCGCTGCTCGCGCAGACGAGCGGGCACGACGTGCTGGCGGATGCCGAAAACCCGCCGCGCGCGGTGATCAGTCAGGACACGGGACGCCTGCGCGATGCGACGGAATTTCGCTATGCGCTCACGCAGGGGCGTTGGAAGCTGCTCCATGTCGAGCACAAGGGCGGGCCTGGGCGAAGCCAGCTGTTCGATCTGGAGGCCGACCCCTTCGAGCTGGACGACATCTCGGCCCGCGAGACGCGGACGACCGAGCTGCTCACCGCCCAGTTGAGGCTCACACTCGCTGCGCAACGGCGCCGGGGCGCGAGCCTGCGCGGCGGCGCGCTGCCCGCCACGACGCCACCCAACCCCGAGGTTCTCGAACAGCTGCGGGCGCTGGGCTACATCGACGAAGCCGCGCCCGCGCGCTGATCATTCCCCGAGATAACCGAGCGACTGGAGTTGCCGGCGTTCGCTGGGACTGACTTGCGGCAGTTCCGACGCCCGTCGTTCGCTCGCGAGTGTCGCCGTCAGCTCGGCGGCGAGACGAGTCGCCCGTTCCGGATCCGACTGCGCCAGATTCTGCTGCTCGCGCGGGTCGGCGGCGAGGTCATAGAGCTCGAGCTCTCCGGTGTCGCGATGCACGACGAGCTTCCAGTTGCCGCGAATCAAGGCGCGCTCGGTATCGCGGCTCTCGACCGTGCGATCGGCCTCCGCAAACAGGCTCCGCTCCGGCCACGACGTGTCGCGCGACCGCCAGAGCGGCGCGAGATCGCGACCCGGCAGCGTCGCCGGCGCGGGAGCGCCGAACAACGCGAGCAACGTCGGCGCGAGATCGATGAGAGAAACCGGTTCGCTGATTCGCCGACCCTTGGGCAACCCGGGCCCCGATAGGATCAGCGGCACGTGCAGCATCTCCTGGTAGTGGGACTGCCCGTGGAGCACGCCGCCATGTTCGAAGAATTCCTCGCCGTGATCGGCGGTCACCACGACGAGCGTATCCTCCAGCTCTCCCTGCTCGCGCAGCCGCGAGAAGAGGCGCTCGAGTCCATCGTCGAGCTGACGGATCTCCGCGTCGTAGAGATCGATCAGGCGCGCGCGGTCGACGTCATCGAACGTGATCAGTTTGCGCGTGAAAGCGCGGAGTTGGCGTGTCGAACCGTCGACGCGCCCGCGGTAGGGCGATGCGAACAGCGCCTCGAAACTCGGCGCCGGCCGATAATCGCTGTGGATGTCCATGTAGTGCAGAAAGAGAAAGAAGGGCCGGCCCTGGCGCTTCGCGAGCCAGCCGAGCCCTTCGGCGGTCACCGTCGTGGCGGCGCCGCCATGCCGGGGATTGGTAGGCACGACGAGGTAGCGCTCGAAGCCGCGATCCAACCCGTAACGCGGCGCCAGGAAGTGCGCGCTCACGACCGCGGCGGTCGCAAAACCGCGTCCCGCGAGCGCCTGCGAAAGGGTCGGCACGTCGCCAGGCAGCGAGAAACCTTCGTTCTTCACGCCGTGCTGGCTGGGATAGAGCCCGGTAAAGAGCGAGGTGTGCGACGGAAGCGTCCAGGGAGAAGTCGTGTGGGCGCGTTCGAAGACGACGCCTTCGGCGGCGAGACTGTCGAGAAATGGCGACGTCGGGCGCGCGTAACCGTAGCTGCCGAGATGATCGGCGCGCAGCGTATCGAGCGAGATCAGCAGCAGATTGCGCGGGCGCGGGTCCCGACAGCCCGAGCCGCCGAACGCCACGACTCCGAGCATCAGGAGTGCCGCCGCGAGCCTCGGACGTTGGAGACCGCGAAACACCAGCCGCTTCCCTCGTGATGTCGCGCTGCGAACTCTGGAAGCTAGCCCAATCGCACGCGTGCGTCCGCCTGCGAGGCGGCGCGGCAGGCGGGAGACTCCACGCCATGGTATTCAAGGAGGGCTCGCTTCCGGAGGACCGAAATGCACGAGCCGCGCCCCGCTCCGCCGGACGAGGGCGAGCGCACGACTCGGCCGCAGCGAGTCCTTCTCGCCGTCTTCGTCGCGTGCCTGTTCGCGAGCCTCTTCTATTTCGCGCACCCCTGGTACGACCTGACGGTCGACGGCTCGATCTTCATCGTCACTGCGCGCGCGCTCGCCGCGGGCCAGGGCTACACATACCTCGGTGATCCGTTCCTCGTGCGACCGCCCGGATTTCCGTTGCTGATCGCACCGCTCGTCGCGAACGGGGGCACGAATTTCTACGCGCTCGACTGCTTCATGGCCGCGATCGGCGCCGCCGGCGTCCTGCTGCTCTTCGCACTCGAGCGCCCTCGCCTCGGGTTTTCGCTGGCATTGCTGAGCGCGCTCGCGATCTGGCTGAATCCGGGTTATCAGCGGCTCACGACCCAGATCATGTCCGACGTCCCCGGGGCGACGCTATTGCTGCTCTGCCTGGTCGTGGAACGCTGGGCGAGGCGCGCTCCCTCTCCAGGCCGCGAGATCGTGCTCGGGCTGTGCATCGGCTCGTCCGCGTACGTCCGTTCGATCGTGATCCTGCTGGTGCCGGCCATCGCGATTTCCCGCCTGCTGTTGCGCCAA
>JANNIY010000021.1:0-1707 GCA_031405455.1 Deltaproteobacteria bacterium | reverse complement strand
GGCGCGCGAACAGCTCGAGACCACGCAGCAGGAGCTCGAAGCCGCCCACGAGCGACTCGACGCGAATGCGGCCGCAGCGACCCCGGCCGTGAGCGCGGCGCCTGCCAGCGAGACGGTTGGGTTCGTGCGCGAAGCCGATCTCCCGCGCGGTCTGGCGCCCTACGTCGAGTTCCACGTTCTCCGCGCCACCGACAACCAGCAGGCCTTTGCCACGCTCTCGACCGATGAAGGCGCCGTCCTCGCCACCACCTCGAACAAGGTCGTGCAGTCGAACTACGAGCTGTCGTACAAGCTCGGGGCGATCTACTCGCCGGGCGGCGCCCACGACTTCGCGTTCAGCTACCAGTCCTTCGACAACAACCAGGGCGACGCCAAGTTGATTCCGCCCTTCGAGTCGCCCGATGGGAACGTCTACACGTCGCTGATCGCCTCGCTCGCCCCGCCCGCATTTGGGCAGGACGCCGTCAGCGCCAGGGCCAACGACGAGTTCCGCTACACGTCCTACGATTTCGAAGCTGGCGAGAATCTCGCCGTCGGCGAGAACCTCGCGCTGCGCTTGTTCGGAGGGGTTCGCTACACGAACTTCAACGAGCACTTTCAGGCGTTCTACTTTGGCGGCGATTTCGATCCGGTGGATGGCGGCCGCTCGAATTACGACTTCGGCTTCTGGGGGGTCGGGCCGCGCGTCGGAGCCGGCGGCCGGTATCCGCTTCTCTGGGGGTTCAATCTCTTCGGGCAGGCGGCTGTCTCGATCCTCGTGGGCGAGAAGGAAGCGGAGTCGGGCTTCACGAATCCCGCGGACGATTCGGACACGGCGCCGACAGCCTTCGTCCACCGCGATTTCGGTGTGCAGGTATTTCCGGCCATCGACATGCGGGTAGGCCTCGGCTGGGATCACACCATCAGCGATTGGGGCAGGGCCTTCGTCGAAGGCGGCTACGAGTTCCAGAACTACTTCAACACCGTCGAGCAGCTCACCTGGGGACCGCCCGGGGCCACGGGAGCCTTCGGCCAGACTTCTGGCGATCTCGGCATCGACGGCTTGTTCTTTCGCGGCGGCTTCCGCTTCAACGGCCCCTGAGCGCAGCGCTCTCGCGTGGGCTACGTCTAGGCGCGATGGGAGGTCACGCGACGCTTTCGCCGGTGCGACCCGAACGCCTGCGCTGGCTCGAACCGCCCGACGCACTGCGCGCGACGTTCGTAGACCTTCGCACCCGGCTCGCGGAGGTAGCCGCGCGCGGGCCGAGCGAGCAGGTCTACACCGCCCACCGTCGCAGCGTTCACCGAGCGGAAATCCCGCTGCTCGGTTCGATCGCCATCAAGGAACTGCGCAACCCTTCGCCCGCGCGTCAGGTCTGGTTCGGTTGGCTCGCCGAACATCCAGGCTTGCACGAATACCGCGTGGCTCTCGCGTTCGAAGCCCGCGGCGGGCGCACGCTCGCGAACCTCGGGGGAGCGATCGAGCGCAACGCCATCGGACTCGCGCGCGTGCTGCTCTTCACGCGCTGGCTCGATGGCGCGGTCACGCTCACACGCTGGCTCGCCGCGCAGCCCGAGCCGCCAACACCGCGCCTGCACGCCAACCTCGCCACCCAGATCGTGGCGGCCGCGAAGCTCGGCCTCGTGCACCAGCGGCACAGCTCGAACAACCTGCTGGTCGTCGAACGGCAGGGGGCCCCGGTCCTCTACACGATCGATTTTCCGCAC
>JANNIY010000020.1:0-26960 GCA_031405455.1 Deltaproteobacteria bacterium | reverse complement strand
GTCGCGGCATCGACGGCCGCTAGCGCCAGACCGCCGGCGGTGACCTCTGCCCGCTCGAAGCCAAGCGTCCCGCTGACGGGGATCGCGAGGCCCTTCAGGGCTTCGACGAGAGCGTGCCGCGCCGCGCGCGCGAGCTCGTTGACGCGCGCTCCCGGCGCCACGCCGGCTTGCGCGAGGGCGCGTGCCACGATTCTGCGCGGCAGCGCGAACTCGCTCGCGAGCAGTGAGGCGAGCAGCGGAGCGCCTGGGCGGCCGGCGAGATTCGCGAGCAGCGTCTGCAGCTGCTCGCGATCCGTTTCGGGCGCGAGATCGAGACGCAGCACGTGCACGCGCGCCGCGCGTCCCGCCCGCAGGGCGGCCGTCTCCTCGCGCGCCACCGGCTCCGAGAGATCCATCGCGCCCGGACCCGACACCCCCTTGTGCGTGAACACGACCGGCCGCGCGCGCCGTGCGAGGAGCACGCCGTCCGGTGATCGCAGCTCGACGTCGACGGCTTGCAGCGAAACCCCGGCCAGCTCCCGCACCCACGGCTCCGGACTCAGCAGGGGCACGAGGGCCGGCACCGGGTCGACCAGCGGCAAACCGAGCGCGGCGAGCCAGGCGTATCCGTCGCCCGTCGTCCCGCTGCGCGGATAACTCATCCCGCCCGGACAGACACAGAGCTTGCGCGCGCGAAGTACGCGCCCGCCCTGCACGCTCACGCGCCAGGCATTGCCGTCGCGCTCGATGCCGAGAACGGCGCTATCACACGCGATCCGCGCGCCGGCGCTGCGCGCCCAGCTTTCGAGCGCATCCCGCACGTCGCGCGCCCGGTGGCTCGCCGGAAAAACCTTTTCGAGCGGCTCCGCGAGCGTGGGTACGCCGAGGTTCAGGAAGCGTTCTCGCACGGCCGTCGGCGGGAGCGCACGAAAGGCTCCGCGCAGGAATCTCTCCCCCGCCGGACCGAACAGACGCGCCGCCTCCTGCGGGCCACGCGTCGTGGTCAGATTGCAGCGCGTGCCGCCGCTCGCGAGCACCTTGGTCCCCGTGCGCGGAGTCTTCTCGAGCAAGAGCACCTTGCAGCCGAGTTCCGCCGCGCGCGCGGCCGCCCACAGGCCCGCCGCTCCGGCCCCGATCACGATCGACTCGAGCTGGGCATCGGATCTTTCAGGCATGCCGAATCCGGCGAGGCCGAGCGGATTTCATCGGGAGCCAGGCTCGCAATTCTTACACCGTCGAGTGCGGGTGAACACGGATCCGGGGGTCGATCCGCAGGCGGGCGACGAAGCGGCTCCGCGCCGGAGACACTCTAGCCCGAGATCGAATCCGATGAGCGCATGCGCAGCTCGCGAAAAAAAACTAGAATCCTGCTTTGCGCTGATCGGGCCTCGGCTTTCCGCAGCGCATCCCAGGAGGAATCATGGCCAGCGCAACGCGCAGCATGGAAATCGACATCGGCATTTCGGGCAGCGATCGCAAGAAACTCGCGGAGGGGCTCTCGCGTCTGCTCGCCGACACCTACACCCTCTACCTCAAGACCCATAATTTCCATTGGAACGTAACGGGTCCGATGTTCCAGACCCTGCACCTGATGTTCGAGACTCACTACAACGAACTCGCGCTGGCGGTGGACCTGATCGCCGAGCGCATCCGCGCACTGGGTCATGTCGCGCCGGGGAGCTACAAGGCCTATGCGAAGCTGTCGACGATTCGCGAAGAAGACAACGTCCCGGCCGCGACCGCGATGATCCGCAGTCTCGTGAAGGGACACGAGGCGGTGGCGAGGACCGCCCGGTCCGTCTTCCCCGTGGCCGAGTCGGCGAACGATCAGCCCACGGCGGATTTGCTGACGCAACGCCTTCAGATCCACGAAAAGACGGCGTGGATGCTGCGGAGCCTGCTCGCGAAGTAGCTCGCCCCTGCGTCACCCCGCGAGCGTCAGCCGTCCGTAGACCTCCGTCAGCACGTCGGGCAAGCGTTCGGGGCGCGGGAGCACGTGCCATGCGCCGGGCCCGAAGAGCGCTGGCAGCCAGTCGCGCGCCACGGCATCCACGGCGAGTGCGTGCGTTCGCAACCCGCGCTGCTCCGCCTCGCGCAACGCCTGTCGCACGTCGGCGATGCCGTAGCGACCTTCATAGCGATCGTAATCCGTCGGCTTGCCGTCGGAGACGAGCAACAGCAGCTTGCGCTCGGCAGCGACCGCGGCGAGATCCGCCGTCGCGTGCCGAATCGCGGGGCCGATCCGTGTGTACCCGGTCGGCTCGAGGCATCCCAAACGAGCGCGACCTGCGGCCCAGGGTTCGTGCCAGCCAAGGACCTCCCAGACCCGACAGCGGTTCCGCGTCTGCGATGCGAACGCGAGTACGCGCAGGCGGTCGCCGAGCTGCGCCGAAACTTCGCCGAGCACGAAGACCGCATCGCGCGCGACATCGAGCACGCGCCGCCCCCGAATCCACGCATCGGTAGAGAGCGAGACGTCGAGAAGAACGGTGGTCGCAAAATCGCGGCGCCGACGTTCCTGGCGGACATAAAGGCGCGGGTTGCCGCCAAAACCCGCAGCCACGGCCGCGCGCTCGTCCACCAACGCCGCGAGATCGACATCCTCGCCATCGAGTTGACGGTCGACGCTGCGCAGGCCTGCGCGGTGACGCTCGAGACGGCGGCGAAGCTCCGCAATCCGGCGTGAATGCCGCACGCTCGCGTCCGCGGCCCAGCCCGGGTCGCTCGAGCGCACCGACGTTGGATACACCGTGCACCAATCCGGCCGGTAGGCCCGCGCGCGCCAATCCCATTCGTCGTAGGCGATGCCGTTCGCATCCGGGGTCCGGCTGGCGACGTCCGGGGCGTCGGCGGCGAGGCTGATGTCGGCGCGCAGCAGCGATTGCGCGGCGCCACCCCCGCGTGTCACTTTTCCGAGGTCCACCTCCGAAAGCGCCTCGAGATGCGCGTCGAGATCGTCCGCGCCGTCGAGATTTCGCGAGCCGCCGCGGTAGGCGTCGAGGGTTTCGACCCGCTCGTAGGGGTTCAAGACGATGTCGCCGCGCTCATCCGGCTGGAGATCCACGTGTTCGATCGAACCCACGCGCGGGGCGTCGGCTTCGCTCTCCGAACCAGCCCCCTGCGGCTGCGACTCGGCGTCGGCGCAGCCGGCATCCCCCCGCGCACGCGCGGGCGGCTCGAGATGTTCGCCCAGCAACCGCTCGCCCAGCGCTGCGCGACCTCGACCGGGGGCGGCAGCAATTGCGGCGACGAGGGCGGCGTCCTGCCAGGGCGCTTCCAACCGCAGCGCCGCTCGGCGGGCGCGCTCGCGCGCTGCTTCCCCGCCGCGAAATTGCGAAGCCTCGGGGCGCGCGGCGAGCGCGAGCGAACGCGCTCGCTGCATGGCCGGTGCGAAACCGGGCAACTCGCGGGATAGCCAGGCGCACGCCTCTGCCGCAGCCCGCAGCGCCGGCAGTGGCACCGGCTGCGCGTCGCTGCCCGCGGCGTAGCGTTGCGCGAGGCCCAGCCGGACGATCGCCGCCGACACCGCTGTGCGCAGTACGTAGAGCTCGCGGTTGCCCTCCGGCGTATCCGTCAGCGCCAGCGATTCAGGCAGCAAAAGATCGAGCCCGCGCACGCCGCCGGCGTCGGAGCACGCAACGATCCGGACGGGCAGCCCGCTGAGAGCGCGCGCGAAGGCGCTGAGCGCGGCGCGATGATCCGCGAGGCGTGCGGCCCGCGCCGCAGCTCCGGGCGCCTCAGCGCCATTGCCTCCGCGCAGCCGGCGTACGAGTGCGCGCGCGCCGCGGAACAAACCCAGTTCCCAGTCGAGATCCAGATCCGGCGGCATCAGAAGACGAGCGCCACCAGGTCGCGCAGGCCCGCGGCGATCTCCGGATCGTCCGTGAGCGGCTCGATGATCGCCGCCGCACAGGCTGCACGCGGCGGCACTCCGGCCCCGATCAGGCGCGCCGCCGAAACGGCCAGCCGGGTCGATGGCGCCGCCACCAGCGCGAGCGTGTCGGCGGCCCGCAGCTTCCCGAGCAACGCCACCAGCGCCCTGCCCGCGCGCGCATCGATGCCCGTCTCCTGCTGCACGATTTCGAGCTCGATGTCGGGAGCGGGATAATCGAAGGCGAGTGTCACGAAGCGCTGGCGCGTGGAGGGCTTGAGTTCCTTCAGGCCGCGCTGATAGCCGGGGTTGTAGCTCGTCACGAGCTGGAACCCGGGCGCCGCCGCGAGTTCCTCGTCATGCCGCTCCACGAAGAGCCTGCGCCGATGGTCCGTCAGCGGATGGATCACGACGAGCACGTCGCTGCGCGCTTCCGCAAACTCGTCGAGATACAGGATTGCGCCTTCGCGCACGGCGCGTGTCACCGGGCCGTCCTGCCAGACGGTATCGCCGCCCCTCACGAGCCAGCGCCCCAGCAGATCGACAGCGGACGTCTCGTCGTGACACGCAACCGTGACGAGAGGCCGCCCGAGCCGAGCGGCCATGTGTTCGACGAGGCGTGTCTTGCCGCAGCCGGTGGGACCCTTGAGCAAGAGCGGAAGCTGTTCGCTCCACGCTCGGGTGAAGATCTCGCATTCGTCGCGAATCGGGCGGTACCAGGGGATCTCGGGAGCCAGCGCGCTCAGGCGCTCCCTCGCGGCCGGAACGCTGGCCATCTAGGCACTCCCGGGCGCGCTGGCCGTGACGTCGTGCCCGACGGCCTCCTCGCTCGGCAGCCCGTAGCCGATGAAGTTCCAGATGAACAGCGCGATCCCCAGCGTGAGCAGGCAGGCAGCCAGCACGACGCCCACGAAATGGATTTCCACGGCCTTCTGCGCCTGAAGAAAATCCATGCCCATGCGACGCTCCAGGTAGACCTGCGTGACGCCGGCCACCGCGAACGCCCCGGTCATTCCCAGCATCCCGACGTTCGATGTCCAGAAGGCGACTTCGGGTATCCAACCGCCGAAGCGCTTGCGTCCGGTCAGCAGCGGCAGCGTGTAACTGATGATGCCGAGCACGATCATCGCGTACGCGCCCCAGAACGCGAGGTGGCCATGCATCGCCGTGACGATGGTCCCGTGGGTCCATATGTTCACCGAAGGCAGCGTATGCGCGAAGCCCAGGAAGCCGGCCCCCACGAACGACATCACGCCACAGCCCACCGTCCAGAAGAGCGCAATGCGGTTCGGATGATCACGTCCCGCTCGACGCGCCATGGTGACCGCATACAGCGCCATGCCGAGGAATGCGAGCGGCTCGAGGGCCGAGAAGAGGCCGCCGATCCACAACCAGTACGCGGGCGCGCCGATGTAGTAGTAGTGATGGCCGGTGCCGAGTATCCCCGAGAGAAACGTCAGTCCCACGATCACGTAGAGCCACTTCTCGACGATCTCGCGGTCGAGGCCCGTGAGCTTGATCAGCAGGTACGCGAGAATCGCGCCCATGATCAACTCCCAGACGCCCTCGACCCACAGGTGCACCACCCACCAGCGAAAGTAGGAGTCGAAGACCTGGTTCTGGAACGTGATCATGCCGGGCAGGTAGAGGAGCCCTGCGGCGGTGAGGCCGAGCAACAGCACGCTACCGGTCGTCGAGAAGCGTTCGGCCTTCCAGGCGGTCATCGCGATGTTGAGCAGAAACGCGAGGACGTTCACGACCACGAGGTAGTCGAGCGGGCGCGGAATCTCGAGGAACTTGCGCCCCTCCCACCAACCGAACTGGAACCCGATGACGGCAGTGACGGCGACGATCACGAGCGTCGCCCATTGCACGACCGCGAGCGCCGGACTCCAGATCTCGCGGTCGGCCTCCTCGGGGATGATGAAGTACGCCGCGCCCATGAACCCCGAGAGCAACCACACGACGAGCAGGTTCAGATGCGTCGAACGGGCCGCATTGAACGGGATCCACTCGTGAAGCCCGTCCCAGCCGATGTGCGCAATGCCCATCACGAAGCCGAAAATGAGCTGGAGTGGAAGCAACAGCATGGAGGTTGCAAAGAACAGATACGCGATGCGTTGACTCCGGAATTTCATGAAGCGCTCCTACTGCAGGCTGGAGAGCCACGCGACGAGGGCCGCGCGGGTCGAAGCGTCGAGGGGAAGCTTGGGCATGGCGGTCCCCGGCTTGATTGAGGCGGGGTCGGCAAGCCAGCGATCGAGCTCCTCGGGGGTCTTGCGCAGCGCGACACCGTCGAGCGCCGGACCGACCGCCCCGCCCTTGCCGCCGACCGCGTGGCAGGCGACACACACCGTCCCGAAGATCGGGGGCGGCGGAGGCACGCCGCTCCTCGCAACCGTCACCGCACTCGGCAAGGCGAGATCCGGCTTCGGCGGGAAACCGTTGGTGTCGATCTCGCCGATCCAGGCGAGGAACGCGA
Organism: Deltaproteobacteria bacterium; assembly: GCA_031405455.1. Taxonomy (GTDB): domain Bacteria; phylum Myxococcota_A; class UBA9160; order UBA9160; family SMWR01; genus DATBRV01. The sequence goes on along the minus strand of JANNIY010000020.1, from coordinate 20,628 downwards.
TCACGTCGCTGATCTGCGCGTCGTCGAAGTGGTAGTTCACCATCTTTCGCTCGCCAGGAAACATCGCCTCCGGATCCTTCAGGAAGATTGCGATCCATGCTTTTCCGCGCCGTTCCACCACGCGCGTGAGCTCGGGCGCGTAGTAGGCGCCCTCCCCGAGGATCGTGTGGCAGCCCATGCAGTTCTTCCGATCCCAGATGTGCTTGCCGCGGACGACGTCCGGGGTCATGCGATCCTGGTGCGAGCGCGCAGGCACCTGGCGAATCGTATCCACCGTCAGCGCGATGAAGATCACGGAGAAGAACAGGGTTCCGCCCAAAAAAAAGAAACGTGCTTGGGACTTCGAGAGCACGAAGGGCACCTCCGGCCCGACCGCTGTGCACGGAACGAGCCAGCTCCCGTTCGCAGAGCGCGGGCCACATGTCCGCGGGTGGGGCAATTAAACCCGATCCGACACGACTCGGGGCGCTCTGCCCCGCGCGAGCGGGATCTGCGGCCGGCATGCCCTTGGGGCGCTCCCTCGACTAGACTGCGCGCCCGGGCGCACGCTGACGCGTCACCAGGAGATTCTTCGTGCCGCGATGCCTGCTTCGATTTCCAGTCCTGAGCGTGCTCGCAGTTGCCACCTGGGCTTGCGGGGATCCGTCGGCGCCCGCCGGGCCGGCCGCTCCCGAGGTGATCGTCGCGACCGTCGAGGCGCAGGACGTCGAGATCGAGTCGGAATGGGTGGGAACCACGACAGGCTACGTGAACGCCCAGATCTTCCCGAAGATCCAGGGCTACCTGCTGAAGCAGAGCTACCGCGACGGCAGCGCCGTCAAGGAAGGCGACCTGCTCTTCGAGATCGACCCGCGCCAGTTCCAGGCGACGCTCGACGAAGCGCAGGGCCAGCTCGCCCGCGCGCGCGCGAGCCTCGAGAAGAACGCCCTCGACGTGGCCCGCTACACGCCGCTCGCCGCCGAGGGCGCCGTCAGCCAGCAGGAGCTGGACGACGCGGTGCAGGCCCGCGCGGCGAGCGCCGCGCAGGTGGATTCGATGCGCGCCAGCCTCGAACAGGCACGCCTCAATCTCCAGTGGACCCAGGTCAAGTCACCCATCACCGGCGTCGCCGCCATCGCCAACGCGCAGGTCGGCGATCTGGTGAGCCCGCAGACACTGCTCACGAGCATCTCGCAGCTCGACCCGATCAAGGTCACGTTTCCGATCAGCGAAATCGAGTACCTGCGCTTCGCGCCGCAGATCCGCGAACAGGAAGCGACCGACCCGCCGCGAACGACCGCCGGGCTGCGGCTGATCCTCGCCGATGGCTCCGTGTATCCCGAGTCCGGGCGCTTCCGGGTGGCCGGGCTCGCGGTGGCCACGACGACCGGCACGATCAACATACAGGGTGAGTTCCCGAACCCGAACAACCTGCTGCGACCGGGCCAGTTCGCGAAAGTCCGTGCCGTCACGGATCGCCGCAAGGGCGCGCTCCTCGTGCCGCAACGCGCCGTGCGCGACCTCCAGGGCGTGAGCCAGGTGGCCGTCATCGACGCCGACGACAAGGTGGCGTTCAAGACCGTGAAGCTCGGACCGCCGCACGGCAGCGATTTCGTCGTCGAAAGCGGACTCGCCGCGGGCGAACGCGTGGTCGTCGAGGGCTTGCAGAAGATCCGCCAGGGCATGCTCGTCAAGCCCGCGAAGGCTGCGAACGGCGCCGCGGCGCCCTCGCCAGCCTCGGCCACCAGCGGGAGCTAGCCCGTGTCGCGATTCTTCATCGACCGCCCGATCGTGGCGATCGTGATTGCAATCCTCACCGTGATCGGCGGGCTCGTCATGCTCGAGCGCCTGCCGATCGCGCAATATCCCGAGATCGTCCCGCCGATCATCCAGGTCAAGACCACCTACACCGGTGCCGACGCCCTCACCGTAGAGCAGTCCGTCGCCACGCCGATCGAGCAGCAGATCAACGGCGTGCAGGGCATGATCTACATGAAGTCGATCAACGGCAGCGACGGCACGCTGACGCTGCAGGTCAGCTTCGACGTCGGCACGGACGTCAATCTCGATCAGGTCTTCACGCAGAACCGGCTGGCGCAGGCGAACTCGCAGCTGCCGGCTTCCGTCGTCGAGTACGGAACGACCGTGCAACAGACCGTCGGTCTGCCCCTGTTGGTCGTGCCGATCTATTCGCCGGGGGGCAGTTTCGACGCCACCTTCCTGGGCAACTACGCCAACATCAACTTGATCGATCCGCTCGCGCGCGTTGCGGGTGTCGGTCAGGTGACGCTCTTCGGCGCCTCGAACTACGCGATGCGGGTCTGGGTCCGCCCGGATACGCTGGCCAAGCTCCAGCTCACCGTGACGGACGTCATCCAGGCGATCCAGGGACAAAACGTCGTCAACCCCGCGGGCCAGGTCGGCGCCGAGCCCGCGCCGCCCGGCCAGGAGTTCACCTACACCGTCACGGCGCAGGGCCGCCTCGTCGAAGCCGAGCAATTCGGCGCAATCATCGTGCGCGCCAATCCGGATGGCTCCTTCGTGCGCGTGCGCGACGTGGCGCGCATCGAGCTCGGCGCGCAGACGTACATGCAGCTGGGCCGCTTCCAGGGAAAGCCCGCGGCCGTGCTCGCCATCTACCAGACACCGGGATCGAACGCCCTGGCCACCGCGGGCGTGCTGAAAAAGCAGATGAAGCAGCTCTCCGAGGGCTTCCCCGGCGACATGACCTACGCGATCGCACTCGACACCACGTTGCCGGTCAGCGAGGGCATCGACGAAATCGTGAAGACCCTCGGCGAGGCGATGCTGCTCGTGATCCTCGTCGTTTTCCTCTTCCTGCAGGGTTGGCGCGCGACGCTGATCCCGCTGATCGCGGTCCCCGTTTCGCTGATCGGCGCCTTCCTCTTCTTCCCGATGCTCGGGTTCTCGATCAACACACTCTCCCTTCTCGGCCTGGTGCTCGCGATCGGGATCGTTGTCGATGACGCGATCATCGTGGTCGAGGCGGTCGAGGTCGGTATCGAGCATGGGCTGTCGCCGCGCGACGCCACGATCAAGGCCATGGAAGAGGTCTCCGCGCCCATCATTGGCACCACGCTGATCCTCGCCGCCGTCTTCGTCCCCGCCGGTTTCATGACCGGAATCACCGGCAGCCTCTATCAGCAGTTCGCGATCACCATTGCGATCTCCGTGCTGATCTCGTCGTTCAACGCGCTCTCGCTTTCGCCCGCCCTCGCAGCGCTGCTCTTGCGGCCCAGGCAGCCCTCGACGGGGCTGCTCGGCCGCTTCTTCGCGGCGTTCAATCGCGGCTTCGAACGCGCGACGCAGCGCTACGTGAACATCTCGGCGGCTGCGATCAAGCGCACGTTCCGGAGCATGCTCCTGCTCGCCGGCTTCGCCGTCATCGCGGTCGGCATCGGGCGGGTCCTCCCGTCCTCGTTCGTCCCGACCGAGGACCAGGGCTACTTCTTCCTCCAGCTCCAGCTCCCGGACGCCGCGTCCCTGCAGCGTACGGACGTGATCGCACGCGAAGTGGAGCAGATCCTCGCCGACACCGACGGCGTACAGAGCTACACGTCGATCGTCGGCTTCAGCCTGCTGTCGAACATCTCCCAGACCTATGCGGGCTTCTATTTCGTGCAACTCACGCCGTGGCACGACCGGGGCTCGCGAACCGCGGCCGTGCTGATGCGCGAGCTGAATGCGAGGCTGCGCGAGCTGCCTGGCGCCGATGCCTTCGCCTTCGGACCGCCGGCGATCCCGGGCGTTGGAAACGCCGGCGGCTTCGACGTGATGCTGCAGGATCGTGGCGGCAACAGCATCGAATATCTCGCCGCGAATACCCGGAAGTTCATCGAGGCGGCCAACCAGCGCCCCGAACTCGCGGGCGTCGTCAGCGTGTTCCGCCCCGACGTGCCGCAGCTGTTCGCCAACGTGGAATCGGACAAAGTCTACAAGCTCGGCGTGAGCGATCGAGATGTCTACCAGACGCTGCAGGCGCTGCTCGGGTCGGCCTACGTGAACCAGTTCAATCGCTTCGGACGCGTCTGGAAGGTCTTCGTGCAGGCGGAGCCCGAATTTCGCGTGAAGCCCGAGGACATCGGAGGTTTCTACGTACGCAACAGGGACCAGCAGATGGTTCCGCTCTCGACCCTGTTGCGGGCCGAACCCTCCTTCGGGCCGGCGTTCACGAATCGCTACAACCTGTATCGCGCCGTGGAGGTGCTCGGAAACCCCGCGCCGGGCTACAGCTCGGGCCAGGCCATGGCCGCGGTCGAAGCGGTAGCAGCGGAGGTCCTGCCCACCGACATGAGTTACGAATGGACGAACATGTCGTACCAGGAAGCGAACGCAGGCAGCAGCGCCGGCACTTTCGCGCTGTCGATCGTGTTCGTGTTCCTGATCCTCGCCGCGCTCTACGAGAGCTGGTTGCTGCCGTGGAGCGTGTTGCTCACCACGCCGATCGCCATCTTCGGAGCGTACCTCGGGATCTGGCTGCGCGGGCTGGACAACGACGTGTTCGCGCAGATTGGTCTCATCATGTTGATCGGCCTCGTCGCGAAGAACGCGATCTTGATCGTCGAGTTCGCCGTGATGGAGCAAAAGGGCGGGAAGTCGATCGTGGATGCGGCGCTCACGGGCGCGAAGCTGCGACTGCGGCCCATCCTGATGACGAGCTTCGCGTTCATCCTCGGCTGCGTTCCGCTCTGGACGGCTTCGGGATCCGGCGCCATCTCCCGGCAGAGCATGGGAACCACGGTGATCGCCGGCATGCTCACCGCCACGTTGATCGCGATCTTTCTCGTGCCGGTGCTCTACGTGCTGGTGGCGCGCTTCGCGAACCGCGGCGCGACGCAGACGCCCGCGGCGCCCAGCGGGCCTGCCGCTTCCACCGCGGGATCGAGTCACTGATGCGCGGCCAGCGGCTCGCGGCGGCCGGGCTCGCTGTCGTGCTCGCCTCCGCGTGCGCGCTGGGCCCGAACTACGTACGCCCGCCCGTCGCGCCGCCCGAGGATCATCGCGGTCACGTCGACGCTCCCGAGGCCACCTCGCTCGCCGATCTCCCCTGGTGGCAGGTCTTCGAGGATGGCGTGCTGCAGCAGCTCATCCTCGAGTCCCTGCATGCGAACTACGACCTCAAGACCGCGGTCGCACGCGTCGAGCAGGCGAAGGCGCAGGTGGGAGTTGCGCAATCTCCGTTCTACCCCCAGATCGGCTATCAGACGAGCAGCGGACGGCAGCATCAGCCGCAATTTCAGGGACAGGCGGCGGACACCTACAATCTCTTCTACGGCGCCGTGGCGTTGGCGTGGGAGATCGATGTCTGGGGCCGGATCCGCCGCTCGAACGAAGCGGCGCAGCAGACGCTGCTCGCCACCGAGGAGTTTCGCCGCGGCATCCTGCTCTCGCTCGTGACGAGCGTTGCGCAGGCGTATCTCACGCTGCTCGAGCTCGACCGCGAGCTCGAGATCGCCACCGACACCACGCAGTCGTTCCAGCAGACCCTCGACCTGTTCACGCGCCGCTACCAGGGCGGCGTCGGAGACAAGCTTCAGGTCTCGCGCGCTGAAGCGGCGCTGGCGATCACCCAGGCGCAGATCCCGGATCTGGAGCGCCGGATCGTGATCCAGGAGAACGCTCTCTGCGTGCTGCTCGGGCGCAACCCGGGCCCGATCCCGCGCGGCACACCGCTCGTCGCACGTACCGGCGCACCCGCCACACCGCCGGGCCTGCCGTCGGCCTTGTTGGAGCGACGACCCGACGTCCTGCGGGCCGAACACGTCATCGCGAGCGCGAATGCGCAGGTGGGCGTGGCGGTCACCAACTTCTTTCCGCAGATCGGCCTCACGGCCCTCTATGGCGGCCAGAGCACCGAGTTGCGCGACATCGTGAAGCAGAACTTCAGCCTCTGGAACATCGCCGGGAACGCGGCGGGGCCGCTCTTCCAGGGCTTCGCGCTGCTCGAGCAGTATCGCGGGCAGCTGGCGGGCTGGGAAGAGACGAAGGCCCTGTACCAGCAGACCGTGCTGACCGCCTTCGCGGAGGTTTCGAACACGCTGACGGCGCAGAGCAAGTTCGCCGCGGCCCTCACCGCGCAGGAACGCGCCGTTCGCGCCTACCAGGAATCCGTCCGGCTCTCGCTGCTCCGCTACAACTCGGGGCTCGCGGGATATTACGAGGTGCTCGAGGCGCAGCAGCAGCTCTTCCCGGCGGAGATCTCACTCGCGCAGATCCAACTGGACCAGCTCCTCACCGTCGTGACACTCTACCGCGCGCTCGGTGGCGGCTGGCAGCTCACGGATGAGCAGTGGACGCAACAGCCCTGAAGCGGGGCCGCGCCTGCGCCCTCCCGCTCGCGATCCTGATCCTCGCGTCGAGTCTCGCGTGCAGCACTCCCGTCGGCGTCGTGCGCGTCGATCCGCGTGCCGTCTACCGCTCGCTCACGAGCAACGTGCTGTCGACCGGCGAGCTCAGCAACCCGACGCGCAACGTCCTCTACCGCCGCGACCTGTTCGAGACGTTCGCCGACAAACCGCAGCGCGTGCTGGCACGACTGCATGCCGCCGTCGCTGATGGGCGCGGAAGTCGGGACGAGATCTTCGCACTTGCCGAGCTCTCGTTCATCCACGCGAGCCGGACCGGAAAACGGCGCTATTTCCTCGCGTCGCTCGTGTACGCCTACGCTTTCCTGTTTCCAGGCGAAGACCGGCGCCCTCCCAGCGCGGTCGATCCACGCGTACGTCTGGCGTGCGACCTCTACAACCGGGGGATCACCGAGGGTTTTGCCTCCCCAGACGGCAAGCACGTGGAGCTCCGCGCGGGAAGCCTCGCCCTGCCCTTCGGCACGATCGAGGTTGCCTTCGACGACACGCAGCTTCACTGGGGGCAGCGCCGGCTCGTGCAGCTGGTGCCCATCGCAGATCTCGAAGTGCGAGGAATGTGGGCCCGTTATCGCTGGCCCGGAATCGGCGCGCCGCTCGCCGCGAGCACCGAACCGCTCGTCCCGGGCCAGAGCGGCGACGACCTCGTCGCGCCGTGGGTCAAGGTGCCGATCACCGCCGTCCTGCGCATCGCATCGCCGCGCGAGGCCATCGTCAGCGGACGCGTACAGGCGACCCTCGAGATCGACGACGCGACGCGGCCCAAGACCATCGAAATCGATGGTCGCCCGGTATCGCTCGAGATCGAGTCCACGGCCGCTCTCGCCTATACCCTGGCGGAGTCACCGGTCTGGCAGCAGGAGATCAAGGGCTTCCTTCAGGGCGCCGGGGTGATCGACGAAAAGAGCCAGCTGGTGGCGCTCTCCCCCTACCAGCCCGGCCACATCCCGGTCGTGCTCGTACACGGCACCGCGTCGAGCGCCGGCCGCTGGGCGCAGATGCTGAACGAACTCGGCAACGACCCGCGCATCCACGATCGCTACCAGTTCTGGTTGTTCAGCTACGACACGGGCAACCCCGTGCTCTACTCCGCGATGCGTCTGCGCCAGACCCTGCAAAAGGCCGTCGTCCGGCTTCAGCGCCAGGGCCGCGACCCCGCTCTCGAGCGCATGGTCGTGATCGGACACAGCCAGGGAGGTCTGCTCGCGAAGCTCACCTCCATCGACAGCGAAGATCGCTTCTGGCGCAGTGCCGTCCGCATCCCGCTCGACAAGCTGGTGATGCCGGATCGCACACGCAAGCTGATCCGGAGCATGGTGTTCGTCGAGCCGCTGCCCTTCGTCCGCCGTCTGATCTTCATCGCCACGCCGCAGCACGGGAGCTATTTCGCCGGCAACCGCGTCAGCCACTGGATCGCCCGCTTCGTCACGCTGCCTCTCGACCTCGTCCGCGTAGGGACGGATCTACTGACGTTCAACCGTGAGGCGCTGGCGCTCACTTCGGTGGGACAGCCATCGACCAGCGTCGACAACATGACACCGGGCAGCAGCTTCATCCGGACACTTTCGGAAATTTCCGTGAGTTCCGACGTCGCCGCCCACTCGATCATCGCGGTTCGCCAGGGCCACCCGGTTGAAGATGGCGACGATGGCGTCGTCGCCTACCGGAGCGCCCATCTGGACGGCATGGAATCCGAGCTCGTCGTCACCGACTCGCATTCGTGTCAAGGCAACCCGAATACCGTCGAAGAGGTCCGGCGCATCCTGCTGGAGCACCTGGCCGCAGACGAACGCGAGCCCTCGGACTCCAGCCCCGACGACGCCACACGGGCGGCGGTCAGCGACCTGCCGTAGGCTGCTCGGCCAGCTGCTTGGCGCGCGCGCGATCGGCTGGCGACAGCGCCTTCGTGAGATCCCCGAGCAGGGGCTTCACGCGCTCGAAACCGCCCGCGGCGCTGCGCGTGAGCCAGACGTGAGCCCACACGAGGTCCTTTTCGACGCCACGTCCGTGGAGATAGCAGGCGCCGAGGCTCGCCTGCGCCATGGGCTGGCCCTGCTCCGCGGCGAGGCGATACCAACGCGCGGCCTCGGCGTCGTCGCGCGCCACACCGCGCCCCGCCGAGATCATCGCGCCGAGTCCCAGCTGCGCTTCAGCGATTCCCTGCTCGGCCGCACGCCGGTACCAGGAGATGGCTTCGGTTTCGTTGCGCGGCGTGCCCCGCCCATCGGCGAGCGCGACGGCGAGCGAGACTTGCGCCACCGCGTTGCCCTTCAACGCCGCGAGGCGATACCACTTCACGGCCTCGGCCTCGTCGAGGGGTACGCCCTGCCCGGTGGCGTAGAGCGCCGCCAGATTCGCCTGGCCCGACGCATCGCCCTGCGCCGCAGCCTTTTGGAACAAATCGAACGCCTGCTTCAGATCCTTCGTGACGCCCTTGCCCTGCGAGTAGAGGTAACCCAAACCCGCCTGCGCCGGTGCGAATCCCTGATCGGCGGCGAGCCGGTACCACTTCGCGGCCTCCACCTCTGGTCCGCCGACCCCCGCGGCCCAGGCCCTCGCCTGCATCTCGTTGCTCGGCGGAACTCCGCCTTGCTGATACAGGGCACCCAGATCGAATGCCGAGCGCACGTGCCCCTGTTCTGCTGCGGCGCGGTACCAGCGTGCGGCAGCGGTCGTGTCGCGAGGAACACCGACACCCGAGCGCAGCAGCAGCGCGAGTCGGAATTGTGCTTCGACGAGGCCGCTCTCGGCCGCTGGTTTCAGCCAGCGCGCCGCCTCGGCCAGATCCTGCGGGGCGCCGAGCCGCTCGCCATACTGAATTCCAAGCTTCAGTTGCGCCTGGGGATCGCCGCTCTCCGCTGCGCTGCGAACCCAGCGCTCTGATTCAACCGCATCGACCGGCGTGCCGTCGCCTGTCTCGTAACGGCGGGCCAGCTCGGACTGCGCCGCCAATACGCCCTGCTCCGCGGCCTTGCGATACCAGGCGAGCGCGGCCGCTGGATCCGGCGGCACTCCGAGCCCTCGCGCATGGGCCTCCGCCATGCGCAGCTGCGCATCGGCGGCGCCGGACTCCGCCGCCGCGCGCATCCAGCGCAGGCCTTCGCCCGGCTCGATCGCGAGTGCTGCTTCCCGCTCGAGCAGCATCGCCAACCCGAGCTGCGCCTCGGCATTCCCCTGCTCGGCGGCCTTGCGATACCAACGAGCGGCCTCTGCGCCGTCCTGCGCGCCTGCCGGCGCCTTCGCGAGCTGCTCGGCCAGCGCGAACTGCGCTCCCGCATCGCCCCCATACGCCCGCAGACGCAGACCGGTGTCCTCGCCGCAGCCGAATACGAGCACGGGCACCAGGAGAGCGGCCAGCCGTCGTTGCATGATCTGGATTGTAACAGCGCTTCAAGTGCGCCAGCGCGTGCGCCGATGAACTTTGCGGGATGGTCCGCTCGAAACCGATCCACAAGGCGAGGCGCGCCCGCTACCGGCGCTTTCGATGCCTCGACGGTCGGCACCCGCTCCAGCGCAGCGCGCCTCGCGCCACCGTCTGCTACCGAGCGCGCCGGCGCCGGGATGGAGAAGTGGCCTATTTCAATTTCGCTCTAGCAAAGGAGATGGGCCTGCTGCCGGAGAACCAGCCCGAGCGCCTGAATCCGGGCCTCTGCCGCGCCATCCTCGACACCTTCGCCCTGACCATCATCAACGAATACGATCAACAGCACGGTGCGCGCTTCTCCCGCCGCGATCTGCAACCCCACCCGTACATGGCGACGCGCTATCTCCAGCTCCAGCACGCCGACCGCCGCGGCCGCACATCCGGCGACGGCCGCAGCATCTGGAACGGCACTATTACGCACCGTGGAGTCACCTGGGACGTGTCGAGCTGCGGCACCGGCGTAACGCGCTTGTGTCCCGCCACCGCGCTCTCCGGGCGCTTCTACAAGACCGGCAGCCGCCGCGTATCGTACGGCTGCGGAACTGCTGCGCCGACCGAGGGGATCGGCGCCGCGTTGCTATCGGAAACCTTCCACCGCAACGGGATCGCAACCGAACGCGTGCTCGCCGTGATCGCGCTGCCCGGCGGGTTTGCGATCAACATCCGCGCCGGCCGCAACCTGCTGCGCCCATCCCATTTCTTCGTTCACTCGAAACAGGGCGACATCGACAGCTTGCGCGCCGTCACCGACGCCTTCTGCGCGCGGCAGATCAGCAACGGCAGCTGGCCGCGCCTGCGCGGCCCGGCAGCCCGCTATCGCTTTCTCGCCGAGCAGGCGGCGCTCACCTTCGCGCGTGTCGCCGCAACCTTCGAATCCGAGTACATCTTCTGCTGGCTCGACTGGGATGGCGACAACATCCTCGCCGATGGCGGCATCGTCGATTACGGCTCGGTGCGGCAGTTCGGCCTCTACCATCGCGAGTACCGTTTCGACGACGTCGATCGCTTTTCGACTTCCCTGCCGGAACAGCGCCGGAAGGCACGCGCAATCGTGCAGAACTTCGTGCAGATCCGGGACTTCCTGATTCGGGGCCGGAAGGCGCCGCTGGCGTCCCATGCCCGCGACGCCGTGTTGCGTCGCTTCGACGCGGAGTTCGAGGCCGAGAGCCGGCGCCTGCTGCTCTACCGCATGGGTCTGCCCGACGCGATCGCATGCAAGCTGCTCGCGCGGCAACGCGGCCTGGTCGAGCGCTTTCGACGGGCGCACGCCTACTTCGAGCGGGCCCGCGCGGCGCGCGGCCCGCAGGCGGTTCCGGACGGCCTTTCCTGGAACGCCGTCTACTCCTCGCGCGATCTCTTGCGCGAGCTGCCGAGCCGATATCGCGTGGCCGCCGCGCCAATCCCCGGCGAGGAGCTGCTCGCGATCGCGGCCTCGAGCTATGCCTCGCGGAGCGACCGCACCCTCACATCGCAGCGGCGCCGGATGGCAGGCGAGCTTCAGCGCGCCTATCTCGCGCTCGCCAGCGCGGGCGCTCGCGCCGGGAAGCTTTCGCTGGCTTCACTGCTCGATTGCGTGACGGACCGCTCCGCGGTGATCAACCGTTTCGATCGCATCACCGGCGACGCCGTCGAACTCGCCAGCGTGCGTTTGACGCGCAGCCGGCGCCGGCTCGGGCGCGACACGCTGCAGGACGTGATGGAAGCTCTCGTCGGCCACCAGGATCGTCGCGTCATCCGAAGCCGCGGCCGTCGCCCGGCGCAACCCGAGAGCCCCGCCGGACGGCGCGTGCTCGGCGCTCTCGTCGAACTCATGGCGGACTACCGCCATGGGCTGTGATCCGCCGAGCGGACTACCGCGAAACGCTGCGACGAACGGCGTCCCGGAGCGGGCCCCCGCGCGCTAGCCGCCCGCGACGCGCCCCCCGCTGTTCTGACAATCGGCCTGCCTCATGAAGCGCACCGCGCCTCCCAGCTTGCAGCTGACGACGTCGCTTTTCGCATCGTCTTCGCGCGGCGTAAAAGTCCGGGCGCTGTCCCACCACTGGCGCATGCGTTCCTGGGGGCTCGCCTTCTCTTCAGTCTTGCCCGCTGGCGAGGCGCCGCCGCCGGCCTTTCCCTTGGTGCCGTAGCGATCCATTTCTTTCTGGCCGGCATCGATTTCATCGAGAGCGAAACAGCCCGCGAAGACGACGGAAGCCAGGATCACTGCCAGCACACGCATGCCCACTGGAATCGGCAGGACGGCCGGCGAGGATGAGGCCTCCCGAACGGCGCTGCAGCGGGGCGCGGGGGTTCCGGATCTGGCCCGAGCGCGCGATCGCCCGTCGGCGCTGCGCTAGCCCTCGTGCTCCCAGCCGGGGATCAGTTTGTAGCGGGGCTCGATGCTGAACATCGGGAAGAAGCGCAGGGGGCATAGGGCGATGTCGAGCGTACCCGTGATCGCGCGAAAGACGCCCTGCAGCGTCCCGGCGAGCACGCCGACCATCGGAGCGGTGACGACAGCGCCGGGCATATCGCGCATGGCTTCGGTCGGCTCGATCGCGAGCATCACCGGATCCGCGGGCCACGTGATGACACCGTTCACTCCCGCCAGAAAAGCGTTCGCGACGTTTCGACCGTAGCTCGCCATGACCCCCGGTTCTGCCTCTTCAGCCGCTTCCTCAGCCGCCTCTTCAGCCGCTTCTTCTTCCGCCCGCGCCAGCCCTGCGGTCGTGAATCCCAACACCAGCGAACAAACCAGCCCGATCGTCCATGCTCGCATGCGTCTGATGCTCCCTCGGTGGTGGCGAACCGCTCGCAGCCGCTCCGCGCGGCGCACACTCTACCAGAAGCGCCCGGCCGAGATCGGCGCTTTTCGCGCGGGACGCCGCGGGAACGGGGGGGTGGGCGAAGCATGAAAATCGAGCCATGCTCCCCGCTCGCAGCGGTGCGCTCGCCTTGGACGCAGCGCGAGGAGCGAGATGGTCCGTCTAGCAATCGATTTCGAACACGCGTCCCGCGTCTGGTGGGAAAAGGGTGGCCAGGAGCTTTGGGACGGAATCACCGAAGGCTTCGACGGCAATTCCGTCGTGCTCGATGCGTCGATCGCAGCGTCCTGGCTCGAGCATGCCCGCCAGATTCCGGGTTGGGACGCCGGCCACGAGTACGCGCCGCATCCCGTCACGGTGTCGCCGGTGAATGAGGATGAAGATTTCTAGCCCGCCGCGCCGCCCCCGGCGCGGGGCGCCAGCACGCGCGCGAGCAGGCCACTCAGGTAGCGGTGGGCGATCACGGCCCACAACATGAACGGCAGGCCATCGGCAAACAACACGGCCGGGAACAGCGTCGAGAACGGGCGCTCCGTCGGTCGTCGACTCGACAGGGCCCATTGCTCGATTCCCACCAGCCCGACGTGCGACAACACGAGCACAGCGGAGCCCGCCAGCGTACCGATCACGCGGCGGCGCAGGCTCATCGCCGGCGTCAGCCACACCAGCACGAAAAACGGCACCACCGACACGAAGCGCTTCTGCGCCGGACTCTCCGCAATCCGCGTCACTCCGAACGCCTCGAGCACGGGGCCGGCGATCGCGAGCAGCTTGCGTTCGTAGGCGGCTCCGCCCCACACCACCCAGGCCCACGTCAGGCCCACCGTCAGCAGGACGATGCTAAGCCCCCGCAGGAGCGTCCGACTCCCCATGGCGCACGACCTTGAAGATCCACAGCAACCACACCGACGTGATCATCAGGATCAGCGTGGCCTGCCAGAAATACAGATGCATGAAATCGAAGAGATCATTCGAATAGCGTCCGACCCCGAGCAACACCAGGATGCGAACGACGTTGAAGACGTAGAGAATCGGCACGCCGAGCCCGATGCCGATCAACCTCTTCGCCCAACTGGTCGGGTAGGCGAGCACCGCTGCGAGAAAGATCAGCGCCTCGAAGATGCCGGTGCACTCCGCGATGATCTGCACGCCGAACGGCCCGAGTTGCACGAAATTCCCGGAGAGCTTCGCCTCATCGCTCACGAGCGAGAGCAGCGCGTGCTCGATGACTGCGGTGGCGGCCGTCATCATCCGCACCGGAGCGAACCAGCGCTCCGTGAGCCACGGATAGCCGAACGCGACCAGGGCGAGGTAGATCGCAAAGAGCCCCACGAAACGGTAGGCGGGGTTGTCCAACGCGGATCGAAAACCCATGCGCGGGCAGTCTACACGACCGCCGGCAGCGCGGGTCGGATGCGTGGCGGGCGGGGGCACGCTAGAACCCCACACGGTCGCAACCGGGAGGAGGCACGATGAGCGGGCGCGGCGTCGCGCGCGACGCGATACTGCTCGCGCTCGTGCTGACGATGGCCGTCGTCGCCTACCGGCCGCTGTTCGCTCTCGGGCACCTCGGCTGGGACACCTATCCGCTGATCGTCAGCAGCCGGATCGGGAGCATCGCCGATTTCTTCGCCGGCTTCCGAGAAGAGCTGATGGACGGTCGCTACCCCCACGGCCACTTCTATCGGCCCGTGACGACGCTCTCGTTTGCGCTCGATCACGCCGTCTGGGGCCTCGACGCGTTCGGCTACCACCTCACGCAACTCGCCCTGCTGCTCGCCTGCACGCTCGGCGTCGCCGCACTCGCCCTGCGCCTGCTCGGCCCCGGCGCTGGTGCGCTCACGGCTGCGCTCGTTTTCGCACTGCACCCGATTCAGATCGAGATCCTTCCGGTCGCGGCCCGCCGAGCCGACGCACTCGCGGTGTTCTTCACACTGTTGGCGCTCGCGCTGGCGCCGATTTTTCGTTCCCGCGGCGCCACATGGCGCATGGCGCTTTGCTCGCTCTGCGCTGCCCTGGCGGTGGGCTCGAAGGAACCCGGCGTCGTCGTGCTACCGCTGCTCTTCAGCCTTCAGTTCGCCGAATCGGGCGCCGCGACGGGTCGCGAGCGCGTGCGGGACGCGCTGAAGGCCTGCGCGCTGCCGACGCTCGCCGTTGGCAGCGTTCTGCTCATGCGAATCGCCGTTCTCGGCGGGATCGGTGGACACGGGGAATCGTCGTTGCTGGCTGGCGCGGGCCGCGGAATCGGGCTCGCGCCGCTGTTTGCGCACCTGCTCTTCATGCCGCAGCCCATCGTGAACCAGCCGACGTTCGCACGTCTGCTCGTCGGCCTGTCGGTCGCGGCGCTCGCCAGCTCGCTCCTGATCTCGAGCGAGCGCCAGCGCGCGCTGCTGCTGGTCTGCGGAGTCTGGATCTCGACGATCTTGTGGCTCAACGGCGTGGCCGGCGAAGTGGCCTCCTGGTATGCCTACGCCCTGCTGCCGCCATTCTCGCTGCTGGTCGGCGCCGTCGCACGCCAAGCCAGCGGGCGGATCCGCGAGGGCCATCGCGGGCTGGCGGTTCTCTCGGCACTGCTCGCTGCGCTGCTGGTCGGCCAGGCGCTCCGCTACACACCCTTGCTACACTCCTATTCCGACTGGCTGCTCATCAGCCAGCGCTCGCAAGCCTTCCTCGAGCGCGTGCGCGAAGCTGCGCAGGGATCCGCGCCCGGCGTCGTTCTCAGCGTGCCGGGTTTGCCGCTCGGGCTCGCGACCCCGCTCGAACGCGTAGGCGTGCGCGACGCGATCGGGATCGCCGACTACAGCGTCGAAGCGTGGGCGGAGTTGGCATTGGCCGGCCCCCGGCTCGTCGTGGTGCTCGGCGACGGCACTCGGCGCAGCCCGCCACGCAGGGACGCCATCGTGATCGATACCACGCCGGATCTCGCCGAGGGCGCGCTGCGATGAGGACGATCTTCGCCGTGCTGTTGCTTTCGGCGGCCGTGTTCGTCCCGCATTGGCCCCGCGAGCACGCGGAGTTCGCCTTCGACGACCGCGATTTCATCGAGGCGAATCAGAGCCTCCGCTCGGCCGCGGAGGCGGTGGCAGCACTGCTCGCGCCCTTCCCGCCCGACCAGCCGCAGCGAGGCCTCTACCGCCCGCTCACGAGCCTCTCGTACGCATTCGATTTCTGGCTGGGGGGCGGCGACGCGCGCAGCTTCCATCGCAGCAATGTGCTGCTGTACGGCGCCGTCGTGGCGCTCGTCTACTGCCTGGCGCTCGCCTACGGCCGCTCGAGCGCGTTCGCGCTGGCGCTGGCACTGGTCTTCGCGGTCCACCCGATTCACTGCGAGGCGGTCGACGCCATCGCAGGACGCAGCGAATTGCTGGCGCTGTTCTTCTCCCTGCTTTCGCTGCTCGCGTATCTGCGATGGCTGCGCGTGACGAACGCCTCGCGCGCGTCCTTCGCCGGAGCCTGGCTCGCCGCATCGGCGGCCGCGTTCGCTCTCGCCTGCGCTTCGAAGGAGACCGGCGCGGTGCTGCCGGCGATCCTCGCCGTGCATGCGTGGGTGGGCGTCCGCTCGCAACCGGGAGTTCGCGAGCGAAGCATGGCGCTGCTCGGGTTGACGCTACACGCCGGCGTCCTCTTGCTTTACTTCGCCGCTCGTTTCGCCGCGCTGGGGGCCTTCGCAACGAGCGAGCCCCTGCTGCGGGGGCTTCCGTTCGAAATCCGCCTCTACACGCTCGGCAGCGTTTTCCTCGAGTACCTGCGCCTGCTGGTCTTTCCGCGGGTGCTCGAACTCGATTTCTACTATCAGCAGGTGATCGGCATCGCGACCGGCGCAACCCCGCGCTCGCTCGCCGGCCTCACGCTCTTCGCCGCTGCCGCCGCGGCGCTCGCCTGGCTGTTGCTGCAAGCCGCCGCGCCGCGCGCGCCGGGCCAGGCGAGGCGCGGTGCGCTGCCTGCGCTGATGGCGTGCGCGCTCGCGATCTTCCTCGGATTCCTGTTCCCGGTCTTGCACCTGCTCGACATCGGGGCGCTGATGGCGGAGCGATTCGTTTTTGCTCCGTCTCTGGGCTTTCTCCTGCTCGCGACGCTGATCGGGGGGGCGGCGCTCGAGAGGCTCATCGTCGAACCCGGGCGACGCCGTGCCGCCGCCGTCGCGCTGATCGGAGTGCTGACGCTCGCGGGCGGTCTGCGCAGCGCCGCGCGGGCGGCCGAATGGCGCGACGCCGCGTCGCTGTGGGTTGCCGCCGATCGTGACCTTCCGAACAACGCCGCGATCCTTTCGAATCTCGCCGCCGTCCGGATCTCCCGCGGCGAGCTCGGCGCCGCCGCCGCCGCGTTGCTCGAGCGCAGCCTCGTCCACCATCCCGAGCTGGCCGAAACACTCGGAAATCTCGCTGGCGTGCGCATGCAACAAGGTCGCCTGGAGGAGGCCCGCGTGGTCTACGAGAGCCTGATCGCACGCGCTCCCGACGACTTCGTCACGTGGAACAATCTCGGCGTGCTCGAAACGCGGCGCGGCCGTTTCGCCGACGCAGTTCCGTTCTTCCAGCGCGCCCTCGCCATCAATCCGAATTACTCCGAAGCCCGCCGCAACCTCGAGGCGACCGAGCGCCAAATCGAGGCGGAACGGGCAAATCGCAATCCGGCTCCGAGCGGGCGTCAGGGTTCGACGTAACCGAGCGCGCGCAACGCTTCGAGTTCGCGCGGCGAAAGCTTCGCCGTTCCGCCCGGCGCATGCTTCGCGGCGATCGTTTCGGACTCGCGTCGCTGGGCTTCGTAGAGCGCTTCGAGATCTCGCGCGCGCGCTGCATTCGCGAGCGAGAGGTCCGCGTGTTCGCCCGGGTCGCGCGCCACGTCGAAAAGCACCCGCTGCGGGGCGCCACGCTCGCTTTCGCGCCAAACGAGCTTCTCCGCGCCCTCCCGAACTCCGTGCCAACGCTGCGTCACGTCGAAGTCTGCACCCTCCGGGCTGCGGAAATACCAGGTCGACAGCAGATCGAAGAAGATCGCGCGCTGGGACGGCGGGTTCGCCTCGAGCAGCGAGCGGCCCTGGTGCGGAAACTCGGCCTTCGAGCCGGCGAGTTCGAGCAGCGTAGGAAGTACGTCGACGTGGCTCGCGAGTCGGCCGTCGACGCGGCCCGCGGCAGTTCCAGGCAGCTTGAGAAACAGCGGGACATGGATGCTTTCGCTGAACAGGTTGTTCTTGTGACCCTTTTCTCCGTGGTCGAAGAACTCTTCGCCATGATCGGCCGTGATCAGGATCGCGGTGTTCTCCCAAAGACCTTTGCGTTTGAGCAGCGCAAAGAAGCGGCCGAGGTGTTCATCGGTCCAGCGGATCTCGCCCGCATACTGCGAGAGAACGTAGGCGAGCCGCGCCGCCGGCATGCCCGGCTCGATCGCTGGATTGCTCTCGAAGCGGGTGCTGTCGAAGGGCTCCGCATCCTCAGCCTCGAACAGCGAGTCGTACGGCGCCGGGGGTAGGAAGTCGTAGTGGGGATCCCAGAAGTACGCGAACAAGAAAAAGGGGCGCGTCGCGTCGCGTTGCGACTCGATGAAGCGATCGATTGCCTTCTCCATCGCAGGGTTCGTCACATCATCGTGGGCGAGGCGGTTCGTGAAGGATGAAATCCCGTCGTCCCAGACCTCGAAGCCTTGTGAGAGGTTGTGCGCACGGCGCAGATAGGGTCCGCTGACCACACCGACGGTCTGGTAACCGCCGGCAGCGAGGGTTTCGGCGAGCGTGGGATAGCCGTCCGCCAGGCGATCGAGAGGACGCTCGGCCCGATGCGCTCTCGGGTAGAGCCCCGTAAACAGGCTTGCATGCGAGGTGAGCGTCCAGCTCGACACGGCGTGCGCGTCTGCGAAGCGCACCGCCTCCGCCGCAAAGGCATCGAGATTCGGCGTGATGGGCAACTCCGGGCGTCCCCGCGAATGCCCGCCGTAGGCGCCGACGTGATCCGTGCGCAGCGACTCGAGCGTGATCAACACCAGATTAGGTCTGGGATCCGCGCGTCCACAGCCGACCACGGCGACGGCCGCGAAGACGGCGAGCCAGCCGCGAAGACGTGCGGAGTTCACCGGGCAGAACGCCGCGTGTTCACTTCGGTGCGGGAGCCGCCTCTTCGGCGGTCGCCCCACCGGCGCCCGGCACACGGACTGCGTGAGCCTCGCGCCAGGCCTGCGCGAGCTTGCGCGCCTCGTCTGCCTTCACCTGGCCGACCTCCTTGTAGAGGTCAGCGAGCAGACCCGCTGCATCCTGCTCACCGCTCGCAGCGGCCAGCTCGAACCACATCAGCGCGCGCACCTCGTCCTTTTCGACGCCCTGCCCGAGCAGATACGCGAGGGCCAGGCTCTCCTGCGCCATGCTGTGACCCGCGTCGGCGGCGCGTTCGAACCAGGCGATGGCTTCGGTCGCGTTCTTCTCGACACCGAGCCCATGTGCGTAACCGAATCCCACGTTGAACTGCGCGGAGGCAATGCCCTGGTCAGCTGCACGCCGGTACCACTCCGCCGCGAGCTTGAGATCCTGGGCGACCCCCTCGCCCTCTGCATACAGGCGCCCGAGATTCTGCTGTGCGAGCGCATCGCCCTTTCCCGCCGCCTTGTTGAACCACTCGAAGGCCGTCGCGGCATTCTTCTCGACGGAGACGCCTTCCAGGTACGCGAGCCCCACCTGGTTCTGCGCCGCGGGAAAGCCCTGGTCGGCAGCCTTGCGGTACCAACGCAGCGATTCGGCGGCGTCCTTCTCCACCCCCCTGCCGATGGCATAATGCCGCGCGAGCACCACCTGGGCCCCCGGCATACCGGTGTCAGCCGCCTTGCGAACCCACTCGAAACTCACCTTCTCGTCCGGCTCGACGCCGCGTCCGCCCGAGTAGATGAAGCCGAGTGTGAGCATCGCATCGGGGCGCCCCTGCTCGGCGGCCAGGTTGAGGTAACGCAGGGCTTCCGCGTCATTGCGTTCGACTCCGCGGCCCTCGGTGAGCAGCAGGCCGAGCTGCGCCTGCCCGCCGGGCGAACCCTCATCCGCAGCACGCTGGAACCAGCCCGCCGCCGCCACCGGATCGGGCTCCACGCCCAGACCTCCGAGGTAGCGGTTCCCGAGAACCACCTGCGAGTCGACGTGACCGCCCTCGGCCGCACGCCGATACCAGCGCGTGGCCTCGGCATCGTCGCGTTCCACTCCTACGCCGGTGGCGTAGCCAGTGCCCAACCGAGCCTGCGCATCCGTGCTGCCCAGGTATCCCTTGAGTTTCACGAAATCGACCTGGTTGCATCCGACACTCGCAAGCGACACGATCCCCAGAAGTCCTGCGATGCTGCGCCTCAAGCCGCTTTCCTTCCCCGCCGGCATGCACGCCGACAACACTTCGCCACCCGCGTGGCACGTCTTCCGCCCCGCCCCGACGCCACCGCCGGTCCCGCGCGCGCCGGCGCCAGCACTCCAGCGAGCGCTCCCGGACCCCGCACGACGGGCGCGAGAGTCTACCGCGCTTCTGGACGCACGAGAAAGCATGCGCTCGCACCCGCGTGTGAGTGGGGTCACGCGCTGGCTCTCGGGGGCCGCCGATCGCAGGTCGGGGAGACGATGCACATGCCGCGCCAGGCGCATGCTCGCGCGGCCTCGATCGTCAGGGGGCTCTCATGTTGGCTCGTTCCGCGTGTGGACGGAGTTCCGTCCTCGCGCTCGCTCTGTGTGCCGCTTCACCGGCGTACGCCGCCATCGATCTGGTCGGAGCCACCGACGCGACCTTCGTGTGGCAGCCTGCGCCCGGGCCCGTCGCCGGCTACGTCGTCTATCAGGTCTGCGAGGCAGACGCCGGGACGAGGGAGACAAACGTCGACACGAACCAGGTGACGCTGTCGCCACAGGCCTGCACCAGCTTCAGCGTGCAAGTCGCGGCGTTTGCCGCAGGCGGCGCGACGCAGCCGGGTCCCATTTCGGAGCCTTCGGAGCTGGTGCGCTTCCTGCCGGTCGCGCCGCCGCCCGATCCCCCGCCGACGGGCGACCCGATCGCCGACGGCGGTGATGCGGTTCTGCCCCCCC
>JANNIY010000019.1:0-5814 GCA_031405455.1 Deltaproteobacteria bacterium | reverse complement strand
GGCCGCCGCCGTCACCGCCGACCAAGGGGTGGATCAGTCCGTCACCTGGAGTTCCCAGTCGGCCGCGGTGGCCAGCGTCAGCGGGTCCGGTCTGGTCACCGCCGTGGCCCCGGGCACCACCACCATCACCGCCACCTCCGTGACCACGCCGACCGTATCGGCGACGGCCACCATCGTGGTTCGAGCGCCGACCGTGACGGCGGTGACCGTCGCGCCCGCAACCGCCGCGCTGTTCGTCGCCGAGACGACCCAACTCACCGCGACGCCCCAGGCGGATGCCGGCGCCAATCAGGCGGTGACTTGGTCGAGCGCCGATCCCGCCATCGCCTCGGTGTCGACCACCGGGCTGGTGACCGCGCTGGTGGCTGGGACCACGACGGTCCGCGCCACCAGCGTGGCCAACCCCGCGATCCAGGGCTCCGCCACCATCACCGTCTCCAATCCGACGCCGCTCACCAGTTGGGCGTCGCAGATCATGGGTCCCTGGGATCGGGCCCATTGGGAACGGATCGACGGCCTCCAGTCCCTCGCCAACGGCGACGCGTTCGCCGAGATCTTCCCCGGCGGGATCGGGAGTACCCGGATTGCCCGGCGGACCAACGGCACCTGGACCGCGGTCCGACAGCTTCGAGTCCATCATCTCGTGCCAGAGGTCGTTGCCCTCGCGCGTGCGCTCGCCGACGCCGGCGAACACGGAAGTGCCCGCGTGCTGCTTCGCGATGTTGTTGATCAGCTCGAGGATCACGACGGTCTTGCCGACGCCCGCGCCGCCGAACAGGCCGATCTTGCCGCCCTTCGGATAGGGCGCGATCAGATCGACGACCTTGATGCCCGTCTCGAGCGCCTCGACGCCGATCGACTGATCGACGAATTCCGGGGGCGCCCGGTGGATGGGCAGCGTGCGCTTGGCGTTCACGGGCCCGCGTTCGTCGACCGGTTCGCCGATCACGTTGATGATGCGTCCGAGGGTCTCGGGACCGACCGGCACGCGGATCACGTCGCCCGTGTTCTTGACGGCCTGCCCGCGCACGAGCCCGTCGGTCGTGTCCATCGAAACGCAGCGCACTGTGTTCTCGCCGAGATGCTGCGCCACTTCGAGGACGAGATTGTCCGGGCGGTCGTCGATGCCGGGGTTCGTGAGCCGCAGCGCGGTGTAGATCTCGGGCAGCGACCCGGGCGGGAACTCCACGTCCACCACCGGTCCCGTGACCTGCACGATCCGGCCGTTCTGGGTCGCATTCTGGCTGCTCATTTCGAATCCTTCCTTCACAGGGCTTCCGCGCCGCTCACGATCTCGACCAATTCCTTGGTGATCGCGGCCTGGCGGGCACGGTTGAACTGGAGTGTGAGACGGCTGATGATGTCTTCGGTGTTGCGCGTGGCCGATTCCATCGCGGCCATGCGTGCGGCGTGCTCGCCGGCCTGGTTCTCGAGTAGCGCACTGAAGATCTCGACTTCGAGCGCCTTGGGCACGAGCATCGCGAGCAGCTTTTCGGAGCTGGGCTCGATCTCGGCGGGCAGCGGCGCGTCGCTGCCCGCCGCCTCGGGGACGGCCGGCAGCAGGCGAACGCTGCGCGGCGTCTGCGTCATCGTGGTGATGAACTCGCTGAAGACCAGCACGACCTCGTCCACCACACCCGACACGAAGCGCCCGGAAACCTGGCTGGCCAGCTCGGCCGCACTCGCGTAGCTGGCCCAGCCGTCGAAGACGAGTTTCTCGCCCTGCTGGCTCGGGCGGCGGCGCTTGAAATACTCGGCCGCCTTGCGCCCGACGCAGGTGATCGTGATCTCGACGCCGGTGTTGGCGCGCGCCGCCACCAGCCGATCGGCGAAGCGCAAGACGTTCGCGTTGAAGGCGCCACACAGGCCGCGATTCGAGGTGACGACGACGACCTCGACGCGGCGCGTTTCGGGACGCGGATCGAGCAGCGGATGGACACTGTCCTGTTGCATGCGCGCCACCTCGCCGAGGGTCGCGCGCATGCGCATGGCGTAGGGACGCGCCTGCGTCACGGCGTTCTGGGCGCGGCGCAGCTTCGCGCCGGCCACCATGCGCATCGCGCGCGTGATCTGCTGCGTCTTCTTGACGCCGCGGATCCGCCGTCGGATGTCTTTCAGGTTCGGCAAGTCTGGCTCAACTCCACTCGGCTACGCCTCGCTGCGCGCTTCGCTTGCTAGGCGGCCGCGCCCCGGACGGTCGGCTGGAAGATCTTCGCGAACTCGTCGAGTGCGCTGATCAGCTTCTGCTTGGTGTCGGCTTCGAGCTTCCCGCTGCTGCGGATGGTCTCGAGGACGGCCGCGTGGCGGGTGCGCAGGTGCTCGAGCATCTCGCGCTCGTAGCGCTGGAGATCGCCGATCTCGTAGGCGCGCACCCAGGAATCCCGCCCCTCTTGCGGCGTGCAGGCGAAGATCGAAGCCACCTGCTCCTCCATCGCCATCGGCGAGTACTGCGCCTGCTTCAACATCTCGGTCTGGCGCGCGCCGTTGGCGAGCTGCTCCTGGGTGGCCTTGTCGAGGTCGCTTCCGAACTGGGAGAAGGCCGCCATCTCGCGGTACTGCGCGAGGTTCAGCTTGAGCTGACCGGCCACCGCCTTCGTGGCCTTGGTCTGCGCTGCACCGCCCACGCGCGACACCGAGATGCCGACGTTCACGGCCGGCCGGATGCCCGAGTTGAACAAGTCGGTTTCGAGGAAGATCTGGCCGTCCGTGATCGAGATGACGTTGGTCGGGATGTAGGCCGAGACGTCGCCCGCCTGCGTCTCGATGATCGGCAGCGCGGTGAGGCTGCCGCCGCCGAGCTCGTCGTTCATCTTGGCGGCGCGCTCGAGCAGCCGCGAGTGCAGGTAGAAGACGTCGCCCGGGTAGGCTTCGCGGCCGGGCGGTCGCCGCAGCAGCAGCGAGAGGGCGCGGTAGGCGACGGCGTGCTTCGAGAGATCGTCGTAGATGATCAGGGCGTGCTTGCCGCTGTCGCGGAACCATTCGCCCATCGTCACGCCGGTGTACGGCGCCAGGTACTGGAGCGGCGCCGGCTCGGCGGCGGTCGCGGCCACCACGATCGTGTAGTCCATGGCGCCGTGCTGGTTCAGCTTGTCCACCACCTGCGCAACGGTCGACTGCTTCTGCCCGATCGCGACGTAGATGCAGAAGACGCCGGTCTTCTTCTGGTTGATGATCGTATCGATCGCGATCGCCGTCTTGCCGGTCTGGCGATCGCCGATGATCAGCTCGCGCTGACCCCGGCCGATCGGCGTCATGGCGTCGATCGCCTTGATGCCGGTTTGCAGCGGCTCGTGCACGGATTTGCGCGCCACGATGCCGGGCGCCTTGAGCTCGACGCGGCGGCGGTCGCTCGTCTGGATCGCCGCCTTGCCGTCGATCGGATTTCCGAGCGCCCCCACCACGCGGCCGACCAGCTCCATGCCCACCGGCACTTCGAGGATGCGGCCGGTGCGGCGCACGCTGTCGCCTTCGCGGACGTGGTGCGTCTCGCCCATCACCGCGATGCCGACGTTGTCTTCCTCGAGGTTGAGCACCAGGCCCGAAAGGCCGCCCGGGAGCTCGACGAGTTCGCCGGCCATCACCGACTCGAGGCCGAAGACGCGGGCAATGCCGTCGCCGACCGAGAGCACCGTGCCCGTCTCGGCGACGTCGACCTCGCGATCGTATTCCTTGATCTCGCGCTTCAGGATGTCCGTGATCTCAGCCGGCTTGATGTCCATCGATCCTCATCTTTCGTCGGCCGGTGGGTCGCCAGGACCTCCGGCAAAGCTTCAATTGCCTCGGGTCAAACTTCCGTGAAGCTGCGCGAGCTGCGTGCGTAAGCTGCCGTCGAATACCACGCCTCCGACGTTCGCGACCGCTCCGCCCAGCAGCGCGGGATCGACGCTCTCGGCGAGCTCGACCTGCATGCCCGTGCGTGCGGCGAGCGCGCGCCGCAGCCGCTCGCGCTGGTCGTCGCGCAACGGTGTCGCGGAGACGACCTCCGCGCGCACGCGTCCCGCGGCCAGATCGGCGAGGCGCGCATACTCTTCGCAGATCGCGACGAAGTCGATCAGCCGGCGGCGATCGACGAGCAGGCGCAGGAAGTTCGCGACAGTCCGGCTCGCAGCGAGATTCGTGCACACCGCGCCGAGCACCGCGCGCCGTTCGGCGGCCGGATACAGCGGCCGGAATACCGCGTTGTGCAACTCCTGGTTCTCGTCGAACAGCCGCCGCAACTGGCCGAGTTCGTCGCGCACGGCCGGCACGCGGCCTTCCTCGCCCGCCAGCGAGAAGAGAGCGCGCGCGTAGCGTCGGGAGGCGGCCGTCGAGTGCATCGCCGGCTACCTGCCCGCTTCGGGGCGCGCGCCGCCCGCCGCGGGCGCGCGCTCGATGGTCTGGACGAACTCGTCGAGCAGGCGATCCTGGTCGGCGGCGGTGACCTGCCGCTGGAGCGTCTCCGAAGCGAGCGCAACCGCCAGCGCCGCGGCTTCCTGGCGGAGCTGTGCGCGGGCGCGTCGCAGTTCCTGATCGACCGCGGCCTGCGCGTCGCGCCGGATGCGTTCGGCGGCAGCCGTGGCGTCGGCGAGGATGTGTTCGCGCTCGGTAGCCGCGCGTTCGCGCGCCGTTGCGCGGATGCCCGCGAGTTCACTTTCGAGATCGATCAACCGGCGCTGCCATTTCGCGTAGCGCGCTTCGGCGTCCGCGCGCAGGGCGTTCGCGGCCGCGAGATCCGCCTGAATCGCCTTGCGCCGGTCGGAAAAAAAGTCTGCCAGCGGCTTGCGCGTGAAATACACCAGTACGCCGATCAGCAGCACGAGATTCAAGGTCGGGTAGATCAGCGAGCCGAGCCCACCGGCGTGCCCGCCCGTTTCGGCCTGCGCCGGCAGCGCGGCGAGCAGCAGCGCCACGCCCGCGGCGATCGTGAGCCCGCGCTTTGCCATCAGGAAACCGGCCGTCCGAGCACGCGCGAAGCGGCCTCGCGCGCGAGCGGTTCCGCGTCGGCCCGCAGCCGGGTGCGCGCCTCGGAGAGCGCGGCCGACACTTCGTGCCGCGCGCGCTCCACCTCGCGCTCCGCCTCGGCCCGCGCCTGTGCGGTGCGTGCCGCCGTCTCGCTGCGGGCGGTCACCAGTTCCGCGCGGCGCGCCTGCTCGGCCTCGATCCGGACATCGCTCACCGCCTGCTCGTAGCGGGCAAGGATCTCGTCGGCGCTGGTCGCGAGTTTCTCGGCGCGCGCGCGCGTGCCGACCGTGCGCTCGAGCCGCAGGTCGAGGGCGCGCAGGATGGGCCGGAACAACAATGTGTTGACGGGGACGAGCAGCAGCGAGAACAACACGATCATGACGAGGAGCATCGCCGGTTCGGGCCACAGCACGATGCCGCCCTCGGAGGCCGAGGCCGTGCGCGCGGCAAACGTGCATGCGGCGGCGAGGAGTCCGGGCCGAAAGTCGCGGTGCATCGATGCCAATCGCTCCGAACTTTTCGGCGTTCCGCCGCGAATCCATCCGCGACGCTGCCGGGCGCGCCCCTGTGGCGATCGTTGCCCTGCGCGAATGGCGATCAACGCCTTCGGCGTGGGGCCTGCCGGTCGCTCGTTCCGGCGCAGCCGCCTCAGCGATTCGCTGGGTAACGAGGCTGCGAAGGTACGAGATCCCGGTCCGCCGGATCGCAGGCGAACCGCCCGCGATGAGGGGCGGAAGTCTTACAAAACCGCGGGGAACTTCAAGACGATCGGGCGCCCTAAAACGAGCCCGGCTCGGGCTTCGCAGGGCCCGGCGCCGGCTGGCTTCCGGTCGCGCAGCGGCCCTCGAGCAGCGCGCCTTCCGCGAGCGCGAG
>JANNIY010000018.1:0-41650 GCA_031405455.1 Deltaproteobacteria bacterium | reverse complement strand
CGAGCGCCTGCGCAAGGACGCCTACACCGAGTGCAAGGGCGATCACACTTTCGGAAGTCACGACTTGGGCCTCGGATCAGCTCGAATGCGGTGGCGGCTGAGACCTGGGGAGCACCCGTGAAAGCAGCGCCAACCCGCCTGCGCAGGACAGGATCGAAGCGGCGAGCACGCCCACCTTCGCCGCGGATGCCAGGGGCCCCTCTCCAAAGGCGAGCGCGGTGAGAAATAGCGCCATCGTGAAGCCGATACCTCCGAGCAGGCCCGCGCCGAACAGCGCACCCACGCCGACGCCGGAAGGCAGGGTCGCCAGTCCGATCCGCACCGCAAAGAGCGCAAACAGCGCGATGCCGAGCGGCTTTCCAATCAAGAGTCCGAGCATCACCGCGAGCGCCGTGCTCAGTCCGGTGGCATCGCCGAGAGTGGTCGCGTCGAACGCGACCCCCGCATTTGCGAGCGCGAAGATCGGCATCACGCCAAAGGCAACCCACGGATGCAGTTGCTGCGTCAGATACTCGAGCGGCGACTGCGCCTCGCGCGAAAGGTGGCGGACGCGCTGCAGCATGGGCTCGGGTCGCGCGTGCGAATCTCCACTCGCGATCCTGTCGAAGGCCTCCCCGACACTCTCGCGCAGGCGGGCCATCAGGGTTTCGCGTTCGCCGAGCGCATGCACGGGCGTCAGCAGGCCGAGCATCACACCGGCCACCGTGGCATGCACGCCCGATCCGAGCGTCGCGAGCCAGACCGCGGCGCCCAGCACGAAATAGGGCGCATAGGCCCGCACACCGGCGAGGCGGATGGCGTAGACGAGCCCGAGGCCGAGCCCGGCCGCAGCCAACGCCAGCAGCCGGATCTCGTCGGTGTAGAAGACGGCGATCACCGCGACGGCGCCGAGATCGTCGACGATTGCGAGCGCGAGCAGGAAGATCTTCAAGCCGGGCGAGACGCGGGGCCCGAGAATGGCGAGCGCGGCCACGGCGAAGGCGATGTCCGTCGCCATCGGGATGGCCCAGCCCGCCGTGGCCTCACCTCCCGGCGCAAAGAGCAGGTAGATCAAGGCGGGCGCCAGCATTCCGCCGAGGGCGCCAAACACCGGCAGCAAGGCCCGCTCGCGCGACGCGAGCTCGCCTATCGTGAGCTCCCGCTTGATCTCCATGCCAACGACGAAGAAGAAGATCGCCATCAGCGCGTCGTTCACCCAATGCGCGAGCGAGAGCGCGAGTTCGAAGCCGCCGATCTCGATGGCCACGCGTTGATGCCAGAAGTGCGCCCACGCTTCATGCCACGGCGAATTCGCGAGCACGAGCGCCACGACGGTGGCCGCCAGCAACAGCGCGCTGCTCGCCGCCTCGATGGCCAGGAAGCGGCGCAAGGGCCGCGCGAGTCGGTCGGCGAGGGTGGGCTGCGGCGGATCCGTCATCTCGCGTTCATCGCAGCCATCGGGTTCCCGGAGCATACGCTGCCGTCAGGGGCGACGCCTCGAGCTTCGACTTCGACGGCTGGGTTCCCGCCAGCAGCGGGGATCGCTTCCGGAGGCGCCGGCTCATCGTCTGCGATCGGCACGTCCTCCGCGGCCGCCACGAGCGCAACCACCGGAAGCCGCGCCAGAAGCGTGTCGATGCCCTTCCGTCGTTCGGAAGCTCCTTCAGCCGGAGCCACGCCTCCTCCTCGACATCCAGAACCACCACGCTGCGCCGAAGCCGGAACGCCCAGCGAGGGGCCGCCCGTACCAGAGCGTGGGCTCGGATTCGAAGCACCCGACCCGTCGCCCAGCGTACAATGCTCGTGTGAGACGACCTCCAACATGAATCGCGTGGCTTGCCGCCATCCGTATCCCGAGTGCATCGCACGGAAGCGAGGCCGGTATCCTGCCCGTCCCTTCGCCGCCGAGGATTTCACGTGAGCCAGCCGAGCGCCCCGACCCAAACATGGATGGAAGAGACATTCGAGGCGACGAAGAATTGGGGCCGCTGGGGCGCCGGGGACGAGGCCGGCGCGCTCAACTTCATTACGCCCGCGTTGCGCGCGGCGGCGGCCGCGAGCGTGCGCGAAGGCTTCGCCGTGAGCTGCGCGCGCGAGCTTCCCGTCGAGCCTTCGGTCGAGAACCCGCGGCCTGCGCACCACCACATGCTGGTCGCGGGCGACGTCGCCGACTCGCTCGTGCCCGGCATCGGCGCGACGATGGATTACATCGGCGTCGCCTGCCACGGCATGGCGACCTCGCACATCGATGCGCTCTGCCACATCGCGGTGAATGGCCAGCTCTACAACGGCTTCCCAATCACCGATGTGAAGAGCAACGGCGCGCGACGCGGCAGCATCATGGTGGCGCGCGATGGCATCGTCGGGCGCGGCGTGCTGCTCGACATCCCGCGTCTGCGCGGCGTCGCATGGCTCGAACTCCGCGAGCGGATCCTTCCGGACGAGCTCGAGCGCGCCGAAGCCGCCGCGGGGCTGCGCGTCGGCGAGGGCGACATCCTGCTGGTGGCCACCGGCCGCGATGTACGGCGCGCGGAGCGTGGGCCGTGGGATCCCAACGGCGAAGGCCTCGCCGGACTCGACGCCCGCTGCGTTCCCTGGCTGCACGAGCGCCGCATCGCGGTGCTCGGCAGCGATGGCGTCTCCGACGGGTTGCCGGGCAACGCCACCCCCGGCTGGCCGCTGCCGCTGCACCAGTGCTGCCTCGTCGGGATGGGCGTTCACCTGCTCGACAACCTCGCGCTCGCCGAGCTCGCGGCGGCCTGCGGCGAACGCAAGCGCTGGCATTTCCTGCTCAGCGTCGCACCACTGCGCGTAGCGGGTGGCACGGGATCACCGGTGAATCCGATCGCACTCTTCTAGCCCAGCATTGGATCCGCCCAATCCGTGAGCAGCCAGCCCTCCGCTATGCTGCCGGCCCGAGGAGGGACGCGGTCTTGAGCGCGCGCAAGCAAGTGAGTGCCGTTGGTTGCGTCGTCGTGCCGCCTGCCGGAATGCGCAAAAGGACGCACGCATGCGTTGCGCTGCCGGCGCTCGAGCCGCGGCCGGCTTCGGCATGACGCGCGCTTCGGGCGGCGGCACCTCCACCGCAGCGCTTCTCTTCATTGCAACGATCTCCGTCAGCGCCTTTCTCCTGTTCATGGTCCAGCCCATGGTGGGCAAACACATTCTTCCCTGGTTCGGGGGGGGACCCGGCGTCTGGACCCTGTGCCTCACGTTCTATCAGTCGACGCTGTTCCTCGGCTACGTCTACGCGCATTTGCTGATCGAGCAGATTGCACGAGAGCGTCAGCCGTTCGTGCACGCGCTGGTCTTCGCCGCGGCGCTCGCCGTGCTTCCCGTCCTCCCCGGCGAATCCTGGCAGCCCGAAACCGGCGTGGATCCCAGCGCGCGCATCCTGATGATTCTCCTCGTCAACGTCGGACTGCCGTTCTTCCTGTTGGCGGCAACGGGACCCTTGCTCCAGGCCTGGTTCGCGCGTGCCCAGCCGAGTCGTTCGCCGTATCCCCTCTACGCCGCTTCCAATTTCGGGTCGCTACTGGCTCTCGTGAGCTACCCCGTGCTGATCGAGCCGCAAATTTCCCTGCCGCAGGCGTCGCGGCTCTGGTCCTGGGGTTTCGCCAGCTGTGGAATCGCGATTCTCGCGTGCGCCTGGCTGGCGAAGTCGGGTCCTCGGGTCGTGGGGGCGGTCGCAGACGGCAAGACGGAGTCGGTGGCAGCGCGAGACGTCGCGCTCTGGATCCTGCTACCCGCTGTGGCCGTGGTGCTGTTGCTGGGCATCACGAACAAGCTCTGCCTCGACGTCGCCAGCGTCCCGTTCCTGTGGATCGCTCCGTTGTGTATCTATCTCATCACCCTCATCGTTTGCTTTGCATCGGATCGGGCCTATCGGCGCGGGGCCTTCAGCAGCCTGGCCGCGATTTCCACACTCGTTCTGGTCCTCGTCTGGCTGTCGTCGGACAAACTGGGCCGATGGATGTACGGCTCCGCTTCCATCCTTCCGCAGGTCGTCGTCTACTCGCTCGCGCTGTTCTCGACCTGCATGCTCGCCCACGGCGAGCTTTACCGGCTGCGCCCTCCGCCCGCGCGACTCACCGCCTACTACCTCTGCATCTCCGGGGGAGGCGCTCTCGGCGGTCTGTTCGTCGGCCTCGTCGCGCCGCGGATCTTCTCGAACTACTACGAGCTTCCGCTGGGTCTGGGCGCGTGTTGGATCCTCTTTCTGTTGGCGTGCCGAAGGGATCCCGACAGCGGCCTTCACGCGGGCGGGCCTGGCAGGGCGCGGCGAATCGCGGCCGTCGTCGGCGTTGGCGCCCTGGTCGCGCTGATCGGTGTCGCTGCCTTCCCCGAGCGTGGCGTGCTCGCCGGCGGCGACGGCAACCAGCCCGAGCGTCGCGTGCTGCTACAGGAACGGAACTTCTTCGGCGTGCTGACGATCCAGGAGGTTCGCGCGGTCAACCCGGAGCGATATCAACTGGAGTTGAGCAGCGGGACGACGATGCACGGTGTGCAGCTCGTGGTTCCAGCCCCGCGGCTACCGACCAGCTATTTCAGCACCCACTCCGGAATCGGTTTCGTGATGCGCGGACGCGGAGCCGGCGAGCGCACGAAGGTAGGCGTCATCGGACTCGGTGTTGGAACCCTGGCAGCGTATGGGCGCAGTGGGGACCACTTCCGTTTCTACGAGATCGATCCCCATGTGATTCGGATCGCGCGCGACGACGGCCGCTTCTCCTTCCTCGGGGATAGTGCTGCCGAAATCGAGATCCTTCCGGGCGACGCTCGCCTCACGCTCCAGTCGGAGCTGCAGCGAGGTCTCGTGGACGACTTCGATCTGCTCGTGCTCGATGCATTCAACAGCGACGCGATTCCCATGCACCTGCTCACCCGGGAGGCATTTCGGCTCTACGAACGCCGCGTCGCGCCCAACGGCGTACTCGCCCTCCACGTCTCCGCGGAGTACGTCGACCTCGTCCCGCTGGTCTTCCGCATGGCGGAGAACGTCGGGTTCCATGCGCTCGCCATCTCCAATCAGGAACACCAGGTCTCCTCCTATTCCGATTGGGTGATTCTCAGTCGCGATCGCGACTACATCGATTCCCTGACGGCATTCGCGTGCGGAGATCCGGAGGCTCCCGTGACCGTCTGGGTCCCCACGGCAGACAGGGTGGCGAACACGCCGATCTGGACCGACGACTACAGCAACCTGTTCCGATCCCTTCGGTCGATCGCTGGCCCGGATGCGACCGCGCTGTTCCGTGACCGCTGCGCTGAACTCGTGGGCAGGTCGGGTCGCGAGCAGGCGATGCCCCCAACGCGGCATCGCTAGACCTCGCTCTGTCGCGGCTCAGCCGACCGTCACCCCGCACCCGCCGGGCGGCGGAGCACGCATCTCCGGAACTGGTCGAATCCGGCCTCGACGCTTTGCAGCAGCCGGTCGCTCGCGAAGATCGGCGCGATACAGACGCAAACGAGGAACTCCGGAATGACCAGGATCAGCGTGTTGCTCAGATGGAAGGACGCGGCGGTCAGCATCGCCCACCACTGCGTGCGGCGGAAGAGAAAGCCGACTCCGACCCCCAGCTCCAAGGCGATCACCAGCCACGCAAGCAACGTCCAGCGCTCGGGCCCGAGATCGAGCCTCGCGATCCAGAAGGCCAACGGCGAGGCCCACATGCCCTGGTGGACGGACTCGAAAAGTTTGCCGTCGTGCCAAAACGGGTTCGCGGCCTTCCAGAGCCCCGACCCGAAGTAGAGCATGAAAGCCTGCAGCGTCAGCACGCGTTCCGCCCAGCCACAGGCCGGATACGGTGCGCTGGATTCGGCCCCGCTCACCGCCCAAGCGCGTCCGCTCTCGGCGAACGTCAGAACCACGAGGTAGATCACGATCATGCGATCGAACGCCGCGTAGCTGACGGCGAGCGCCAGGAAGTAGTGATGGAGAAAGGCGACGAGCAGCAGCGGAACCGTGACGCGGACGCGGAATCCGAGCGCGACCGCGAGTGCGAGTGCGAGCGTGACACTGAACAGGCTCCAGGCCAAGACGGGCGTTGGCGCGTAGTCGGGCACCAGGAACGGGACGTAGACGCCATTCGAGGAGAAGAGCAGCGTGACGTGGGGCGCCATCGAGCCGAAGTAGCAGAACAGATAGAGCCCCAGCAGGATTCGAAAACCCGCCACGCGCTTCGGCGCGCCGAGCGGGAACCAGAACTCGTCCCAGCGCTTGCGAAGCATCGCACCCGTCATTCGAGCGCCTCGCTGAAAAACAAGCGAGTCCGGATCTTGCCCGGCGCCTTGCCCGCGTAAAAACCTCGCGGATCCGTGGGCCACTGGACCGCATCCAGCCGTATCTGCGCGACGGGGGATTCCGGGTGCAACCGGTTGTGGTTCGCGCGGATCTTCTCCGCGAGCACGGACCAGGCGCGCGCCCTGCCCTCATCGCCGTCGATCCTCGCAGGGAAGGACGCATAGATCTGCATCGCCGTGAGCGGCAGTCGGCGGGGAAAATGATCGCTGAGCGGCAACTCGATCCAACGCCCCCGATCACCGGAGCGTCCGGCCTGCGTGCGTATGGCGAAGATCGCGTAGTCTTCGTTGCTCGCCGAATAGCTGCTGAACATCGACGTCAAGTCGAAGGCGTTCCGCACGGCATCGGGGTGCGGGATGGAGAGGCCGCGTGCGACCAGCTCGGGCGGTTGCAGCGCAACCATGGCATTGCCATACAGCAAACCCAGCGCAATGGCGGACAGAAACAGCCGTCGAATCGCAGACAGCTTGGGAGGGCGACTGCTGGGGTGCGTGCCTGCGCTAGACACGTCGCGCCCGATGCATGCCCGCACGCGGGTTCACGCTGCCGCTCGGGTCGGACGGGCTCAACCGCGAATCCAATCGTCTCTCCTAACGCTTCGGCAGGTGATCGATCCGCGAGCCGAGCACGCCCGGCATGTACTCGATCAACTCGATCAGGTTACCGTCTGGATCGTGGCAGCACACGACGGACTCGATGCCGAGCGCGGGGTCTGGATCGCGCGGCGGGCGGATGAACTCGATACCGCGCACACAGAGATCCGCGTAGGCTGCGCGCAAGTTGCGCGTGCGGATCGCGAGGATGCGCGGCACGCGCTCCCCGATCGGCACGTCCGTGCGCGGGCCCTCCCAACGCGGCTCGAGCCACTCGATCAGATCGAGTCGCACGTGGTGCGGCTCGGGTCCGAGCGCGAGCAGCGCGCCGCGCCCCTGCGCGCGGCGCATGCCGAAGTTCTCGGCGACGAAACCGGGCCACACGACGTCGCGGTTGTCGCGCAAGAGCTGGAAGCCGAGCGTCTGATAGAAGGCCAGCGAGCGCTCGAAATTCGTGACACTCACGGTGAAGTGAAAGATCGCTTCGAAGCTCCAGCTTTGCGTCATGCTCCGCTCGAGAATTCCGGCAACAGCGCCTCGCCGGTCGTGCGCAGGCTAGCGAGCACGCTGGCGTGCGGCAGCGTGCCGAATTGCATCAGACACATCAGCCGGTCGCTCCCGATCTCGGCGTAGCGCGCGAGCTTGCGGCGGCAGAGATCGACGTCGCCGATGATCACGGATTCGATCGGTTCGAGCGTCTCGTAGACCTCCACCGGGTCGAGTGGCTCGCCGGCGAGCTGGCGGTTCAGCAGCCGCACGACGGGAACCGGGTCGTCGAGGTCGAGATCCGTCGCGACCTGATTTGCGGAGACGGCGCGCGTCGCGGTGGGATCGCCCGCCTGAAGCGATCCGCGAATTGCGTCGATCCAGATCTTGCGCGGCACGCTGAAGACGCGCGGCGCCGCATTCACGAACCAGAGCGCAGCCTCGCCTGCGCGGCTGGCGATCGCCTGTTTGCGCGTTTCCGCGCAGTGCAGAAACGTGAAGACACCGCGCCGCTCGTTTACGAACTGGCCTGCCGGCTGGCAACGCGCGAGGCCTTTCGCGTAGTGATCGAAGAGCGCCGAGAGCGAGCTGAGGGGCGAAAGCAGAGTGGTGGCGAGCGCCCCGACGCCGAGCTCTCCCGCCATCTCGAACGATTCCGGGCTCGTCGCCGTCTGCCAGAGCGGCGGGTGCGGCTTCTGAAGGGGCTTCGGCACCACGTTGCGCTCGGGGATCACGATGTGCGCGCTCTCCCACGAGAAGCGCTCCTGCGTCCACATGCGCGGCAGCATTTGGAGCGCCTCGCGCAGCTGATCGCGCGAGGTCTCGGGATCGACGCCGAAGGCCTCCCACTCCGTGCCGCCGGAGCGCGCGAGGCCCATCTCGAGCCGCCCGTTCGAGACGAGATCGATCCATGCCGCACGCTCGGCGACGCGCAGCGGATGGTTGATGCGAAACGGCGCGAGCACACCCGAATGTCCGAAGCGCAGGCGCTCGGTGCGCTGCGCGAGCGCCGCAACCACGACTTCGGGCGCCGAGGAGTAGCTGAACTCGACGGCGCCGTGGTGCTCGACCGTCCACCAGCAGCCGAAGCCCAGGCGATCGGCGAGCACCGCCTGCTCGACCGCATCCGCGAACATGCGCGCTTCGTGATCGGGCTTGAAGGGCCCCGGCCGTTGCAACTCCGAGAAGATGTCGAGAATCATCCGTCAGATCGCTTCATGCCCGCATCAGCGGATCGCGCCTCGAGAACGCAAAGCTGCGAGAGCCGCTTCGTCGTAGCCCAGGCCCGCCAGGACTTCGTCCGTGTGCTGCCCGATCGCAGGCGCAGGCCGGACATCGACCCGCGCGCTGCCCTCGACCGCGATCGGACTCGCGATGCTGCGCACCGCGCGGCCGCGCGAATCGCGCGTCTCGCACAGGATGCCGGCGGCCTCGACCTGGGGGTCGCGCGCCACGTCCTCGCTCCTGGCCACATGGCTGAAGGTGATGCTCTGCTCATCCAGGGCCTTACGCAGATCCGCGTAATCACGACTCGCAAGAATGGGGCTGACGATCGCGTAAAGCTCCTTCGAGCGCGCGCGTCGCTCGCTGCGGTTCGCGAAACGCGGGTCGGCGACCAGATCAGGGCGCTCGATCGCCCGGCAGAAGCCCGGCCACAACCGGTCCTCCTGCACCATCGCGATGATGAGCCACTCGCCATCGCGGGTCTGGTATGGGTTCACGAGCGCGTTATCGGGCTCGCGGCAGTCGACGTGGCGAACCGGCTCGGAGCCGCACAGCATGGCCTGGAGATAGAGCCCGTTCGACCAGGCGCCGTTTGCAAGCAGCGAGCTGCGCACTTTGGCGCCGCGACCCGTGCGCTCGCGCTGGTAGAGGGCCAGCATGATCGCGCCAAACAGCGCCATCGCACTCGGCTGGTCTCCCATGGCCGGCACCGCCAACGCAGGCAGGCCGCCGCGCGGCCGCACCGCGTCTTGTAATCCCGAGCGCGCCCACCAGGCGGTTGCGTCGTAGCCGGGCTTTTCCGCCTCGGGTCCTTCCTCACCGAATCCGGTTGCATGCGCGAACACGAGGCGCGGGTTCAACGGCTCGAGGTCGCTCCAAGCGAGCCCGAGCGACGCCAGCACGCGCACGGGATAGTTGCTGACGAAGACGTCGGATTCGCGCACGAGGCGGAGCAGGATCTCGCGCGCTTCGGCGTCCTTCAGATCGAGGGCGACGCTGCGCTTGCCGCGGCCGGTGAGCAGCCAACAATAGTCCTCCTCGCACTTCGGCAGCGGCGGCATCTGGTGGAGGTAGCGGTGGGGATCCCCCGTCTTGGGCGGCTCGATCTTCAACACATCGGCGCCGAAGTCGGCCATCACCGTCGCCGCTGCGGGGCCGAAGACAAAGCTGCCGACATCGAGGACACGGATTCCTTCGAGGATGGGGCGCATGCAAACCTCCGAAAGCATGGCTCCCATTCTACGCCGGAACGCGCGACGGGAACCCCGTGATTTCTGACGCGCTGCGAAAAACCAATCGCGTGCCGCGGCGGCCAATTCGAGCTCGGCGGACCGATCGGCCGCTGTGCTAGAGATGAGAAATCCGACGCGCTCACCTTCTTCAGCAAGGAGACCCTGCCGTGACCGAGGTCCGCCAGGTCGATCCGTGGCGTTTCACCGGAAGCTTCCTTCAGCGCATCCTGGAAGCGCGCATCCCGGCGGAGCCAACACACGCGCCCATCCCGTGGACGCCCGTCACGAAGCCGCTCGCCGCCTCGCGTGTCTCCCTGCTCTCGACCGCCGGGATCTCGATGCGGGGCGACACGCCGTTCGACATGGAAGGCGAGCGCAAGCGGCCGACCTGGGGCGATCCCTCGTGGCGCCGCCTGCGCGCCCACGCATTACTCGACCATGGGTTACCAGGGCAGCGATACGAAGGTGCTCGAAACCCAGAGCGCGCCGGAGATCGCCGCAGCCATGCGAAGCGAGGAGGTCGACCTGGCCCTCCTCGCACCCGTTTGACCCGACTGTTGCCGGTCCGTGGGACTGGTAGCGAGAGTGATCGAGGCCGCGGGCATTCCGACCGTGACGCTCAACATCATCTGGGCCTACCACCGGATCGTCGGCATGCCGCGCGTGGCGGCGATCGAGCATCCGTTCGGGCGGCCCTACGGTGGCGTCGGCGGCGCCGAGACGCAGCGCGCGGTGCTGCGCGCAGCGCTACACATGTTCGAAACGGCGCGCGAACCCGGGCAGGTCGAACACCTGCCCTTCGTCTGGCCCGAGCCACCCGCTGAAACCCGCTGGCACCCGGCCGAGCCGTCTCCGATCATCGCGTGGATCAAGCAACGCGCGAAACCCCAGTGGCGGTCGCACGCGAGCGGGCTCCGGGCCAGGCGTATCTGCGCACGCCAGGCGGAGTTGACGCCCGCACGCGCAAGGAGTAAAGCACCCGCATGCCCCGACGCGCCTATGTGATCCTCTGCGCGATCCTCGGCACCCTGCTGTGCTTGATCGGCCTCGTCCTGTTCGCGCAGTTCTTCCGTTTCCACGCTCCGGGCGGGCTCGGCGTTCCCGTTCTCGCCATGGGTCCGAACGGCCACTATTTCGTGGCCTTCGCGGGCTCGGCTTGCGTTGCCTGGGGCGGCGCACTGATCGGAGCCGCGCGACATCCGGAGCATTCCCGCACGCTGGGAACGGCCACCGCCGTGGCCCTCGTGATGTCGGCTCTCTATCGGATCGTCGCCTGGATCGTTGGCGATTACGCGCTGCTCGGCAATCTACTGCGCGGCGAAGCGGCCTGCTTCCTGCTCCTCGCGGTAGCCTTCGTGTGGCTGCGTCCCGGACGACCCGCCGCCGGGGGGGGCCCGCGCGTGATCGGCCGCAGCCTCGCAACGCTCGGCATCGTCGCGCTGCTCGCGCTCGATTTCGCCCTGCCTTCGACCGGCATCGGGCGGCGTGGCATTGGCGCCGCCCGCAATGATGTCTCGACCGCGGCCCCCAAGCTGGGCGAGCCGATGCCCGACTTCGCGCTCGTCGATCTCGACGGCCGCACGCTCCGACCGTCCGATCTTCTCGGCCAGCGGGTGCTGCTCACCTTCGAGCGCAGCGTCGACTGGTGACCCTACACGAAGGCGCGGCTCGTGGAGCTGCGGCAGGCACTCGCGAAGGAACCGGATCTCGTCGTCGTCTACGTGATGGCATCGAACCAGGTCAACGCGAAGACCGTGCGCTTCGTCGACGAGCTCGGGCTGAGGGATCGCATCCGCTTCGCTCGCGACGAGGACAGCGCCGCCATCGACAGCCTCGGTCTGCGCAAGCAGGACGCCGAGTCGATCGAAGCCGGTGTGCCGCACCCCGCCAGCTATGTCCTCGATCGCGAGGGCGTGGTGCGCTTCGTCGACGTGCGCGAGGACTTCCACATTTGGCTCGATCCGGACGAAGTCCTGCAAGTGCTAGCGACACTGCCCTAGCCGGGCACGATCCCACGCGACATCATCGCCTGGGCGACTGCGCCATGGTCGCGAATCGACTTCGTCGTATTCTCCTACGGCGACTCGAACGGGCCGTGCGCATGAACGAGCGTTCCGAGGCGTCTCGAATCCGACGGCGGGGGAAGCAGACGATGCGAATCCTGAACTGGGAACAGCGCGCGCGTGAGACCCAACCGATCCGCGGAATTCTCGAGCCGCTCGCTATTGCGAAGCAGGGAGGTCTCGGATGATGGCAGCGCGCAGAGATCCGACCACCCTTCTCACGCCCGAACATCTGCATCTCTTCAATGAGGGATCCGACCAGAGGATCTTCGAATGCCTCGGCTCGCACCCGCGCGTGGTCGATGGCGCGGCGGGCACCTTCTTTGCGGTCTGGGCGCCCAACGCCGAGAACGTCCACGTGATGGGAGACTGGAACGGCTGGAGCGCAGCGCAGGATCCCCTGCGCGTGCGCGGCGACTCGGGCATCTGGGAGGGATTCGTTCGGGGCGTGACGGAAGGCGCCCATTACAAGTATCACGTCGCGTCGCGGCTCGACGGCTACCGTGCGGACAAGGCCGATCCGGTCGCCTTCTTTGCCGAAGTCCCGCCCCAGCAGGCGTCGATCGTCTGCAATCTCGACTACAGGTGGGGCGACGGCGACTGGATGGCGCAGCGCGGCGCGAAGAACAGGCTCGACGCGCCGATGTCGATCTACGAGCTGCACGTCGGCTCCTGGCGACGAGTTCCCGAAGAGGGGAACCGCAGCCTCGGCTACCGCGAGCTGGCGGAGCAGCTCCCCGACTACGTGCACGACCTCGGCTTCACGCACGTCGAGCTGCTGCCCATCACCGAGCATCCCTTCTACGGCTCGTGGGGCTACCAGACGACCGGCTACTTCGCGCCGACGAGCCGCTACGGCAGCCCGCAGGATCTGATGTTCTTGATCGACCGGCTCCACCAACGGGGCATCGGCGTGATCCTGGATTGGGTTCCGTCGCATTTCCCGACCGATGAGCACGGGATCGGCTACTTCGATGGGACTCACCTCTACGAGCACGGTGATCCACGCCAGGGTTTCCATCCGGACTGGAATAGCTTCATCTTCAACTATGGCCGCGCAGAGGTCCGCAGTTTCCTGCAGAGCAGCGCCCTCTTCTGGCTGGAGCGCTATCACATCGACGGGCTGCGGGTCGATGCCGTCGCCTCGATGCTCTATCTCGACTATTCGCGCAAACCGGGCGAGTGGATCCCCAACGAGCACGGCGGGATCGAGAATCTCGCAGCGATCCGCCTCCTGCGCGAGCTGAACGAGCGCGTGTATGCTGCGTTCCCCGACGTGCAGACGATTGCCGAGGAGTCGACGGCCTGGCCAAAGGTTTCGCGCCCGACCGATACGGGCGGGCTCGGGTTCGGCCTCAAGTGGGACATGGGCTGGATGCATGACACGCTCGCCTACATGGCGCGCGATCCCATCCATCGCAAGTTCAATCACGCAGAACTCACGTTTCGCGGCGTCTATGCGTTCTCGGAGAATTTCGTCCTGCCCCTCTCGCACGACGAAGTCGTTCACGGCAAGGGATCCCTGCTGAGCAGGATGCCCGGCGACGTCTGGCAGAAACACGCGAACCTGCGTCTGCTGCTCGGGTACATGTACACCCAGCCGGGGAAGAAGCTGATCTTCATGGGCGGGGAGTTCGGCCAGCACAAAGAGTGGAACCACGAGGCGAGCCTCGACTGGCATTTGCTCGAGGATCCGGCGCATGCCGGCCTTCAGCGCTGGCTTCGCGATCTGAACACCTGCTATCGGGGAGAGCCCGCCCTCCATGAACTCGACTGCGATCCCGCTGGATTCTCCTGGCTCGACTGCGACGATTCGGAGCAGAGCACGCTTTCCTATCTCCGCCGCGGACGCTCGAGCGCACAGGAGATCGCGGTCGTCTGCAACTTCACGCCCATCGCCCGAACCGGCTTTCGCGTCGGTGTTCCGCAAGCCGGCCACTGGCGTGAATTACTCAACAGCGACGCACCGCTATACGGCGGGAGCGGCCAGGGAAATCTCGGCGGCGTCCGCTCGCAGCCGGTGAGCGCGCATGGCCAGCCGCATTCCCTCGCTCTGACCCTTCCGCCGCTCGCCACCGTCGTGTTCAAACGGGAAACGAACCCGGCCGCTAGCGCCAGTTGAGCGCGTAGACGCGATGGCGGCCTTCGAGGCCCTTGAGATCGACGTCGCGCTCGGCATCGAAGCGCAGATCGCCGGCGTTGCGCAGTAATTCTGCGGTGAGGGATGAGGTGAGGATCTCTTCCCCCGCCGCGAGATCGGCGATACGGAAGGCCTGGATCACCGTCTTGCCAAAGAACTTTTCCGCGTCCTTGATGGCCTCGCCGGTGTGGACACCGATGCGAACGCGAATCGGGTGCGCGCCGTCCGACGCATTGTGCGCCGCAAACGCACGCTGAAGCGAGATTGCGCACAGCGCCGCCTGGCGCGCGCTCGCAAACGCGAGCAGGAAACCGTCTCCGCGCAACTCGACCTCGCGACCCCCGTGCGCAGCGGTATGCTCGCGAACGATCTGGTTGTGCGCCTGCACGATCTGATGCGCGGCGATATCGCCGAGGCTCTCGGTCATGCGCGTGAAGCCTTCCATGTCGCTGAACACGAGCGTCACGGTGCCGTCGGCGGCGGCCTCGCTGGCGAGATCCGGCCGCGCGGTCTGCACGAGGGTCGCGACGGCATAGACGGAGCGCCGGGTATCGGCGCCGTCGATGCCCTGCGCCGCGAGCTTCGCCGCTAGCGCGCGTTCGGTGACGAGCTTCATACCGAGCGCGTGCGCGACGCCGAGCGCCTCGTTCGCGAGGCGCAGCGCCCGTTCGCGATCGCCGGGGCCCGCGCGCTCGAGCAGCATGCGCGCGTAGTCGACCTGCGCGCGGGCCAGCAGCGGGCGCGCGCCGAGACGCCGGTCGAAGTCGATCGTCGCTTCGAAATGGCGTGCGGCGTCGTCGTAGCGTCCGAGCGTCGCAGCGAGCTTGCCGAGTTGGCAATCCACGGGCCCGTTCACGGCCGCGTTCGCGACGACGACATTGCGCTTGGCGTGGGGCAGCATCAGCCGGTAGAGCACCTCGGCTCGCTTCGCATCCCGCAGGACGGCGCAGGCCTCGGCGATGTAGCCGAGCGAGGCGAGATACAGGACGTCGGTCGGGACGCTCGCGAAATCGTCGGCGGCGAACAGCTCGAGCTCGCGTCGCGCGTCGTCTTCGCGCCCGAACTCGGCGTAGAGTTGAACCAGGCGGGCGCTCCACGCGACGACCGGCGTGCGCTTCACGAT
Organism: Deltaproteobacteria bacterium; assembly: GCA_031405455.1. Lineage (GTDB taxonomy): Bacteria > Myxococcota_A > UBA9160 > UBA9160 > SMWR01 > DATBRV01. The sequence goes on along the minus strand of JANNIY010000018.1, from coordinate 26,506 downwards.
CGCCTCGATCACGGTGATCATCTCCCCGAGACGCCCCTGCTCGGCGCGCACCCGCGAGATCAGGATGGCGTGAAACTGCGCGCCTCCATCGTGCTCGAAGCGTCGCGCCAGCTGGAGGGATTCGTTCGCGAGGCGCTCCGCATCCTCGAAGCGCCCCTCGAGGTTCGCCCAGAGCCCCTGGTACACCACCGACAGCCAGAGAGCCGTCGGCTCACGCGTCTGCTTCGCGAGGCGGACGTAGCCGTCGAGCTGTGCCCGAGCGCCGGTCGCGTCTCCCATTTCGAGCAGGTCGAAGTGCAGGCTCGAATGGCCGATCGACTGGAAGAACTTCAACCCTGCCCGGGTCGACACCGCGAGCAGCTCGCGTGAATCGTGCAGGCGCTCTTCGAGCCGCTGTGTCGACCCGAGAGCCAGGAAGCGCCCGGAGAGCGCGTTCGCGAGCACCTCGGGCTGTCCGATGCGCCGAGCGATGGCGACCGACTTCTCGTTACAGGCCGCGGCGCGCGGGGTGTCCACGGTCGAGTATTCGACCGCCAGTCGACGCAGCAGACGCACCACGTACTCATTCTCCTGCGAGCCAAAGGCCGCCATCGCCTCCTCGAGGAGTCGCACCCGGTTCTCGTCGAGCGCCATGTACAGGACGTGCTCGCCCCCATAGTTCAGCGCCGCCAGGGCCAGCAGCTCGGGAGCGCCCTGCGCACGCGCCAGCGCCGCCGCCTTCGACGCCGCCGTGCGCGAGGCCTCGCTCGCACCCACCCGGGCGTGGATTTCGGCCAGCTTCAGGAACACGCGGCACTCCCGCTCCGGGCTACCTCCGCGCGTGAGTTCGAACGCCTGAAGCGCGCGCTCGAAGTGTGTGATGGCCTCTTCGAAGGCCGCCATCGCGATGGCACGCTCACCCGCCTGCGCGGCGTAGTCCACGGCCTTCTCGACGTCGCCGCCCGGCGCAGCCTGGAAGAAATGATGGGCCAGCTCGGCGAAGTGCGGTGCGGGATTGCTCGCGTAGAGCGCCTCCAGCCGCTCGCCGATGTTTCGGTGCAGCAGCACGCGGCGGGGCGCCGACAGCTCCTCGTAGAGCGTCTGCCGGATCAGCGCGTGCGTGAACTCGTAACTCGTCACCTGCGCGCCGTCGCGCTCGCGGATCAGCCGCGCGGCGAGCGCCTCTTCAAGGGCATCGAGCCGGCTCGCATCGTCCCCCTCGGCCGTCGCGCGCAACACCTCCCAGCTGAAGCCGCCGGGCATGGCGGAGGCGACCGTCAGCATGCGGTTGCAGGCCTCGGAAAGCGCCGAGAGGCGGCGCCCCACCACCTCGCGCACGCCTTCGGGAATGCCAAGCTCCGAGGTCGAGGTGACGTTCGTGCGCCAGTGCGCGCCATCCCAGAAGAGCTTTCCGCTCTCGACCAGGTGGCTCAGCACCTCGCCGATGAAGAACGGGTTGCCCTCGGTCTCGCGATGCAGCGCTTCGGCCAGGGCGCGACGCGCCGCCTGGATCGCAGGATCCGGCTCCTCGTCGGCGAGCGCCGTGAGATAGGCGACGACGTCTTCGGTGGGAAGCCCGCGCAACAGCACGCGCCGGAAAGTCGTCTCGCGCCGCAGCGTGCCGAGCACCTCGGCGAGGGGATGTGTGCGATCGAGTTCGACGTCGCGGTAGCTCCCCAGGATCAGCAAGCGTTCGCCCGCGAGGTGTCGCGACAAGTGGCGCAACAGGAACAGCGACGGCGTATCGGCCCAATGCAGATCGTCGAGGTGCAGCACCAGTGGTCCCGCGGCGGTCGCTGCGCGCAGGAAATCGGTGATGCTCCCGAACAGCCGCAGGCGCTCCGCGTCGCCCTGAAGTGGCGGCGACGCCGGTAGATCCGGGAAGCGCTGGCGGATCTCCGAGACGAGGTTCGCAACGTCCGGCGCGCCCTCACCGAGCTCGCGACGCAGCTCGGCGTCGGGCCTCGCCTTCACGTACTGGCGAAACGCCTCGACGAAGGGAAAGTAGGGCTGCTCGACCGAGCCTTCGTATGAGCGCCCGGCGAGCACCTGCGCGCCGCGCAGCCGGGCGTAGACGGTGAACTCCTCGGCTAGCCGCGTCTTGCCGATGCCTGGCTCGCCGACCAGCATGGCGATCGACCCGCGCCCGCCGAGCGCATCTTCGAGCGCTTCCTTCAGCTGTTCGAGCTCCTGTCGACGCCCGACGAAGCGGCCCCAGGCGGCGCGCCGCCGCGTATCGGCGGCGCGACCGGTCGCCTGCGGCGGAGCCGCAGCCTCGACCGGCATTCGCTCGATCCGCTGCAAGGCCTCGACCACGTCGCCCGCGCGCTGCGGCCGCGCAGCCGGATCTTTCGCGAGCAATTGCTGGATCAGCGCTTCGAGTGCCGGGGGCACTTCGGGGTTGTGCCACGAAGGCGCCACCGGCGGCGTGCTCACGTGCTGCGAGATCACCGTCACCGCATCGTCGCCGAGGAATGGCGGGCGACCGGCAACCATTTCGTAGAGCATCGCACCGAGCGCGTAGAGATCGCTGCGCGCGTCGGGCTTGCGGCCCATCGCCTGCTCGGGCGGGATATAGGCGACGGTGCCGACGAGCATGCCCTCCTGGGTGAGGCGCGATTGATCGAGCGTCACCGCGAGGCCAAAATCACCGAGTTTGGCCGTGCCGTCGCGGGCGAGCCAGACGTTGCCGGGCTTGAGATCGCGGTGGATGATGCCGAGCGTGTGCGCGTGCTCGAGTGCTTGCGCGATTTGCAGCGCAATCCGCACAGCCTCGACGATCGGCAGCTTGTGCGTCTCGATCTCGCGCAGGCGATCGTCGACCGATCCGCCCTCGAGCAACTGACTCACGATGTAGGGCTGCGAGCCCTCCTGTCCGATGTCGAAGACGGGAACGATGTTCGGGTGGTCGCGCAGGCGGCCCATCGCCTGCGCTTCGCGCCGCACGCGGATCAGGCCGTCCGCATCGAGGCCCTCGGTTTTCACGACGGCCACGGCGACGTCGGAATCGAGGCTCGTGTCGCGCGCCAGATAAACGCGCTTACGCGCGCCCTCGCCGAGAAACCGCTTCACGCGATAGCGGCCATTGCCAACCGTGTTCGGAAGTGGCGGGGCAGCCGCAGCAGGCGCGGGTGCGCTGCGCGGCGAACGAACGGCTTGCGGGCCCGATGCTCCGATGGTCGACGCGGTCGGGTTCGCGGCTGCCCCGCCAACCGCCTGGCCGCACGCCATGCAGAAGCGCGCCTCCGGCGGCAAATCGCCGCCGCACTGACCGCAGCGGACCGCCTGTGGCGCACCGCAGTGCAGGCAGAAACGTGCCTCCGCCGGATTCTCAGCTTGGCATTTCCGGCACTGCATCGCGCGACCCTCGGGGGCGGGAGTATCAGCTCACGCGCGCAGCAAATCCAGTAGCGATCGATTGGAAGCGCAACGAGGTCGGAATCCTGGCATGAAAACAGACCAGAACACGCGAGAAAGATCCGCCCGCCAGGCTTCCGGCTACTCGACGATCGCGATGGCATGCGCCGAGACGCGGCGGAAGCCGAACTCCTCGGGCTTGGCGAAGATGCGCGACTCATGGCCCGGAATCAGCGTGCCACCGCGCAAGATGCGCCGGATTTTCTTGAAAGACTCCACCGCTTGATAGGAATCGATCGCAAGCCCGAGCGGAATGTCCTCTTCGAGATTTCGGTAGGTGTAGACGGCGTCCGAGCTGTAACAAACGCGCCCCTTCGTCGTGTCGAGGCACACCGTCATCGTGCCCGCCGTGTGGCCCGGCGTCAGGTAGACGTCGACCCCGGGAACGACAGCCTCCTCGTCGCCATCCACCAGGATCACCCTGCCCTGCCAGTTGAGCTGCACGGCGGCAAGCACATCTTCGGCCGTGAACGCGAAGCGCGCCGCGCTGTTGTGTGGCATCGGAGCCGCCGCAAACTCGAGCTCGCGCCGTTGCAGGATGAACTTCGCCTTCGGAAACTGGGAAGTGCCTCCCGCGTGGTCGAAATGCAGATGGGAGAGCGTCACGATGCCTACCTCGTCGAGCGCGACACCGACCTCGGCGAGCAGCGGCCCATACTCCACCCAGTCGCGGGCGTGAAAGGCATCGCCGAGCTTGCGGTTCACGAAGCCCGAGTCGAGCACCACGACCTGGCTCGGACTGCGCGCCACGCACATGGCAAAGGGCAGATCCAGCTTCGCGCCGGGCGGCGCGCCTGCCAGCAACCCCGAGAGCGGCGCGTCCGGGGCCTCGGCGTAGCGCAGGCACCAGACCTTCTCGAAACGCTCGGCGGCCCCGGCGAACGGCGCTGCCCCGAGCAGCGTGACCACCGCAAACCCGAACGTGAATGTCGCGCGCAGAACCGGCATCGAGTTCCCCCTCGACCCCATCGTGTCACGAATCCGGGGCGCAGGGAAGCCTCGCGTGGATCAGCTCCGGCGCGCGACAGCGATGATGGAGGTTCCCACGAGCGCGCCGGGCAGGAGCCGGTGTTCCAGGGCAAACAGCGAACCGAGCCAGGCATTCAGCGCTGAGATCGTTCCCACCGCCGGCGCCGTGAACCGGATGCTGCGCTTCCGACCGCGTAGGCCAATGCTGGCGGCGAGCGCGGGATAGAGGCTGTGGAAGAAATAGCTCACCGCCTCGGGAACCAGACCGCAGGCGGCGAGCTCGGCGCGCAACGAGCGCCGGTCGTAGCGGCGATGATGGCCGAAATGAGCATCGAAGCTCGTCGACAGCTCCTGTCTTGCCGGCACGCTGATCACGACCTGTTGCGCATTGGGAAAGGCGTCGAGCAACCTTCGCAGAAAGGCCGGTGGATCCGCGAGATGTTCGATCACATCGAACAGAGCCAGCGTCGTGATCGCCGAACGCAACTCGTCGGGAAGCGTGAGGGCGTCCTGGCCGAGCGCGAGGTGTTCCCTCGCCAACAGCCCCCCGCGCGGGATCCCGAGATCGACCCCGCTGGCGTCGTAACCGGCGCTCCTTAGATGCGCCGTCACGATACCCGTGCCACAACCCACTTCGAGCACGCGCGCGCTGCGCGCTACGTGGCGATCAAAAGTCATGGCAATCACCCGGTTGCGGGCGATGTGCCACCACGAAGCCTCGATCCCCGGCGGATAGGCCTCGTCGAACTGATCGTGGCCGAATTGGCTGTGTGTCATTCGCGATCGGTCCAAGATTCCGACGGTGAGGAGAGCTTGCGTTCGCACCAGCGTAGCCGGCCGGCATGCGAACGCCGTCTCCGGCCCGGGCCTCACACTCCGTCCGACTCGAGCCTCCGATGCGCATGGCACGACCGAGCCCATCGCCAGGAGCGCGCAAGCAGTCTTCTGCGCTTGGGAGGCAAGCTACACACGCGTGCTAGGTTGAACGAGCGTGACACTTCACTCGCTGCGCCGCAATCGGCTCGCCAGGCTGGCATTCTGCGCGTGCTTCATCCTACCGTGGATCGCACGAGCAGGTGCGGATCCGGTCATGTTGGCGAGATTCCGTGATGCGGTCGACGACCAGCTCGCCAGCATGCACCGCTCACCCGCGAGCATCGATCGCGACGGGCTGCTCCGGGGGATCGAGACGAAGCTCGCGAGCGGCGAGACGCCGTCCGCCATCGCCGCATGGATACACGGCGAGATGCAGTCTCGCTGGCTCTCGTTTGCGCCGATCGCCCCAAAGCACGCCCGGGAGCCGCTGGTTCTGCTGCCGTTCGACCGGCGCGTACACTGGATCGTGAGCCAGGGGGTGGCGGGACAGTTGAGCCACACGGGTGAGGAAGAGTTTGCGTTCGATTTCGTGATGCCGGAGGGCACGCCGATTCTCGCCGCGAAACCCGGAACGGTTGCGCGCGTCACGGATGGCTTCACGCACTGTTGCCAGCCGAAGGAACGCGCCTGGCAGACGAACTCGGTGATCATCCTCCACCGCGGCGGCACCTTCTCGGTGTACGGGCACCTGCGAAAGGGCGTCGAAGTGCGCGAGGGCCAGAGCGTCGAAGCGGGGGATCGGATTGGGTACAGCGGGAGCACGGGGTACGCGAATGGTCCGCATCTGCACTTCGAGGTAGCGGTCCGGACACGCTCTGGGGTAGCTCAATCGATTCCAATACGGTTTCGCAACTACTCGCCGGATGGATACGTTCCAGAGGCGTGGAAACTCTACGAGAACCGTCCCCATTCGCGCCTGGCGCTGCGCGTTTCAATCGCGGGCAGCCGGATCGTCGCAGGCAGGCCCTTTCGACTCGCGGATCGAACCTCGCTACAGCTTGCGGTCGAGGTGGTGAGCGCGTCCGGAGCGGCAGTCGACGTCACCCGCATGGCCGGAACCCAGTATTTTTCGCTCACGCCCTGGAGCATGCGCATCGATCGCATGGGCCGCGCCCACTTCGACGTCGATTCACGAATCTGGGGGGTGCCGCCAGAAGGGATCGTGCGCCGCTTCGCGATCGCAACGATCGTCGCCCGGGATGGGAACGGAAACGAGGGCTACTTCGACGCACTCTTCGCGTTCGCCGACACCGCCCAGTCCGATCCGAACACCCAGTCCGAACGCTGAAGCTCGCGAACGGCGGCACAGCAGCGCGTGGCGCCGCCGTGTGTGCGCAGCGCCGGAACCTGTACCCTCCAGTGCCGCACCCACCCTGGAGATCCCATGTCCCTCTCGATGCACTCGGCGAGCGTTCCGATTTTCGTGCGCATGTTGAACAACATGCTGGCCTGGCTCGACAAGGCGGAGGCCTACGCGAAGGCCAGGAAGTTCGATCCCAACAATTTCCTCGGTCTGCGGCTCGCGCCGGACATGCTGCCGTTCACGCGGCAGATCCAGATCGCGAGCGACGCCGTGAAGAACTGCGTGGCGCGGCTCGCCGGGATCGAGCCGCCGAAGTGGGAAGACCAGGAGGCGTCGCTCGATGAGCTGCGCGCCCGCCTCCGGAAGACGATCGAGTACGCACAGTCGCTGCCGGCGGCTAAGATCGACGGCTCCGAGGCGCGCGAGATCCTGCTACCGCTCGGCCCCGGCCGCACGCTGCCCTTCAGCGGTGAGCTGTTCCTGAAGCACTTCGCGCTGCCGAACTTCTTCTTCCACGTGACGATGACCTATGCCCTGCTGCGCCACGGCGGCGTCGAGCTCGGAAAGATGGACTACCTCGGCGCGCCCTGAGGCCGGACGGCGCGCGCGTCTGCCACGAGCGTTGGGTCGAAATACGGGCCTGCACCCGCGGAAGCGCCGAATTCGTCAGAGAAGCGAGCTCGCCTCTCGGGGCGCATGCGCAGCGGATCCCACCGCCCGGGACTCGGACGCCTCGAGCAGGGCCGCGCAGAGCCGGGACGAAGTGGCGCGAAAGGCCGCGCTCGCGAGCTCGAGCGCGAGCTCCGCCCGGTGGCGCCGGAGATAATCGAAGCCGCTTCGGCCGATCTCGAACAATCGCGCATCGCCCTCGGCGATCGCGACTTCGCGCAACGATGCACCCAGGCTGGTGTCGATTCCGCCGATGATGTCGCCTTCCTGGGTCAGGGCAATCGCCATGTTGCGCGATTGCTCGCTCGCTACGTGCAATGAGACCCGGCCTTCCTCCACGATGTAGAGCGAGCCCGCAGAGTGATCCTGCGCGGAACAGCCATAAATGACATGACCCGAGCGAAAGCTGCGGAAGCGAACCACCTCCGCGATCCCCATTACGTCGGCGAGACCGAGTTCTGGCAGCCGGCTGCTGCGGAGGATCTCGGAAATTCGCTGAACCGACGCCGACAGCAACTCGGCAATCGTCTTGCGTTCGGCCTCACTCAACGTCTCGAACGCGAAGCCGGTGAGCACGACTTTCTCGCCGGGCTCGTACTGCTGCCAGAGTCGCTTGGCCACCAGCGAGACGGCCTGGCCGGTCGGCTGCAGAACGATTCGCATGGAGTTCGCGTGGGCGAACGTGCTGCGCGTGGCGACGCAGATTCCGCCCATGCTCAGGTCGCGCGCAACGCCTTCGATCGGATCCGAGACACCGTCCACGTGGATCGTGACCGAAAGATCATCCGCGATCCGCGGCGCCCGCCGACGCTCGCTCTTGAAGAAGCGCTCGAATAGGGCGGGCATCGGACTAGCGCGCCGCGTCGCCGTGGAGGCGGCGCTGGAGATCGCAGCGGCGGAGTCGGGATGCGCCGAGATTGCGCAGCATAAAGGGAAGATTCGGAGCCGCGGGGGCGCGCCTTGATGCGTGCTCCTACGCAGTCGGCCGCTTCGTTCGACGGACGGCCCCCCGGTGATTCACGGGAGCCCGAGCCACCGGGATCGCCGCTAGGCGGCGATGATGCCTTCCCGGATCGCGAAACGGACCAGGCCCGCCACCTTGTGGATGTCGAGCTTGTGCATGACGCTCGCCCGATGCGCCTCGACCGTGCGTGCGGAAACGCCGAGGGAATCGGCGATCTCCTTGCTCGAGAGCCCCTCGCCGATCAATTGCAGGACCTCCCGTTCCCGCCCCGAGAGGGCGCCGACCGGCGACCCTGCGCTGCGTTCGGGCCGCACGACCGCGTCGACGACGCGCCCAGCGATGTCGGGCGAGAGATACCGCTTCCCCGACCGGATGGCGCGCAGCGCCGTGAGCAGCTGGGTCCCCGGTGACGTCTTCACCAGATAGCCCGCCGCTCCGGCCTTGAGCGCCTCCTCGACATAGCTCCAGCTCTCGTGTTGCGAGAGAATCAGCACGCGCGTGCGGGACCCCTGGGTGATCTTGCGCGTGGCTTCGATGCCGGAAAGGCGTGGCAACCAGATGTCCATCACCACGGTGTCCGGCTTGTGCTTCTCCGCGAGCTCTACCGCGGTCGCGCCGTCCGCCGCCTCGGCGATGACCTGAAAATCGTCCGTCGCCTCGATGAGGCTGCGGATTCCGTCGCGCAGAACCTCATGGTCTTCGACGAGTAGGATCGTGGAACGCATCAGCCCCCCCAGGCATTCTCGGTCCAATTGCAGTTTAGAGCAACTGAATCGTCGTTTGATATAGGTGGTTCTACGGATTCGGCTCTCCCGCAGTTTCCCGCCGCTCCTGCGGCCGAGCGCTGCTCCCCCGAAGCCCGCGACGGCGCCTTCCCTGCGCGGACGATCGCCCCCATCGCAAGCCCTGCCACTTCCCTGACCGCGCGCCCCCGTCGAAGGCGAGCCGTCCCACACGAAGTCGCTTCGTGTGGCCGCGGCGCTTCGCGCGCTGCGCGGAAACCCGCGTCCGCTTCGACCGCGCCGAGCACGCTGCCGCCGACCCTGCTTTCGCAGAAACCATCAACGCTCGCAATTTTCATCACAGTTCATCCACGTCCCGCGCTTCGGTCGAATACAATCGCGAACTGAAGAAGTCCCCGCGTGCCTCCGTATAACAATTGACCCGGATCCGTGAAACACAACTCGGGATCATGACGAACTACTCAAGAGCCGACGCTCGCGGGGGCCGATGAATCCCCTGCTCAGCGAGTCGCCGGGTGATGCGTTCGATTCCGCTCGCGGAATGCAACCCAGGCGCGAAGGGGGCCGAGTGGGCGAGAACGGAAGCGCAGCGCGGGTCTTCATTCTCGAGGATCCGTGCTTCGGAACGACGAAGTTGTCGACGATCGTACGCGCCGCCGCCCGCGAGCCGCTCGCCCCGCTCTTCGACGCGCCGCTCGCCGCGACACTCGACTCGTTGCTCCCGTCGCCCGAGCTGATGATCATTCCGGTCTGCGCAGGAAGCGGCGAGGAGACACTCGAAGCTGTACGCAAGCGTCATTGGTTGCGCGCTGTGCCCATCCTCGGCATCAGCCCTGCGAGCACCGCTGGGCTCGACCTCTGGCGCCTGCGCGGTCTCGGGATCGTGGGCCTGATCGACCGGAGGGCGACGGCCGAGCACGTGCGTTTTCGCATCGACGAGGTGATCGCCGCTCGTTCCGGCGGACCTCGCGACGTACGCGTTCCATGCTGCTTTCTGGTCGATATGGAGGCGCAGGGGAGCGTCTCTTCGGAGTACGCGCTCAGTTTTTCGATCGGCGGCATCGGTCTCGCGAGCGCGCGTCGGCTCGAACACAACACCAACGTCAAACTCTGGCTGCCGTTGACGGAGTCTCCGGGACGAATCGAAATTTCCGGTCGCGTGGTGCGCTGCCTCGTACGCGCCGATGGACGACACGACCTGGGCATCGTCTTCCTGCCGTTGCCGACGAGCATCCGAGAACTTCTCACGCGCGAGCTGCGCGGCCTGCTGCTGGGACTCGGACTCCAGATCGGACAGCTGTTCCAGGGGTCGCGATCCGATCCCCCGGACGAACACCGCGATGCACGCGCCGCGCTGAGCTGAGCGATGTGGGGCATTCGCCCCCAGCCGCGCCAATTGCGCTGCCAGCGAGTCTCGAAGCCGCTGGCGCTGGCCTCGTTGGGTATACTGCGAGCGTGTCATCGTGGCCCGGCATGCCGAGGCGCGTGCTGATCGTCGAAGACAACGCACCGTTGCGTTCTGCAATCGCACGCCACGTTCGCAATTGGGGCTCGCGACCGCTCGAAGCCGGTACCGCGCGGGAAGCCAATGCCCTGCTCGCCGCATCTCCCGACCTGCTCGTCGTCGATCTCCATCTTCCGGATCAGCTCGCCTTTGGGGTGATCGAGGCGGCGGCGCGTCTGTGGCCGAAGCCGATCTGCGTGGTCATCAGTGGCCGCGCTTCCCCGGAACAGACCTTTCGACTCGCACAGCTCGGCGTACGCGCATTCGTCGCGAAACCCTTCTCTCTCGAGCAGCTACAACACGCGATCGAGTGCGCTATCCGGGAGGCCCCTGCGCTCGAAGCGCTGATCGCGGCCAGCGTGGGTCGCGTTCCGCTGCGCACGCTCCAGGCGCGTCTCCGGAACGTGATGGTCCGGCAAGCGCTCGCCCTCGCCAGGGGAAGTCTCAGCGAGACGGCACGCCTGCTCGCAGTCTCGCGGCAGGCGATCCAACAGATGCTGCGCAGCCGACCCTCTCTGCCACCCCGCAGCGACAACCCGATTCCTCCGCCCGAGTAGCCTCCGCAAGCAAAGTTGCAGGCCAGACTGCGCGTAAACCATGCGCTCGCGGTTTCGCGCGCGTCTGCCCGCGCAGTCCCGACTCACGCACGCAGCGGGTGCAAGCATACTTGCACTGAACACGCGGCTTCGAACGCGCGCGCAACACCGCAGCTCAAGGCTCGTCGTCCGGCGTCGATAACGGGGCAGGAGGACGAGCGACATGTTCCTCGGTCACCCGGTCATCGACGCCGACAGCCACAAGTGCGAAAACCCCGCGGTTTTCTTCGATTACATCCCGCAGCCCTACCGTGCGCGTTTTTCGCTCGTGCGCGATCGCTACGGTGAACAGCGCTTCCGGATCCTGGACCGCAATCCGCAAACGGGCCGCGCGGATTTCGCACGCGTCTTCCTCCAGCCCGAGGGATACGGCAAGGGAACCTTCCGCCCCTACCACGAGGAGACGACGCTCGGCGGGCTCTTTCAGCGCGTCCGCCTCGAGCACATGGATCGCGAGGGAATCGACCATCAGGTGGTCTACGGATCGATGACGCTCGCGTTTTCCTCGCTGATCGATGCTGATCTCGCCACCGTCCTGTGCCGCGCCTACAACGACTACATCACCGAAGATTGCGCAGCCTTCTCGGGTCGCGTGCATCCCGTCGGCGCGATCGCCCTGCAAGACCCGCAGGAGGCGCTGCGCGAAATGCAGCGTTGTGTCGGAGAGCTCGGGATGCCGGCCGTGAGCATCGCGCCCCATCTGCCGCGGCCGCATCCCGACGCGCCCGACCGCTTCCCGGCAATCCGCGTCCCCAAACCCCTCTCCCATCCCGATTTCTTCCCACTCTTCGCGGAGGCCGAGCGCCTCGACGTGGCCCTCGGCGTACATGGCGCACCCGGCGTGCAGCTGGCCGGCGGCTGCTCGGACCAGCTCGACAGCTTCACCCTCGTTCACGCCTTTGCCAATCGTTGCACGCAACAGATGGCGATCGCCCAGCTCTTGTTCGATGGCGTGTTCGAACGCTTTCCCCGCTTGCGCTTTGGCTTCCTCGAGGCGGGGGCCGGTTGGTTTCCGGATTTCATTCACAACTTGCACGAACACTGGGAGAAGCGCATCGCGAAGTTCGATCCGAGCATCGAGCCCTCACTCGGCGAGTTCCTGGTGGAATTTGCGCGCGAACGCGACGCGAAGGGGGGACTCGGCCTGCTGCGCAAGGCGCGTCGGCTGCTCGGCGTGCTCACGCCGGGAAGCGAGGAAAAGGCCAGCCCCGCCGAACTCGCGGCGTTCCGGAACGAGCACCCGCGGCTGACCCGCGACCCGATCGATTTCGCCCGTCGGGGCCAGATCTTCCTGACCTGCGAGCCCGACGACCCGGCGCCCGGCTGGCTGCCGGTGGCTCTCGGAGAATGGGGCGAGCGCCTGTGCGCCATGGCGGTCGACTACGGCCACTGGGACGCCCAGCTCCGAGATTGTGTCGGGCTCGCGGCGCGCGCCGCCGGCACACCGGAGCGCGCAATTCGCCTGCTCTCGAGCAACGCACTCACATTTTACGGAGAGCGCCTGCGGCGTCGGCTGACGACGGGCCGCGGCTCCCGTCCGGAGGAGATCCATGGGCGCACATCAGCCGTCTGCCCCGCGACTGCTTGATCCCTTTCGCGTGCTCGCACCCGCCGCACGCGGGGGGCATCTGGCCGCATACGAGGCGCATCTCGAAGAGCGCGATGGAGCGCTCGACCTGGCGACGCGCACGCTCGCGCGCCGCGAGACCTATCTCGAAGAGCTTTCACACAAGCCGGTGCTCTGGCACGGAGATTTCGATGTCGAAGCCTTTACGGCCCTCTTCGGAGGCGGCAAGGGACCGGCTCCGGACATGCGAACGGCATGGCTCGTCACGGCGGCCGAGGCGAACGAAGGCGAGTGTTACGGCGTCGCTCTCGAACTGCGCCGCTTCGCGCAGCGACATCCGGATGGCCGGGGAGCCGAGGTCGCCTACCTGCACCTCCTGCTCCAGGAGCACTACCACACCCGCCTGCTCGTCGAGCTTTGTCGCACCTGCGGGCTCGACGTCGAAATGCAGACTCCGGGCCTGAGCCAGCGGGCCGTGATCCAGCTCATGATGTGGGTGCCCGAAAGTCTGCGCTGGATTCTGGTGCTGTGCGGCGAGGTCGTCGGCTGCATCGTCTTCGAGATCCTGCGCGAGAAAAGCAGCCTGTTTTCCGCCCAGCCCGAGGTGGAGGAGCGGCTGCGCTCCCTGCTGGGCGAGATCTATCATGATGAGATCCTCCACGTCGCGTGGCTGCGCGCGCGCCTGCATCCCCTGGCGATTCGCTGCGCACGTGGGATCGCGCCGCTGATCGCGGCCGCGGTGATGCGGGAGGTTCCGCAGTTCCATGCCCTCGGCTGCTCGCGTCGAGAGTTCGTCGAGCGACTGCGCCGCGGGCTCAAGATCCCGCCCGAACTCGATTGGTTGGACCAGGACGGTCTGCGCGCTGGCTAGCGCCCGGCCGCGGCGCCGTTCCCCTTCGCGGGCTTTCCGGCTATAGAATGGCTTCGATGGAAATCGGGGCCGCCTTCAGCGCGCTGCGCGTCGGCGAGGACACGACTCGGGTTCGCGCGGTCTATCTCTTCGCCGGCTTGCTGTATCCGGTATGGCGCCTGCTCGCGCCCCCCGACGCAATCGATCCCTGGCTCGCCTGGTGGCTCGTCTCCGCGCTCTGGATTGCCGCGGTTTCCTTTCCGCGGTCGGCTGGGGATCCCACCGCTTCGATCCCCAATCTGCTTCCGGCGAGCACCTGGCTGGTCACGGGACACTTCCTCGTGCTGGCGGCGCTGAACGACATGCACCCGTTCTACGCCGTGGGATCCGCCATGGCCGTGTTGTCCGCGTTCGTCGCGATTCGCAGCGCAAACGGACTGCTCGCCTACGCGCTTTTCATGGCGACGCTCGCGGGAAGCCTGGCCGCATGGTTTCGCAACCCCCTGATGCTCGCCTATTGGGGAGGCCTCGTTCCCGTCCTGACCTTCGGCTATTTCCATCGCGATGCGCAACGGGCCGCCCGGCGCATGAAGAATGAGTACCGCGACCGGCTAGAATCGCAGGTCGCCGATCGCACGCGCGAACTGAGCGAAGCCAACAAACAGCTGCGCGCCGAGGTGGAGCAGCGCGAGCGACTCGAGTCCGAACTGCGCCTCTCCCATCAGATGGAGGCGGTGGGCCGGCTTTCGGCGGCGGTTTCTCACGAGTTCAACAACCTGCTGTGTACGATCGGCGTCTACTCCGAGCTGATGCTCGAGAAGCTTCCGGCAAGCAGCGACCTGCGCGGCGAAATCGGGCAGATCCAGCATGCCCACCGCCAGGCGACGGCGATCACGCGCCAGCTGCTCGCCCTCAGCCGCCCGAGCCAGGCGCATCTCGAGAGCGTCAACCTGAACGCGGTCATCGAGCGCATGCGCCCCGCGTTCCAGCGCATGCTCGGCTGCGACGTGACGCTGGAGCTTCAGCTCGGGCCTGATGCGTGCCTCGTCTGGGCGAATCCGGATGTGATCGAGCAGATCCTCGTCAATCTCGCGCTCAACGCGCGCGATGCCATGCTTCACACTGGAACTTTCACGATTACGACATCGTCGAGCGATTCCGATGTCGCGCTCGCGGTGACCGACACGGGAATCGGCATGGATTCCGCGACCCTCGAACACGCGTTCGAGCCCTTCTACACCACCAAGGCCACCGGCACGGGTCTCGGGCTCTCGATCGTCCACTCGCTCGTCACGCAGGCCGGCGGGCGCGTCCGGATCGAGAGCGAGAGAGGCCGCGGCACGTGCTTCCAGCTCACCTGGCCACGGGCGCTCGCCGAAGCGCGCACGTCGAATGCCGGAGCCGAGCAACCCGCGCCCGAACCGGGCAGCGAGACGATCCTGCTCGTGGAAGACCAGAAGGAGCTGCGCGATGGGCTTCGCCGAATCCTGACGAGCGCTGGCTACCGCGTGCTCGTTGCGCCCGATGGCGAGCAGGCACTCCTCGTCGCGAACACGAGCGGCGATGACATCCAGCTCGTGGTCAGCGATGTCGTGATGCCCTGCATGGGGGGCTTCGAGCTCGCCGAGCGCCTCGCGGCCGAGCACCCGGACGTGCCCGTCCTCTTCGTATCCGGCCAGCTCCGCCACCCGAGCGTGCGGGGCCGCGAGCTTCCGATCGGAGCGTCGCTTCTCGAGAAGCCCTTCTCACCGCGCGATCTTCGCAGCCGCGTGCGTCAGATCCTGGACAAGCGACCCGCCCATCCCTCGCGTGCGTAACCCGCGCAGGCGCCGAGCGTGCCGCTCTGCTACCTCCGCCGGCTCCAGGCCAGCCCCAGCAGGCCGAGACCGATCAGGGATGCGGTCGTGGGCTCTGGGACGAGAGCCGGGACATTTCCCGAGATCAGGAAGGTGAGCGCGTCGGGTCCGATATCGTCGGGGTTCACGATCGTGATGGTGTTCTGCCCGTTCACGAATACCGGATTGATCGTGGGCTGCGCGTAGACGAGCCCCGAGGTGAGCACGCTGGATGTCGACGTCCGTGCCGCTGCGAAGCCAACCGCGCTTTGGTCCAGCGAGATGAGCAGGCGCGGAAGTCCGTTCACGTTCGCAGTCCACGGCCCGATGACGGTGGGCGCGAAGACGGCCGGATCACCCGAATCCAGCGGCACCACGGTGACGCCGTTCAGCACGAGAATGAAATTGTTGTCCCAGACCGTGAATGCGATCGAGATCGTGGAACCCGAGATGTTTTGGGTCCCGGCGTCCAGATCAAAAGCGTAGTTGTACGTCGCGCCACCATTTCCGTTGCTACCGCCGGTGCGCTGTTCCCCAGAAGTGTAGGTTCCGCTCAGATCGACGTCCTGATAGAACGTGATGGGAGCCGCTCCTGCCGGCGTCGCGCCCCATGCGCCTGAGAATGCGAGCAGCGCCAGCGTCGACCCGGCGAAATTTTTCCAGCTCATGCGATTCTCCTGTCCCCACTCCAATCGCTCCAGCCACGAGAAAACTTGAGGCTGCTCGCGCGAAAAGCCGGAACAATCCGCCCGAATGTCACACTTCCGTGTCTTGCGAGACAAAACTTCGTAGAATTCACCTCCATCCATCGGTAGAACTACGGATCGGCACCCGCTCCGTGGGATGGGATGAACGTCGCAAGGAGCCCGAAGCACACGCAGACGACGAGCGAGAGGTGGCTGAAGGTCAGCGTCATCCGGGCGGGGCATACGGCAGGGGCGAACGGCGCGAGACGGCGTCGGCGGTTATCCTGCTGCTTCCGTGACGGAACCCCACCACCCCGGCGCAGTCGCGCCCGAGCGCAGCCGCTTTTTCACTTCGGATGGCGTGCGCCTGCGGGTCGACGCGTGGGGCGATCCATCCGCCACTCCCGTCGTACTGCTGCACGGAGCCTTCGATCACGGCCGCGGCTTCGACCTGCTGGCGCCGCTCCTCGCCGACCGCTTTCACGTGCTTTCGCTCACCTCGCGCGGCCACGGCGATTCGGAGTGGGTCGATAGCTATGCCTGGCCCAACGACGTGGCCGATGCCGTGAATCTCCTGCGTTCGCTCCGCACTCCCGCGCACCTCGTTGGTCACAGCCGGGGCGGCGGCCAGGCGACGGATGTCGCCCTGTGGGCGCCCGAGTGCGTGCGCCGCCTCGTCAACATCGATGGCTTCGGCCCGCCGCCCGAGGGTTTCGCACCGCCTGGAGGGTCGCTCGATCCGCGGCCAGCGCCGCTGCGCTTCCGCGACTATCTCGACCGTCGACGCAAGGCGGTCGCTCGCGCCTGGCGGCCGTATCCCCGCATCGAAGATCTCGTTGCACGGCGGCGCGAACAGAACCCCCGGCTGTCGCCGGCGTGGCTGCACTACTTCCTGCATCACGGCGCCCGCGAAGTCGAGGGCGGCTGGGTGTGGAAGACCGACCCCGAATTCGCCACCGGCTTCGGGCCGTGGCGGCCCGAATGGATCGGGCCGGGCTGGAAGGGACTGCGGGTGCCGATGCTCGCGATCGTGGGCAGCGAGCCCGACAGCTGGCGGCTTCCCGAGGCGGTCGTCGCCGAGCGCCTCGCCCACGTCCCGGATCTCGCACGCGCAGCCGTCCCCGGCGCCGGGCACTTCGTCCACATGGAGCGCCCGCGCGAAACGGCGGAGCTGTTGCTGGGATTCCTCGAGCCGTGATTTCCATTCAACACGGACGCGTGTCGCTCGCGCTGCACCCGCTCAGCGAAACCGCGGGCCCGAAGCTGCTCTGCCTTCACGCGCTCGGCGGCTCGGCTCGAGACTTTCTGGAGACGCCGCCGCTCTGGCCCGGTTCGGTCTTCGCGCTCGACTTCGCGGGCCACGGTGCCTCCGGACCGCTGCGCGGGGGCGCCTATCACCCGGAACTCCTGGCGGGCGACGCGGACGCAGCGCTGGCCGAAATCGGGCCTGCCTGTCTGGTGGGAGCCGGCATCGGCGCCTACGTGGCGCTGCTGCTCGCCGGAGGCCGCCCCGACGCGGTGCCGGGGGCGCTGCTGCTACCCGGCGCTGGCCTGGCAGGAGGGGGCGTGGCTCCCGATCCGGAAACCGACACGCTGGCGCGTTGGGTCGATTTCGGCGCGCCGCTTCCCGGCTGCGATCCGGCGGTGCGGCGACTCGAGCGCGACATTCGACCGCCCGACTATGCCGCCGCATTCGCGCAAACGGCGCGACGCCTGCTGCTGATGGCAGCCGACTTCACGCCGCCGCCCTGGTGGCAGGCGGTTCGCGCCACCCCGACCGCGATGCTGGCGCCAGGGGACATCGCCACTTCGCTCGCCCAACTCGCGGCGGCGACGTCCGGATAGCCGCGCCCGACAACCGCTCCGCATTCGCTCGGGCATTGGGCAGCGATCGAGCGGCGCGTGCTCAAGACGCGCGCATGCCTGTGTCGACTCCCGCGCACTCTCGCTGGCCACGGCACGCATTCCGAGCGGGTACGGTGCTTGCACTGCAGCCGATCTCGTGACCCCGAAACATGCAGTGGACGCAACAGTCCGCACCGGCTGCCCCTACTGCGGGGTCGGCTGCGGATTGTCCGTGAGCATCGAGAACGGGCGCGTTCTCAAGGTGAGAGGCGATAAGCAGCACCGATCGAGCCGGGGAGAAGTCTGCATGAAGGCGGCAGCGCTGCCGGCCACCGTGGCGAATGCGGGGCGCCTGGCGCACGCGAAAGTGCGAGCGCACGTCGCCGCTCGTTTCGCGGAAACGACCGTCGCAGGCGCCATCACGCATGCCGCCAGCGAACTCCGCCGCATCATCCACACACACGGCCCCGACTCGGTCGCGTTCTATGGCTCGGGCCAGCTCGCGAGCGAGGATTATTACGTGCTCGCCAAGCTCGTGAAGGGCTTCCTGGGCACGGACAACCTCGATACGAACTCCCGGCTCTGCATGGCAAGCGCCGTATCCGGCTACAAGACCGCGTTCGGCGCGGACGCGCCGCCGGGGAGCTATGCGGACATCGATGAGGCCGAGGTATTCCTGATCCTGGGTGCGAACGTTGCGGACTGCCACCCGATTCTCTTCAGGCGCATCGAGAAGAGACTGGCGGCGGCGCCCGACGCACGTCCGCATGAAGCAGGCCGGCCTGCTGTCCGAGGCGGATCTGGAATTCGATTGTGTACGGACACCGGGAAGGCGGCGCCCCCGACCCCCGGGCGATTCGATCCCCGCCCTCAGCCCCGCGGCAGCTCGTCGAACGGCACGTCGCGGTCGCGGCGCGGCTCGCGCGGAAGCCCCAGCACACGCTCCGCCGCCACGTTCTTCTGCACCTCGTCGGTGCCGCCGGCGATGTGCAGTGCGGGCGCGCCGAGGAACTGATTCTGCCAGGGGCCGTTGCGCGCCAGCGCATCGGCGCCGACGAGGCGCAGGCCGAGCTCCGAGGCCTTCGTGAGAATGCGTGCGAGCGAGAGCTTCATCACCGAGCTCTCGGCGGCTGCGAACCGGCCCTGGCCGAGCTGGGTGATCACGCGTGCGTTCAAGAGTTCGAGCGTTCGCACCCATGTATACAGGCGCGCGAGTTCGTCCCGCGTGACCGCATCGAGGCGCTCGCGGTTCGCCTGCGCGTGACGCACGAGAGCGTCGAAATCGAGCCAGCGCTCAATGCCGCCGATCGCCATGCGCTCGTTCATCAGCGTCGTCATGGCGACGCCCCAGCCAGCGCCTTCGGGACCGAGGCGCTGCGCGTCGGGGATGCGGACGCCATCGAGAAAGACTTCGTTGAAATGCAGGCCGCCGGTCATCTGACGCAGCGGACGCACGCTGACGCCGGGCGCGCGCATGTCGACGAGGAAGTAGCTGATGCCCTTGTGCTTCGGAACCTTCGGATCGCTGCGCGCGAGCAGGATGCCGAAATCGGCGTAGTGCCCCCCCGAGCACCAGGTCTTCTGCCCGCTCACGATCCAGTCGTCGCCGTCGCGGACCGCCCGCGTCGCGAGCGCGGCGAGATCCGATCCGGCGCCCGGCTCGCTGAAGAGCTGACACCAGATCTCGTCACCCCGCAGCATCGGCGGCAGGTAACGCGCCTTCTGCTCGGGTGAGCCGTGCGCGATGATCGTCGGTCCCGCCATTCCGATCCCGACCACGAACAAGGACTCGCCCATGCCGGTGCCGGCGAGTTCCTGGTTCCAGATGATCTGCTGGATGGGGCCGAGCCCGCGCCCGCCGAACGCTTGCGGCCAGGTGATCGCCGCCCAGCCGTCGGCGTGCAGCGTCTGCTGCCAGGAGCGCCAGAGCGCGAGCGTCGCCGACGCGGCGTCGGCGCCAACGCCGTTCGCACGCTCGCTGTCCGCACTCCCGAAATAATCCGGCATCTTCGCGGGCGGATGCGCCGCGAGAAATGCGCGCGCCTCGGCCCGGAAGGCCGCCTCGACGGGAGAATCGCGAAAATCCCTGGGGTGGGGGTGCGAGCGCGCGGCAGCGCGGGCGCCTCAGTCCTCGAGGAGCGTGATGGCCTGGCGCGGGCACAGCCGCACCGCTTCTTCGACCTTCTTGCGCAGGGCTTCGGGCGGGCGTTCGATCAGGACGGTCAAGGTGTCGTCCTCCTCGACCCGGAAGGCCTCGGGGCAGGTATCCATGCAGACGGCGTTCGCTTCGCACAGGTCATAGTCGATCACGATCTTCATCTCACACTCTCCTCGGCCTCGGCCCGCACTGGCCCGCCGTCGCCAACCATAATCGATGCCGGGCTCACCGGAACGGGCGCATGACAACACGTTCCCGACGGACCGGCAAGCCTTGCGCGGTGGACAAAGCGGGTCAGCGGGCGTAACCTCGCGCCGCTAGAACATGTTTCACCCAGGCCAGCGGACGCCGGGCGAGCCTCGCGCCGTCGGCGATCCCCGCGGCGAGGACGCTCCATGTATCTCGATCTCACCCAAGAGCAGAACGCCTTCCGCGACCACCTGCGCGGCTATCTCGTGCGCCTCGTGACCCCCGAGTTGCTCGCCGAAATGCGCGGCAGCGAGGGCGGCAGCCCGGGGTTTCGCCGCGCCTTGCGCCAGATGGGGGCGGACGGGCTGCTCGGGATCGGCTGGCCCAAGGAATACGGCGGTCAGGCGCGCGGACCCATCGAGCAGTACCTGTTTTCGGACGAAGTGCAGCGCGCGGGCTTTCCCCTGCCCTTTCTCACGCTCGGCACCGTCGGCCCGACCTTGATGCGCTACGGCAGTGACGCGCAGCGCCAGGAATTCCTTCCCAAGATCCTGCGCGGCGAAATGTTGTTTGCGATCGGCTACTCCGAAGCCGGCGCCGGCACCGATCTCGCGTCGCTCAAGACCAGGGCCGAGCGCGACGGCGACGGCTGGGTGATCAACGGCGCGAAGATGTGGACGAGCCTCGCGGACCATGCGGATTACATCTGGCTCGCCGCGCGCACGGACCCGAACGCGAAGAAACACCGAGGGATCTCGGTCTTCCTGGTGCCGACCTCCTCGCCGGGCTTCACGATCACGAAGATCAGCACGCTCGGCGGCATCCGCACCAACGCCACCTTCTTCGAAGACGTGCGCGTCCCCGCCGAGAATCTGATCGGCGGTGAGAACAACGGCTGGTCGCTGATCACGGGGCAGCTCAACCACGAACGCGTGTCGCTGATGAACGTCGGGCCCATGCGCCGAAACCTCGACGAAGCGCGGCGCTGGGCGCAGGAAACCAAGCTCGCCGACGGCCGCCGCGTGATCGACGAACCCTGGGTGCAAGCGAACCTCGCGCGTCTCCACGCGAAGCTCGAGGTGTTGCGGCTCATGAACTGGAAGCAGGCCTGGGCCCTGCAACACGGTCAGCTCCACCCGGCCGACGCCTCCGCAGTCAAGGTCTTCGGCAGCGAGTTCTACGTCGAGGCCTATCGCGCGCTGCTGGAAATTTTCGGCGCGCAGGGTGTGCTGCGTGCGGATTCCCCCGGCGCGATTCTGAAGGGCCGGATCGAGATGATGTACCGCAACACGCTGATCCTCACCTTCGGCGGCGGCACCAACGAGGTGCAGCGCGACATCATCGCGATGACGGCGCTCGGCCTGCCGCACTACAAGAACTGAGGCGCGGAAACCCCATGGACTTTTCTCTCTCCGAGGAACAACAGGAAGTTCGCGATCTCGCGCGCAAGATCCTCGAGGACCGCTGCAGCCACGAGCGCCTCAAGCAGGTCGAGGCGAGCGCCGACGGTCTCGATCTCGAATTGTGGCGAGAACTCGCGCGCGCGAATCTGCTCGGCGTCGGGCTACCCGAGGCCTTCGGTGGCAGCAACCTCGGGTTCTTCACGACCTGCCTGCTGCTCGAGGAATTCGGCCGCACGCTGGCAGCCGTGCCGGCGCTCGCCACGCTCGTGATGGGAGCGCTGCCGATCGCGCGGTTCGGCAGCCCGGCGCAACAGCAGCGCTGGCTTCCGGGTGTCGTGAGTGGCGAGGTGATCCTCAGCGCGGGCCTGCTCGAAGCCGGCAACGAAGAGCCGGCGCGGCCGACGACGACGTTTCGCGCCGAGAACGGCGCCTGCCTGCTCGATGGCGTGAAGATCTGCGTTCCGGCGGCCCACGTTGCGCAACGCATTCTCGTGCCCGCGCGCGGCGCCGAGGGTCGTGTGGGCGCGTTTCTCGTCGATCCGTCCGCCTCCGGTGTCAGCCTCGAAGCGCAACAGACGACCAATCACGAACGCCACTCCCTGCTCACGCTCAGCTCGGTTCGCGTCGCAGCGGACGAGATCGTGGGCGATCTCGCGCAGGGGGCGGAGATCGTGCAGTGGCTCACCGATCGCGCGACCGCCGCGACTTGCGCCCTCCAGCTGGGCATTTCGGACCGTGCGCTGCGCATGACCGCGACGTACGCGGCGAGCCGCGTGCAGTTCGACCGCCCGATCGGCAGCTTCCAGGCCGTCCACACGCGGGCGGCCGATGCCTTCATCGACGTCGAGGCCATGCGGCTCACGACCTGGCTCGCCGCCTGGCGTCTCGAGCAGGAGCTGCCCGCCAGCGACGAGGTTGCCGTGGCCAAGTACTGGGCAGCTGAAGGCGGCCAGTTCGTCGGGTACGCGGCGCAGCACCTGCACGGCGGCATCGGCATCGACATCGACTACCCGCTGCACCGTTATTACCGCTGGGCGAAGCAGCTCGAGCTCACCCTCGGATCGGCGCCGGTCCAGCTGGCGCGCATCGGGGCGCGCCTGGCGCGCGAGGCGGCGCCGCCGTCGATCTGAACTGGCGCGGGCCGCCGGCGATGCGGGAGAATCCGTCCATGCAGTGGAACATCGCCGATCTCGTCGAGCGGATCGTCGACCTCGTTCCCGACCGCGAGGCATTGGTCTGCGGCGGTGCGCGCCGCAGCTACGCCCAGCTCGAAGAACGCTCGAATCGTCTGGCGCACCACCTCGCGTCGGCGGGCCTCGGGCCCGGAGATCACGTCGGCATCTACGCCTTCAACTGCGTCGAGTTCGTCGAAAGCATGCTCGGCGCCTACAAGCTGCGCGCCGTGCCGATCAACGTGAACTACCGCTACGTCGAGGACGAACTTCGTTATCTCTTCGAAAACGCCGATCTCAAGGCCGTCATCCATCATCGCAGTTTCACCCCGCGCCTGGCGGCGGTGAAGGACGAGATGCCGCTCCTGCGGCATCTGATCACGATCGACGACGAAAGCGACGAGGATTTCGAGGCCATCGGTGCAGTCGGGTACGAGGCGGCGCTCGCCGCCGCTTCGCCGGCGCGCAGCTTCGGGCCGCGCTCGCCCGACGATCTCTACATGCTCTACACCGGCGGCACGACCGGCATGCCGAAGGGCGTGATGTGGCGGCACGAGGATGTGATCTTCACGTTGGGGGGAGGCATCGATCACGCCACCGGCATTCCGGCGACGAAGCCCGAGGATCTCTCGGCGAAGATGGGCCCGACGCCGCTCGTCAGCATGGCGATCGCGCCCTTGATGCACGGCGCTTCCCAGTGGGGAACGTTCAACGCCTTGTTCACCGGCAACAAGGTCGTGCTCTATTGCGACCGTTCGTTCGACGCCGATGCCGTCTGGCGCAGCATCGAGAAGGAACGCGTGCAGACACTTTCGATCACGGGCGACGCGATGGCGCGGCCGCTGATCGAGGCGCTGGCCGGGGGAAGCGCGGGGCGTGACGTCGGTTCATTGTTCGTGCTCGCAAGCACGGCGGCGGTCTTCTCCCGATCGGTGAAGCAGGAGTTCAAGGAACGTTTCCCGAACATGATCGTCACGGATTCGGTCGGCGCCTCGGAGACCGGCTTTCACGGCACGTCGCTCTACCAGGCCGGCGAATCCTCGGCGGCGAGCACCGGCGTCGTGCGCGTGCGCCCGGGGCGCGACACGCTGGTGGTCGACGCTGACGGCCGCCCGCTCGCCCCGGGCTCGGGTGTGGTGGGCAAGCTCGCGCGCATCGGCAATCTCCCGCTCGGCTACTACAAGGACGCGAAGAAGACGGCCGAAACGTTCGTCGATGTCGATGGTCGCCGTTACGCGATCCCCGGCGATTTCGCGACACTCGAGGCGGACGGAAGCATCGTGCTGCTCGGACGCGGTTCGGTCTGCATCAACTCGGGCGGCGAGAAGGTGTTTCCGGAAGAGGTCGAATCCGCGCTCAAAGCGCACCCGGACGTGTTCGACGTGGTCGTCGTCGGTGTCCGCGACCCGCGCTGGGGCGAACGCGTCACGGCCGTCGTACAGGCGCGCGCGGATCGCACTCCGACGCTGGCTGCGCTCGCGTCCCACTGCCGCGACAAGATCGCCGGCTACAAGATCCCCCGCTCGCTGATTCTCGTGGAGCGCATCGAGCGCAGCCCGAGCGGCAAGCCCGATTATCCGTGGGCGAAAAAACTGGCTGCCGAGCGCGCCGACGACGAGTAGCGGCCCGAACCGCTTCGAAGGGAACCCCGCCATGCGCACCCCGCTCTGTGATGCCTTCGGGATCGACGTCCCGATTTTCGCCTTCAGCCACTGCCGGGACGTGGTCGCCGCCGTTTCCCAGGCGGGAGGCTTCGGCGTACTGGGCGCCCTCGCCTTCTCGCCCGAGCAGCTCGAAATCGAACTGCGTTGGATCGACGACCACATCGGCGGCAAGCCCTACGGCGTCGACGTCGTGATGCCTGCGAGCTACGCGCGCGGCGAGGGCGGTGATTTCTCGAAGGTCGACCTCGAGAAGATGCTGCCCGAGCGTCACAAAGAATGGATCGAGCAGGTGCTCACGCGCTTCGATGTGCCGAAGCTCCCGGAAACGTTCGTGCGACGGATCGATTCCCTGCTCGGCTGGTCGGAGAGCGGCGGCCGCAGCCACGTCGAGATCGCGCTCAAGCACCCGATCCAGTTGCTGGTGAATGCACTGGGGCCGCCGCCCAAGGACGTGATCGACCAGGCGCACGCGCACGGCGTGCGCGTGGCGGCGCTGGTCGGCAGCGTCGCGCAGGCGCGTAAGCAGGCGGCGCTCGGCGTCGACCTGATCGTGGCCCAGGGTTGGGAAGCCGGCGGCCACACCGGCGAAGTTTCGAGCATGGTGCTGATCCCCGAAGTCGTCGACGCGGTGTCGCCGCTACCGGTGCTCGCCGCGGGCGGCATCGGCTGCGGGCGCCAGGCGGCCGCCGGGCTCGCGCTCGGTGCCCAGGGCGTCTGGACGGGTTCGATCTGGCTCACGGTGGCCGAGGCCGACGCGAGCCCCGTGCTCGCGGAAAAGCTGTTGCAAGCGACATCCCGCGACACCGTGCGCTCGCGCAGCATGACGGGAAAGCCCGCGCGTCTGCTGCGCACGCCCTGGACGGAGGCGTGGGACGCGCCGGATTCGCCCGGGCCGCTGCCGATGCCCCTCCAGTTCATGCTCAACGCCGACGCGCAGTCGCGCATCGGCCACTTTGCGCGCAACGAGCAATCGCGGGCGCGCGAGCTCGTGGGCATCCCGGTCGGGCAGATCGTGGGCCGCATGAACGAGATCCGACCCACGCGCGACGTGGTCTACGATCTCGTGAACGAATTCGTCGACACCGTTCGGCGTCTGGAAGGGCTGCTGGAGGCGGCGGAGAAGAACAGCTAGCAGACGCGTTCGACCCCGTGTGCCCCAGCATCCTCACCGTAGATCGGTCGACGAGTCCTGCGGCACTCGCCTCGCGGCGGCGCGTGCGGCCGCTGCCGCCTGCCCAGCCAGCTACGGAATTGCGATTCCGTAGCGCCCCGGCGACGCCTCGAAGTACGTCACCTCGGTGGTGTAGACGCGGTCGCCAATCGTGAGCTCGAAGGTGAGGTGTGCCTCGCCGTCGGTCATGGCCCCGAGGTTCATGCCCGAGAGCGAGAGCTTCACGGTACCCTTGCTGCTCGAGTAGGACAGCGAGACCCGATCCGTGAGCGCCAGGTCCGAAAGTGTTCGGAACGCGATCGTCGGCTTACCGGTCCTGGAGTCGATGCCGGGAGTCGCGATGCCCCCGAGCGCGGTGAAGTCGCGGTCCATCAGCTCGGTCGCGCCATCGAGGATTCGGATGCGCAACGTGCTGACGCCGCCCTCGTACGACAGGCTCCGGTCCGAAAGCAGCAGTGAGAGCTTCGCCGTGTCGAGCCCGGGGCCCACCACCGCCAGCGAACCGCGGCTCAGCACGAAGGCGGTGCGCTCGAAGGCGAGCGCCGGTTTGAAGCCACCCTTCGCGTCGAGCGAGAGCAGCAGCCGGTAGGCGTGGTCGCCGATCGTGACCGTGTGGGACAGCACGCCGGGCACGACCTCATTGAGGGTGTCGCTTCCGGTGGACCAGGAGACGATCTGCCTGTCCGCGTCCAGGCTGACACTCTCGCTCGGCACGACTCCGCTCGCGCTCTGGAACGACATGACCTGGTCCGTACCCACGAATTCGCCCGGATCGACCCGCAGCTCGCGCCCACCGAGGCGGGCCTTGAACGTATCGGTCGTCGGATCGAAGCGATTGCCCGTGCGGCGATCGGCATTGTAGATCCCCGAGAACCGCAACGATTCGCTGCCATCCACCCCTACGCGGAGCGAGCCCTTCGTCACCCAGAAGTTCACCGAGATCTGG
>JANNIY010000017.1:0-16723 GCA_031405455.1 Deltaproteobacteria bacterium | reverse complement strand
CTCTATCGGCTGCTCGCCTGGGATCGCGGCCACTTCCGGTTTCGGCCCGAACCCGTGACGGAACCCGCGACGATCCAGCGCCCGACCCGCGCATTGCTGCGCGAGGGCAAGCGCCACAGCGAGGAGTGCGGGCGCCTGGCGATCGATCTGCCGCCGCTCTCCTCCCACGTGACGCTGTGCATCCAGCGCTCGGCCCTGCCCAACGTGATCCACCCGCTCACGCAGGAGGTGCTCGTCGTTCTCGAGCTCTACTCCCGCGTGCAGGATGTCGTCGACCACTGCTCCTATCCCGATTATCAGGTCCTGCGCACCCTGCACACATTGATCCGAAGGGGCATGATCGAATTGCGCCGCGGCCCCGGTCCGGGCGAGACGGCCGAAGCCGAGGCGGGCCTGTTCGCGCCCGCCCACGTCGCGCGTTTGCGCGAGTGGATGCAGCTGGGCGTACCGTCGGGCACCCGCGCGCGCGATGCGAAACTGCTCGTGGTGGCCTCGGACGCCGGCGCCACGCGGGATTTCGTGCGCATGCTCGCCCGCCTCCCGGGGGTCGAGATCGACGAGCGCTTCACCACGGGCTCCTACTCCGCTGACGATCTCACGCCCCTCGGCCGCATCGTCCTGGGCGAGGATCTCGCGATCGAGCTGCTGCATACGCCCGTTGCGCAGCGTTTCGCACCGCTGTGGCCGGTGGCCGGCCACGGCGCGCTGGGAGCGCTCTTCCTGCTGTCGGGGCCGGCGAGCCGCGCGGTCGAGGCCGTGCGGCCCACCCTCGAGGCGCTGCGCCGTCTGCCGCGCGCCCGCACCTTCTCCCTGCTGCTGCTCGAAAAGGGCGAGCGGGTGGTGCCCGAGGAGGTGCGCGAGAATCTTTCGCTCCTCGATCAGGGATCGCTCTTCCTGATTCCGCTCGAGAGCTTCGAAAAATCGAGCAGCCTGCTGCGCGAGATGCTTCAGCGCGTGCTGCCGTGAGCGGCGTCGCCCTGCAGCGCTTTGCGCTGCTCGCGACTCTCGCGGACGCCGAGCGCGAGGCGCTCGCCGACGCGCTCGAACCGCTCGAACTCGCCGCCGGCGAGCGGCTGTTCGACGTCGGGGATCCCGCCGACGGACTGCTGCTCGTGACGGAGGGCCAGATCGGCCTCACGAGCGAGTCACACGGAGCGCGCGGAGAGTTCGGGCCGGGCGACACGCTCGGCGCGAATTCGCTCGTGGTCGACGGCGTGCGCGAGGCGCGCGCCGAGACATTGTCTCGCGCACGCGTCCTGCACCTCGGGCGCGAGGCCTTCCAGCGCTTTGCCGACGCGCAGCCACGCGCTGCGTGCCGCATTCTCGAAGCGTTGCTGCGCGAACAGGCGCACGTGACGCGCGAAGCCCTCGCGTTCGTCGGTGCCGCGCAGGTTGACCGTCCGGCAGCGGGCGACTAGACTGCGCGGCCATCCCGGGGCGGGTGAACCCGACATGGCCGAGACGCGCATTCGCGAGGGGTTGACGTTCGACGACGTCCTCCTCGAGCCTGGCGAGAGCCTCATTCTCCCGCGCGATGCCGACCTGCGCACGGCGCTCACCCGCGAAATCAGCCTCGAAATTCCGCTCGTCTCCGCGGCCATGGACACCGTGACCGAGCACGAGACCGCGATCTGCCTGGCGCAAAACGGCGGCATCGGGATCATCCACAAGAATTTGGCGTTCGCCGCGCAGGCGAGCGAGGTCGACAAGGTCAAGCGCTCGGAATCGGGCATGATCGTCGACCCGATCACGATGCGCCCCGAGCAGAAGATCTACGAAGCGCTCGAGGTGATGGCGCGCTACCGCATCTCCGGCGTGCCCGTGACACGCGATGGCAAGGCGGTCGGCATCCTCACGAATCGCGATCTGCGTTTCGTCCGCGACACCCACCAGGAAATTTCGAGCGTGATGACGCGCGAGGGGCTGGTCACCGTCCCCCCCAACACCACGATGCTGCGGGCCAAGGAGCTCTTGCATCAGTACCGCATCGAAAAGCTGCTGGTCGTGGACGCCGCGGGGCGGCTGTGCGGGTTGATCACGATCAAGGACATCGAGAAAACCGAACGCTTCCCGTCCGCGAGCAAGGACGGCATGGGGCGGCTGCTGTGCGGCGCCGCGGTCGGCGTCGGCAGCGAGACGCTCGAGCGCGCGCAGGCCCTCGTCGATTCCGGGGTCGACGTGATCGTGGTCGACACGGCGCACGGGCATTCGAAAGGCGTGCTCGAAACCGTCGCCGAGCTGCGCCATCACTTTCCCATGCTGCCGGTGGTGGGCGGCAACGTCGCCACCGCCGAAGGCGCCGAGGCGCTGATCAAGGCGGGCGTCTCGGCCGTGAAGGTCGGCGTCGGACCCGGCTCGATCTGCACCACGCGCATCGTCGCGGGCGTCGGGGTTCCGCAGTTCACGGCGGTGCTCGAGACCGCGCAGGTCGCGAGTCGCCATGGCGTTCCGGTGATCGCCGACGGCGGCATCAAATTCTCGGGCGATCTCGTGAAGGCGCTCGCCGCCGGCGCATCGACCGTGATGATCGGATCGCTCTTCGCCGGCACCGACGAGGCGCCGGGTGAGGTCGTGCTCTACCAGGGGCACCCGTACAAGGTCTATCGCGGGATGGGCTCGCTCGGCGCCATGACCGACGGCAGCGCCGATCGCTATTTCCAGGCCGAGGTCAGCGATGCGAACAAGCTGGTGCCCGAAGGCATCGAAGGCCGCATTCCCTACCGGGGAAGCCTCACGAGCAACATCCACCAGCTGATGGGCGGGCTGCGCGCGGGCATGGGCTACACGGGATCCGAGAACCTGGCGGAACTGCGAAAGCGCGCCCGCTTCTTGCGGATCTCCGCCGCGGGACTGCGCGAGAGCCACGTCCACGACGTAATCATCACCAAGGAAGCTCCCAATTACCGTATCGACTGAGGACCCCCAGCGCAGCATGACCCCCGCCGACCACCTCCCCGCCGAGCGGGACCGCGTCCTGATCCTGGATTTCGGCTCGCAGTTCACGCAGCTGATCGCGCGGCGCATTCGCGAGCAACACGTCTATTGCGAAATCCAGCCCGGGACGACGAGTCTCGAGGCGGTTCGCGCCTTCGATCCCTGCGGCATCGTGCTCTCGGGCGGGCCGGCGAGCGTGCTCGACCCGAGCTCGCCGGACCTCGACGTGCGCATCCTCGAGTTCGGCCGGCCGGTGCTCGCGATCTGCTACGGGATGCAGCTGCTGATGCATCGTCTCGGGGGTCTCGTCGAGAAGGCGGACGATCGCGAGTACGGCCGCGCGCAGCTCAAGCAGGAACGTCCCGACGTGCTCTTCGAAGGGCTGGGCGGCGGCGGGGAACGCGTCGTCTGGATGAGCCACGGCGATCGCGTGTTGCGCATGCCGCCCGATTTCATCGCCCTCGCGTCGAGCGAGAGTTCGCCGTTTGCGGCGGTCCGCCACGCGACGCGGCCAATCTGGGGTCTGCTCTTCCACCCCGAGGTGGTCCACACGGAAGGCGGCGCGACCTTGCTCGCGAACTTCGTGCGCCGCATCTGCGGCGCCACGGGCTCGTGGACGATGGAGGCCTTCATCGAGGAGGAGATCGCGCGCGTGCGCGCGCGCATCGGCGAGGGGAGGGCCCTGTGCGCGCTTTCCGGCGGCGTCGACTCGGCGGTTGCCGCGGCCCTGGTGCACCGCGCGATCGGATCGCGGCTCACCTGCATCTTCGTCGACAACGGACTGCTGCGGCAGGGCGAGCGCGAGGAAGTGGAGAAGCTGTTCGGAGCGAGCCTCGGAATGGATCTGATCACCGTGCGCGCCGAGGAGCGCTTTCTCTCGGCGTTGCGCGGCGTGACCGACCCGGAGCGCAAGCGTCGGCTGATCGGCCACCTCTTCATCGAGATCTTCGAGGAGCAGGCGACGAAGCAGGGGGGGGCCGACTTCCTGGTGCAGGGCACGCTCTATCCGGACGTGATCGAGAGCGTCTCGGTGAAGGGCCCCTCCGCCACCATCAAGACGCATCACAACGTGGGAGGGCTGCCCGAGCGCATGCGCCTCGGGCTGGTCGGGCCGTTGCGGGAACTGTTCAAGGATGAAGTGCGCGAGGTCGGGCGCCGCCTCGGATTGCCGGAGCCGGCGATCCAGCGGCATCCGTTCCCCGGGCCGGGGCTCGCGATCCGCGTGATCGGCGAGGTCACGCCGGAGCGGCTCGAACCCCTGCGGCGCGCGGATGCCATCGTCACCCAGGAGATCCGCCGCGCGGGTCTCTACAACGAGCTGTGGCAGGCCTTCGCCGTCTTCCTCCCGATCCAGAGCGTCGGCGTGATGGGGGACGATCGCACCTACGAGAACACCATCGCGGTGCGCTGCGTGACGAGCGTCGACGCGATGACGGCCGATTGGGCGCGGCTGCCCGGCGACGTGCTGGCGACGATTTCGACGCGCATCATCAACGAGGTGAAGGGCATCAACCGGGTCGTCTACGACGTATCGTCGAAGCCCCCGGCCACGATCGAGTGGGAGTAGGGCGTGTCCGCTCCCTTCGTCCATCTCCACGTCCACAGCCAGTATTCGCTGCTCGATGGCGCCATCAAGCTCGACCAGCTCTTCGAGCGCGCGCGCGCGCTCAACATGCCCGCGGTCGCGCTCACCGACCACGGCAACCTGTTCGGCGCCATCGAGTTCTACGAGACGGCGCGCCAAGCCGGCGTGAAGCCGATCATCGGCTGCGAGACCTATGTTGCGGCCGGCTCGCGCTTCGACAAGGAGGTGCGCGAGCACGAAGAGGGCGGCTTCGACGCGATCAGCCACCTGCTGTTGCTTGCGATGAATCGCACCGGTTACCGAAATCTGATTCACCTGGTTTCGAAGGGCTACCTCGAAGGTTTCTATTACAAGCCGCGCATCGATCTCGATCTTCTGCGGCGGCACTCCGAGGGCCTGATCGCCACCTCGGGTTGCCTCTCCTCGATGGTGTGCCGCGCGATCACCGCCGGTCAGACCCGCACGGCGTGGCAGCGCGTCGAAGAGCTCTCCGGGATCTTTCCCGGCCGCTTCTACCTGGAGCTCCAGCGTCACGGAATCGGGGCGCAGGACCGGGTGAACGCCGAGCTCGGCAAGATGGCGATCGACATGGGTCTGCCGCTGCTCGCGACCAACGACGCGCACTATCTCGAGCATGGCGATCACCGCCATCACGAGGCGCTGCTGTGCATCGGGACGGGCACCAACCTCGATGATCCCAAGCGCTTCCGCTTCGACGGCGACGGCTTCTATCTCAAGTCCGGCGACGAGATGACGGAGTTGTTCCACGATCATCCGTCCGCGATCCGCAACACCCTCGAGCTGGCCGAACGCTGTGAGCTCGATCTCGATCTCGATAGCGGCACGTACCAGCTGCCCGAATTCCAGGTGCCCTCGAACACCACGCGCGAGGCCGTGCTCGAAGAACAGACCGCTCGCGGCCTGCGCCAGCGCCTGGGGCTCGACCCCGACGAACCGATCCCGGCGCGCTGCAGCGAGTATGTGAAGCGCGTCGAAACCGAACTCGCCGTCATCAACTCGATGGGCTTCGCCGGCTACTTCCTGATCGTGTCGGACTTCATCGACTACGCCCGCCGCAACGGCATTCCGGTCGGGCCGGGGCGCGGCTCTTCGGCGGGCAGCCTCGTGGCCTACAGCCTCGGCATCACCGGCATCGACCCGCTCGAGTACGACATCATCTTCGAGCGCTTCCTCAACCCGGAACGCATCTCGATGCCGGACATCGACGTCGATTTCTGCATGCGCGGGCGCGACCAGGTGATCCGCTACGTCGCCGAGAAATACGATGGCGAGGGCTTCGACGGCAAGCGCGTCGCGCAGATCATCACTTTCGGGAAGCTGCAGGCGCGCGCCGCGATCCGCGACGTCGGGCGCGTGCTCGGGATGGCCTACGGCGAAGTCGACCGCCTCGCGAAACTGATCCCGGATACGCTCGGAATCTCACTCGACGAGGCGCTCGCGCAATCGCCCGAGCTGCGCTCGCGCATCGACGCCGACGGCCAGGTTGCGCAGCTGTTCGAGACGGCGCGGCGGCTCGAAGGCCTCACCCGCCACGCCTCGACGCACGCGGCCGGTGTCGTGATCGGGACCCGGCCCCTGATCGAGACGGTGCCGCTCTATCGCGATCCCAAATCGGGGGACGTGATGACGCAGTTCGACATGCGCTGCGTCGAGAAGATCGGCCTGATCAAATTCGATTTCCTGGGCCTGCGCACGCTCACCACGATCGCCGACGCCGAGGCGCGGATCCGCGCGGCGGGTCTGGCGGATTTTTCGATCGAGAAGATCCCCCTCGACGACGCCAAGACCTACGACCTGCTCGCCGCCGGCGATTCCGAGGGCGTATTCCAGATCGAATCCTCCGGAATGACGGAGCTCACCTCGAAGCTGCGGCCCCGCACGTTCAAGGAATTGATCCCGATCGTCGCCCTCTACCGGCCGGGGCCGCTCGGCTCGGGCATGGTGGACGACTACGTCAACCGCAAGCACGGCGTGACGAAGGTCGAGTACCTGCTGCCCGAACTCGAAATGCTCACGGCCGAGACGCTCGGCGTGATCGTCTACCAGGACCAGGTGCTCCAGATCGCGAACCGCCTCGCCGGCTACAGCCTCGGCGAAGCGGATCTGCTGCGCCGCGCCATGGGCAAGAAGAAGCCCGAGGAGATGGAGAAGCAGCGCGAGCGCTTCGTCAGCGGCTGTGTCGAGCGCGGCATCGATCGCAAGCAGGCCGACGCCGTGTTCCAGCTGATGGCGGAATTCGCGGGCTATGGCTTCGCCAAGTCGCACTCGGCGGCCTATGCGCTGATCACCTACCAGACGGCGTATCTCAAGGCCAATCATACGCGCGCGTACCTGGCGGCCCTGCTCACGACGGAAGCGGGCAATCACGACAAGCTCTCGCGCTACATCGCGCACGCGCATCAACTCGGAATCGAGGTGCTGGCGCCCGATGTGAACGAATCCGCCCGCGACTTCACGGTGGTGGCCGAGGGCATCCGCTTCGGGCTGGCGGGCGTCAAGAACGTGGGCGAGGGCGCGACCGAGGCGATTCTGGATGCGCGCCGCGGAGGCGGATCCCGCTTTGCGAGCCTCTTCGATTTCGCCGCCCGCGTGGACGGACGCCGCGTGAACCGGCGGGTGGTCGAGAGTCTCGTGAAGTGCGGCAGCTTCGATTCCCTGCATGCGAATCGCGCAGCGGTGTGGGCGGCGCTCGATTCGGCCCTCGAATCCGGGGCGGCGACGCAGCGAGACCGCGAAATCGGACAGACGAGCTTGTTCGGCGCCGGCAGCGCGCAGGTCCCCGAGCCCGCGCTGCCCGAAACGCCGCCGTGGACGGATCGTCAGCGCCTCGAACAGGAGAAGGAGGTGCTGGGTTTCTACGTCACGGGACACCCGCTCACGTCGGTGGCAGCCCAGTTGGCGCGCTTTGCCGACACACGTTCGACCGCGACCGCGGGCAAGGAAGGCCGTGACGTGCGCGTCGGGGGGATCCTCACCGGGCTGCGCGAAACCCGCACCCGGCGCGGTCAGCTGATGGCCTTTGGCACGCTCGAGGACCAGGAAGGCAGCTTCGACCTGGTGTTCTTCGCCGAACCGTTCGGCCAGCACGCGACGCTGCTCAAGAATGCCCTGTCTGGCGATGCCGGCAGCGGCCCGGTGCCGCTGCTGATCAGCGGAACGCTCGAGGCGGGCGACACACCGAAGATTCTCGTGCGCGACGTGATCCTGCTCGAGCGCGCCGAAGAAAAACTCGCTGCGCAGCTGCGCCTGCGCGTGCTCGCCTCGGAGGCGACACGCGATCGCCTGCTGGCGCTGCGCGATCTGTTCGGGCGCCACCCCGGCGAATGCGCCGTGGCGCTGCACCTGGTGATTCCCGACGAGAGCGAAACGGTGCTGGCCTTCCCCTGCCTGCGCGGGGTGCGCCCCGACGAGGCGCTGCTGCGCGAGGTCGACGGGCTCTTCGGGCGCCGCGTCAGCGAGGTGGCAACATGAAGCCGACCGGCTGGCTTCCGCTCGTGCTCGCATGCCTCGCTCTCGCCGGGCCGGGGCGCGCCGCCGACCTGCGCGCGACCGAGGCCGTGGGGGCGGTCCCCCTGCGCGCCGATACCCGGCCCGCGTTGGCTCCGCGCGACGCCGCGGTTCAGAAGGCGCTGGCCGAGGCCGTGCGCCGGGTGGCGCTCGAGCTGCTCTCCGATCAGGACCCCGCGGAAGTCGAGCCCCGGCTCGATGCCGTGCTGGGAACGGATCCGCGCGTCTACATCTCGCGCTTTCGCACCCTCGAAGATCGCGGCGAGCGTCCGGTGTTGTTCAGCGACGACCCGCTGGCCCACAGCGAGTACGTCGTCGTGGTCGAGGCCAGCGTCGACGCGGCCCTGGTGCGCGAGCGTCTGGCGCGTGGCGGCCTGATCGTGGCGCCCGCGGGGGAGGTCCGGCGGGTCGAGGTTCGCCTGGAAGCGGAGGGGCTCACGGATTACACGGCGTACCGGGCGCTGCGCGATACGCTGCTCGATGGCGTCGGGGTCCGCTCGGCGCTTCCGCTCGAGTTCGAGAAGGGGCGGGCCGTCTTCGATGTCGATGGCGAACTGACCGGCGATTCGCTGCTCGCGGCCCTGCAGCGCGCCGCGCCGCCGGGGCTCCGCCTCACGCCCCTCGAAATCAGCCCCGAACGGTTGCGGGTGCGTGTCGATCTCGCCCCCGAGCCTGCGCCTGCCGACGCTGCGCGCCCGGGCAATTGACACGTCGAATCCAAATCGGTATTGAATTCGCGTTCTTAGCGAATTACAGGCACGTAGCTCAGTGGTAGAGCACCACCTTGACACGGTGGGGGTCGGCGGTTCAATCCCGCCCGTGCCTACCAGCGTGAACCATCAGGGGACCAGCGGCTCCGCTTGCGCGAGCGTCGCGCGGCGTCTGCGTCCCGAGGCTTCGGACAGCGAAGATCGACCCAGCATGACCCGCCCGCGTTCATGAGCGAGATCCAGGTTCGTCTGCCCGACGGCAAGTTGCTGGCGGTGCCTTCGGGTTCGACCGTCCTCTCCGTTGCCGAGAGGATCGGCAAGGGGCTCGCACGCGCGGCCCTGGCCGGCCGCATCGATGGGCGCCTGGTCGATCTCCGGCTGCCGCTTCACGAGAATGTGTCGATCCAGATCGTGACGGCTCGCGATCCGGACGGCGCTGCGGTGATCCGCCACTCGGCAGAGCATGTGATGGCGGACGCCGTGAAGCGGTTGTTTCCGACCGCGCAGATCGACGTCGGGCGCAGCGACCATTCCGAGAAATTCCAATACGATTTCCAGGTCGAGCGGCCGTTCACTCCCGAGGATCTCGAGCAGATCGAGAAGGAGATGGCGAAGATCATCGCCGAGAAGGCCGGCTTCACGCGCGAGGTGACGAGCCGGAGCGCGGCGCAGGCCCTCTTCGAAGCGCAGGGCGAAACGCTCAAGCTTTCGCGACTGGCCGACATTCCGGAAGGGGCCGAGATCACCCTGTTTCGTCACGGCGCCTTCGCGGATCTGTGTCGGGGCCCGCACGTGCAGCGCACGGACCAGATCGGCGCCTTTGCGCTGACCGAGAGCGCGGGTTCGTATTGGCGTGGCGACGAGAGCAATCCCATGCTCCAGCGGATCTACGGGACGGCCTTCGCCACGCGCAAGGAGCTCGACGAGCACCGCGCGCGGATCGAAGAGGCGCGCCGTCGCGATCACCGGCGCGTCGGCGTCGAGCTCGAGCTCTACCACCTCGACGCGATCGCGCCCGGCTCGCCGTTCTACCTGCCCAAGGGCGTGGTGCTCTACAACGGCTTGATCGATTACGTGCGCTCGCTGTATCCGCGCTACGGCTTCGCCGAAGTGATCTCGCCCCAGGTGTTCCGAACGGAGCTGTTCAAGACCTCCGGCCACTACCCGCTGTTTCGCGAAGACATGTTTTCGATGGAAGGCGACGAGGGCGAGGATCTCGCCCTCAAGCCCATGAACTGCCCGGGGCACTGCCATCTGTTCGCGAGCCGAAAGCGTTCGTATCGCGAGCTGCCGTTGCGGCTGGCGGAGTTCACGCGGCTGCACCGCAACGAACGCAGCGGCACGCTGACGGGCCTCTCGCGCGTGCGCTCCTTCGCCCAGGACGACGCGCACGTCTTTTGCGAGCCGGAGCAGGTCGAGAGCGAGCTCGACCGCTTCTTCGCCCTGACGCAGGAGGTCTATGCGGCGCTCGGGCTCACGGGCGTCGAGGTGGCGGTTTCGACGCGCCCGGAACAGTCGAGCGGCGAGATCGCGGACTGGGAGGTCGCGGAGCGGAGGCTGGTCGAGGCGGTCGAGCGGGCGGGCTTCGCCTGCGCGATCAAGCCCGGCAGTGCCGCCTTCTACGGCCCCAAGGTCGAATGCGACTTCCGCGACGTGCTGGGCCGGCCGTGGACCCTCTCGACGCTTCAGATCGACGTCGCCATGCCCGGCCGTTTCGGGCTTCGCTATGTCGGCCGCGACGGCGCGGCCCACCAACCGGCGATGCTCCACCGCGCCGTGCTAGGCTCGCTGGAGCGCTTCATCGCGCTCTACGTCGAGAGGACGGGCGGGGATTTCCCGCTCTGGCTCGCGCCGGTGCAGGCGCGTGTGCTCCCGATCGCAGAGCGGCACCTCGAATACGCTCGCCGCGTGCACGAAGCCATGTTGCACGTCGGCCTGCGCTCCGAGCTCGATGAACGCAGCGATACGCTCGGCTTCAAGATCCGCGAGGCCGAGTTACACAAGATCCCCGTGATGCTGGTGGTCGGGGACCAGGAGGCAGCCGCGGGCAGCGTGACACCTCGGTTCCGACACCGGCCAGCAGAGGAGAGTGGAGCGATGGCACTCGAGGTGCTCATCGCCGAGCTGCTCCAAGACATCCGCGAACGGCGCATTGCGCGCCCCAGCTGAGGAGGAACATCGCCTGACCGAGATCAGAAGAGCCGCCAAGAAGGATACTCCGCGCGTCAACGAGAGAATTCGCGAACCGGAAGTTCGCGTGATCGGTAGCGGTGGCGAGCAGCTCGGGGTGATGAGTCCCGAAGCTGCGATGAGACAAGCAGAAGAGGAGGGGCTCGATCTCGTCGAGGTCGCGCCCGGCTCGAGGCCTCCGGTTTGTCGCATCATGAATTATGGCCGCTACAAGTACGAGCAGAAGAAAAAGACGGGCAAGAGCAAGGGGCACGCTGCAACGCTCAAGGAAGTGAAACTGCGTCCTCGCACGGACGATCACGACCTCGACTTCAAGCTGCGCAATGCCCGGCGTTTCCTGATCGACGGCGACAAGGTCAAAGTGACCGTGATGTTCCGGGGGCGCGAGATGGTGCATCGCGGAATTGGAGAAAAGCAGCTCGAGCGCGTGACGCAGATGCTCGGAGTCATCGCGTCGGTGGAGAATCCGCCGCGCATGGAGGGTCGCTTCCTATCGATGATCCTCGTGCCGAATCGCGAGGCCATCGCGGAAGTGCAGAAAGCCGAACGCAAGGCGGAGCTGGCGGCCCGTGAAGCGGAGCCGGCGGCCGAGGAAAGCGCCGAGGCCGTAGAGGCCAGCGAGGCCGTAGAGGCCGTCGAGATCGTCGAAGCCGTTGAAGGAGCCGGGGGAGTTTGAGATGCCGAAGATGAAGACGCATCGGGGCGCGGCCAAGCGCTTCAAGAAAACGGGCACGGGCAAGGTCAAGCGCGCGCACAGCAACCGGCGCCACATCCTGACCAAGAAGGCCCGCAAGCGGAAGCGCCATTTGCGCAAGAGCGCGCTGGTGTCTGGGGCGGACTCGCTCCGCGTCCGCCTGATGTTGCCGAACGACTAGTGAGATCGAACCAGGAAGGGAGAGACAGATGGCGCGAGTGAAACGCGGGGTGGCCGCGAAGAAGCGCAAGAATCGCATCCTGCGCGAGGCGCGAGGCTACTTCTCCGGCCGTAGCAAGCTGTTGAAGACCGCCCGCGAGGCCGTCGAAAAAGGCTGGAAGTACGCCTACCGCGATCGCAAGCAGCGCAAGCGCGAATTCCGCGTGCTGTGGATCGCGCGCATCAACGCAGCGGCCCGCCTCCACGGGCTCTCGTACAGCCGGCTCGTCTCGGGTCTGAAGCAGGCGGGCGTCGAGGTCGACCGCAAGATCCTCGCGGAACTCGCGATGTCCGACCCCAAGGCGTTCGGCGCGCTCGCCGAGCTGGCGAAGTCGAAGGCCGCCTAGGTTCCGCCGCCATGCCGGCGGAGACGGAGAGCCTCGAGTCGCTGCTCGCGCAGGCCTGCGCCGAAATCGCGGCGGCTGACAGCGTTCCGGCGCTTGCGCTGGTGCGTGCGCGCTATCTCGGCCGCAAGGGCTCGGTGGCGGCACAGCTGCGCGGCCTCGGTGAGCTCGCGGAGCCCGAGCGGCTGCGCCAGGGCCGTCTGGCCAACGAAACCAAGCAGGGGATCGAGCAGGCCGTGGCCGCACGCCGCGAAGCCCTCGAAACCGGCGATCGCGCGCGCGCGCTCGGCGCGCATCGGCTCGATCCCACGCTGCCGGGCGCGAGTCCGCCGACGGGGCACCTGCACCCGATTACGCGCGTGATGCGCGACATGGTGGGCTTCTTCACCTCGCTCGGATTCGCGATCGAGGAAGGCCCGGAAGTCGACAGCGAGTACAACAATTTCGAGGCGCTCAACATCGGCGCCGACCACCCGGCGCGCGACGAGCAGGACACCCTCTACGTCGAAGGCGGCCGGCTGCTGCGCACGCACACGTCTACCGTCCAGATCCGGGCGATGACGGGCCGCACGCCCCCGCTGCGCTTCATCGCGCCCGGGCGCGTCTATCGCCACGATCTCTCGCCGCGACACTCGCCGATGTTCCACCAGATCGAAGGTTTTCTCGTCGACGAGCGCGTGACTTTCGGCGATTTGAAGGGCGTGCTCGAGACCTTCGGTCGTTTCCTGATGGGGGAGGGGGTGCGCTTGCGCTTTCGCGCCAACCATTTCCCCTTCACCGAACCGTCGGGCGAGATGGATTACAGCTGCCTGCTGTGCGACGGCAAGGGCTGCGCCACCTGCTCCCAAAGCGGTTGGATCGAGTGGGGCGGCTGCGGAATGATCCATCCGCGCGTGCTCGAACGCTGCGGCATCGACCCGACGCGTTGGCAGGGCTTCGCCTTCGGCATGTCCCTCGATCGCACGGCGATGTTGCGTCAGGGGCTGCCGCTGATGCGCCACCTCTTCGACGGGGATCTGCGCGTCCTGGAGCAGCTCTGATGCGGCTCTCGCTCGCTTGGCTGGCGGAGTTCGTCGATCTGCCGCCCGCTGCCGATTTGATCGAGGGCCTGTGCGTCGGCGGTTTCGAAGACGTGTGCATCGACACGCCCGGCCCCGATCTCTCGGCGATCCGCGTGGGACACGTCGTCGAGCGAGCGCCCCATCCGAACGCCGATCGTCTCAGCGTCTGCCGGGTCGACGTCGGCGAGGGGGAACCGCTCGAAATCGTGTGTGGCGCGCCGAACGTCGCGGCGGGCCAGAAGGTCGCGGTGGCGTGCGTGGGCACGACGCTTCCCGATGGCCGCACGCTCGAGCGCGCGAAGCTGCGCGGTGTCACCTCGAACGGCATGATTCTTTCGGCGCGCGAACTCGGACTTTCCGAAGAGCACGCCGGCATCCTCGTGCTCGACGCGGACGCGCGCGTGGGCGCGCCCCTCGGCGAGGTGCTCGGGAGCAGCGGGCGCGTGCTCGAGGTCGGGCTCACGCCGAATCGGGGAGACGCGGCTTCGGTGCTCGGCATGGCCCGCGAGGTTCGCGCCCTGTTCGGCGGCGACTTGCGCCTGCCCGAGATCACGCCGGACGAACGCGGCGCCCCCGCGCGAGGCGCCCTCCAGGTGTCGATCGAGGCGCCGGACGCCTGTCACGCCTATCTGGCCCGCGTGGTGCGGGGCGTGCAACACGTGGCCTCGCCCGACTGGCTGCAACGCAAGCTCGAAGCTTCCGGCATTCGCAGCCGAGGCGTGGTCGTCGACGTCACGAATCTCGTGCTCCTCGAATTCGGCCAGCCGCTTCACGCCTTCGATCTGCGGCGTCTGCGCGGCGCCGAAGTGCGGGTGCGGCGTGCGCACGCCGGAGAGAAGCTCGCGACGCTCGATGGCGAGGTGCGGGAACTCGACCCGCGAGATCTCGTGATCGCCGATGCGGAGCGCGCGATCGCGCTCGCCGGCGTGATGGGCGGGCGCGAGACCGAAGTCGATGCCACGACCGTCGACGTCCTGATCGAGAGCGCGCATTTCGATCCGGCGAGCGTGCGCCGCTCGGCGCGTCGCCACGGCATTCGCAGCGAGGCTTCCTATCGCTTCGAACGCGGCGTCGATCCCGAGGGCGTGCTGCGGGCGGCGGATCGCGCCGCGCGCCTGATCGCGGAACTCGCGTCGGGCGAGGTTGCCGAAGGCACCCTCGAGGCGCGCGGCGAGCCCGTCCCGCTCGCCTCCGAGATCCGCTTCGAGGTCGAGCGCGCCAACCGTTTACTTGGCACCGCTTTCACGGCCGCCGAGGCGATTGCGTTGCTGGCCAGGGTCGACGTCGATGCGCGCGAGAAGGTGCCGGGCGTACTCGCCTGCCGAGCGCCTTCGCACCGGGGAGACATCCAGATCGCCGAGGACCTGGCCGAGGAGCTGGTGCGGATCCACGGCGTCGAGAAGATCCCGGCGACGCTTCCGACCGGGACGCTGACGCCGGTGGAACTGCCGCGCCTGTGGTCCCTCGGCGAGCGAGCGAAGGACGGACTGGTCGCCGCGGGCCTCTGCGAGTGCGTGAGCTTCCCCTTCGTTCCGGACGGCGACGCGCGGCGCCTCGGCCTGACGGAGGCCGACCCCCGCTGGCGCCACCTGCGGGTCCTCAACCCCGTCAAGGAAGAGGAGGCTTGGCTGCGCAGCAGCCTCGTCCCCTCGCTCCTGCGCCTCGCTCGCCAGAATCTCGATCGCCAGGTAGACCCCGTGCGGATCTTCGAGCTGAGCCGGGTCTTCCGGCCCCAGGAGCAGCCCCAGCCACCGGCGGAGCCCTTGTGGATCGCCGGGCTGATCACGGCACCCCGCCAGCGGCGGCTGTGGGACCCCGCCAGCCCCCCGCCGCTCTTCTTCGAACTCAAGGGAATTGCAGAAAAACTTTTGAATGAGCTGGGTTGTATGGCATCGTTGCGGGCCGGCGCAGGCGAGCCCTACCACCATCCCGGCGCAGCGGCGGCAATCTTGGCGGGTGATCAGGTGATTGGAAGTCTCGGAGAACTCCACCCGGACGTCGCGGCGCGCTTCGGAATCGACGTGCCGTGTGCGCTCGTCGAGCTCGATCTCGAGCGCCTGGCCCAGGCTCCCCCGCGTTCGGCGCGCTTCCGCGAGGTGTCTCGTTTTCCGCAGGTGCGCCGCGATCTCGCAGTCTTCATCGCGCGCGAGCAGCCCGCGGAAGCATTGCTCGCTGCGATTGCAAAGACCGCGGGGGCGGACCTGCACTCCGTCGAACTGTTCGACCGCTACGACGGAGCCGGCGTGCCCGAGGGCCGCGTCAGCCTCGCGTTCCGGCTCGTCTTTCAGCGTCTCGATCGCACGCTCACCGACGCCGAGGTGGTGTCTGCGGTCGAGCGCGTGATTCGCATGTTGTCCCACCGCTTCGGCGGCGAGCTCCGGTAGCACGACATCGAAGGGGAGGAGGACGGGCGTGACCAAGGCCGAAATCGTCGAACAGATCTACGAGCAGGTCGGGTTTTCGAAGAAGGAATCCGCCGAGCTGGTGGAAAAGGTATTCGAGACGATCAAAGAAACGCTTGCGCGCGGTGAGAAGGTCAAGATCTCGGGCTTCGGAAATTTCGTGGTCCGGGGCAAGAACGCGCGCAAGGGCCGCAATCCGCAGACCGGGCAGGAAATCCTGCTCGAAGCGCGTCGCGTGCTCACGTTCAAGCCGAGCCTCGTGCTCAAGAACATCCTGAACGGCGAGGAAGTCTCCGCCGCGACCTACGCGGCGGAGGGCGACGACCACTAGTCGACTGCAGGAGCCGGGGGGGCGGATGGTGAAGCCCGCGAAGAGCGCCGCGCAGCCCGAACGCGACGAAGTGCTCGACAAGCGTTACTACCGGATCGGCGAGGTCAGCCGCATCACGGACGTCAAGCCCTACGTGCTGCGCTACTGGGAATCCGAATTTCGCTGGATGGCGCCACAGAAATCGCGCTCCAAGCAGAGACTGTATCGGCGGCGCGACATCGACATCATCCTGCTGATCAAGAAGCTGCTCTACGAACAGCGCTTCACGATTGCGGGCGCGCGCAAGAAGCTGCGCGAACTCGGCGCCGGCCGCGCGCTCGACGAGGGCACGCTGCTCGTCGAGACCAACCACCGCGATCGCTTCCGCAAGCTCCGCGACGAACTCCAGGTGATCCGCGCGCTGCTGTAGCCCGAGTGAGCTTCGCTCGCCTGCGGCTCGCTGCGCGCTCCGCCTGCAATCAAACCGGGATCGAGATCAGCGCGCCCGCCAGCAGCATCCACAACAGCACGTACGCCACGCCGTACGTGCCGATCGCGCGGATCGTGCTGAAATCGAGCGCCTGGCGCACGGCGACGATCGAGGCGACGACGATCCATCCCGCGCTGAGCAGCGAGGGCGGGAGATGCAGGCCCGCCGCGTCAACCGGGGGGAGGGCTCCCAGGATGACGTTCAGGAGTCCCGGCGCGAAGGCGAAGCCCGTCGTCCGGAGCACTTCGGCGAAGTC
>JANNIY010000016.1:0-9775 GCA_031405455.1 Deltaproteobacteria bacterium | reverse complement strand
ACGCCAATGGAGCTGCGCTCGATCGCTGATTGGGTCTTGCGCCAGCGGCTGCTCACGATTGCGGGCGTCGCGCAGGTGATCCCAATCGGCGGCGGCGTGAAGCAGATCCAGGTGCAGGCGATCCCCGAGCGCATGGCGATTCAGCGGGTGACGCTCGGCGAGGTCGAGCAGGCGGCCTCGAGCGCGCAACAGAACAGCCCGGGTGGCTTACTCGAAGACGCGCACCGGGAAGCGCTCGTTCGAAACCTCGCGCGCACCGCGTCGCCGGAGGAGATCGGGGAGACCGTCGTCGCCGCGCGCAACGGGGTCTCCATCCTGCTGCGGGACGTGGCCAAGGTCGAAGTCGGGCGACAGGTGATGCGCGGCGATGCAGGCGTTGGGGGTGAGCCAGCGGTGATCGTCTCGGTCCAGAAGCAGCCCGGCGTCGACACGCTGCGCCTCACGGCAGAGATCAAGCTCGCGCTCGACAGCCTCCGGAGTGAACTCCCGCCGGGGGTGGAGATCACGACGCTGTTCGAGCAGGCGCGCTTCATCGAAGCGTCCATAACGAACGTCGAGGAAGCGCTGCGTGACGGCGCGATCATGGTGACGATCGTTCTCTTCCTCTTCCTCCTGAATTTCCGAACCACGCTGATCACCTTGACTGCGATTCCGCTGTCCTTCGTGGTGACGGCAATCGTCTTCCAGTTCGCCGGGATCTCGATCAACACGATGACGCTCGGAGGGCTCGCGGTCGCGATCGGGATGGTCGTCGACGATGCGATCGTCGATGTCGAGAATGTGTTTCGCCGACTACGCGAGAATCGGCACGCGAGCGCGCCGCGACCGGCGTTGCGCGTGATCGCTGACGCTTCGGCGGAAGTCCGCAACTCGATCCTCTTCGCGACATTGCTGGTCATCCTCGTTTTCATTCCGCTCTTCGGTCTCGCGGGCATCGAGGGGCGCCTGTTTGCGCCGATCGGTGTCGCGACGATCGTCTCGATGGCCGCCTCGTTCGTCGTTTCGTTGACGGTCATCCCGGCACTTTGCTCGTATCTCCTCCCGGGCATGCGACGAATGACAGCCGAGTCAGACAGCTGGCTCGTCCGCCAGCTCAAGGAGCTCGACCGCCGCTTCGTGCTGGGACCGGCGCTGCGCCATCCATGGATCGCGCTCGCCGCCGCGGCGGTCCTCGTCGCGGGCTCGTTCTCGCTTTACCCCGTGATGGGCAAGGAATTCCTGCCCGAATTCAACGAGGGCACGGCGACGGTCAACGTGCTCGTCGCGCCCGGAACCTCACTCGCGGAGTCGAACCGGATCGGAACGATTGCCGAGCGACTCCTCCTCTCGGTGCCCGAGGTCGCCTCGACCGGAAGACGGACGGGGCGCGCGGAGCTCGACGAGCACGCAGAGGGCGTCCACTACAGCGAGATCGACGTCGACTTCGAGCCGTCGCAGCGCTCGCGCGAGGAGATTCTCGGCGAAATCCGCGAGAAGCTCGGGCAGATTCCCGGAATTGCGCTGAACGTCGG
Organism: Deltaproteobacteria bacterium; assembly: GCA_031405455.1. Classification (GTDB taxonomy): domain Bacteria; phylum Myxococcota_A; class UBA9160; order UBA9160; family SMWR01; genus DATBRV01. The sequence continues at coordinate 8,264 of JANNIY010000016.1, read as the reverse complement.
CCAGCCCATCTCGCATCGGCTGGATCACCTGCTCTCGGGCGTGAGGGCGCAGATCGCAGTGAAGCTCTTCGGGCCGGATCTCGCGGTGTTGAGAGCAAAGGCCGCCGAGATCCAGACGGCGCTGGCCGGCGTGAGAGGCGTCGTCGACCTCCAGACCGAGAAACAGGTTCTGATCCCGCAACTCGCGATCTCGGTGCGGCGGGATCGCGCCAGGCTCTACGGGCTGCGCCCGGGCGAAGTTACCGAGCAGCTCGAAACGGCACTGAACGGGCGCGTGGTCGGTCAAGTGCTCGATGGCGAACGCACCTACGATGTCTTCGTGCGTTACGGCGACGCCGCGCGCGCTGACGTCGAGGCGATCCGCAGCGCGCTCATCGACGCGGGTGATGGCCGTAAGATCCCGATCTCCCAGATTGCGGATGTACGCGAGGGGCTGGGCCCGAACATCATCCAGCGCGAGAACGTGCGCCGCCGCATCGTCGTGTCTGCGAACGCATCCAGGCGCGACCTCGCCTCTACCGTGGCCGAGATGCAGCTGGCGGTGTCCGGAATCGGGCTGCCGGCAGGCTATTCGGTGAGCTTCGAAGGGCAGTTCCAGAGCCAGCAAGAGGCGTCGCGGCTGATCGGCGTACTCAGCATCTTCACGCTCGCGACGATGTTTCTCGTGCTCTACGCGCATTTCCGAAGCGCCGCGATCGTCGCGCAGATCCTCTTGAACATCCCACTTGCTTTCGTCGGCGGTCTCGTTCTCACCTGGGTCCTCGTCGGCACCGTCTCGATCGCGACGCTCGTCGGCCTGATCACGCTCGCCGGAATTGCGTCGCGCAACACGATCATGATGATCTCGCACTACCTGCACCTCATGGAGCACGAGGGCGAGAGCTTCGGCGAGGCGATGATCGTGCGCGGCTCCCTCGAGCGACTCGTGCCGGTCACGATGACCGCGCTGGTCGCCGGGCTCGCGCTCGTTCCGCTCGTGCTCGCGTCGGGTGAGCCTGGGAAGGAGATTCTCTTCCCGGTGGCGGTCGTGATCCTTGGCGGCCTCGTCAGTTCGACGTTCCTCGACATGGCCGTGACCCCGGCCGTCTTCTTTCGCTTCGGCCGCCGCGCTGCGGAGCGATCCCTTGCGCGTCACGGGAGCGATCCGCTTGCAACGCTCGAACCCTCGCCTGCCGCACGCAGCGGCGGCGCGTAGGCACGAGATCCATGGGAGAACGGTCATGCGACTCAATGCCAAGTTCACGGGCTTCTGTCTTGTTCTCGCGCTCGCTCCTGTCGCGATCGCGCAGCAAGAGCGCGGTTCCGGTCACGAGGGCCACGGCGGCATGTCCGGAATCGGCGCACAGGAGGAACCGGCAGACGGCGCCACGGCTTGGGCGGAGCTGAAGGAGACGCGCGATGCGATCGCCAAGCTCATCGAGCGCAGCAGGCTTGCCGATGTCCACAACCAGGCCGAGCGGCTGGCCCCCCTCGGCCTGGCGCTCAGTGACGGCGCGAAATCTCTTCCGCAGGAGAAGCGCAAGCGCATCGAAGCGACGCTCCGACAGCTTCCCGAGCTCGGCAAGACGCTCGACAAGGCCGGCGATGCGGGTGATGCGGAAGCGACGCGACGTGAGCTCAAGCGACTGGACGGGGTGATCGCGCTGATCCAGGCGCAGTATCCCGCCGACGTGCTCTCCAAGGTGCCAGCTCCCGGCGGGGCCACTCGAAAGCCGGAGCCCTCGGAGAGGGGGCCCGCGGGCGACGAGCACGGCGGGCACATGCATTCCGCGCAGCCGCTCGCGGAGGTCGACGTGGCTCCAAAGGCGACACTCCGGGTCCAATCCGGTGAATTCAAGTTCGAGCCGAAGTCGATCACGATGAAGGCGGGTGAACCGACGCGGCTCGAGCTCGAGAACGAGGGTGCGATCGAGCACGCACTGATCGTCGCGGCACCAGACGGGAAGGGCGACTGGATCCACCTCCACGCGCTGGCCAATGCCACGGACAGCGGGACGTTCCAGATCGACCAGCCCGGAACGTACCGCGTGCTCTGCACCGTGCCGGGTCACACCGAGGCAGGGATGGTGGGTGAACTCGTCGTGCGTTGAGACTGAGAACGCGAGCAGCCGGGCGCCGCGCGTCGTTCCTAGAAGTCGGGCTTGCGCGCGGACTGGGCGATCGTCGACTCGCCGTTGCCGGAATGCGCTTCCGGATTCGTGGCGAACTCCGCGGCGCATCGCAGCGAACAGAACCAGAAGTCGCGCTCGCCGAAGCGGAGATGGCCAGCGGCGGCTCCCGGCCGCACGCGCATGCGACACACGGGATCGATCGCGGTCCCCGACGCCGCTCCGATCGCGAGCGAGAAGATTTCGATTCGCTCGCGAATGTTCTTCACCGCTACCAGGCCGAGCGGCTCGACCAGAATCCCTTCGGCTCGAGCCGCTGCCGCGACGCGCGCGGTTGCGAGCACGCGCCCGCCCGCCGCCAGGGCTGCTACGCGCGCGGCGAGGTTGACGGACGTCCCGAACCATCGGCTGCCGCGCAGGACGGCCTCGCCGTGGTGGAGGCCGGCGCGCATGGCGGGAAATTCAGACTCGGCCTCAGCGGCTTCCCAGAGGCGGCTGACGACGTGAAGCATCCGGTTGGGCGCCTCGGATGCGAGAAAGACGGCATCGCCGATCGTATCGATCAGTTTCGCCTCACCGCCCAGAGCGGCTTCGGTGATTGCCGCGAAGCGCTGAGCGAGATCCGCTCCGGCGATGTCGCCATGCGTCTCGGTGAGCGCCGAGAAGCCCGCAAGATCCACGAAGCAGAACGTCGTCTCCACCGGCGTTCAGGATCGCACGCAACGCGAAGCCGCGAAATGCGGCCCCGGCGACGGAGGTAGGCGCCCCGGGCCGTGGCCGTGAGGAGGAGTGGCGCTATACCCATACAGGGTATATGTTAGGGGTCATGAAGTCCGAAATCCGAGAGCAGGTACAGAAACGGATCCGCCGAATCGCCGGCCAGGTTGCAGGTGTCGAGCGCATGCTCGAAGAGGATCGCTACTGCGTCGATGTCCTGCTTCAGGTGGCGGCCGTTCGCGCCGCGCTCGATGGCCTTGGCAAGCTCGTGCTTCGCTCCCATGTGGAAACGTGTGTCTCCGACGCGCTCGTCTCCGGGCGTCCGAAGGATCGCAAGCAGAAGATCGACGAGATCATGGCTGTCTTCTCGAAGTTCTCGAACGTCGGTGGTCGATAGACCCATGCCGCCCGAGGCGAGCCGAGATCTCGTGTGCGGCATGCCGGTGCGTCCGGAATGCGCTCGTTGATCAGGAACGCTCTGCGGCAGCGCCGCGTGGAGGTGTGAAATGCGACACCGCAGCTATGTTCCCGCGCTCGGCTTCGACTGGCTCACGCGCTTCTATGATCCGCTCGTCGCGCTCAGCTTGCGCGAAAAGAAGCTCAAGGGCCGGCTGGTCGATCAGGCAGCGATCGCGCCGGGCCAGGATGTCCTCGACGTCGGCTGTGGGACCGGGACGCTCGCGATCCTGGTGAAGACGCGGGAGCCGCGGGCTCGTGTGGTCGGTCTCGATGGTGATCCCGGGGTGCTCGAGATCGCTCGCGCCAAGATCGCGCGTGCGGGCATCGACGTGCAGGTCCGCGAGGGCCTTGCGAACGCCGCGCCGACCTTCGCGCCGGCGTCGTTTGATCGGATCCTGACGAGCCTGGTGCTCCACCATCTGACGACCGAGCAGAAGCGCGAAGCACTGGCGGCGATGCGCCGCTGGCTCCGGCCGGGTGGGGAGCTGCATGTCCTCGATTTTGGCCCCCAGAAGAACGCGATCCTCGCGCTGCTCGCGCGTGGCGTCGGTTGGCTCGATGGTGCAACACGATTGCGCGACAACTGGGAAGGTCGTCTCCCAGCACTCATGCGCGAGGCCGGCTTCGCCAGCGCCGAGGAAACCGGCCGCGCCGTCACTCCATTCGGAAGTGTGTCGTTCTACAAGGCCGTCACGAGTCGATCCGCGTAGGCGTACTTCCAGGCCGTCCGCGGAGCCATCGCGTGACGCGCCGCGACGACAGCGAGCTCGGCTTCGATCGTTGGACCGGTCTCGTCCTGCGCTGGCGCGATCTCTACGACGTCGGGTTCGGCCTTCACTTCAGATCCCACGCCGATCCGTCCTCTGGAACAACCGACTTCCACGACAATTTCTCGTGCAGGTGACGCCGCATCGCGTCGGCTGCCGCGGGTTCTCCGTGGGTCACGAAGACGCGCCGCGGGGAGAGATCGCTCAGCTCGAGCCAGTCGATCAGCTCGGCGTAGTCTGCATGTGCGGAGAGTCCCTGCACCTGAACGACGCGAGCGTGCACGGGAACATACTTGCCGTGGATCTTCAGCTCGTCTGCGCCGTCGACGAGCGAGCGCCCACGCGTCCCCACCGCCTGATAACCCACCATCAGGACGGCGCTGCGCGCGTCCGGGAGGAAGTGGCTCAGGTGATGCAGGATCCGGCCGCCGGTTGCCATACCGCTCGCGGAGACGATGATCATCGGCCCCGAGCGCCGATCGATGGATTTGGATTCTTCGGGCGTGCGCGTGTATTGCGCAACCCGACACATTGCGTGGCACTGGTCTTCGCTGAGTCGATGGTCATCCTTGTGTCGGCAGAAGATCTGCGTCGCGTTGATCGCCATGGGGCTGTCCAGAAAGACTGGCATCTCGGGGATCCGCCCCTGCTGCCGCAATTCGGCAAGCAAGTGAAGGAGATGCTGAGCGCGACCCACCGCGAAGGCGGGGACCAAGATCGTTCCGCCGCTTTCTGCAGTGTCGCACACGAGTTGAGCGATCGTGTCGGAGACAGATTCCGCGGGATGACGGCGGTCTCCGTAGGTGGATTCGACGACGAGGTAGTCGGTCTTCGGGAGTCGGTCGGGTGGGCGCATGATCGGGTCGACAGGTCGACCGACGTCGCCGGAGAAGGAGATGCTTTCCGTCCCGGTCTGCAGGGTGAGGCACGCCGAGCCCAGGATGTGCCCTGCGCGAGTGAAGTGCGCCGAAACGCCTGCCACCGGTTCGAAGATCTGGCCGAAGTCTTCGGGGTCGAGAAACCGGAGGCTGGCTTCGGCATCTTCCCGCGTGTAGAGGGGAAGGGGGGGGCGATGGCGGCTGTAGCCGCTCCGGTCGGCGTGCCGTGCGGCCTCCTCCTGGAGGTATCCCGAGTCCGGGAGCAGGATCCTGAGCAGGTCGAGCGTTCCACTCGTGCAGTGGATGCGTCCCTTGAAGCCATCCTTGCAGAGCTTCGGAACGTACCCCGAGTGATCGATGTGGCCGTGGGTGAGGATGACTGCGTCGAGGGAGGAAGGTTCGATTGGGAGAGGGGATCGATTGCGCTCTCTCAGCTGTTTCAATCCCTGGAAGAGCCCACAGTCGACGAGGATGCGCGCGCGAGACGTCTCGACGAGGTACTTGGATCCGGTAACCGTTCCGGTGGCGCCCAGGAAGGTGATTCGTGTCATGCGCGAAGGGCCCTCGCGTCGCGGCGGTGATGGGAGCGCGCCGCCTTGCTCGCGGGCATCCAGTTTCTCGTCTTGACCAACCTGCTTCGGCTCGATGCGCGGACCGTGGATCCACCTGCCCAGTTACTACGGGGATGCATGAAGAAGCGTGACACGCCCGATCCTGGCGGGCTCCTCTGTGCGGAAAACGGAAGTTTCGCATGTCACCCCCGCTGGGATCGCCGCGTATCGTCTCTAGACGCGAGGAGTATTGACAGACGGATGCGTTCGTCAGGGGACATGATCGAGGAAGAGCTGACTCCGCGCGAGCTTCGGGAAGGGGTGCGTTCGGGGATTCTCGCCTCGATCAAGCAGGACGTGGAACTGCGGGGTGGCCGAACAGCACGCCTCCTCGTGGCAGCGGGCACGATCGGAGTTCTGGGCGCCGTCGGACTGACCCTCCTCGTCTCGCGCCATCCGTTCGCCCACCATCCGTCGTGGCATCCCGTGGTCTTCGGCTCGGTCTGGGCGGGGCTACTCGTCGTGAGCTTTGCCATCGTCTTCCTCGAGCTGCGTACGCCGTCGCTTCCCCTCGCACGCTCCGCCTTGGCTGGGATCCTGGCCCTGGGCCTCGCCGGAACCTGCGGCGCAATGAGCCCGGACCAACATTTCATGCACTGGTGGACTGCAACCGCAATCGGAGAGTCGATCGTGGCTGCCGCCGGGCTCGAGGTCGGTGCACTCTGCTTCGGGCTGATGACGGCGCTCTGGTTCGGGGCGATCTCGGCCTTCCTGGTCCTGGGCGACGGTCAACACCCACGCGCGAAGCCGCTCCTCGCGGCCGTCATGTTGCTGATTCTGCTGGCCCCTGGCGTAGCGCTCGAATCGGTCGGCACTTCGCTGGGCGTTCTCGCTGGCTGGCTCGTTGGAACCGCTGCAGGTGCGCTGATCGGTGTCACGGCGGGGATCTCAGCCCGCGCCCATTTTGCGAAACCGCAAGAGGGATGAATGCGGCGCCTCGAAACCAATGGCCCAATTTCCGCGGGGTTTGACGTGCGAAAATCCGATGACCAGAGCGGACTCGAAGGGCTCGGCTGGCTTCCCGATGACGACGAAGCGAGGCTCCGCCGGATCGAGACGGAGCTGCGGGGCGGCTTCTCGGCTCTTCGGGATGTCGAGCCCGCGGTCGCCTTCTTCGGCTCCGCGCGCACGCAAGAGGGCCACGCGGCCTACACGCAGGCGCGAGAGGTCGCGCGGGCGGTGGCGCAGGCGGGCTTCAACATCCTGACGGGTGGCGGCCCCGGAATCATGGAGGCGGCCAACCGAGGTTGCCGAGAGGGTGGGGGGCTTTCGGTCGGGCTCAACATCCGTCTTCCCGAAGAGCAGACCACGAACCCGTACGTCGATCGTGCCTGTGAATTCCGGTACTTCTTCGTTCGAAAGCTCATGTTCGTGAAGTACTCGTGCGCCTTCCTGATTTTTCCGGGTGGTTTTGGGACGCTCGACGAGGCCTTCGAGGCGCTCACGCTCGTGCAGACGCACAGAGTCCCACACTTTCCGGTGCTTCTCTTTGGGGACGGCTTCTGGGGCGATCTCGAGCGGCAACTCGACCGATTCGAAGCCGAAGCCATGATCTCGGCGCACGATCGCAAGCGGCTGAAGCGAGTCGAGACCGCGGAGGGAGCCGTTCAGATCCTCGAGCACTGCCACCACGGACTTTGCCGAGACCTCGGCAAGCCGCCGCTCCACTCGCGCCCGAAGTGAACCCTACACGCCGCCCAATCCGCCTTTGTCCCGCACCGCCTCCGCTGCCTTCACGACATCGAGGTAGACATTCTCCTCCCGAACCACGCGGAACCCGGCGCGCCCGAGGTTTCCAAGCGTGTCGCGATTGAGATCTGGCCCCAGCCGGCGACTGAGGGGTGTGAGAAGGTCCTGCATCATGGCCAGTGGGCCGAGCCGGCTGCGGACGTGCTCGAAGGCGAGGAGCCGCCCGTCAAGCTTCAGCACGCGGTGTAGCTCGCGAAGCCCGAGGACTGGATCGGGAACGGAGCAGAACGTGCAGACGCTCACGATCGTGTCGAAGCACGCGTCAGGAAACGCGAGGCGCCGGGCGTCCATCTGGAGGAGGGCGATCTCTCCGGCGTAGGCCGCCGCACGCGGACGCGCGCGCTCGAGCATCGAATGGCTCACATCGAGGGCGACGATTCGGAGCCCGGCCGGGAAGAGCGAAAAATCGTTGCCGGTTCCAGCCGCCAACATGAGACAGCGACCGCGGATGCGCGCAAAGAGTTGGCGCTTGGCGGGCCCGTAGCGGCGTTCATCGGCGCGCGTCACCCAATCGTACGTGCGACTCGCGCGGTCCCACTTGCGCTGGAGACGTTCGCTCAAGGTGGCCCGGCGGCGTCCCCTTCGGCGATCGCAGCGCCGCGTAACGCGCGATCGTAAATTTGGACGACGGCGACGACGGAAGCGCCGAAGACGACGGCTACGCCTAGAGACTGAGACCACGAGGCGTACTGCATCGAGTCCCTCATGGCGAAAAGCATCCCACCGTACATTCCGATCAGCGATCCGGATGCCATCGCGGGGAACATGCCCACGAACGGGCCGATGGCGACGCCGGCGAGTACGTGGATCGCAAGCCCGATGACCGTGCCCACGAGCATCGCAAGAACCATGTCCCAATGGGGATCGATGACCGCATGGATCGCCGCAGCCGTAGCCACCGCCGTGATGGCTCCGCCGACGTGCTCCAGCACGACGAACGCTCGATCATCGCGGCTCACGAAGCCCTCCTGAGTC
>JANNIY010000015.1:0-5143 GCA_031405455.1 Deltaproteobacteria bacterium | reverse complement strand
AGCGCTACCGGACTGGAGCGAGCCGGCGCTCGAGCGCGTGTTCGAGGAGGTGCGCGCCCGCCACGGCTCCCCGGCGATGGGCAAGCTCGCGCAACCGGTCCGCGTGGCCGTCACCGGCGGCCCCGTCTCGCCGGGCATCTATGAGACGCTGGCCGTACTGGGCAAGCCCCGCTCGGTCGGCCGCATCGCCGAAGCCATTCATTATTTGCGCCACGGTTGAGGAACCTCGGACGGTCCGGTACAAACACGACCGGCTGCCCTGCTCCCCGGTCGTCTAACGGTAGGACAACAGGCTCTGAACCTGTTTATGGTGGTTCGAATCCATCCCGGGGAACCAGCCCTAACCGCATCTCGCAGCGAAGCCCGACGCGATTCTCACCCGACCGGAATCAGGTGAACCGGGCTCAACACCACGAGCAGCGCGCCGAGGGCGAGCGCCGGAGCAAAGCCGAACGGGGCATTCCATTGTCGCGTGACGGCGGCCCAACCCAGGCCGAGCACGAGGCCGGCGAGCGAGGCCGCGAGAATCGTCTCGAGCGCGCCGAGGGGGCCCGCGACTGCGCCGATCATGGCGAGCAGTTTCACGTCGCCGAAACCGACGCCCGGGAACCAGATCCAGTAGTCGAGGCTGGTGGGGCGCGGCGGCTCTTCCCCCGGCTCGGGCCAGTGCTCGAAGCGGCGGCCGAGTGCGGCGCTGATGCGCGCGTGAGCGAACCCGACACTCCAGAGCGCGCCGGCGCCGAGCAGCGCGCCGAGCAGCGCGTGCTGCAGCGCCCCGGGGAACGCGAACGTGCCGTCGAACCACTGCGCCGTGGGCACCGCGACGAGCGCGACGGCGAGGCCGCCGAGCGAGATCTCGTCGGGGATGATGCGGTGATCGAAATCGATCGCGGCTGCGGCGATCAGCGCGGCCGCGAACGCCAACCAGACGAAGGTCATGGCGGTCGCTCCGTGACGAAACGCAATCGCCGCGAAGACCAGGGCCGTGAGGAGTTCCACCAGCGGGTAGCGCAACGAGATCCCCGTACCGCAGCGCCGGCAGCGGCCGCGCAGCCACAGCCAGGCGAGCACCGGAACGTTGTCCCACGGCGCGATCGCCGCCTGGCAGCCTGGACAGTGGGATCCCGGGTACGCCACCGATTCGCCGCGGGGCAGGCGGTGGATCACGACGTTCAAGAACGACCCGACGACGAGTCCCAGTACGAACACCGCGCCGGTGAACATCGGAGGCGGAATCTCGGCGAGCGCGCTCATGCCGTGACTCTAGCCGCGGCGCTACTTGAAGTCGCGGCGCTCGAAGATGGAGACGGCGCACAAGAGCGTAAGGGTCACGTATGCCGCTCCATAGAGCACTGGCAACCATACGTCCGAGGCCGTGATCGGAAGTTCGTGCACCGCCTCGAGCGAGAGGTTGAAGCTCGAAAGATCGGGCAACACGCCGTAGAGCAGTGCGGTCAGCTGGCGCACGAGATCGACGTCGGAGTCCGCCCCGAGGTCGCGGAGGTCGCGCGTGAGATTGCCGACGATCCACACCCCGCCCGCGAAGAGCGTCGCGAGCAGCGGGGTCGTAAAGGCCGAAAACAGCGTGGCGATCGCGACGACCACGGCGAGCTCGACGGCAAGCAGCGCGAAAGCCGACGCGTGCCCGATGCCGAGTGGAGCGCCTTGCAGCAGCGATACCGCGGCAAACGCAGCCACCATGATCCCGGCCTGGAGCCAGAGTGTGGCCACGAGCCCGACGTACTTCCCGATCAGGAATTCGCCGCGCGAGAGCGGCTTCGAAAGAATCGTGTAGACCGTGCGGCGATCGACTTCCTTGTGGATCAATCCCACGCCCACGAAGATCGAGATCGCGATGGCGAAGAAACGGATCGCTGCGAGTCCGATGTCCTGCAAGATGCGATCGCGTTCGATGTAGGAGATCCCGGCCAGCACCAGGCTCGCGAAGATCAACACCAGCGCGAAGAAGAGCAGCGTATAGAGGAGTTTGCTCCGCACGGCCTCGCGTCCGGTGTTCCAGGCGATCGTGAGGATCCTCGCGATCACGAACGCCTCCGGTCGGCCGCGCCCTGCATCCGCGCGCGGTCCTTCTCTACGGCGGACAGGAAAATCGTTTCGAGCGACATCCGGTGCGGAGTCACGGAGACCACGTCGGCCCCGGCGGCGATCGCCGCGCGCAGCACGGGGTTCACGACCTTCTCGGCGACCCTCAGTTCGATGCGTTCACCCACGCCGCGCAGCCGCGCCTGAAAGCCTTCCTCGAGCGCGGCGACGGCGTCCGGCGACAGGCCGGAGAGCACGATGTCGGCTTCCGGTTCGCCGCCGGCCAGGAATTCGTGCGCGGCGCCTTCGAAATGGATGCGGCCGCGCACGATGATCGCGACGCGATCGCAGAGCATCTCGACGTCCGAGAGGATGTGCGTGTTCATGAACACGGTCTTGCCCTCTCCGCGCAGCCGCAGGATCAGGTCGCGCACCTGCTTGCGTCCGATCGGGTCGAGACCGCTCATCGGCTCGTCGAGAAACACCACCTGCGGATCGTGAACCAACGCCTGCGCGATACCGATGCGCTGGAGCATGCCCTTCGAGTAGGTGCGCAGCCGCGCGCCAGCGGCCTCCGTGAGTCCCACCCACTCGAGCAGGGTTTCCACGCGGCTGCGCATCTGCGCGCGTGGAACCCCCGAGAGTCGGGCGTAGAAGGCCAGGATCTCGCGTCCGGTCAGGAAATCGTAGAAGTAGGGATTCTCCGGCAGAAACCCGACGTGCCGGCGATAGGCCGTCTCGCCGACGTCGTGGCCCAGGATCGAGGCCGCGCCCGACGTCGCACGGATCAGGCCCATCAGGATCTTGAGCGTCGTCGTCTTGCCCGCACCGTTGGGTCCCACGAAGCCGAAGATCTCGCCCTCACGCACGTTGAAGCGGATGCCGTGCAGCACGCGCCGACGGCGCAGGCCCAGGCCCGGCCGGAAATCCTTGACGATGTTTTCGACGCGCACGATCGGCACCGCTGCGCTGTTCATTCCGACTCCGCGACGCCATTCGAACCCAGGCGCTGGCGTTCGAGTCGCACGGCGTCGGTCTTCTGGTGAAAAAGGCGATAGCGCGTGCCGTAGAAGCTCGACGTGATCTGCCCGCTGTCGGAATCGAGAATCCAGGCGAAGCCCGGAAAATGCGGGTGCGCAGTCGGCAGCGCCGTCAGCACCGGAGCCGGTCCTGCGAGCAGGTCCTTTACGCGCTTCAAATCGCGGCCATGGCGCCGCCAGTACTCGACGCGCGCTTCATCCAGGCGCCGGGCGCGCCGTTCCGTCTCGATCTCGTCGAGCGATTTCAAGTAGCGCGCTTTCGCGTACTCGTCAGCCGTCGTGTTCACGAGCCCGACGAGCAGCGCTTCGGCCGCGTCGAGGCTGCCGGCGTCGGCACGCAGCTTCGCCACCAGCGGCGCCAGGTAGTTCGGCGCACCGGCGAGCCCCACCGCGCGCTCGAGCACGTCGGCCGCGCTCTGCGCGTCACCGAGATGATAGAAGTGATTGAATCCCAGGTAGTGGCGGTTGCGCCAATCGAGTGGATGGTAGGCGATGCCCTTCTCGAGCAGCCGATTCGCCCGGGAAAGACTCTCGGGGGAATCGCTGAGCCAGATCGCGGCAAAGCGATAGGGATGATCGACCCAGGGATCGAGGCCCGTCACGAGTTCGATCAAGCCGGCGATGACCGGCGTGTACGGCGCGACGTTGCCGCGCACGGAGCCGACCAGGTGCATGGCCTCGAGCCAATAGTAGTCGCCCAGGACCGCACCGAACCCGAGGGATGCGAGACGCGCCTGACCTACCGTGGGAAGCCAGCGCGCGTCTTCGACGTGGCGCGTGGCGGTGTCCATTCGCGCGTGCGCCACGGCCGTCGCCGCGATCGCGCACAATGCGAACACGCTGCGCCTCAGCGCAGCGATCCCTTTCCTACCCACGGCTCCCCCCCGAGGCCGCGCGGAAGCGCCAACGCTCGCGCTAGTACTCGTCGACCGCGTAATTGACGGCCGCTTCCTTATAGACCTTGTCCGTGACCGAGCCCTTCCGCAGCGGAGTGCCGTAGGCGAACATTCCGGACGGACACTCGGTGACGACGCCACCGACTTCTTCGGGATAGACGTACATCACCGCGCCGCGGCTGCCGTCGCCGTCGACGTCGCCATGCGCCGTCGCGGTGAAGCAGGTCGAACAGGTGCATCCGGGCGACGCGCCGGCATTCACTTCGTAGCTGTAGGCGACCTCGCCTTCGGGGCTCCAACCCAGGACTGCGTACTCGGCCACCGAGGCGGCGTCCCACGTCATCTTGTGCGTGCCGAGACCGCCATAGGGCGTCCAGTCGGGAAAGGGGCCGGCATCGACGTAGCTGTCGCTCTCGGCCTGGTAGCTGAGCTCCGAGGTGCCGATGGCAACGACGTTCGAGTAGGCCTCGGCGCGGCGCGACTTGGCCTGATAAGACAGGAAGTTCGGAATCGCGATCGCAGCGAGGATCCCAATCAGAACGACGGTGATCATCAGCTCGATCAGCGTAAAACCTGATTCGTTGCGGGTGCGGCTGGTCATTTCCATTTCTCCTGCTCGCGTGCGTGGACCGAAACGCTGAAGGAGGGCCGGGTTCCCCCGGCCCTCCCCAGCGATCGACTCTCTACTAGAACACGCTGCGGCCGAACGAGGGCTGGCAGGGGCCAACTTCCTCGTCCGGAATGCCCGTGAAGGCGCAGGCGCCTGCGGCGGTCTGTACCTTCGACGCGATGGCGACACCCGAGACGGCCTTCTTGTAACCCCAGTTCTGGAATGTGCCGTCGCCGTCGATGTCGGCATCAGCGCTCGCCGTGAACGCTACGCCCGCGGCGTTCGCAGCCACGCCATAGATGAAGTACACGTCGCCTTCCGGCGACCAGCCGAGACCATCGAAGTTCATGCCCGCCGCGCCGATGTCGACGAACGCAGCCTTGTTGTTGACCGGCGGACCGGCCGGCGAGGTGTCGGCCGACACGTACGCGCCGTACTCGGCGAAGACCGACTCTTCGGCGGTGCGGATCGCGGCGAGGTTCGTCTTGCCCTCGCTCGTCTTGGCCTTGAGCTGGAACTTGAGGAAGTTCGGAATGGCGATCGCCGCCAGGATT
>JANNIY010000014.1:0-61729 GCA_031405455.1 Deltaproteobacteria bacterium | reverse complement strand
GCTACCCAGCTCGCCGCCACGCTCGGCGACGACATCGGCTGGGCGATCCAGAGTGACAACACGCCGTAGGCGTGGTTGTCGGGCCCGGGGGTGGCTCGCGCGCGATCTGCGCGAGCCACCCCAGTCGGGGCCCAGCGGAGTGACCGGCCAAACCCCCCCTCTCGCTGCAGGAGGCTGGGGGCCCCCCCAGCCCCCTGGCCCCCGCCCGGGGGGGGCCGCGCCCACCTCGCGCGCCCCACCCCCGGGCCCGACAACCACGCCTACGGCGTGTTGTCACTCTGGATCGCCCAGCCGATGTCGTCGCCGAGCGTGGCGGCGAGCTGGGTAGCGTCATCGAGCGGCGTATCAAACGCCGCATTGGCCCCCGCCGAAAGGCAGAAGACCGCATGGTTGTTCTCGTTGACGGCCGTGGTCACGCGCGACCCGGTCAGATACCGGACGTTGCACACGTACGGGTGACCCCAGGGATCCAGCGGGACCTGCTTCAGGTAGGGGCCGTTCCAGCCGGGCGGTTCGGGCGCCGAGGTGCTGACCGTATAGAGCGGATTCAGCACCGCGTTCTGGTTGCGAACCAATTGATCCGCCAGCGAACCCGCCACGCCGCCGCTACCGCCGCCATCCCAGTTGCCGGCGGTACCCACGCCACCGGGAATGCTGGCCACCACGATCGGTGTGGGCAGACCGACGAGCCGCGAGAGCTCGCCCGGGTCCGTCAGCACCGCGTCGTCGTTCGTGGGCCACATGCCCGTGTCGAGCTGGAACGCCATGATCGCCTGCCCGATCGCCTGCGAATCCGAGAGCGCCCGCGCACGACGACCGTCGTTCACGTACTTGATCACGAGCGGTGTCAGCGCCGCCGAGAGGATCGCGAGAACCGCCACGCCGACCAGAATCTCGATCAGCGTGAAGCCCCCCGTCCGCTTGTCATTCCGTACCATGGATCTATCCCCCATCATCGGTCTTCCTTCCATTCTTCGAGGCGGCAATCGCCTCGAGTCGTCGTTGCACATCCACTCGAGCCAGATCATCCAGCGCAGCAAGGCCCAGAAAGCGCCGATACGCAAAGATCGCCGCATCGGTTCGCCCGCTGAGATCGTTCGCGAGCGCAAGGTTGTAGAACGCCTCGCACTGATCGGGATGCACGCGAAGCAGCGTTTCGAGGATCTTCCGGGCTTCGTCGGGCCGCCCGCGTTGGATCAGGACCGCGCTCAAATTGACTGCGACTTCCGCGTCCTCCGGCGCCAGACGGTGTGCTCGCGAGAACGCGTCGAGCGCCCCCGCAAGGTCGCCGCGTGCCATCGCGAGCAAACCGCGCGTGGCAGCCACCTTCGGATAGTCCGAGCGGATACGCTCCGCGCGCTCGATTCCAGCCTCGGCCGCCGCGAGCTCGCCACGGGCGATCTCGAGTCGCGCGAGATTCAAGATTGCTTCGACGAAATCCGGGTCTCGCGCGATCGCTTGCGCATAGCCGTCGCGCGCCTCGTCGAACAAACTCCTGCGCTCGGCCGCCACGGCCGTGGCGAAGATTTCGGCGCTCGCGCGGTAGCTCTCGAGATCTCGCCGCTCATCCGCGCGCGCGCCCCCCCCGCTGCCGAGCAGCGCAACGGACAACACGCTCAACATCGAACGCAGGCGCCAGCTCGTCATCTCAGTTCGCTCCGTACGACTGCCCGAGGGGCTTGCGCCACCAGGGGAAACTCTGGGAGCGATCGAGGCGAATGGCATCGGCCGCATCGAGACCCTCACGCGCCTCCACGGTGGTGCTTCGGATGCGCGGGGGATCGAGCACCGTGGGTGTGAGAAAGATCACGAGCTCGGAGCGAATCTCGCTCACCGTCGTGTTGCGAAACAGGACGCCGAGATACGGGATGTCGCCCAGAAAAGGCACGCCGCGCAATTGCTCGAACTCGCGGGTTTGGACCAACCCGCCGAGCACGATCGTCGCGCCATCGCGCACGCGCAGGACGGAGTCCGTTTCCCGCACGTCGACGACCGGCAGGCTCCCGTTTTGCGTGAGCGACACGCTCGCCTTCGGCTGCGGCACGACGGAGACCACTTCCGAGACGCTGGGCCGCACGTGCATCGTGATCTCGCCGTCCTCGGAGATCTGCGGCGTCACGTCCAGATTGACTCCGACCGGAATCACGCTCGGAACGAACTCGGTGTTGGTCTGCACCACGTCATCGCTCACAATGGTCTCGGTTTCGGAGATGAAGAAAACCTCGTTCCGAACGACCTTGATGATGGCCTTGTGATTGTTCAGCGTGGTCACGCGCGGAGTCGAAAGCACCCGCACGTCGGTCTGCTTCGCGAGCGCGCGCAGGATCAAGCCGAAACTGTCGTTGGCGATTCCGATCGAGATGCCACCGTTGTTCAGAACGGGCGCCAGGCTCTGTGCGATGGTCGCCTCGCGCATGCCCGGAATGATCATTCTCTCGAAAACACCGACCCAGCTGCCCCCGTACTCGGGCGCACCTTCGATGTCGAGACCGAGTTCGAGATCGTCGCCGAGGCGGACCTCGATGATCTGCGCATCGATCAGCACCTGCCTCTGTGTGTTCCGCGTCATCGCAGTCAGATATCGCTCGACCTCGCTGAGCACGGGCCGTTCGGCGGTCACGCTGACGAGGCCCGCCTGTCGCGACACCGTCACTCGGCGCGGGGCCAGCGCGCTCTCGCCAGCAGCATCCGCGCCCCGGGTCTCGCTCGGGGAGTCGGGGGATCCGAGCACGATCGTGCGCACTGCCGCCTCGATTTCGCTCCACAGATCCGTATGCTGCTGCGTCTCGACCTGCGAGATGCTGTTGTCCGCCGCGGCGGCGCCGCCGCCACCACCGCCGCCACCGCCTTCACCGCCCACGTCGACGGTGGTGCCCATGAAGCCAGCGAGCGAAACGCGCGTGTCTCCCTTGCGGGTGTAATTCGGGTAATCGATCTGGTAGATCCGGGTTTCGCGATCATCACGAAAGATGCGCAGCAGATTGCCTTCGACGGCATAGCGATAGCCGCGCCCGGCGACGAGCTGCTCGAGGATCTCCAGCAGCGAGGCGTCCTTGAGATCCGCGCTGACCGTGCCGGTGACATCCGGCGCAACGATGATGTTCAGCGGACTCTCGCGACCCAGGCCGAGCAGCACCCCCCGCAGGTCGGCGTCCTGGAGCAGCAGCGTGAAGCGCGTCGCTTCGAGCAGCCGCAACGCGGGCGGCCGCGGGCCCGATTCGGGCAGCGAGAAGGTCCTCGGCGCGAGCACCGTCGCCACCAGATCGGGTGCGCTTTCCGCGGGCGGTTCGGTCGCACGCGGCTGCGGGCGCGGCTGCGCGGCGCAGGCCAGGGACAGACAAGCCGTCAGCACGATCCCGGCAACGGAGTGGAACACGCTCGAAGCATGCGAACTCATGCGGCTCACGATTCAGGGTCCTCCGGAACAGGCTTGCGGAGATCGATGCGCAGCTCGTCTGCGCCCTTTTTCACGACGACCGAGCGGGACTCGATCCGAAGCACCTCGTGATCCCCCACCCAGCCCCCCTCGCCCGCGACAATTCCGTCGAGCCAGGCGATTCGGCGTTGGGGATTCACCAGCGTTCCTTCGAGCCGGAGCACCCGAATGCCGGAGGCGTCATTCGGGGTTCCCGAAGCGGCCAGGGCCAGGGCCTCGGCTCGCGTCAGGAAAGAACTGCGGGCCTGCTCCAGGTCGGGCAGGGACGCGAGAAAATCCGCGAGCGCGTCGGCACAGACGTCCGCCAACCCGGTCGGAGCTGCCGCACGGGTCGTCTCGGAGGAGTCCCCGGCGAGCAGCTCCTCGGGATCGCCCGGTTGCGGTGTGGACCCGCTGAAATAGACGACGTTCTGGATCACCACCGCGACGGCAGCGACGGCAAGCATGGCGGCGACACGGCGGTTCATCCGGGTTGCCCCGCCGATTTGCGCAGGTACCACGTGAGGCCCAAACGCACCGCCACACCCGGATATTCGCGTTTGAGGTCGAGCGAATCGAGCCGCGCCGCAATCTCCCGACGCTCGATGCGTGTGAGCAAAGCGAGCGTGTCGGCGTAGCTGGCGCGAAAGCTCACCGCGATCGGAACCTCGACGAGCTCGACGCTCTCGCTGCCCTCCGGCGCGTCGAGGTGGCTGGCCGGAAGCGCTTCCTCGTTCTCTGCGAGCGCTTCCGCCCCGCGGCGTTCGATCTCGACCGCGCGAAGACTCGGCCCAGAAAGCTTCTCGGCCACGTGTGCGATCAGCGCCGCCTGTCCGTCGACCTCGACGACGCGCTCGAGCAGTTCCGCCCAACGCGCGCGCCGCGCCGCTCGCATCGCGTCGCTCGGATTCCGGAACACGCTGCGCTGAAGCGCCCAGGATTCCGCTCGCTGGCTGCGTTCACGCAGTTCGCTCTGGTAGCGCTCGATCCGCTCCCAACCGGTCCCGAACAGCGCCGCGCTGCCACCCAGCAGGATGAGGACCACCCCGGCGGCGAGAAGCGTGTTGAACGCGCGCGCGGAGAGCATTTGCATCACCGCGCGCCCCCCGCCGCACACGGATCGATTGCGGCCAGGCGGCCGTCGAGGCGAAATCGGATCCGCGTATCGCTGCCAGGCTGCGCCGCAGCAGCAGCCGCTGAAGCTTCTCGTTCCACGCGGTCGATGCGAACGAACGGCGCGCCTGCGAGGTCGCGCGCCAGATCGGAAACCGACTGCGCCGCAGACGCCATCGTCGGACCGCCGGCCTCGACCGTCAGAACCAACCCAAAGCCATCGCCGTCCGGCTCGAGAAGCAGCCGCTGGAGTGCGGCTTCGTCGGGCATCTCATGGGCGAGCGTGATCAGCAGAGCCACGGGGCTCGGCATCGGCGCCTCGAGCGACGCGAGCGCCTCCTCGACCGCACGCGCGCGTTCGCTCGCCACCCGATTCGCCACGAGACGCACACGCATCGCTTCCGCAGCGTTCCAGACCATGTCGAACTCGATCAGGCGATAGTTGAGCGACCCCGTCTGCAACGCAGCCGCGAGGCCACCCGCAGTCACGATCACCAGCGAGGCGGCCAGCGCCCGCAGCAGATAGGTGCGCACGCGCCGATCGGTGATTTCGCGGCGTACGCTCTCGACGAGGAGGTTGCCGGCCTGTCGGTCCGGCGCGCAGGCCATGCCGAGCACCACGGCGGCGCCGCCGACGGGCCGTCCCGGTTGATCGCCCACCGCGGGCTCCGCCAACACCTCGACCGGCAACCCGAGGTGCTCACTCAAGCCTGGGCTCAGATCGATCAACTCGGTGATCTCACCCGCGAGAATCACGCGGGAGACCGGCGCCGAACCCAGCTGTCCCTCCACGTAGCGGAAGGTGCGCCGCAGCTCGGTCGCGAGGCGCTCCGCCTGCACGGCGATGTCCTCGAGCGGATCGACGTCGTCCTCGCTCGCCTCGGGTGCGGCTGCGGGTTCGGGTTCGTTCGCAAGCTCGAGACCCGAGGGGCCCTCGTCGAAAACCGGTTCGTGGCTGGGTTCGTGAGGCGCCTCGACGGTGCGACCCATGAATCGCAGAGGCACTTCGCGGCTGAAGAGCCAGCCGTCGCGGTCCGCGAGCACGCAGGTACCCGTCTCGGGCTCGATGTCGAAAATCGCGACGATCTCGCCTTCCGCAAGCGACGGCAGACAGCGGGTGAGCTGGCCGAGCGCGAGATGGCGGCTTTGCAGCCGGCTCAGCGCAAAGCCCCGCCGCAGCCACTGCTCGCGGCATTCCTCGCTCTCCGTGCCATTCACGCCTGCGAGCCACAGCGTCGCGCCCTGCTTGCGGCGCACTTGCATCCAGGCCGTGCTCGCCGATTCTCCGATGCGCTCGGCGAACTCGCCGACGCGGCGCTGCGCCACGGCGCGTACTTCGCTGCGCGACAGCGAACGCAGCGTCGTGCGCTCGTGCAGAGCGCCGGCCGCGCGCAGCCCCGCTTCGCAGCGCTGATCACGACCGAGGCCCCCCGCCGCGAGTTCCGCGATCTGCTCATCGATCGGGCGGGAGGCATCGCGCGCGATGCAACCCCAGGCAACCGGCACGAGCCCGCGGCCATTCGCTTCCGCGCTCGCCCAGTAGATCGCCTCCTCGCGCACCTCCAGACACAGGTGCGGCGATCGCAGCTCGATGCGGCGACGGGGCGGGCTGCTGACGCGCTTCGGAATCGGCATCAGGGTTGGTCCAGCACGATTGTGCGAAGGGTCGAGCCGCGCTTGATCGTGACGACATCGCGCACGACCGCGGCCCCCGCGTAGGTTCCCGAACCAACCGCGCGCAGGGCGTGCAACCCGAGATGCAGATTATTCGCGGTGAACGGACCGGCCCCGCCCATCAACTGCTCATTGCGCACGCCAGCCAGCGAGGAAGCGACGAAGACATCGACGCGCGCAGTATCGAGCTGCTCGGCTGGATCTCCCGTATTCGGAAGGCCCATCACCGTCACGACCAGGTTGCCGCCAGTGCCGAGCGGCGCGAACGGCCGCACGAGATCGTCGGCCGTGGCGAACTGGTGATCGATACCGGCGCTGCGCAACTGCGCGGTCACGCCGTCGTATTGCAGCGCCGTGCTCCAGGCATCGACGACGGCCCCGCCTACGGGAGCGATCGCCGGCGCGTAGGGGCCCGCCCAGCCGTATCCGACACCGTCGGCGGCGTTGACGGCGAACGCCGGCTTGCCGGTCGCGTCATTCAGGTCCGCGAGCGTCGCCGGCAGGCGGCCCATGTCGCCCAGATAACCGTAATCGGCCTGCAGGGGATCCCCTGCCATCGCACGCAGCAGGACATCCATGCGCGTGCGGGACTTCTCGAGCTGCGCGGCGCGCATGCTGCGAATCCCGAGCGGCGCGAGCGCCCCGGCGAGGATTGCGACCAGCGCGATCGCAACCACCACCTCGATCAAGGAGAAGCCGCGCTGCGCGCGCGGTCGCGCGATGTCACGGCGCTGCATCGAGATTCCCCATCATCTGGTAGAGCGGGACGAAGATTCCCAGCGCGATTGCCGCCAGCATCATCCCGAGGCTCGCGATCAGCACGGCGTTGAAGATCGCCAGCGCGCGGTCGATGATTCCGGGCACCTCGCGGTCGTAGTAGGTCGCCACGTGGTCGAGGCTTTGCTCGAGGGTCCCCACCCGCTCGCCCAGCGAGATCATTCGCATCACGAGCGTCGGCATCAGCCGGCTCTCTCCGAGAGCAGCCGTCAGCGTTGCACCACTCCGGACGCTTTCGACGCTCTTCGCAATCGTCTCGCGCACCACAAGGTTCTGTACGATCTCGGCGACCATCTCGAGTCCTCGGACGATCGGTATCCCCGAGCCGTAGAGCAGCGACAAGTTGTGCGCGAAACGCGACATCTCGATCATCGTGAGCAGCTTCCCGAACAGCGGAAGCACGAGAAGCCTTCGGTGGAGCTGATACCGCACCGCGGTGTTACGGAGGAGCAGCCTGGACGTCACCGCGAACGTGCCCACGCCGAAAATGAGCCAGGCCCACCGCTGCGTCAGGAAGTCGTGCAGCCAGATCATCCCGCGCGTGACGAGCGGAAGCTCTACGTGGAGTTCGACGAAGAGTTCGAGGAAGTTCGGCAGCACGAAGGTCGTGATCAGCACGACCAGACCAACCATCCCCACCAGCACGATGCATGGGTAGATCAGCGCGCCCTTCAGCTTGCGGTGCAGATCCTCCGTCCATTGCAGATAGCCGACGAGATCGCGCAGGATGCGCGGAAGTTCTCCCGTCTGCTCCCCGGCCGCGATCAGCGACACTGCGAGCGGGGGGAACAAGGCCGGGTAGCCCTCGATCGACTCCGACAGCGTCTTGCCAGCCTCGACCTTGCGCGTGAGATCCTCGAGGATTCCCGCGACCGGACTCGTTCCGTCCTCCTGGAGATCCTTGAGCGTGGTGACCAACGGCACGCCGGCCTCGACCGCCGTAGCGAGGTGGTAACAGAGATCGATCAGGACGCGACCACTGTTTGGGATCCGGTTGCCCACGCCGCGACCACCGGAGCGCGCGCGCACCAGCACCAGCTTGCGCTGCTCGAGCGCGCGATCGAGGGCCGCCAGGCTCTCTGCGTTCTCGACGCCACGCACGTGGCGCCCATCGAAATCTCGCGCATCGAACGCGAATACCGGCATCTCAGTACTCCGTCGTGATGCGCCCGACTTCTTCGAGCGTCAAGCGGCCTTCGCAGGCCGATCGTTGGGCGCGCTCCCGGAACGGCACGAAGTCGGCTTCGCGCGCCTTGGCCTCGAGTTCATCCGGATGGGCGCTGCGCGAAATCAGGCGGGCCAGCTCCGGAGTCACCTCGAGCAGCTCGAAGAGCGCCTCGCGCCCGGCGTAACCCGTCTCGTGGCAACGGTCACAGCCTTCTCCGCGCTGGAATTTTCCGACCGTTTCCGGAGGGATGCCCACGGCGGCGAGATCCTCCGGGGCGGGTGTGTACTCTTCGACGCAGTGCGTGCAGATGAGACGCACGAGCCGCTGCGCGGCGACGCCGACCAGGCAGCTCGAGATCAAGAAGCGATCGAGTCCCATGTCCACGAGCCGTCCGACGGTCGCGAGTGCGCCGTTCGTGTGGACGGTCGAGAACACCAGGTGCCCTGTCATCGCCGCACGCACGGCGAGCGACGCCGTTTCGGGATCCCGCATCTCTCCCACCAGCACCACGTCGGGGTCGTGGCGAAGGATCGAGCGCAGCCCCGTCGCGAAAGTGAGACCGGCCTTCTCGTTCACCTGGCACTGGGTGACCATCGACAGCTCGTACTCGACCGGATCTTCGAGCGTGATCACCTTCCGCCGCGACGAATCGATCGTGCGAAGCAGCGCGAACAAGGTGGTGGATTTGCCCGAGCCCGTCGGGCCCGCCGCCAGGATCAGGCCATTCGGGCGCTTCGACATGCGGCGCAGCACGCCCTGGCTGTGCAGATCCAGACCGATCGACTCGAGCGAGAGGTTCTGGCGATTCTTGTCGAGGATGCGGATCACCACGCTCTCGCCATTCACCGAAGGAAACGTCGAGACACGCATGTCGATGCTGCCCTTGTCGAAGGGGAACCGGATCTTTCCGTCCTGCGGAATGCGCGTCTCGGTGAGATCGAGCCCGGCCAGCACCTTGATGCGGGCGACGATCGACGCCAGCAGGCTGCTCGGGAGCGTGGAGCCCGACGAGAGATCGCCATCGATGCGCAATCGCGCGCGCAGCACACGCTTGTCGGGCTGGAGGTGCACGTCGGTAGCGCTGCGACGGATCGCCATCGAAAGGATTTCATCGACGAGCGGAATCACCGCGCCGCGGGCTTCGTCGTCCCCAGAGGCCTCATCGCTCGCGCGCTGGATGACGAGCTCGAGTGCCGAGCTGGCTTCTTCGGCGCCCCCGTAGGCGCGATCGAGTCCGCGCAGGAGCTGGCGATGTCCGGTCGAGACGACCCGGACGAAGAGTTTTGCGATCCGCTGAAGCTCGTCGATCGAGATGATGTCGGTGGGGTTCGACATCGCGACGAGCAGGGTCTTGCCCTCGATGCGCAACGGCAGGGCATTCAGCTTGCGCGCCGTCGCCTCCGGCACGAGCTCGACCGCGGCCGGTTCGATGTCGGCTTCGTCGGCGTCGATGTGCGAAACGCCCGACTGTTGCGCCAGCGCACGGCTGACGGCGTCTTCCGTTGTGAAACCGTGATCCGCGAGGACCTGGCCGAGCTTGGCGCCCGTCTTGGCCTGTTCGGAAAGCGCGATCGCGAGCTGCTTCTCGTCAATCAGGCCCGCGTTGACGAGAATCTGTCCGATTTTCATTGCGCACACCCGTGGCGTCTGGTGACGGCCACCGTTCGTGATGCGTCACAAATCGGCTTGGATTCTGCGGGCTTAAGGTCTCATCGACACATGAGCAGCGAGTCGGTGAAATGAGGTTTCCGCGTGCGTAGAACCCCGGAGTGGGGAAGCAACCGCACCCCGGCCGGAGCGACAGCAACGGAGTTTCGGGGATCTCGCGGTGGGCACTCGCGAGCACACACAGCGACACGACAACCGACTGGGCAAGTGCGGGATCACCCGCCGCCGGCAGCTAGATCCCCGCTAGACGAGCGGCTAGGCTTCGCGCCTCGTGGCCCGGCAGCTCGTAGCGAGATAGCGTGTCAACACCGCTTCGCGTGAGACGCCCGGACGCTCCGCCGCCGCTTTACTGGTTGATTCCGGCCGCCGTGGCGGCCCTGCGCATGCTGCCCGCAGTTTCACTGTACGCGGCTCCGGCGCCCGCTGGCCAGCGCTTCACCGGTGTCAGCTATCTGCCCAAGGATTTCCTGCAATACGCGGCGTTCATCCGTCAGTCCGCCGTCGATGGCGCATTCTTCTTCTACGACCCGTTCACCACGGATCCCCAGTCTTCTCGTTTCGTGCTGGTCTTCCACTGGCTCGTGGGCGTCGTCGCGCGCGTCGCGGAGATCTCCCCGATCGACGCCCTCGAGGGATCGCGCATCCCCCTGGTGTTCGTCTTCTTCGCGACGCTCTGGTGGTTCGCGCGTCCGTTCCTCGCGAACCCGAAAGACCGGCTGTTCGCAGCGCTGCTGGTCGGCTTCGCAAGCGGGATCGACGCCTGGCTTCGTCCCTTCGCGGCGCTGTTCCCGCCGGGATTCCGCGAGCGTTTTCTCCAGGACACCTGGACGCTGCAAGGCTGGAGCCTGTTCGCGTCGTTCCACAACCCGCTCTGGATCGCAGCCCTCTGTGTCGCGCTATTCGTGCTGCGCCCGCTGCTCATCGGCGGCGAACGATCCATTCGCCAACGCGCGCTCACCAGCGCGGCGTTCCTGTTCGTCTACACCCTGCATCCCTATACGGCGATCGGCGTGCTCGGCATCGCCGGCATCCAGCCATTCGTGACGCTGCTCTCCGGCGCGCGTCCCGACTGGCGCCGGCACCTCGCCGACGCCGCGACGCTCGCCCCAGCGCTGATCGTGATCGGGGCGCTCAACCATTGGCAGATGCAGGACCCCGTCTTCCGCGCAACGGCGGTGGGCATCTTCGGGTCGCAAAATCTCTCGCCCCTCTGGTATCCCATCACGCTCGGCCTGCTCGGAGGCATGGCCGTCGTCGGCGCGCGGCGCGCGCTCGCGGAGCTGGCGCCGCACCGGCTCGCGCTCTTCGGGTGGACGCTCGCGATCGGAGCCCTGCACTGGCTTCCGGTCTTGAATGGCTACAAGTTCGTCTTCCTGCTCCCGTTGCCCCTGTGTCTGCTCGCCGCTCCGGTCGCCCGTGAGGTGCTCGGCCGCTGGCGCGGTCCGGGGCTGCGCGAGCGCTGCGTTGCACTCGGCGCCAGCATCGTCCTGTTCGCTGGGGCGGGCCTGCAAAGCGTGGACGAAATTCGCACGACGCGGGCCGTGAGCTCGCTGCCGTCCGAACTGATGAACGTGATCGAGACACTCGCCACGCAGCCTGCGGGAAATGCGCTCGTACCGGCGTCTCTCGGGAACGCGCTGCCGGCCTTCACGCCCCACCGGGTCTGGCTGGGCCATTGGTTCCTGACGCCCGACTTCGTCGCCCGCAGCGAAACGTTCCGCCGGCTGTTCTCGGATCCCGACGCCGCGGCCGAGCTGCGCGAACTCGTGCGCGAGCAACACATCGCGTACCTGGTCATCCCGGCTTCGCTCACGAAGCGCGTGACGGAAGCGCTCGCGCCGGCCGCCGTCCAGCGAATCGCGCACGGCAGGGTCGATCTGTTGGTCCTGCGCCCATCCGCTCCCGCGACGCGGGGATCTGACGGACGAAGCCGGTAGACTTCTGCGTCCATGCCCGGTCGAGTCGACATCACGCGCTCGATTCCCACGCGTCCCGAGACTGACTCTCAGCCCAAATCACTCGCGCTGTGGCGCTCCGGCACGCGCAGCTCTTCGGGCCCCCACGCCTTGTTGACGCGCTGACCGCGCTGAACCGCAGGCCGCTCCTGGATTTCCGACGCCCAGCGCACGACGTGCGCGTACGAGCCCACGTCGAGGAACTCGCCCGCCTCGTAGAGCTTGCCCTGCACCAGGCCGCCGTACCACGGAAAGGTCGCGATGTCGGCGAGCGTGTACGCGTCGCCCGCCAGGAACCTTCGCCCGGCGAGGTTCCGGTCGAGTACGTCGAGCTGGCGCTTCACCTCCATGGCGAAACGGTTGATCGGGTACGCGAGCTTCTCGGGTGCGTAGGCGTAGAAGTGGCCAAAGCCACCTCCCAGGTACGGGGCGCTACCCATCTGCCAAAACAGCCAGGACATGCACTCGGCCCGCTGGGAAGGGTCCTGGGGAAGAAACGCAGCGAACTTCTCGGCCAGGTAGACCAGGATCGCTCCCGATTCGAACACGCGGGTTGGCGGCGAGGTGCTGCGATCGAGCAGGGCCGGGATCTTGGAATTGGGATTGATCGCCACGAAGCCGCTGCTGAACTGGTCGCCCTCGCCGATGTTGATGAGCCAGGCGTCATACTCGGCTGCCTTGCCCAGGGCCAGCAGCTCCTCCAGCAGGACGGTGACCTTCACACCGTTCGGCGTCGCTAGCGAATAGAGCTGGAGCGGGTGTTTGCCGACCGGCAGGTCCTTCTCGTGCGTGGCTCCCGCAATCGGACGATTGATCTTGGCGAAGCGCCCGCCGCTTTCGGAATCCCATTTCCAGACCTTCGGAGGTGTATACGACGCTGCGTCCGTCACGTGTGATCTTCCCTTCGTCGTCGCTCTGCGGTTCGTGAGCGCTTGGAAAGTGCTGCCCGGGGAGGATAGTCTGCCGGCGGGGGCACGGCTGGTCGAGAAACGCGCGGCGCCTACGTGCCGCAGAAAGTGACGTAGGGGGCGGCGTCCGCGGGGGCCGGCTGGGTGAAGTCCTCGAGACCGGGACGCTCTTCGAACGGACGGGTGATCGCGCCGAGCAAACCGTGAATGGGCTGCAGGTCGCCGACGGTGGCCGCGTCGAGTGCCTGCTCCACGCGGTGGTTCCGAGGAATGTAGATCGGGTTCACGCGATCCATCGCGTGCGCGACCGCCAGGCGTTCGCCGTCGCTCGTCGGGAGCAGCGACCGCCATGCCGGGGCCCACGCGTCGAACGCGGTCGGGTCGGCCAACAGCGAACGCACCGGCACGTCGTTGCCCCGCACCGCATCGGAGAGACGACGGAAGAACAGCGTGTGATCCACCCGCTGCCCTTCCAGCAGGACCGGAACGCCGTCCGCCAGCGCCACGGCGCCGACGCTGTCGGAAGCAATCCCGAGCTTGGCCCGCATGCCCCTGCGCCAGGCGGTGAGATAGCGCTCGCCGAATCCTTGT
Organism: Deltaproteobacteria bacterium; assembly: GCA_031405455.1. Classification (GTDB taxonomy): domain Bacteria; phylum Myxococcota_A; class UBA9160; order UBA9160; family SMWR01; genus DATBRV01. The sequence continues at coordinate 48,460 of JANNIY010000014.1, read as the reverse complement.
AGCACCTCGCTGGCGGCCGCTATCGCGCGCTCGCCATCGGCATCGATCAGCGGCAGCAGGGCTTCCGCCAACCGGGCCAGATTCCACTGAAGGACGTGCGGTTGGTTGCCGTACGCGTAGCGACCGCCGTGATCGATCGAACTGAACACGCTGGCCGGATCATGACGATCCATGAACGCACACGGGCCGTAATCGATCGTCTCGCCCGAAATCGTCGTGTTGTCGGTATTCATCACCCCGTGGATGAATCCGACGTGCAGCCACTGCGCGACGAGCGCCGCCTGGGCCGAAACCACCCGTTCGTAGAACGCCAGGTAGGGCGCGTCGGCGGCGGCAACGTCGGCGTAGTGACGCGCGATGGCGTGGTCGGCAAGACGCCGAAGCAGATCGAGATCGCCCGTGGCGGCGGCGTACTGGAAGCTTCCGACCCGCAGATGGCTCGCCGCGACGCGCACCAACACGGCGCCGGGCAGCGGCGTGTCGCGAGCGACCCGTTCGCCCGTTGCCAGCACGGCGAGTGCTCGTGTGGTGGGGATCCCCAGGGCGTACATGGCTTCGCCAATCAGGTACTCGCGCAGCATCGGCCCCACGGCCGCCTTGCCATCTCCACCGCGAGCGAACTTCGTGCGTCCCGATCCCTTGAGGTGGACGTCGCGTCGACTCCCCTGTGAATCGATGAGCTCGCCGAGGAGCAGCGCCCGACCATCGCCCAGGCGCGGTACGTAGTTGCCGAACTGATGGCCGGCATACGCCATCGCAATCGGCGACGAACCCTCGACGACCGCGTTGCCCACCAGCAGGCCGACGCCCTCGGGCGAGGCGAGCGCATCGGCGTCGAGGCCGAGTTCGGCCGCCAACGCGAAGTTCAGCAGCAGGAGTTCGGGTGCGGGCACCTGCGCGGCGCGCCAGGGCTCGTAGAGACCTTCGAGGTCTCGGGCGTAGCTGTCGTCGAAGCGAAACAGCGGGGTCGCAAGGCTCATGCTTCGAGGCTAACGGCTAGCCACGACGCGCGCTTCCGGACGGGGCATCGTGAGGGGGGAGGAAAAAGCTTCCCCACCGCCACCGCGCCGATCGAATTCCGTCCAACGCAGCTGCTACCCGCCTGGGCCCTGGCTACCGCGCTCGCCCTTCCCTCTTGGCGGCTCCCTGCTCGGCGCGACGGCGCTCGCCTGCGCGGCGCAGCGCTTCGATGCGCTCGGGGTCGAGACGCGCATAGTTCGCCTTCCAGCTCTCGTCTTCGCTCCACAGAAACGGCGTCTGCACGCTGGTGCGCGAAAGACGGGCCGACTCGAGCAGATCGAGCGCGTAGCCGACGATCGCGCGTTGCATCTCCACTTCGTATGGCTTCCCGCACGGATTGCCGAGCGGGAAATCGCTGAACAGGAAGCGCGCGACGCCGCACTCCTCGACGATGTCGCGGGCGGAGCCGATCACGACCGTCGGGATGCCATTGGCTTCGAGGTGGCGGCTGACCAGACTCACGGTCTGGTGGCAGACGGGTCAAAGCGGGACGAGCAACGCGACGTCCACCTCGTCTTCGCGGCAGCGCGCGAGGATTTCGGGCGCATCCTGCTCGAGCGTGCGGCGCTGGGAGTAATCGGTCGGCACGCCGTGGAAGCGCGGGGCGACGCTGCCGATGCGGCCCTGCGCGGCGAGTTCCTGCAAGCGGCGGATCGGAAGAAACGACTCGACGTCGCGCGTGTGCGTCGCTTCCTTGTCCCACGCGAGGTCGTCGGTGTAGAGGCGCTCGGGAGGCGCGCTGGTCGCCCCCGACCAGAGTTGTTTACCGCCGCGCAACACGCCGTCGACCGGCGCGTCCTCGCGCCACGGACTCGCCGTCGTGATCAACGCGACGCGGCTGCGCGCGAGCGGCTTCGCCAGCGGCGCGAACGGCGCGTCCGTATGACGCGCCCAGGCGTAGGGCTGCTCGTAGCCCTGCGCGGCATAGAACTCGCGCGTGCGATCGATGTAGCTCACGAAGCTTCGATGGCTGACGCCCGGCATGCAGCGGAGCGTACCGCGAGCGGGGGTCGCTCGTCACTGCAAGCGCGAGCGCTGCGGAAAGCCCGTACGCAGGGAAGCCGACACAACGTCCCTTCCCGGACATCTCGAGAATCCAGCTTGAATTCCCGATCCTGCCGTCAGTCGTCCGGCGTGACCGCTTCCTTCGCGTCGTCGACCCCCTCGTCGATCTTCCGGCCCGCCTTCTCCAGCGCGCCTTCGTTCGGGTGAGTGATCTCGTCCACGGTCTCGTCGACCTTGTCGCCGACCTTCTGCATGGGACCCTTCTCCGGACAAGCGGTCGTGCCGAACGCAAGCCCGGTGATCGTCAGCGCAAGTGCAATCCGTCGCATGGCATCGTCTCCTTTTCTGCCTCGGAAGCGCCGATCGGGATCCGCGCGCGCCGAAAGTGTCACACGCCTCGATGTCGCCGCTCGCCAGCCCGGCCCGCAGCCAGCGGACCCGCGGCTCCGACGAGCCGTGCGTCCAGGTCTCCGGCTGCACGGCCCCACCCGATCGACGCTGGAGCATATCATCTCCGATTGCGGCGGCAGCGCCGACACCACGAGCGCGAGGAGCAGTCCGCCGCCGACAATCCGCGCGATCGGTCCGCGCGAGACATCGGCCGCATCGCAACCATCGGAGTCAGCGGCTGCGCTCAGCATCTCTCGGAAAAACCGTGGTGACCCGGGCGCGATTCGAACGCGCGACCCCCAGCTTCGGAGGCTGGTGCTCTATCCAGCTGAGCTACCGGGCCCTGGACTCGATCGAAGAACCGTGTGGTGGGGCGTATTGGACTCGAACCAATGACCTCCGCGGTGTGAGCACGGCGCTCTACCAACTGAGCTAACGCCCCGACGAACCGGGACAATTAGGGGAGCCGACGGGGCCTGGCAAGCCGCGCGCGCTGCGCGGTTCAGGCGCGCGCTCCCGTCCCCAGCCGCGTCGCCGTGTTTCTCGCTGCGGCGGCCACGAAATCGACGAAGAGCGGGTGCGGCCGGAACGGCGTCGAGGCGAATTCCGGGTGGAACTGGCACGCCACGAACCAGGGGTGATCTTCGACCTCCACGATCTCGACGAGCCGGCCGTCCGGCGAGGTGCCGGAGAGCACGAGCCCCGCCTGTTCGAGCCGCTCGCGATAGTCCGGGTTGAATTCGTAGCGGTGCCGATGGCGCTCGGCGATGCGCTCCTGGCCGTAGGCCCGAAACGCGCGCGTACCCGGCGTGAGCACGCAGGGCCAGTTGCCGAGCCGCATGGTGGCGCCCTTGTTCTCGATCGCCCGCTGTTCGGGGAGCAGATCGATCACCGGGTGCGGCGTGTTGGGATCGACCTCGGTCGAGTTGGCGCCGGCGAGCCCCGCGACGTGACGCGCAAACTCGATCACCGAAAATTGCATGCCGAAGCAGATGCCGAGGTAGGGGATCTTCTGCTCGCGCGCGAAGCGCACCGCGGCGATCTTGCCCTCGGCGCCCCGCGCCCCGAAGCCGTGCGGCACGAGCACGCCCTGCGCGTGCGCGAGCAGCGTCGGATCGTCGAGCTTCTCGGAATCGAAATACTCGATGCGCACGCGCGCGCGGTTCGCGTAGCCGCCGTGATAGAGCGCTTCGTTCAGGCTCTTGTACGACTCCGTCAGGTCGACGTACTTGCCAACCATCGCGATCGTCACTTCGCGCTCGGGGTTGCGCGCGCGCTGGATGATGTCTTCCCAGATGCGTAGATCCGGACGCCCCGTCCAGATGTTGAGCAGCCGCGTGATCTTCTCGTCGAGGCCCTCTTTGTTGAAGATCAACGGCACTTCGTAGATCGTCTCGACGTCCTTGGCTGTGATGACGGCGTCCTCGTCGACGTTGCAGAAGAGCGCAATCTTGGCCTTGATGTTCTTGGGAAGAAAGCGATCGGTGCGGCACAAGATGATGTCGGGCGCGATGCCGACGGTGCGCAGCTCCTTCACGCTGTGCTGCACGGGCTTGGTCTTCAGCTCGCCGGCCGTCGCGATGTACGGAACCAGCGCGATGTGGATGTAGCAGACGTTCTCGCGGCCGACGTCCGCGCGCACCTGACGAATGGCTTCGAGAAACGGCAGCGATTCGATGTCGCCGACCGTGCCGCCCACCTCGGCGATCAGAACGTCGACTCCCTCGGCCGCCATCCGGATGCGCGCCTTGATCTCGTCGGTGACGTGCGGGATCACCTGCACGGTGCCGCCCAGATAATCGCCACGCCGCTCCTTCGAGAGCACGGCGTCGTAGATGCGGCCGGCGGTGACGTTGTTCAGCTTGCCCATCTTGGCGTGGGTGAAGCGCTCGTAGTGGCCGAGGTCGAGGTCCGTCTCGGCGCCGTCCTCGGTGACGTAGACCTCCCCGTGCTGAAAGGGATTCATCGTCCCAGGATCGATGTTGAGGTACGGGTCGAGCTTGATGAAGGTGATGCGCAGCCCGCGCGCTTCGAGCAGCGCGCCGATCGACGCCGACGCGAGCCCCTTGCCCAGGGAGGAAAGCACTCCTCCCGTCACGAATATGAACTTCGTCGCTCTCTCTGCCATCACGCTCTTGCGCCCTCCCCCAAAGGCTTTCGAAGCGAACTAGCGAACCCGGGCGGATGCGCCGCCGGCGAAACTATCCTCGATGCGGATGCCATGGATCGGCACGAAGGGCTCCGGGAGCCGCGTGCGCGGAAAGAAGCCCACCGCGAGCGCCTCGTCGGGTGTGGTGGCGGCGAGCTGCTCGAGCGCCACGGCATCGAAACACAGGTTCACGAGCTGGGCGCGCTCTCCCCGCACGGTCTCGATCACCTGGCGGCTGGGATCCGAGTAGACGCCTACGAGACGGCCGAGCTCGATCCGCCAGCCCGTCTCCTCGAACACTTCGCGCAGCGCGGCCTCGGACACGGATTCCCCGGGCTCGACGTGCCCGCCCGGAAGTCCCCAGTGCCCGTTGTCGCTGCGCTGCATCAGCAAGATCTCCTCGCTGCCACGCGCGCGCCTCACCACCGCCGAGACCGAAAGGCGCACGGCGGTCGGATCGCTCGCGAAGTAGCGCGTCAAACCACGGCTCGGCTTGGATCCGCTAGGCGAGCGGACATCGGGCAGGAGGACGGAAAATCGGGGTCACCATCCGCGCCGGACTGGGTTTTGGGAGTTGTAGCGCGCTCGTCACGAAGCTGTCAAACGAGCCGGCCAAAACCACGTTCTCTTCTGCGCCTACGGCAGCAACGCCGTGTCGAGAAGACCCAGCTCCTCCGGCAAACCGCGCATCAAATTTGCGCACTGCACGGCCTGACCGCTCGCACCCTTGCAAAGATTGTCGAGGGCGGAGAGCAGGATCAGCGTGCCGTTGCCTTCGTCCGAGAACGCGGCGACGTCGCAGAAGTTGCTGCCGCGTACGGCGGCAAGACTCGGCGTTGCACCCGGCGGGAGCACGCGCACGAAGCGCTCCGCCGCATACGCGCGCTCGAGCACAGCGCGCGCGTCGGCCGTGCTGAGCGGCTTGCGCGGCCGCGCGTAGACGCTCGTCACGATGCCGCGGACCGTCGGGAGCAGGTGCGGAACGAAGGAGACGCGCACGCCCCTGCCTGCCGCCAGGCTCGCCTCCTGCTCGATCTCGGGCGTGTGTCGGTGCTCGTGACCCGGCTTGTAGGCCATGCAGTTTTCGCCCTGCTCGGCGAGCAGATACTGCGCCTCGAGCTTGCGGCCCGCGCCGGAGACACCCGACTTCGAATCGATCACGAGTCCCGTCGTTTCGATCAAGCCCTCCCGCAAGAAGGGCGCGAGCGGGAGCAGCACGGAGGTCGGGTAGCAGCCGGGAACGGCCACCAGCTCGGCCTTGCGCAGCGCTTCGCGATGCAGCTCGGGGAGGCCGTAGACGGCATCCTTCAGCAGCTGCGGCGCCGGATGCTCGCCGTACCACTCGCGATACACGGCGGCGTCGTGCAGCCGGAAGTCGGCGGAGAGATCGAGCACCGGCACGCCGGCCTGGCGCAGCGCCGCGACGGTCGGGGCCGAGGCCGCGTGGGGCAGCGCGGTGAAGGCCAGATCCAGCTCGCGGGCCAGGCCCGTCGCTTCAGCGGAAGCCGTGAAGCGCAGATCCAGCTGCCCCCGCAGCGCGGGGAAGGCGTCGCCCACGGGCTCGCCCGCGCGTTGCTCGGAGGTCACGAGCGCGAGTTCGAAGCGCGGGTGACGCAGCAGGAGCCTCAGCAGCTCGAGCCCCGTGTAGCCACTCGCTCCGAATACCGCGACCCGCATTGCTCGCTCCTCCGAAGTCCACCCCTACAAACGAAACGGGAGGCCACGCGGCCTCCCGTCCACCATCGCTGTCGGTGCGGTTACCGCTTGGAGAACTGGAAGCGACGGCGCGCGCCGCGCTGGCCGTACTTCTTGCGTTCCTTTTTGCGCGCGTCGCGCGTCAGCAGGCCCTTCTTCTTGAGTGCGGGCCGCAGGGTCGCGTCGACCTTTTCGAGCGCGCGCGAGATGCCATGGCGCAGCGCATCCGCCTGGCCGGCGATGCCGCCGCCCTTGATGCTCGCCGTCACGTCGTAGCGCCCTTCCGCGGCCACGGCCTCGAAGGGCGTGAGCAGGCGCATGTGCAGGACTTCGCGCGGGAAGTACTCGGCCATCGGGCGGCCGTTGACGATCACGTTGCCGGTCCCGAGCTTCATGCGCACGCGCGCGATCGCCGTCTTGCGCTTGCCGGTGGCCGTGATGATGGGGAGGGCTTCAGGCAAGGGGGAACTCCTGCGGTTGCTGGGCCGCGTGCGGATGCACGGACCCGCGGTAGACCTTGAGCTTGCGAAACATGCGCCGTCCGAGCGCGTTGGTCGGCAACATGCGGCGCACGGCCTCGCGCACCACGCGATCCGCGTGCGGGCCCGAGAGCAGCTTGTCCGCCGTCGTGCTCTTCAAATGGCCAACCCAGCCGGTATGCCGGTAGTACGTCTTCTGCGCACGCTTGTTGCCGGTGAGCCGGATCTTCTCGGCGTTCACGACGATCACGAAATCGCCCGTGTCGACGTGCGGCGTGAAGTGGGGCTGGTGCTTGCCGCGCAGCACGGTGGCGATGCGGGTCGCGAGGCGACCCAGCACCTTGTCGCTAGCGTCGACGACGAACCAGCGCCGGACCACGTCCTCCGGCCGCATGCTCTTCGTCGCCTTGTGGGCTGACACGCCCATGGCAGGGCTCTCCTTCGCTGAAATCAACTGGACCGGAAACTTGGACCGGCAATGGGTACCGGAGAGGCCCCTCGCCGTCAAGACCGGCGACCGCGGAAGCGCCGGATTTTCAAGCGGATTCGCGGGTCTGCTGCGCAATCGGGAGCGGCCGGCGGGGCGCCCTCAATAGGACACCCGTACGAGCGTCAGGCCCTGCGCAGGAGCCGTGATTCCAGCCGCGCGGCGATCGCGGGCGGCCAGCATCGCCGAGAGTGAACTCGCCTCGCGGCGACCCGCACCCACCTGGACGAGCGTTCCGGCCAGGATCCGCACCATGTGGCGCAGGAAGCCGCTGCCCTCGACCTGGATCTCGATCTCCCCGCGGGCCTCCGGATCGCTGGCCAGGCCGACGCGCTCGACGTCACAGCGGGTGAGCGTCCTGCGCGTCGAGACCACATCGCTGCCGGCGGCCTGGAGCGAGGCAAAATCATGCGTTCCCAGCAGCAACGCCCCGGCGGCCTGCATGGCTGCGGTATCCAGCGCCGGCTTCACCCACCAGCTGCGCGCTGCGCGCAGTGGCGACGGATGCGCACCATTCCAGATCCGATAGCGGTAGTGCTTCGCGCGCGCGTGATGGCGGGCGTGAAACGCGTCGGCCACGCACTCGGCGGCCACCACGGCGAGATCGTCCGGCAGCACGGCGTTCAGCGCGCGCGCGAGCACCGCCGCGCCGAGCTCCGTAGCGAGCGCGACACTCGCCACCTGCCCTTCCGCGTGCACGCCGGCATCCGTACGGCCGGCGCCATGCACGCGCACGCGCACGCCAGTCACGCGCGCGATGGCCGTCTCGAGCTCGCCCTGCAGCGTGCGCACGGCGCCCGCCTGCAGCTGCCAGCCCGCGAAGCCGGCGCCGTCGTATTCGAGTGTCAGCCGGAAGTTCGGCACTTCAGCGCACGCCGGGCGCGGCCCTCAGCGCGGACCAAAGCGGGAGAGCGCGAGCGCCACCGCGTTGGCAGCGCACAGGCGCAACGGGTCGGCGGAGATCCAGAGCGCGAGCGCCTGCTCCGAAGTCGGATCGCGGCGCAACCGCGCCACGACCGCCGAGGAACGCCCGGTGGCGGCCCGCGTCGTCGCATCGCGGGGGTTCTCGGTCCAGATCTCGACGCCCGCCGCCGCGCCGAGCACACCGGCGGCCTCCTTGGGGTCGAGCGGCCGCACGGTTTCGAGCGTCACGGCGGCGCCGAGCCCGCTGAAGATCGGCACCTGGACGGCGGAAACGCAGAGCTTCAGCTCGCCGCCGATCAGGCGCGCGAGGCTTCGCGCGAGCGCGTTCTCGTGATCGGATGCGCCGTTCTTATCGAGCTCGCCGATCACGGGGATGCAGTCGAACGCCACGGGCCGCGCAAAGATGCCCGGTTCGGGCAGGTCCTGCTGATTGAACAGCGCCAGCGACTCCTGGTAGAGCGATTCGATGCCCGCGCGGCCACTCGTCGAAGCGCCCTCGAACAGCGCAGCCGAGGCCCGCACGATGCCCGCCGCGAGCGCGAGCGGTCGCAGCACGAGGGCGAGCGCGAGCGCCGGCCCGGGCGGCGTGACGAGCAGCGGCGCATCGGGCGACCAGCGCGCGCCGAAGGCGGCCACCTGGAGCGACACTTCCGGCGATGCCGCAAGCACGCCCGTGGCGTCGATGCACGGCACGCTCGCACGCAGCGCTTCGCGTACCGCCTCGAGCGAGGCGGCCGCCGGCGCGCACAGGACCACGAAATCGAGGCCGCGCAACCGCGACAAACCGGTCTCGACGGGATACACCTCGCCATGTAGCTCGACGTCCCGACCGATCGAGTCGTCCTTCGCGATCGCGACGATCTCCGCCACCGGGAGTCCGGATTCGGAGATCTCCGCGAGCACTTCGCCACCCAGCGTGCCGGTGGCGCCGAAGACGCCGATGCGCAGACCGCTACGCGCCATCATCCCCCCGCGAGCCGCTCGAGCACGAGATCGCCCATGCGCCGGCAGCCGATCGGGACGCCGCCGCCGCCGACCCCGGCGAGATCCGCCGTGCGGTGCCCGGCCGCCAGCGTCGCGGCCACGGCGTCGCGGATCGTCTGCGCGACTTCGGGCGCATCCAGCGAATGCTCGAGCAGCATGGCCGCCGACAGGATCGCGGCCAGCGGGTTTGCGCGGTCCTGGCCGGCAATGTCGGGCGCCGAACCGTGCACCGGCTCGTAGAGCCCGAACCCGCCTTCGCCGAGACTCGCGGACGGAAGCATCCCGAGCGAGCCCGTCACCATGGCGGCCTCGTCGGAGAGGATGTCGCCAAACAAGTTCTCGGTCACGATGACGTCGTAGCGGCGCGGCTCCCGCAGCAGCAGCATCGCCATCGAATCGACGAGCTGGTGTTCGAGCCGCACGTCGGAATAGCCGCGCGCGACCTCCTCCACCACCTGCACCCAGAGCTGCGACACCTCGAGCACGTTGGCCTTGTGGACGTGCGTCACGAACTTGCGGCGCCGACGCGCCGCTTCGAAGGCCACCCGCGCGATCCGCGCGATCTCGACCTCGTCGTACACCATGGTGTTGCGCGCTTCGCGCTTGCCCGCGACGAGCGCCATGCCGCGCGGCTCGCCGAAGTAGAGGCCGCCCGTGAGCTCGCGCACCACGAGCAGATCGATGCCTGCGACCACCTCCGGTCGCAGCGTCGAGGCCTCCACCAGCGCCGGCATCACCGCCGCCGGGCGCAGGTTCGCGAACAAGCCCAGCTCCTTGCGGATGCGCAGCAAGCCCTTCTCCGGCCGCCGGTCGACCGGCAGCGCGTCCCACTTCGGTCCGCCGACGGCGCCCAGCAAAACGGCGCGCGATTCGCGCGCGCGCGCGAGGGTGCGGTCCGACAGGGGTGTCCCGTACGCGTCGATGCTGGCGCCGCCGATCAGGTCTTCTTCGAAGCCGAGCTTGATGCCCGCGCCGCGCGCGGCGGCGTCCAGCGCGCGCCGCGCTTCGCGGGTCACCTCCGGGCCGATCCCGTCGCCCGGCAGCAGCAGGATGCGCTCCATCAGATGCCTTTCGGTTCGTTCGCGCCGCGACGCCGTTTATGCCACGCGAGCTTGTTGAGCGCGTGTAGATACGCCTTCGCGCTCGCCACGATGATGTCGGAATGGGCGCCATGCCCGATCACGCGCCGGCCATCCTCGGAGACCGTGACGGAGACCTCGCCGAGCGCGTCCATGCCACCGGTGATGGCGTTCACCTGGTAGCGCAGCAGATCGCTCTTGGTTTCCGTCAGCTCGGCGATCGCCATGAAGACGGCATCGACCGGGCCCACGCCGAGCACCGTCGTCTTCTTGCGGGCGCCGTCGATCGAGAGTTCGACCGTCGCCGTCGGTTTCGCAAACGTGCCCGAGAGCACGCTCAGCTCCTCGAGATTGAAACGCTCGTCGGTCTGGAGGACGGAATCGGCGACCAGCGACTCGAGATCTTCGTTGTAGATCGTCTTCTTCTTGTCCGCGAGATCCTTGAAGCGCTGGAAGGCGCTCTGGAACTCGCCGTCCGCGAGCTCGAACCCCAGCTCGCGCAGCCGCTCGCGGAAGGCGTGACGCCCCGAATGCTTGCCCATCACGAGCTCGTTCGACGGCCGGCCAATCGACTGCGGCGTCATGATCTCGTAGGTGATCGCGGCCTTCAGCACACCGTCCTGGTGGATTCCGGCTTCGTGCGCAAAGGCGTTCTCGCCGACGATCGCCTTGTTGGGCTGAACCGAAACGCCGATGATCGACGACAGCAACCGGCTCGCCGGGTAGATCTCCGTCGTGCGGATCTTCGTGTCGAGGCCGGCGTAGACGTCGGGGCGCGTCTTCACCGCCATCACCACCTCTTCCAACGACGTGTTGCCCGCGCGCTCGCCGATCCCGTTGACGGTGCACTCGATCTGGCGTGCGCCGGCCCGCACCGCCGCCAGCGAGTTGGCAACCGCGAGCCCGAGATCGTCGTGGCAGTGCACCGCGAAGACGGCGCGCTCGGCGCCGGGCACGCGTTCGCGCAGGTAGCGGATCAGCGCGGCGTACTCTTCGGGTTGCGTGTAACCGACCGTGTCGGGAACGTTCAGCGTCGAGGCGCCCGCTGCGAGCGCCACCCCGAACACCTCGACCAGATAATCCCGATCCGAGCGCGTGGCGTCTTCCGCGGAGAACTCGACGTCGTCGCAGTAGCCGCGGGCCTGGCGCACCGCGCGGTCCACCTCGGCGAGCACCTGCTCCCGACTCATGCGCAGCTTGTGCTCGAGATGGATGTCGCTCGTCGCGATGAAGGTATGGATGCGCGGGCGCACGGCGCCCTCCAGCGCTTGCGCCGCGCGCTCGACGTCGAGTCTGCCCGTGCGCGCGAGGCCGCAGACGCTGGTCTGCTTCAGGTCGCGCGCCACCGCGCGCACCGCCTCGAAATCTCCTTCGCTCGCGACCGGGAAGCCCGCTTCGATGACGTCGACGCCCAGGCGCTCGAGCTGGCGCGCGAGCGTGAGCTTCTCGTGCAGGTTCATGCTGCAGCCCGGCGATTGCTCGCCATCGCGCAGCGTGGTGTCGAAGATACGCAGGATCTCCGTGCTCATGTCTTCACCCTTCGGCGATCTGGCCCTCGGCCGGTTCGACGATTTCTTGCAGCGGGCGCTTCGTCACGCGCCGATAGATCCATTCGGCCGGCCCGGACACCGCGTACAGCAGCCCGATCACGAACAGGGTCACGTAGGGCTCCTGCACGATCAGCGCGATCGCGAAAACCACGACGACGAGCGTGCCGTAGGAGTGGCGCAGGTCGAGTTCCTTGAAGCTTCGATAGGGAATCGCGCTCACCATCAGCAGCCCCAGGATGGCGACGCCCGCAACGACCGCTGCTCCCGGGACGGCGACCTGCACGTCCTGCTCGCGCAAGAACGACACGAACCATTGCGTCGAGGCGACGATGCCTGCGGCCGCCGGACTCGGCATGCCCTCGAAGCGCCCCTCGTAGCGCGAGGGCGCCACGTTGAAGCGCGCGAGGCGCAGCGCCGCGCACGCCGTGAACAGGAACGTCAGCACGAATCCGGGGCGCCCGAGATCGATCAGGTGGCCAGCGCTGTAGGCGAGAATCGCCGGCGCCACGCCGAAGGAGACCGTGTCCGCGATCGAGTCGTATTCCATGCCGAAGCGGCTGGTGGCGTGTGCGAGGCGCGCGACGCGGCCGTCGATCGCGTCGCAGATTCCGGCGAGCACGATGCCGAGCGCGGCGAGATCGTACTTGCCGTTGAAGGCGTGCACGATGGCCCAGAAGCCGAAGAACAGGCCCGCCGTCGTCACCAGGTGCGGCAGCAGATAGAGACCGCGCCGCGGCCTGCCCTCTCGGCGGCGCCGCCGCTTTCGGCGGAAGCGGCGCGCCCCGGTTTCGACGGCCTCGCTCAGCATTCGGCGCCCGGGAGCTGCGCCAGGATCGAGCTGCCGCCGCGCACGCGATCGCCGCGCCGCACGCGCAGCTCGGCCGTGAGCGGCAGCACGACATCCGTGCGCGAGCCAAAGCGGATCAAGCCATAGCGATCGCCGCGCCGCAGCCAATCGCCGACGAGCGGGTGGCAGACGATCCGGCGCGCGATCAACCCCGTGATCTGCACCACGCGCACGCGCTCACCGCGCGCGGTGTCGAGGCTCAGCGTGCAGCGAACGTTCGCCGTCTCCGCGCGGCGGTTGAAGGCCGCCAGATACGACGTTCCGCCGCGCTCGATCGAAACGACGCGCCCCGCGATCGGAACGCGGTTCACGTGGACGTTGAATACCGACAGGAAGATGGCGACGCGCTTCGCCTGCGTGCCGTCCGCCAGCTCGATCTCGCCCGCCTCGAGCACGCGGCCATCCGCCGGAGCCACCACGCTGCGCTCGTCGCCGGCGATGAAGCGCGGCGGGTTGCGGAAGAAGGCTGCGACGAAGACCGTGCAGCCGAGAAACACGGCGCCGAGCCACGACGAGCCGAGGACGCCGGCCACACCGGCGAGGGCGAGCGGCAGGGCCCCGAGCACGAACGCGTCCGTCACGATGAATTCGGTCGGACGCTCCGCGAAGACGGGAGCTTCGGGGTTCGCGGCGGGTTCGCTCATTTCAATTCTTCGAGCGGTCGACCAGGCGATTGTCCTTGAGCCAGGGCATCAGCCCGCGCAACTTCTCGCCGACCTGCTCCATCGGATGCGCCTCGCCCTGCTTGCGCAGGGCCTTGAACGAGACCGCGCCGGCCTTGTTCTCGAGAATCCATTCGCGCGCGAAGCGCCCCGACTGGATCTCGCCGAGAATCTCGCGCATGCGCTGGCGCGTGGCGGCATCGATCACGCGCGGCCCGCGCGTGAGGTCGCCATACTCGGCGGTGTTCGAGATCGAATACCGCATGTTCGCGACACCGCCCTCATAGATCAGGTCGACGATCAGCTTCACCTCGTGGATCGTCTCGAAGTAGGCCATCTCGGGCGAATAGCCGGCCTCGACCAGCGTCTCGTAGCCCGCCGCCATCAGCGCCGTGAGCCCGCCGCACAACACGGCCTGCTCGCCGAACAGATCCGTCTCCGTCTCCTCCCGAAAGTTGGTCTCGATGATCCCGGCCCTGCCGGCGCCGATTCCCTTGGCGTAGGCGAGCGCAATCTGGAGTGTGTCTCCCGAAGGATCGGCATGCACCGCGACCAGCGACGGCACGCCGCGACCCTGTTCGTAATGGGCGCGCACCGTATGCCCGGGGCCCTTGGGCGCCACCATGAAGACGTTCACGTCCTTCGGCGCGACGATCGCGCCGAAATGGATGTTGAAGCCGTGCGCCACCGCGAGGTAATCCCCCGGCTGCAGGAACGGCTCGATGTGCTCGTGGTAGATCTCGGCCGTGGTTTCGTCGGGCAGCGTCATCATCACGACGTCGGCTTCGCGCGCGGCCTCGCCGACGCTCATCACCCGCAGCCCGGCGGCCTCGGCCTTGGCACAGGTCGGCGAGTCCTTGCGCAGCCCCACCAGCACCTTCACGCCGGAACTCTTCAGGTTCTGCGCGTGCGCGTGCCCCTGGCTGCCGTAGCCGATCACCGCGACCGTCTTGTCGGCGAGGCGTCCCAGGTCCGCATCCTTGTCGTAGAAGATCCTCAGTGCCATCGCCGCTTCTCCCTCGGGGTAATCAGCCGAGATTATGCAACGGAATCGGGGTCGTCAAAAGATGCCCCCTGGGGTGGCTGCACAGCCTCCGTCGGCCCCGCCTCGAAGCGCTCACCCGTGCGACGCACCTCGGCCTCGGCGCGACGCAGGTAGCTCGGCACCAGCGCCTCGGCGGATATGCCCCCGCCCTGCGCCAGAACGCGCGCGCCGAGCTCGGCGACCTGCACGGCATCGAACGCCGCCTCGCGCACGACCGTCACGCCGTCCCCGAGCGCTCGCACGAGCTCGTCCCAGACCAGCGGCGCCCCCTCGCCCACCAGCCGGCAGTGCGCCGGCAGGCGCGCTGCGAGCTCGCCGGGGGTCCAGACGCCCGCCGGAAGCCGCAGATCCGACACTTCGCCCTGCCGCCGGAATGCACCCCCATACACTTCTCCACGACGCGCGTCGAGCAGCGCCACCACCGGCTCCCCGCCCACACCCGCCGCGCGCGCCAATGCCGCGAGCGTCGGAACCGCGGCGACGGGAGCGTCGCTGCCGAAGGCGAGGCCCTTGAGCGTCGACACACCGATGCGCAGGCCCGTGAAGGAGCCGGGCCCGATTCCGATCGCGTAGGCCGCGAGGTCCTGGACGCGCAGCTTCGCGCGGCGCAGCAGGCTGTCGACCGCCGGAAGCAGCGCCGCGGCGATCGAGACACCTGGCGGCGTGTGCTCCACGTCCCGCACTTCGCCGTCGCGCCAGAGCGCCGCGCTCGCCGAGCCGGTCGCGGTCTCGAGTGCCAGCAACCAGCCCGTCGCGGCTAGAGGCCCGTGCCGCTGCGCAGCCAATCGACGACCTTCGACCAGTGGCGGGAGATGTCGTTCCAGAATGCCATGCCCATCAACAGCATCAGGACGGTGAGGCCGATCTGCTGGAACACCATGCGCGTGCGCAACGAGAGCGGAGAACGCTTCACCCCTTCCGCGAGGAAGAGCAGGGCCTGCCCGCCGTCGAGAATCGGGATCGGAAGCAGGTTCAGGATTCCGAGGTTGATGCTGATCAGGATCAGCGTCGAGAGGTAGGTCTCCCAACCGCGCTCGAAGGCGTTGCCCGCGATCTGCGCGATGCCGATCGGACCGGCCACCTGCTTGCGCGACACCTCGCCCGTCACGATCTTGCCGAGCCCGCGCAGAAACATGTGCGTGACCTCGAGCGTCATGCCGATCGCGCGCGGTACCGCGACCAACGGATTACGCACCTGATCGATCGCCACGGCACCGGAGAGCGTCGCCGCCTCGGCCGTCACGCCCACGCGGAAGCGCGGCTCCTCGATTCCGAGCCCGATGTCGATCGGCGCCATCTCCGGCGTGACGTTCATCGCTTCGAGCTTGCCGTCGCGCGCGACCACCAGCGCGAGCACGCGCCCGTCGCTCGTTCGCACCGTCTCCGCGAACGACAAGAAGCTGCCCACCAGCGCGCCGTCGACCGACAGGATCAGGTCTCCGCGCAGGAGACCGGCGCGGGCCGCCGGCGAATCCGGCTCGACGCTCGAGACGAGCACGTTCGCGGGAACCACACCGAGTGCGGAGAGATCGCCGAGCGCGGGGATCTCGAAGGCGAGCCGTTCGCCAGGCGCGGGACCCCGATCGACTTCGATCGCCACCCGCCCCGAAGCCGCGGCGACAGCCGCCGCGAGGCCCGACCAATCCTCGATCGGATTTCCGGCCACCGAGACGATCACGTCTCCCGAGCGCAGGCCCGCGCGGTGCGCCGGTCCCGTCGCGTCCGGTACGCCGATCATCGCGGTGAGGCGACGATGACCGAGCCCCACCCAGCCCGTTGCTTGCACCTTGCCGAACTCGTCGAGCGCCGCGCGCGACGCGATCTCGAAACGCACCTCGCGAGATTCGCCGGCGCGCTCGTAGCGTAATGTCAGCGCGTCCCCCGGGTGGTTCCGCACGAGATCCTCGAAATCCCCCCACCAGGCGATCGGGGTGGCATCGGCCGCGAGCAGGCGATCGCCCGCCGCGAGCCCCGCGCGCTCGCCCGGCGAGGCCGCTTCGACCGCGCCGATCACGGGCGCGGGCCGCGGCATCCCGACGAAGAGGGTGACGGCGAAGATCGCGACCGGAAGCATCAGGTTCATGGCGGGCCCGGCGAACACGATCGCGAGCTTCTGCCACAGCGGTTTCGCGCCGAGCGCCTCGCTCGGGTGGGCGCGCAGTTCGGGATCGTCGATCTCGTCCGGATTCTCACCGAGCATCTTGACGAAGCCGCCGAGCGGAAACCAGGCGATCGCATACTCGGTTCCGTTGCGCTTCCAGGCCAGCCGCCAGCGACCGATGCCGATCGGAGGGCCGAAGCCCAGGCAGAACTTGAGCACCCGCACGCCGCACCAGCGCGCCACCAGGAAGTGTCCGAGCTCGTGCACGAAGATCAACACCGAGAGCATCAGCACGAAGGCGAAGATGTAGGTCACTGCGGTCACGCGCTGCGCACCTCCCGCTGTCCGAGCCACTCGCGCGCGCAAGCGCGCGCCCAGGCATCGGCTTCGATCACGTCGCCGAGCGACGCGAGTGTTTGTGAGCCGCCGCGCGCCCCGAAAGCCTCGAGCACGGCGGCGTTGGCGGCGGCGATCGAGGGGAACGCGATGCGCCCCTCGAGAAAGGCAGCGACGGAGATCTCGTTGGCGGCATTCAGCACCGCCGGCGCCGCCTCGGCGCCGCGCAACGCCTGATAGGCGAGATCGAGGCACGGGAAGCGCTTGCGATCCGGCGGCTCGAAATCGAGCCGTGCCAGCGCCGCGAGATCGAGACGCGGGAGATCGAGAGGCAGGCGCTCGGGATGCGCGAGCGCCACGGCGATCGGGATGCGCATGTCGGGCAGCCCCAACTGCGCGATCACCGAGCCATCGACGAATTCGACCAACGAATGCACGATCGATTGCGGATGCACCACGACGTCGACGCGCTCGGGCGGCGCATCGAACAGCCAGCGCGCTTCGATCACCTCGAGCCCCTTGTTCATCAGCGTCGCCGAATCGATCGTGATCTTCGGCCCCATCTCCCAGTTCGGGTGGCGCAGCGCTTCGGCGACGCTGGCCTGCGCGATGCGCGCCGCATCCCACGTCCGGAACGGCCCGCCGGAGGCCGTGAGGATCAGTCTCGCCACATCCTCGCGTCGCTGACCCGCGAGGGCCTGGAAGATCGCACTGTGCTCGCTGTCGACCGGCAGCAGCGTGACGCCGTGCGCGCGCGCTTCGCGCATCACGAGCGCCCCGGCCATCACCAGGACTTCCTTGTTCGCAAGCGCGACGTCGCGGCCCGCGCGAATCGCGGCGAGCGTCGGCGCCAGGCCCACGGCGCCCACCAGCGCGGAGACGACGAGATCGGCCGGGTGCTCCGCCACGGCTTCGAGCCCCGCGGCGCCCACGGCGATCTCGACGCGCGTGCTGCCGAGACGTTCGCGCAGCGCGCCGGCCAACGCGGCGTCGGCGACCGAAACCAGCGCCGGGCGAAAGCGCTGCACCTGCTCCGCCAGCTTCTCGATGTTGCGTCCGGCCGCGAGCGCCGCGATCGGGTAGCGCTCGGGAAAGGCTTCGGCGACCGCGAGCGCCTGCTCGCCGACGCTGCCCGTGCTGCCGAGAATCGTCAGGCGCCGCGGCTGCCCGTGCGCCGCTGGCAGCGCCTGGTTGCGCGGATTCGGCGCGCTCGCGCGCTCAGCTCCCCGCATGCTCGCCCCCGCGCACCTGTTCGCTCGTGAGACCAAATCGGCGCTCCCGCTTCTGGTAGTCGAGGATCGCGTCCACCAGGTGGCTCTTGCGGAAATCGGGCCACATCACCGGCGTCGAGTAGATCTCGGCGTAGGCGATCTGCCAGAGCAGGAAATTCGAAACGCGCAGCTCCGCCCCGGTTCGGATCAGCAGGTCCGGATCGGGGATCTCGGGGTCGTAGAGATAGGCGGCGAAGGTCTTCTCGTCGAGTTGCTCCGGATCGACCTTGCCCTGCTCGACGTCGCGCAGCAGCTTGCGGGTGGCGTCGACGATCTCGGCACGCCCGCCATACGAGAGCGCGAAGACGAGCGTCATCTCGCGGTTGTCACGCGTGACGTCGATGGCATGTTGCACGCGCGCCGCGACGGCGGGCGGCAGCTTCTCGAGACGCCCAATCGCGCGCACCTGGATGCCGTTGCGCATCACCTCCGCGAGTTCCGAATCGAGGAAGTGCGCGAGCAGGCGCATCAGCTCGTCGACTTCGGCCTTGGGCCGACTCCAGTTCTCGATCGAAAAGGCATACAGGGTGAGCACCCGCACCCCGAGCTCGTGCGCGCCCCGCAGCACCGCGCGGACGGCTTCCATGCCTTCGCGATGGCCCTCGATCCGCGAGCGCCCACGGCTCTCCGCCCAGCGTCCGTTGCCATCCATGATGATGGCGACATGGCGCGGAATGAACTCGGGTCGCAGCCTGCTTTCCTGCACGTGTCCCTGCGCTCCCCCGGGCTTCAGACCTGGAGGATTTCGGCTTCCTTGTGCTGGATCAGATCGTCGATTTTTTTGACGAATTCGTCCGTCAGGCCCTGGATCTTCTTTTCTTCGCGGTGGCGCTCGTCCTGGGTCGCGGAGCCTTCGCCCTCGAGATCCTTCAGCATGTTGAGCGCGTCGCGGCGTCCCTCGCGCACGCCGACCTTGTGATGCTCCGCGAGCTTGTGGATCTGGCGCACGAGATCCTTGCGGCGTTCCTCGGTCAGCGGCGGAATCGGAATCCTCACCACCTTGCCGTCGTTCGACGGCGTGAGTCCGAGGTCGCTTTTCTGGATCGCCTTCTCGATGGACGAGATGGAGCTCTTGTCATACGGCGAAATCACGATCAGGCGTGGATCGGGGATCGTCATGTTCGCCAGCTGGTTGATCTGCGTCGGCGTGCCGTAATAGTCGACGAGAACGCCGTCGAGCAAACCGGTGCTGGCACGCCCGGTGCGGATCTTCTGGAGATCCGCACGCAGGCTGCGCACGGACTTGTCCATCTGCTGCCGGGCTTCGTCGCGAACGAGTGTAAGGTCTTCTTCCGCCATGTATCGTCAGTCCCCCACCCAGGTCCCCACTTTCTCACCTGCCGCGAGCCTGCGCAGGTTTCCGGGGACGTTCATATCGAACACGATGATCGGCAAACTGTTCTCGCGGCACAGCGCTACGGCGGTCTGATCCATCACGCGCAGGTTGCGCTGGATCGCCTCGCCGTAGCTCAGGCGCTCGTAGCGCTTGGCGTCGGGGCTCAGCTTGGGATCGGCATCGTAGACGCCGTCGACTCCCTGCTTTGCCATCAGGATCACCTCGGCGTGCATTTCTGCCGCGCGCAACGCCGCTGCCGTGTCGGTGGTGAAATAGGGATTCCCCGTGCCGCCCGCGAACACCACGATGCGACCCTTCTCGAGATGACGCATCGCGCGGCGGCGGATATAGGGCTCTGCCACGGCCTTGATCTCGAGCGCGGTGAGCACGCGGGTGGCGAGGCCTTCCTTCTCGAGCGCGTCCTGCAGCGCCAGGGCGTTGATCATGCCGGCCATCATGCCCATGTAGTCGGCACTCGCGCGGTCCATGCCCTGCGAGGCCGCCGAAACGCCGCGGATCACGTTGCCGCCGCCGATCACCACGCACAGCTCGATGCCGAGCTCGTGGACTTCGCGCAGTTCGGAGGCGAGGCGGGAGATGACGGTCGGACTGATGCCGAAGCCCTTGTCCCCGGCGAGCGCCTCGCCGGAGAGCTTGATCAACAGCCTTCGGTAGGCCGCCTTCACGCTTCGCTCGCCCCTCCGACCTTGAAGCGTTCGAAGCACGTCACCGAGACGGCGCCGCCCTGGGTCGCAGCTGCGTCGCGCAGCAGGTCGCCGATGCTGCGATCCGGGTCCTTCACGAAGGGCTGCTCGATCAGGCAGATTTCTGCGAGCAGCTTCGCCACGCGGCCGTCCACGATCTTCTCGATCACGGCCGGAGGCTTGCCGGACTGTTCCGCCTGCTTGCGGAAGATCGCGCGCTCGGAGTCGAGCAATTCCTTGGAAACGCCATTGCGATCCACCGCGACCGGCGTGGGGTCGGCCGCCGCCACATGCATCGCCACGTCCTTGGCGAGCGCCTGGGCACCGTCGCCGGGTGCGCGCGTCGCGAGCCCCACCAATACGCCGAGCTTGCCGCCCGCGTGCACGTAGCCACCGATCACGCCGCCCTGCGGCACCGCCACGTGCGCAGCACGCTTCACGACGATGTTCTCACCGAGCTTGGCAATCGCGGCCGTGATGCGATCGACGACCTTCTCGCCATCGATCGGCGCCTGCTGGAGCGCCGCGGCGGAGCCCGCCAGCGCATCGCGCGCGACGACGCCCGCGAGAGCCGAGGCGAGAGTGGAGAAATCGTCCGTGCGCGCGACGAAATCCGTCTCGCAACCAAGCTCGACGATGCCGGCCTGCGCACCCAGGATCGCGATCGCGACAATGCCTTCGCTCGTCGCGCGCCCCTCGCGCTTGCCGGCCTTCGCGAGCCCGCGCTCACGCAGCAGCTCGACGGCGCGCTTCATGTCGCCACCGGCGTCCGCCAGCACCTTCTTGCAATCCATCATGCCGGCGCCGGTTTGTTCGCGCAGCGCCTTCACCGCCTGCGCCGAGATCTCCGCCACTGCTCATTCTCCCGTTTGGATGGAGGCCGCTACCGCTCGCTGCCTGCGGCGGACGGCCGCAGCCCTTCGTGGCTCACACGTCTCCGGTGGTGGCCTTGGGCGATACATCCGGCAGCGAGGGCTCGCTATCGCGACGATCGCCGCCGTACGAAGCTCCCGCGCCGCGACCGCGCCGGGGCGGATGCGTGATTTCGACCACGACGCGTCCCGTCGGCGTCCCGGACGGCGAAGCCTTCGCCGGACGCGCCCGCTCCGCCTCGGCCGCTTCGCTCTGCAAGCGGTCGTTGTGGACCGCGGCGCCCTCGATGCAGGCTTCCGCCATCCGCGAGCAGTAGAGCTGGATCGCGCGGATCGAGTCGTCGTTGCCGGGAATCACGAAGTCGATGTCGTACGGATTGCAGTTCGAATCGACGATCGCGATGATCGGAATGCCGAGCCGTTTGGCCTCGCTCACGGCGATCGCTTCGCGGTTCACGTCGATCACGAAAATCGCGTCCGGCAGGCGCGTCATCTCGCGAATGCCATCGAGAGACTTGCGGTACTTCTCGACGGCGCGGGTCATGCCCGACACCTCCTTCTTCGAGATGTCCTTGGTCTTGGTCTCGTCACTGATCGTCGCGAGCAGCTCCTTGAAGCGCTCGATCGACTTCTTCACGGTCTTGAAGTTCGTGAGCATCCCGCCGAGCCAGCGGTTGTTCACGTAATACTGCCCGGAGCGCTGGGCCTCGAGCTGCATCGGCGCCTGCGCCTGGCGCTTGGTGCCGACGAACAGCAGCTTGCCGCCTCGCGCCGCCATTTCGCGGACGAACTCGATCGCGGCGCGGAAGCGCGGCAGCGTTTGGTCGAGATCGAGGATGTGCACGCCGTTGCGCTCGCCGAACAGGAACGGCTTCATGCGCGGATCCCAGCGGCGGGTCTGGTGCCCGAAATGGACGCCGGCTTCGATCAGATCCCGGACGTTGATTTCGGCGAGTTCGAGGGCGACGGCGGAAGCGGGAACCGCCGTGGGGACGGATGCCGTGGGTTCGGCCATGGACGAGGCTCCTTCGCGGTTATGCGTCCGAACCGGATCGGGCTTCCCCAACCCGCGCCTTCAGAGACCAGCGCGAGCACCGCAGGGGCGATCCGGAACGTGTGAAGTTGCCAAGGGTTAGCAGACTGGGACGCAGCTGACCAGAACGCGGCTTCAGGTCGTGTATTCGGCGTTGATGCGCACGTAATCGTATGACAAATCGCAGGTCCAGACGTGGGTGGCCGCACGCCCCGCCCCCAGGCGGACCTCCACCTCGATTTCGCGGGCCTCGAGGGCCCGGGCGGCGCGGGCGCGCGCGGCGGGGCCGGCCGATGCCCCCCGCCGGAACACCACCACCCCCCCGAGGCTCACCTGCGTTTTTTCGAGGGCGAGGCACACGCGTCCCGCCCCGACGGTCTGAAGGATGCGGCCCCAGTTGGCGTCCGCGCCGAACAGGGCGGTCTTGACGAGCAGCGAGTTGGCAATCCGGCGCGCCGCGCGTTCGGCCTCGGCGGCGGTGCGCGCCTCGCGCACGACGACGGTCACCAACCGCGTCGCCCCCTCCCCGTCCCGCGCCACGTCGCGCGCGAGCAAAACCGCGACCTCGGCCAGCGCCTCCTCGAAGGCGCGCGCATCCCGCGCCTTCGGGCTGCGCAACACACGGTTGCCCGCCGCCGCATTCGCAAACAGCAGCAGGCTGTCGCTCGTCGAGGTTTCGCCGTCGACGGTCACGCGATTGAAGCTCACGTCCGCCGCCCGGCGCAGCGCGCCGCGCAGATACACCGGGCTGGCGGCAGCGTCCGTCAGCAGGAAGGCCAGCAGCGTGCCCATGTTCGGCTCGATCATCCCCGAGCCCTTGGCGATGCCCGCCAGCGTCACCCGGCGTCCGTCGAGCACGACGCTCGTATGCGCGAGCTTCGCGAAGGTATCGGTCGTACGGATGGCTTCGGCCGCGTTCGCGAGCCCGCTCGCGGAGAGCGCCGCCGCCGCGCTCGCAATGCCGCGGCGGATGCGCAGCATCGGCAATCGCTGTCCGATCACGCCGGTCGAAGCCACCAGCATCTCGGCCGGGGCCGCGCCCACCGCGAGCGCAGCGCGGCGCGACATCTCGGCGGCGTCCCGTCGGCCCTGCGCGCCCATCGCGACGTTCGAACAGCCGCTGTTCACGATCACGCCGCGGGCGCTTCCGGAGCGAACCAGGCGCCGGCACAGCTCGACGGGAGCGCCCACCACGGTGGAGCGGGTGAAGACGCCCGCCACGCTCGCCGGCCGGTCGCTCACGATCAACGCGACGTCGAGGCCGCTTCTTTTGATGCCCGCGCGCACGCCGCTCGATCGAAAGCCGGGAACCCGCACCGTCTCAGGCCGCAATCGCTTCCGCTCCCGCCCCGGCATACGCGCTCAAGTCGCGCCGCAGCACTTCTTGTATTTCTTCCCGCTGCCGCAGGAGCAGGGGTCGTTGCGCCCGACCTTGGCGGCCGGCGCGGCGCCAGCGCGCGCACCCGCTGAAGCGCCCGGAGGCGGCTGGCGCAGGGGACCGAGCGCCGATCGCGGCGCGGCCGCGGGGCGCGGCGCGCCGGCTGCCGCGTTCGGCATCTCCGGCGTGCGCGGCTGCGGCAGCGTGAACTTGAACACGATCTCGAGCGCCTGGCTGTCGATGCGCGCGTTCATCTCTTCGAACAACGCGTAGCCTTCGCGTTGGTACTCGAGCTTCGGATCCTTCGCCGCATAGCCGCGCAGGCCGATGCCTTCGCGCAAGCCGTCCATCGTATGCAGATGATCCTTCCATTGCGTATCGAGGATGCGCAACAGGATGTCGCGTTCGAAGCCTTCGAAGTGCGGATAGCCGCTGCCGGCGAATTCCTGCGCGAGCGCATCGCACGCCTGCCGCTTGGCCTCCAGCACGGCCACGATGGCGTCGAAAACCGCCCGACCCGTCGAGTGACGATCGCGCTTCTCGAGGCGCGCGGTCTCGCGCGGCAGCACCTGCGGATCGAGCACGACGCCGAATTGCAGCTCGATCGCGGTCGCGAGCGCGGCGAGCGCATCGGCATCCGGGTCGCCCTTCTCCGGCCAGTGCTGCTCGAGCAGACCGACGATCGCGCCCTCCGTCATGTCGAGGATCTCAGCGTGGACATCCTCGCGCGCGAGCGCATCGCTGCGCCGTTCGTAGAACGCCCGGCGCTGGCGGTTCATGACGTCGTCGTAGTCGAGCAGATGCTTGCGGATGTCGAAGTTGCGCGCCTCGACCTTCTTCTGCGCATTCTCGATCACGCGCGTGAGCAGGCGGTTCTCGATCGCCTCGCCCTCTTCGACACCGACGCGATCCCACCACTGCGCCACGCGCTCGGATTCGAAGATCCGCAGCAGATCGTCCTCGAGCGACAGGAAGAATTGCGTCGAGCCGGGATCGCCCTGGCGGCCGGCGCGGCCGCGCAACTGGTTGTCGACGCGCCGGCTCTCGTGCCGCTCCGTGCCGATGATGTGCAGCCCCCCCGCCGCCACCACTTCCGCGCGTTCGGCGAGACACTGCGCCTCGAAGTGGGCGATGGTCGCCGGATAATCGGGATGTTCCTTGCTGCCCCCGCACTTCGCGAGCGCCCGGAACTCCGGGTTCCCTCCCAGCAGGATGTCCGTGCCGCGGCCGGCCATGTTGGTGGAGATCGTGACGGCGTCCTTGCTGCCCGCCTGCGCCACGATTTCGGCTTCGCGTTCGTGCTGCTTCGCGTTCAGCACGTTGTGCCGGACGCCGCGCTTGTCGAGTTTGCGCGAGAGCATCTCCGAGGTCTCGATCGAGATCGTGCCGACGAGCGTAGGCTGGCTCTTGGCGTGGCGTTCGACGATCTCGTCGATCACGGCGTTGAACTTCTCACCCTTGCTCTTGAACACCACGTCCGGGCGATCGTTGCGGATCATCGGACGGTTGGTCGGGATCAGGTTGACGTCGAGGTTGTAGATCTTCGCGAACTCGGGCGCCTCGGTATCGGCGGTGCCGGTCATGCCGGAAATCTTTTCGTACATGCGGAAGAAGTTCTGGAACGTCACGGAAGCCAGCGTCTGGTTCTCGCTGCGGACCGTGATGCCTTCCTTGGCTTCCACCGCCTGGTGCAGGCCGTCGGACCAGCGCCGCCCGGGCATCAGACGCCCGGTGAACTCGTCGACGATCACGACTTCCTTCTGTCCGCCTTCGCCGACGCGCACGACGTAGTCGACGTCGAGTCTTTTCAGCGAGTGCGCCGACAGCGCCTGGTTCACGCCGTGCAGCACGGGCAGCATGCCCGGGTCGTAGAGGTTCTCGACGCCGAGCAGCTGCTCGGCGTTGTGCACGCCCGCTTCCGTGAGCCCGACGCTGTGCGATTTCTCGTCGATCCAGTAGTCGCCGGTCTCCTCGATGTCCTTGTTCGGCTCGCCCTTCGTGCCGGCCTTGAGCTTGGGAATCGCGCGGTTCACGACCGCGTAGAGCTGCGTGTTCTGCTCCGACGGCCCGGAGATGATGAGCGGCGTGCGCGCTTCGTCGATCAGGATCGAGTCGACCTCGTCGACGATCGCGTAGTGCAGCTTGCGCTGCACACAGCTTTCGAGCGAGAACTTCATGTTGTCGCGCAGATAATCGAATCCGAGCTCGTTGTTCGTGACGTACGTGATGTCGCAGCGGTAGGCCTCGCGGCGCTGCTCGTCCGACACGTCGTGGAAGATCACGCCGACCGAAAGTCCGAGGAAGCGGTGGACCTCGCCCATCCACTCGGCGTCGCGCCGCGCCAGGTAGTCGTTCACGGTGACGATGTGGACACCGCGACCGGTGAGTCCATTCAGGTACGCCGGCAGCGTGGCGACGAGCGTCTTGCCCTCGCCGGTCTTCATCTCGGCGATGTTGCCGCGGTGGAGGATCACGCCGCCGATCAGCTGCACGTCGTAGTGACGCTGCCCGAGCGTGCGCTTGGCCGCTTCGCGCACCAGCGCGAACGCCTCGGGGAGCAGATCGTCGAGCGGCTCGCCGCGCTCGAGCCGCTCGCGAAACTCGGCGGTCTTCGCGCGCAATGCGGCATCGGCGAGCTTCGCGCACTCCACCTCGAACCGGTTGATGCGATCCACCAACGGGAGGATCGGCTTGATCACCCGGTCATTGTGGCTTCCGAAGAGCCAACGAATCGGATTCGGCATCGAGAGCGGCGTTCTCCGGGGGGAGGGGCCGCGGGAGTGTACGAGAGCCACCGCAGTGCGGCAAACCCCTGTCGCTTCACGCGTTTCCAGGGAGCCGTGGCGTCGAGAGCGATCAGTCGAAGATGAAGTCGAGCGGGTTCTTGCCCTTGCCGTTGACCTCGACCGCATAGTGGAGGTGCGGGCCGGTGCTGCGGCCCGTCGAGCCGAGCTTCGCGATCACCGTGCCGCGCTCGACTTCCTGGCCCACGCGCACCGTCACGTCGCTGTTGTGACCAAAATGCGTCCGCACACCGTAACCGTGGTCGATCACGATCGTCTTGCCGAGCGGCCCCCGGCTGCCGACGAAGGTGACGCGGCCATTCGCCGGCGCGACCACGTCCGTTCCCATCGCACCCGCGATGTCGATCCCCGCGTGGAACTGACGCAGCCCGGTGAAGGGCGAGATACGCGGCCCGTAGCGCGAGGTGAGCCAACCCTTCGTCGGCCAGATCGCCGGTGACGAGACCAGACGGTGGTGCTTGTCTTCGAGTTGCCCGACCAGATCTCCGAGCGAGAGTTCCTGGCCCGCCGCGACGTGGCCGAGCCGCTCCGCCTCGATCCGCAGCAGGCTGATGCGATCGTCGCCCGGCGCGCCCTTGCCCGCGCGCGCGTCACTCGGACGCGAGTGCGGCACGGCGCTGCCCACTTCCGGCTCCGCGTCAAATGTCTCGTCGTCGAGCCCGCCGGAACCTTCGCCCACTTCGCCGAGATCGCCGCCCGTATCCTCGCCGACCCTCTCGACGTCTTCACCGCCCGAGGCGGCCTGGCCTGGCAGATTCGCGATCGTCCGGACCTTGCGCTCGAACTCGGCCAGCCGCTCGAGCCGCGATTCGACCTGCGTAACCGTCGAATCGAAGGACGCGATGCGTGCGCGCTGTTCCGTCGTCTCGACGCGCAGGCGCGCGAGTTCGGCGTGATCCATGCGCACGCGCACGTAGTCGACGAGTCCAAGCGTCAGCAAGAGCGCCAGCAGGCCAGCGGCCTGCGCGCCGCGCACGAGCGTGCGCCGAGCAACGTCGAAACGCCGGATCGGCTTGGTCACGTCGGTCATCAGAATCAGCGAATAACGTTCCATGTCTTCGCCCCCATAGTCGAGCCGGCCCAGCCGACTCCCCCTCAGCTAGCCGCGCAGCGTGATGCGCAGCTGCAAGCGTCCGAGTTGCAGATCGTCCCCAT
Source organism: Deltaproteobacteria bacterium (assembly GCA_031405455.1). Classification (GTDB taxonomy): domain Bacteria; phylum Myxococcota_A; class UBA9160; order UBA9160; family SMWR01; genus DATBRV01. Next base: position 21,154 of record JANNIY010000014.1, on the reverse strand, counting down.
CCTTCAAGCGAGCCAGCGGCGAGCGCTGACCATTGACCTTCGTGCCGTTGGTGCTGCCCAGGTCCTGCATGAAGAAGCCCTCGGCATCCCATCCGATCGCTGCGTGAGCGCGCGAGATCGTCGCCTCGGCGATCACCAGGTCCGCGGTGCGTCCGCGCCCGATCACCATCCAATCCCGGTCGAGCGGCACTTCGAGCCCTTCATAGAAACCCCGCAGTACGCGGACCGAAGCTCCGCTCGGGATCGGCCCGGCTGCCGGCCTACCGGCCGGTCCCGCCGCGCCGCCGTTCGACATCGCCTGAACCATCGCCAACCCTTCCCCAGCAGCGTGTGACGGTGGGCACACCGGCCCCCCGAACGCACTTCGAGAGCTTTTCGGCCCCCCGGCGAGCAGTCTTGATGCTTTCGTCCCCGCGGGGACTACGAGTGCTGGCGGAAACGCCGGGAGCGCAGGGCGGGCGCGTTTCCCGGCCTAGGCCCTTTCGCGCGAGGCGAGCAGCTCGCGCGCGTGGCGGCGGGTGGCCTCACCCACCGATTCGCCCCCGGCCATGCGGGCGATCTCCTCGACGCGCTCGGCGCCTGCGACCGGGGTGATGCGGGCGCCGGTGCGCCCGCCGGAGGTGTGTTTCTCGACCCGGAAGTGCAGTTCCGCGAAGGCGGCGACCTGCGGCAGGTGGGTGATGCACAGCACCTGGTGGTGCCCTGCGATCTCGGCGAGACGCCGGCCGACCCGATCGGCGGCGCGGCCTCCCACCCCCGCGTCGACCTCGTCGAATACCAGCACCATGCCCGCCCCCGCCCCGCGCGTGGCCCCCGTCAGCGCCAGCAGCAGACGCGAGAGCTCGCCCCCCGAGGCCACCTTGCGCAGCGCACGCGGCGGCTCGCCGGCATTCGCGCTGAACAAGAACTCCGGCGTCTCGGCGCCGTGCGGACCGCACGGGAGATCCGCTTCCCGGCTCGGGGTCGCGAGCGAGACTTCGAAGCGGGCATCCGGCATGCCGAGCTCGCGCAGCGAGGTCTGCACCGCGCGCCCGAGGCTGCGCGCCGCCTTGCTGCGCCCGGCCGAGAGCGCGGCGGCATCGGCGGTAACACGCTTCAGCGTCGTCGTGCGCGCCGTCTCGAGCGCGGCTTCACGCTCGCCCGCGCCCAGCGCCTCGGCGAGTTCACGGGCGGCATCGGCCCGGAAGCGCAGCACGGCTTCGACGCTCGCGCCGTACTTGCGTTGCAGCTGCTCGACGCGATGCAAGCGTTCTTCGGTCGCCGCCAGCCGCGCCGGATCGGACTCCGCGCCGTCGACGTAGACCTCGAGGCCGCTCGCGGCGTCGCGAAGCTCCTCGAGGGTTCCGCGCAAACGCGCCGCCAGCGGAGCCAGCTCCGGATCGAGGCGCTCGAGAGCGCCGAGCCTGCGCGCCGCGTCGGCGAGCAGATCTGCCGCGTTCGGATCCTCCGCGCGCTGCGGGTCTCCCACGAGCAGCGCGGCCGCAGCCGCGCCCTCCTCGCGCAGACGCTCCGCATGCCCGAGGCGAGATCGCTCGCCGCGCAGGCGCTCGAGATCCCCCGGCTCGAGGCGCGCGGCGTCGATTTCCTCCACCTGGTGGGCGAGCAGCTCGCGACGACGCTCGCGCTCCTGCGCCGCCCCGCGCAACTCCGCGAGCTCGCGGTCCTGGGCGCGCAGTTGCGCGAAACCCTCGGCGACGCGCTCGCGCTGCGGCAGCAGTCCGGCGCTGCGATCGAGCAGCCAGCCGTGGCTCTCGGCGCGCAGCAAGGACTGGGAATCGTGTTGGCTCGAGATCTCGAGCCGGCCGGCGAACAGCTCGGCGAGCGTCGTGACGGGCACCAGCTGCCCCCCGACCTGCGCCCGGCTGCGCCCGCCGCGCGTGACGCTGCGGCGCACGACGAGCTCGTGATCCACGACTTCGATGCCGCGCGCCGCGAGCTCCGCCTCCAGCTCCGGAAGCCGCTGCGTCGAGAACACGGCTTCGACCACCGCCTCCTCCGCGCCGTCGCGAATCGCATCGCCCGAGGCGCGCGCTCCCGCGAGCAACGCGAGGGCGCCGAGCACGATGGATTTTCCGGCTCCGGTTTCTCCCGTGAGCACGTTGAGGCCCGCGCCGAATTCGAGTTCGGCGCGTTCGACGATCGCGACGTTCTCGATGCGCAGGGTTTCGATCACCGCGCGCCCCAGCGCAGCTTCGTCCGCATCACTTCGAAGCGGTTGCGGTCCTTGGGAACGAGGATCTGCGTCGGCCACTCCGAACGGCGCACGCTCACGCGATCCCGTTCGACGAGCTCGCGTCCGACCTGGCCATCGACGGTGAGGTGCACCTCACCGCCGCGGGCGTCCTGCACGCGAATCGTGATCTCCGCGCCGGCCGAGAGCACGAGCGGACGCAGCGTGAGGGTGTGCGAACAGATCGGCGTCAGCACGATGGCCTCGAAGCTCGGCAACAGCAGCGGCCCGCCGGCGGAGAGCGAATAGGCCGACGAGCCCGTCGGCGTCGCGACGATCAGGCCGTCGGCGTGATAGGTCGTCACCTCGAAGCCGTCGGCGCGGGTTTCGAGGTCGATCATCCGGGACAGGGCGGTCTTCGAGATCACCGCGTCGTTGAGCGCGAGATAGCGACCGAGTTCGGTGCCGTCGCGATCGACCGACACGTCGAAGCGCATGCGCGGCTCGATCCGGAATCGATCGCCGATCGCGGCTTCGAGCGAGGGGAAGAGCTCGCCGAGATCGATTTCGGCCAGGAAGCCGAGGGCGCCGAGATTCACGCCGAGGATCGGCACCAGGCGCCGTCCGATCGCGCGCGCCACCGCGAGCAGCGTGCCATCGCCACCCAGCACGACGATCAGATCGACGCGCTCCGCGAGCTCGTGCCGCGGCGTACTGGGCGCCCCCAGCCAGCGGCCCGCTTCGGGATCGAGCACGGCCTCGATCGCATGCTCGCTGGCCCACTTCGCCAGCGAGCGGACGGCGTCCGCGAGCTGCGGCTGGTCGGGCTTTACACAGACGCCGATCGAGCTGACTTCCATAATGTTGTTTCGTCCCACGACCCTTGGGTTGGGGGAGGCGCTTCGTCTCGAGGGACCGTTGGGGGGCGAGCCCTGCGATTCTTCCACGTTGCTAGGCTCCGCGCATGCCCCCCGACGAATCGCTCGAGCTCTTCTCGGAGCCCGAGGCGGGCATCGCGCCGAACGCTCCGCTCGCGGAGCGCATGCGTCCCCGCGTGCTCGATGCGGTGGCCGGCCAGGACGATCTGGTGGGACCCGCCGGTCCGCTGCGAGCGCTGGCCGAGGCCGGCGAGCTGCCGTCGCTGATCCTGTGGGGACCGCCCGGCTGCGGCAAGACCACGGTCGCGCGTCTGCTCGCGAGCCGGCCGGGGTTGCGCTGCGAAGTGCTCTCGGCGGTGACGGCGGGCGTGAAGGAAATCCGCGAGACCGTCGAGTCGGCGCGGCGGGAGCAGCGCCGGGGCACGCGCACGGTGCTCGTGATCGACGAGATCCATCGCTTGAACCGCGCCCAGCAGGACGCCCTGCTGCCCCACGTCGAGGCGGGCACCGTGACACTGATCGGCGCCACCACGGAGAACCCGTCCTTCGAGGTGATCGCGCCGCTGCTCTCGCGCTGCCGCGTTTACACGCTCGCGCGGCTCGCACAAGCGGCGCTCGTCGAGCTGCTACAGCGGGCGGCCACGGATGCTGAACGCGGCCTCGCCGGCAGCGGGCTGGTGCTCGGAGACGACGCCGCGAACGCGATCGCCGCGGCTGCGGATGGCGATGCGAGACGCGCGCTGGGCCTGCTCGAGGCCGCGGCGACGCTGCACCTGCGGCGCGCCCCGCGCGGCGCTCCGCTCGCGCTCGAAGCCGTGCGCGAAGCCGCGGGCCGCGCGTTGCTCGTGCACGATCGCGATCGAGAGGAGCACTACAACGTCGTCTCGGCGCTGATCAAGAGCCTGCGCGCCAGCGATCCCGACGCGGCCCTTTATTACGCTGCGCGCATGCTCGCCGCCGGCGAGGATCCGCGCTTCCTGGCGCGCCGGCTCGTGATCTTCGCCTCCGAAGACGTCGGCAATGCCGAGCCCAGCGCGCTGCCGCTCGCCACTTCCGCCTACCAGGCCGTCGAGCGAATCGGCATGCCGGAGGCGCGCATCGTGATCGGGCAGGCCGTGGCCTTCCTCGCCTGCGCCCCCAAGAGCAATGCCGCCTACCTCGGGATCGAGCGCGCCGGCCGGGCGGTCGCCGAGCGCGGCTCGCTGCCGGTGCCCCTGCACCTGCGCAATGCGCCGACCGGATTGATGAAGGGGCTCGGCTACGGCCGCGGCTATGAATACCCGCCGGACGCGCCCGAACACTTCGTGGCGACGCCCAATCTGCCGGAAGCGCTCGGCGCCGAACGCTTCTATGAACCGAGCCGCGAGGGCGCCGAAGCGGCCATCGCCGAGCGACTGGCGGGTTGGCGCGCGCGGCGGGAACCGAAAACCTAGGCTTTTGGCATTCCGCTCAACGGATTCTGGAGGGGGCGGCGCCGCCCGGCGCAGTCTCCGACTCGCTCGCGCGGGCTTCATACAGCTCGACCCGGTTGCGGCCGTTCTGCTTGGCGAGGTAGAGCGCCTGGTCGGCTGCGAGGATCAGCGCGTCGGTGTTCGCCATGCTCGAGGCGTACTGCGCGACGCCCACGCTGATCTCGACATGGATCGGGCGGCCGTCGGCGGCGGCAAAGTCGCCGTGCTCGATGCTCGCGCGCCAGCGCTCGGCCATGATCAGCGCGCCGTCTCGTTCGATTTGGGGCAACACGAGCAGGAACTCTTCGCCGCCGTAACGGCCCGCCACGTCCGTCGCACGCAGCGAGCCCCGCAGCAGCTCGGCGACACCCTTGAGCACGACATCGCCGCCCGGATGGCCGTAGCAGTCATTTACGGCCTTGAAATGATCGAGGTCCGCCATCACGAGCGAAAGCGGCGTGCCGTAGCGGCGCGCCCGCTGAAACTCGATCGAGAGCACCTCCGACACATAGCGGCGTGAGCGAAGTCCCGTCAGCTCGTCCACCGTCGAAAGCCGCGCGAGGGTCGCGTTTTTGACGAGCAGCTCGTCCTGTAGCCGCTTCACCTTGAGATGGAGGCGCAGCCGGGCGACCAGATCGATGGGATGAAACGGCTTGGTGATCGCGTCGCAGGCGCCATCTTCGAGCAGCCGGGCGCGGCGCCCCATGTCCTGCGAGGCGGTGAGGAAGACGAACGGCACGTTCGCGGCGCCAGGCCGAGAGGAACGCGCGAGCAGCAGCTTGTCGCCATCGAGACCCGGCATCTCGAGATCGCACAACACGACATCGACCGCTTCCGCGAGCAGGAGCTTGAGCCCGCGCAGGCCATCGGAGGCCTCGAGCACACGTTCGAACAGGCCGGACGCATCGATCACCGAGCGGATCTCGGCCCGATGGGTCTGGGAGTCGTCGATCAACAGGATGGTCGCCACGCGGCCGCCCCCCCGGGCTTTACAACCCCGCTTCATCGGCGCATCCCTCCGGCAGCTGTTGCGTATTTCACGGGAGGCGGCGGCGGGCAGCCCCGCGCGGCAATTTTCGTTCGTTCTGGCGTGGACGCCCTGCCCGCCTCGCGCCTAGAATGCTTGCCGGGGGAATCGAAAACGGCTGGCGTGGACGCAGCGCCGAGCGCCTATCGGCGTCTCTCGGCCCAGGACAGTTCCTTCGTGCTGGTCGAAGCCGACGGCACGCAGCCCTACGTTTGCGCCGTCGCACGCTTCGAGCCCCCCGCGGGCGCAGCCCGGGAACACTCTCTTGATATCGCGCGCCTGCGGGCCTATGTCAGCTCGCGACTTCACCTGCTGCCTCGCTACCGCCAGCGGCTCGCCTTCGTACCGGTCCAGGGGCTTCCGATCTGGATCGACGACGTCCAATTCGACGTCGACTGCCACGTACACCACGCCGGCCTCCCCCAGCCCGGCGGCCGCAAGCAACTTCAGGAGCTGGCCGCGCGCATCGCGTCGAACCCCCTCGATCGCGATCGCCCGCTGTGGGAGATCTGGTTCGTCGAGGGCCTCGCCGATGGCGGCTTCGCGGCGATCGTCAAGGTTCACCACTGCATGGTCGACGGCGTTTCCGGTGTCGGCGTGATCACGGCCCTGCTCTCGCCGACGCCCGAGACGAGCTTCGAGCCCGCCCCGGCGTGGGCGCCGCAACCGCCTCCCTCGGCGCTGACACTGTTCGCGGACGGCGTGCTCGGCATCGCGGGAATCGGCGCCGCGGCGCTGCGAGCGACCGGGCTCGCGCTCAGCCAGCCGCTCGAAACCGGTGCGAGCGCCGTGCGCCTCGCGGCCTCCGCCTGGCATACGGTTGCCACCGGCATTCCGCCGCTCGCGAGCACGCCGCTGAATCGCCCGATCGGGCGGGGCCGCCGGGTCGACTGGCGGAGCCTCGATCTCGGCGTGCTGCGCGAGCTGCGCAAGCGCCTCGATGGAACGCTCAACGACGTGGCGCTCAGCGTCGTGGCCGGTGCGCTCTCGCGCTATCTACGCGCGCGCCGCGTGCCCCTGAAGGGCCTCGACTTCCGGATCGTGGTGCCGGTGGACATGCGCGCGGAAGACGGCGAACGCGAGGCCGCAAATCGCGTCTCGGCCTGGTTCGTGACGCTCCCGCTCGCCGAGAAGAACCCGCTGCGCCGCTTCGAGAAGATCCGCGCGCAGACGCAGCGCCGCAAACAGTCGCACGCGGCAAACGCCATCGATTTCTTCATGCGCTTCGCCGACGCGAGCGGCTCGACCCAGCTCACCGCGTGGGGGGTGCGCTTCGTGACGGGCCTGCGCCCCTATCACATGATCGTGACGAACGTGCACGGCCCGCCGGTTCCGCTCTACCTGCTCGGCGCGCGCATGCTCGAGTTCCACCCGCTGCTGCCGCTGTTCGCCGGCCAGGGGCTCGCGATCGCGATGATGAGCTATGCGGGGAGCGTCCACGTCGGACTCAACGCCGATTGGGACGCCGTGCGCGATCTCTCCGCGCTGGCCGACGCCTTCGACGCGTCACTCGCCGAGCTGCGCGAAGCCGCCGAGCGGCCGCGGGCCGCCCGGCGCGGCCGCTCGGCGGCTTCGCGCGCGCAACCCACCTGAACTCCGCTCGCGCGTCGCCCCCTGCTAGGCTTCGCGCCATGGCCACCGCCCCCGACGTCGGCGCGCTCGCCCCGGATTTCACGCTTCCCAGCACGCAGGGTTCCATCACCCTCTCGCAGCGTCTGCGCACGCGTGCGGTGCTGCTCGTCTTCTATCCGGGTGACGACACCCCCGTCTGCACGAAACAACTCTGTGATTACCGCGATCACCTGGCGGATTTCGAGGGCCTCGGCGTCGACGTGCTCGCGCTCAATCCGCAGCCGCTCGCGTCGCACGAGCGCTTCGCCAGCAAGCACGCGCTGTCGTTCCCGCTGCTCTCGGATGCGGACGCCGCGGTCTGTCGCAGCTATGGCGCGGTGGGGCTGTTCGGAATGACCAAGCGCGCGCTGGTGCTGATCGGCAAGGACGGGCGCGTGCGCTGGCGGCACGTCGATCTACCGATCTTCCGGCGCAGCGCCGAGGAGCTGCGGACGAAGATCGCGGAGCTGCACCTCGGCGACTGACGCCCCCCGGGCGCGCTTCAGCCCGGCGCCGGCCCGCCCAGGATCCGGCGCTGTTGGTTCTCGAAGCGATTCACGCTCGCGAAATCGGCGTTCACCGACGAGTGATCACTGAGTTCGAGGGCATGGGCCGGGTCGTTCCCGCGCTTGCCGTTGAAGCCCGAGATCAGGCCGCCCGCGAAGGTCGCGCGACAATCGCCCGAGAGCTGGATCGCGTGGCCCCCGTGTCCGTTCGCACGCACCACGAAATTTTGCACCGTCAGGTTCGAAACGTGCCACGAGATCTGCACGGCGTTGCCCAGTTCGGAGACTTCGCCCGGACTCAGCGACTTGTCGACGATCAGGTCCTCGACCCGGATGTCGCGCGAACCCAGCGTCGTGCCGTTCACGTTCGCATGCCGCTGCTGCGTGCCCTGCACAAAGAAACAATTGGTGCGCATGCGCTCGATCTCCACGCGCTGCGATGCCACGATCTTGAAGCCCGCATAGAGCTCTCCCGAGAAGTCGAGATCGCGCAGATGCGAGTCTTCGAAGTAGCAGGGCAAGGCGTCGCCCCCGATGAACTGCCCCGGCCCCCGCGCACTCGGGTGTCCTCCGATGCCTGCCTTCACGCCCGGCCCGGGGCCCCAGGTATCGCGGGCGCGCAGGTATTGCAGGTCGACGCCGCGGTTGCCGCCCTTGAAATCCATGAAACAGAAGATCGCGAAGCAATCGTGCCCGGCGAGTTCGCGGAGCCAGGCGGTGCGCGTGCCGTAGAAGATCGCGCCGCAGTGCGGGAAGCCCGAAACCTCGAGGCCATCGATCGCGAGATTCGTGCAGGCATCGAAGCGCAATCCGCACATCGAGGGGTCGATGCCGCGCCCGCTGATTCCCGCCGGTTCCGCACTCCAGTGGCGTTGCCAGCTCTTCGCGTAGCTCGTGAGCGTCACGTTCTGCACGCGGATGTCGCGGCCCCGCGCGAAGACCGCCGCGGAAACCGTCGTCCATTGGAAATCTTCGGGAACGAAGAGATCGACATCCTCGAGCTGATCGCCGTCGCCGAGCATCAGCGGCTTGCTGAGCACCTGGCGGCTGCGCGCAGGTCGCGTCCGGGCGGGCGGGCTCGCGGGCGGGCTCGGCGCGAAGGGAGCGCCCGCGCGGCTGCTGGCAGCCGGCCAGGCGAGCGCCACGGCCGCCCCGCCGGCGAGCGCCAGAAAGCGGCGGCGATCGAGCGAGAGCGGATTCACGGCGCCTCCGGCCGCGAACGGCGAGAGTCACCAGCGATGGGGCGAGTCGAGTTCATCGGCGGGCATAAGACGCGGCGAGTCGAGTTCATCGGTGGGCATAGAATAGGCGAGCCGCGCGGGCGCGGAAGGCTTCGCGCTGCGAAGCCGGTAGCATGCGCTGCCCTGGCCTGGAGGACACCCCGGTGATCGCGCGCCACGCCGGCGGATCCGGCTGCCAGCCGAGCGTCGCCCGATGATGCCCCCGTCGCGCGCGCGCGCCCACTTCGTGCTCGGCGTTCTCTTCCTCGTCTACGTCTTCAATTTCATCGACCGCCAGATCCTTTCGATCTTGATCGGGCCGATCCAAACCGAACTCGGCGTCTCCGACACCGTGATGGGTCTGCTCTCGGGCTTCACCTTCGCGATCTTCTACACGCTCGCCGGAATTCCGATCGCGCGCATCTCTGATCGTGGCTCGCGCAGCGGCGTGATTGCCGTCTCGCTCACGCTCTGGAGCCTGATGACGGCCATCACGGGCTTCGCCCAGAATTTCTGGCACCTCGCGCTGGCGCGCATCGGCGTCGGGGTCGGCGAAGCCGGCGGCAGCCCCCCCTCGCATTCGCTGCTGTCGGATTATTTTCCGCCCGAGCGACGCGCGACGGCGCTCGCGCTCTATGCGAACGGCATCTACGTGGGCGCGGGACTCGCCTACCTGCTCGGCGGCTGGGTCGTGACGCACTTCAGCTGGCGCATGGCGTATTTCGCGGTCGGCCTCGCGGGGCTCCCGCTCGCGCTGCTCGTGCGCGCGACGGTTCGCGAGCTGCCGCGCGGACACTGGGAGAGACGCACGCACCCGCTGCCGGCGCCGGCCACGCCGCAGCCCGACTTTCGGGCCGCCGTGCGCGAACTCTTCGCAAAGCCGAGTTTTGGCTGGCTCGTCGCCGCCGCCTGCTGCCAATCGCTCGCGGGCTACGGCATCCTGACCTGGGGCGCCGAGTTCCTGGCGCGCGTTCATGGTCTCACGCGGCTCGAAATCGGCGCGTGGATGGGGCCGATCATCCTGGTCGCTGGCTGCACGGGCGTAACCTTCGGCGGCTGGCTCACGGATCGCCTCGCTGCGCGCGATCCGCGCTGGTTTCTGCGCCTGCCCGCGATCGTTGCGCTGGCGAGCATTCCCTTCGCGTTGCTCTTTCTGTTGCTGCCGACGCCGCTCGCTGCGCTCGCCTTCTTCGCCCCCTACTACGCGATCTCGAACATGTATGTCGGTCCGCTCTGGGCGACGGCGCAGAACCTCGCGCGCCCCGAGATGCGCGCGACCGCGTCGGCGCTGTTGCTCTTCATCCTGAACCTCGTCGGTCTGGGGGCTGGCCCCTTCGCCGTTGGGGCATTGAACGACCTGCTCGCCCCCGCCTACGGCGCCGCTGCGATTCGCTGGTCGCTACTCGCCGTCGTTCTCAGCGGCGGCTTCGCGTCGGTCTTCTATTGGCAGGGCAGCCGACATCTCGCGGCCGATCTTTAGCGCCGTCCCGCTCGCTCAGATCGCTGCGCGTGCCGGCCGCAGGCTCCTCAGGCTGGCCTGCATGCCCGCCATTTCCAGCTTCACGGCCGGCCGCGTCGCCACGCGTGCGAGCCACGCCAGCAGGTTCGCTTGCGCCGCGGCGGACGGCGCGCCCAGCGTCGCGGCCGTGCTCAGCATGATGAAGCTTCCGATGTCCGCGACGCTGAAGCGATCACACAGGTACTCGCGACCCGCGAGCTGCTTGTCGAGGTCGACCTGTAGGCGAGCCAGCTCGCCGCACGCGCGCCGCTTCCGCTCGGCCGCGCCGTCGTCTCCCTGTGTCGGATAGAAGCCGGCATCGATGAGGCTCCACACCTGCGGAAACAGGATCTCATCGGCTGCGGCTTCCAGCTGCCGGCAGCGTGCGCGCTCGGCGAGCTCCGTCGGATAGAGCGGCGGCTCGGGGCAGCGCTCCTCCAGATACTCGAGGATCAGGGTCGAGTCGTAGACGACGACTTCGCCATCGACGAGCACGGGCACCTGAGCCTTGGGGTTGAGGGCCACGACGTCGGGGTGATGCGGCAGATAGCGGTCGGCGAGACTCCAGCCGACTTCGATTCTTTGGTAGTCGATCCCCTTCTCAGCCAACGCCATGCGCACCTTCGCGGTGAACAGGCTCAAGGGGCCGGAATAAAGCTTCACGGGTGCCTCGCCAGGGCGCGCTCGAGTGGACACTGCAAAGCATGCGCGAATGCAGGCTCCCGCGAAAGATCCAATTCGGCGTAGGCGTCGGGAGCCACTCGCCGATCAGGCCGGCCGCCCGCTGCGCGCCTCGAAGCGCGCACCCGACCGGATCGCGGCGTAGGCTGCCAGCGCCGGCGCGACTTCGTGCGGCAAACTCGCGTGCAGGATCACGCCATCGGCGCCCGCCGCGAACTGATCCGCGATGCGGCGGGCGCACTGCTCGGGGCTTCCCGTGGCCGCCGGCAGCCATGCGCTCGGAATCAGGGCCTGGATCGCGCGCAACTGCTCGCTCGTCGCGACGGCATCGATCGCGCCGGGCATCGAACGGACCGTCGCGTTCTGGCGGAACGCCTCGAGAAGCTTCGGATCCCAGCCGTTGATGGCGAGCAGCAGCTCTCCATAACCGGGAGCCTGCAGGTACGTCGCCATGCGCGCCGTGAGCAGCTTGAGTTCGCGCTCTTCCGAGGCGTTGCAGGCCACCGCGAGCACGCTCCAGACCTTCACGGACGCGGGATCGCGCCCGGCCTTCTCGGCGCCGCGACGCACGAGCGCCGCCGCGCGCGCGACCGCCTCGTCCGAAAGAAACGTATGCAGGATCACGCCATCGAAGACGCCGCCCGCAAACTCGAGGCTGCGCGCGCCGAAGGCGGTCATCAACAACGGAATCGTCTCGTGCATCCAGGCGGCCTGGTGCAGATAGGGAAACTTCCCGAGCGCCGATGCGTGCCCGACGACGCGCTCGCCCCGCCAGAGCCGGCGCATCAAATCGGCGAAGGCGGCGAGTTCCGCGTTTCGCACCGGGGCAAGGCCCAGCATGGCTGAGCGCACGCCGATCCCGCGGCCGATACCGAGTGCGAAGCGTCCGTTCGAGAGGCGGCTCACGGTGGTCGCGAGGCTGGCGGTGAGCAGGGGATGGCGCGTATTCACGTTCGTGACGCCGGTGCCGAGCCAGATGCGATTCGTCACGGCGGCCGCCGCGCCCGCGAGCGCGCCGACTTCCTTGACGTCGAAACGCTCCGAAATCCACGCCGAGCCGAGGCCGAGCGTCTCGGCTTCCCGCACCTCGCGCAGCAGATCGGCCGGCGCTTCGGTGTGTCCCGGCAACAGATAGATCCCGAGTTCGGGGAAGCGCACTTCGGGCGTCTGCATGCGGGGCGGCAGGCTATCACGTTCGAGCTGCGTGGGGCGCGAACGGCAGGGTGCGTCTACGAAGGCCCCCGCAGGCCGGCGCTTCAGAAGGCGAATTTCGCGCCGGCGAAGGCGCCGAAGCTCCAGGTTCCCTGCTCGTCGCCGAATGCGTGATCCGCGCGGAAGCCGGAAACGGCAACCGCGAACTGGAAGCGCTCCCATTCTTCGATCGCGACCACCAGATCGAGCGCGTGTCCGAGACTGCGCGAGCGGCCATCGAGCTCGGCCTCGAGACGCGAATCGCGCAGGGCGAAGGCGGGCTCGGCGAGTCGATAGTAGTGGTAGACGAGATCGAGCGAACTCGAGCGCAAGAGCGCGATCCCCGTGCCCAGCGTCAGGATCCCGAGATTCGAGAGTTCGGGATCGAGCACGAGGCCGTAGCTCGGGAACTGCTCGACGCCGCCGAAGCCAGTCTCGTTCGATTCGATACCCGTCTGTCGAAACGAGCGTTCCTCGCCTTGCTCGGGTGTGGCATCGCCGGAGCCGAAGGCGTAGCCGGCGTACAGGCGCGGCTCCCACGCGAACGGAAGAAACCACGTCGCCCCCGCATCGACACCCCAGCCGCTCACGTCGCGATGAATCACCTCTTCAACTTCGCTTTGCTGGCCCGAGACCTCCTCGAAGAATGCGAGCCGCTCGTCGCCGACGACCCCGGCCGCGTCGAGCCAGTAGCCGACAGCCCCCCGTTTCCCGAACTCGAAGATTCCGATCGAGCGCGCCCCCACCCACGTGAGCTGCGCGTCCGAATCGTCCTCGCGATCGATCGACACGAGCTGGCCTGCACGCTCGTCGTGCGAATGATCGTCGGCGTGGAGCACGAAGAGTTGCAGCGCGTGGTTCCGGCTCCAATCCCAGGAGGCCTCGCCGATCAGCCGAACCACGCGCTCATGCTCGGGCTCGACATGGCTCTGGTCCGAACGGTTCGATCCGAGCTCGCGCGCCAGCGCAAACGTGATCTCGTAGCTGTCCCGCTCGTACCCGAAGCGCACGGCATCGAGCGCGTCATCCCACCACCAATGGCGGTCATCTTCGAAATCGAGGCGGCCGAAGTCGAGATTCAAGTGACTCCCAGCGATGTTTTCGGCGTACAGCCACATTTCGTCCCGTTCGACGTAGACCTCGTGAACGGATTCGAACGTGTTCGGCAGCAAATCTTCCTCGCTCACGACCTCGATCTGTGCGAACAGCGAGACCCCCGCGCCCAGGCTGTGGAACGCTTCGAGCACCAGGTTCTGCTCGAATCCGAGCCGGTCCGGCTCGTCGACGTCCTCGCCGAGAATCCGGTTGCGCAGGTAGCCGAGACCGATCTCGTACTCGCCGCCGAGCGTGAGCGGGCGCCCGAAGACGTCGATCTCGAAGGGCTCGAGCGGACGCCGCTTGTCCGGGCGCTCCGTGAGGCGCTCCCAGGCAGTGTCCTCCTCGCCTTCGCTGTCTTCGGTGCCGGACGCGCGATCGTCCGCCGCGCTGGTGGCGGCGATCGAAAGCCAGAACAGGAGGACGCTGGCCACCGCCCCGAGACACCCGCCATGGTGACGCCGATCCGTTGCTTCGATCACGCAACCTGCCTGCACTGCACGCTCGAAGACTATTCCACACCTTCGATCGGCGCGAGCAGATCTTCCAGAAAGAACGCGGAGAGGGCCGCACGGCCGGTGAGGCCGGACTTCGAGTAGATCGCGCGCGTTTGTTCGCGGATGGTGCGCTCGCTCACGCCGCGGACCGCCGCGGTCTCCTTGTGGCTGAGCCCCTTGAGCATCAGCAACGCCACCTCGCGCTCGGCTTCGGTCAGATTCCAGCGCGAGAACTGCGTCTCGATTGCGGCGCCGAGGCCATCGAGATGCGAGCGCGCCTCCGTGCGCCAGCGCTGGCCTTGCGCTCGGGCGATCTCGAGATCGCGAATCACCTGCACGTGCTCTTCGCGCTGGCGTTGCGTCACGCGAAACAACAGCACGACACCGACGCTCGTCAATACGATCGGGAGAATGTCGACCAGCTCGAGCAGGAGATCGAGCGCCGTCGCATCGGGCTCCTCGAGCAACTCGAGGCCGAGCAGCAGCCCGATTCCGGCGAGCATGGCCGCCAGGGCCCAGAAGCGAGTGCGTGTGTCGATCAGGTCATTCATCGTGGGTCATCCTACACCAATGCAGCGAGCCGGAACGCCCGCCCGGCCATCGGCCGGGCGGGCGCCGCTACCGCTCCGAAGCGGAACGGCGGATGCGGGTCACGGTGTCGGCAGGGCCGAACACTTCGCATCGAAGTTGCAAGCGACGAGCTGAAGAATCTCCCCCGAATCGGGTTTCACCTCGAGGAAGAAACCGATTCCGCGCGCGTAGTACTTGCGCTCGAGATCCCCCGGCGAGATCGGCGTGAAATCGCCCGTCACGACGCAATCGCCCGCCCCACACAGCAGTGCCGCCAGCGCGGGAGGCACGAACTCGTCGAGCTCCGGGTCACTGCCGTAGCCGTAGCTGGTGGAGAGCACCCGCGCCGCATCCTCGGCGTTGCTCGGCGCCCACTCCAGGCGGTAGACGTCCCCCACGACCGGCACGCCCGGGAAGAGCGTGCCCGATTTGGCGCCGTCACGGCCCGCCTTCCACGAGCCTTCGATGTGGACGAGCTCCGCTTCGTCCGGATCATCGCCCGCGAAGGACTCGTAATTCAGCGAGATCTCTCCGCAGTAGTCGACGGTGCCGTCCTTGCGCTGCCCGAACCAGTCGAAGGTGTCTTCGACGACCACGCCACCTTCCTCGACGCGATCCTGCACCACGATGCAGGTCACGCCGTCGATCAACTTCGTCTTGTCGAGCACGTCGATGATGACGGTCTCGTCGCCGCTCACGTATTCGCGATGGTCTCCGATCCCCAGCGGATAGTACGGATTCGGATTCGTGAGGTTCGTGAAGTCGGAGTCGAAGAGGGCGGGATCGAAATCCGGGTCGTAGCGATCCTCACCGAGCTCGGCGCAAAGCTCGCGCCGGGCATCACGCTGCTCGCGACACAGGGCGCCGCTCTCCCGGCTCTCCGATCTGGAGTCGGCCACGCAGCCCCGACGCTCGTCCGCATCCGAGACGTTGTTGCAGATGGCCGTGGCGATGAAGAAATCGTCCAGGACTTCGCTCCCGCAGGCGGCATACTGAACATTGGCCGTATCGGAGCAGAAACGGAGCCTGCCGCGCTGGGAATCGTCGTCCCGGTCTTGCTGCTTGGCGAGGGCGGGCGCAGCCGCGAGCAGGCAAACGATCGCGACGGCGATCGGGAGCCGGCTCCAGACCCGGCTGGAAGCCTTTCCAGTGGATTCGGGCAAATGCTGCTGTTTGTGAATGGACATCTTTCGCCTCCTGGTGCAAGCCGGCTCGAGGCCAGTTCGCTACGACTTCGTGGCGCACGCGCCTCAAACAGACTCGTTGGTTGACTACGCGGCGGCGGACGGGACGTCCATTGGCGCTATGACGTACGAGAGATGGCGGAGGCCCAGGTGGACGCACGCGTGATCGAGCTACGTCGCTACCCCGTCAAATCGCTGCTCGGCGAAGAACTGCGGCTGGCCACGGTCCTGGCCGACGGATTTGCCGGCGACCGCTCTCACGCGCTCCTCGACCGGGAAACCGGCAAGCTCGCGAGCGCCAAGGATCCGCGCCTGTGGGCCGGCCTGCTCGGCCTGCGGGCAGAATATCCCGATGCTGCCGCCGCGGGCGCCGTGCTCGTGGTCGAACGGCCCGATGGCGCACGCATCCGCAGCGACGACCCCGACTTCGAAGCATGGCTCTCCCAGGCCGTCGGCCGACCCGTGCGGCTGGTTGCCACGACGGCGGCGCTGCCGGAAAAACCCGCCTACGACGACGTCTGGCTCGACATCGAAGGCCTCGCCCCGCAAGCGTTCATCGACTCGACGAAGACTGCGCTCACCGAGACGGGCCAGTCCGTCAGCACGCTACCGGTCGGGCTGATGGCGCCCGGCACGTTTCAGGATCTCGCCCCGATCACGCTGATGACGACAGCGTCGCTGCGCACCGCCGCAAACGCCCACCCCAAGGGCCTGTGGGATCCGCGGCGCTTTCGCTCCAATCTATTGATCGAACACGCCGGCGACGGCTTCGTCGAGAACGACTGGGTCGGCCGACGCATTGCGGTGGGAGACGTCGTCTTCGAGGTGACCGCCGCCACTCCCCGCTGCATCATGACGACGCTCGCGCAGCCGGATCTGCCTGCGGACACGGGCATCCTGCGCACGATCGCGCGCCTGAATCGCGTCGAATTGAAGGGCTTTGGAAGCTTTGCGTGTCTGGGCGCCTACGCTTCGGTCGTCACACCCGGCCGCGTCGCCATCGGCGATTCCGTCCGCCTGCTCTAGCGGCGGCGCAAGCTAGCCGCGAGGCCCGCACGCGCCTCGGGAAAGTCGGGCTGGAGACGCAGCGACTGTTCGTACTCCGCGCTGGCTTCGCCGAAGCGTCCCTGCGCGCGCAGGATGTCGGCGAGGATCTTGTGCGCGAGCGCGAGATCCGGCCCGAGGCGCACCGCCTCGCGCGCCGCTGCCACCGCCGGCTCCAGTTCTTTTCGCTCCGCGTGCGCGAGTGCGAGATACGCGTGCGCCATCGCAGCGTCCGGTTTCGCAGCGATCGCCAGGCGATATTGCTCGATTGCCTCGCTGCCACGCTTCTGGTCGCGCAGGGCGTTGCCGAAGTTCAGGTGGAGCACGGCGTGACCGGGGTAGAGAAGGACTCCCCGCTGATAGACGGAGATCGCCTCGCCAATTCGTCTTTGGGCGCGCAGCGCCGCACCCAAATTGGCGTGCACCTGGCTGCGCCCGCCCGTCACCTGCTGTGAGCGCTCGTAGAGCGCCACGGAATCATGCCAGTTTCGCGCCTGTAGCCAGGCCGTCGCCGCGAGCGCTGCCAACGCGAGCACCGCGGCCGCTGCGAGCGCGCGTTTCAGCCAGAAGGAGTGCAGGCGAGCGGCGATTTCTGCGCCGCCCCACACGAGCAGGATGAAGAGCCCTATCGAGGGCAAATAAGAATAGCGATCCGCCATGCCCTGGACGCTCGCCTGGACCAGTCCGATCACGGGGACGAGCATCCCGAGAAACCAGCCCCAGCCCACGATCGCGTAGCCGCGACGCCTGCCGAGCAAGACCGCGGCGGAGACCACGAGCAACAAGCCGATCGACCCGATCACCTGCCAGGTCGCCCAGCCGGCCCCGCCGGCCAGATAGGGGTGCGGATACAGAATGCCCAGATCGCTCGGCCACACGAGCTTCGCCGCATACCAGACATACGACACCGCGGCATGTTGCAGCCGCAGTCCGAGCGGCAGCGCGATTTCCGACGCCAGCGAGCCATATTGCCGCTGCGCATGGAACGTCGCAGCGCCCGCGCCGAGTGCGAGCGCGAGGAAGGGCAGCTTCTCGAGAAGCCGACGCCGCAGCGGCGCCGAGCGGCCGAGCGGCCAGTGATCGAGCAGCAGGAACACGAACGGCAGCGTGATCAGCATCGCCTTCGAGGCGAGCCCGAGCGCGAGCCACAGCCCAACGAGCAGATAGCTCGCGAGGCGGGGCTGCCGGGCGTAGGCGTCGTAGGATCCAATCGCGAGCAGTCCGAAGAAGCCGCAAAGCAGATCCTTGCGCTCCGCCACCCAGGCGACGGATTCGACGTGCAGCGGGTGCAGTGCGAAGAGCGCCGCCACCAGGGCGCTGCGCCAGACGGCGCCCGTCGAGCGCGCAAGCCAGTTGAACAGCAGCACGCTGGTCGCAGCGTGCAACACGAGGCTCGTCAGGTGATGACCGGCAGGCTTCAAACCGAAGAGCGTGCAATCGAGCATGTGGGAGAGCCACGTGACCGGATGCCAGTTCGAGATCTCGAGGCTCGTCGCCGCCCAGAGAACGCCGGGCAGCGTCAAGCCACTGCGAACCAGCGGCTGCTCGAACACGTACATGGGATCGTCGTAGCTGACGAACTCGAAGCCCAGCCCCTGGCCGTAGACGCCCACACACGCGGCAACCAGCGCGAGACGGATGATCCAGCGAAGCTCCACGCGCCCACTTCTACGCGATCGGAATCGGCGCGTCGAGGGGCTGCCCGCGCGACACCCCAGCACCGCAATCCGCTTACGGCGTTACACTCCCCTTCCAGGCTGGGGCGGGGCGGAACATGCAGCGCGGGCGCATGCAACCCTTGGAAGCGTGGCGACGCGCCGGGCGCGCGGCATTCCCCGCGCTCTGCCTCGTGCTTTTCATCGCGCTCGAGCTTCAGCTCGCGCTCCGAATCCTGCGCGCAACCGAGTCTGCCGGCGATGCACTGGTCGCCCTCTTGGCGCTTCCGCTGGCCTTCCTCGCGGCGGATTTCGCCTCGGGCGTCGTTCACTGGGCGTGCGATAATTTTTTTGCCGAAGACACGCCGCTCGTCGGGGCCGCGCTGATCCAGCCCTTCCGCGAACACCACCGGGATCCGCTGGCGATCACGCGTCACAGCTACTTCGAGAGAAACCACGCGAATACGCTCGCGGTGCTGCCACTGCTCGCCTGGGGTGCGCTCGCCGATGCCTCCCCTGCCGCCGGCCGGGCGGAGATCTTCGCGGACACGCTGCTGGCTGGCTTCGCGTTCGCGGTAGCGATCACGAACCAGCTGCACGCCTGGGCCCACGCGCCGCGCGTACCGCGCAGCATCCGCCTGTTCCAAAGGCTCGGGGTGGTGCTCCCCCCTCGCCATCACGTCCGGCACCACCAGGGGGGCCAGGCCTATTGCATCACCGGCGGTTGGCTCGACGCGCCGCTCGAGCGCTTGAAGTTCTTTGAACGCCTCGAGCGCGTGCTGCGGCGCCGGGGTTAGCCTCCGCCCCCTGCTCGCGAAGACCTGGCCACGCGTCCGCCCGGATCCCGCTCGCGTATACTCGACGCCTGACGTCGCCGCTGCCTCGGCTCGGAAACGACCGAAGCGCCGTCCGCAGGGGACTCCCCGCCATGACACAGCCTCGACCGCTGCGGATCGCCGTCATCGGCGCCGGCGCGTCCGGCCTGATGGCGCTGATCAAGCTCCGGGAGGCGGGCTTCGACGATCTCGTCGCGTTCGAAAAAGCGGCCAGCCTTGGGGGCACCTGGCGCGACAACCGCTACCCGGGCCTCACCTGCGACGTCCCCTCCCTCGCCTATCGCTACTCGTTTGCACCCAACGCCGAATGGAGTCACGTGCAATCGCCCGGGCACGAGATCCTCGCCTACCTGAAGCAGACGGCCGAGCGCTTTGGTATCGAACGCTTCATCCAGTACGACAGCGAAGTGCTGCGCGCCGATTACAGCGATCGCCAGTGGCGGCTCGCAACGACCCGCGGCGACGAGGGCCGCTTCGACGTGGTGCTGACGGCGTCCGGCGTGCTCCATCATCCGGCGCTGCCCGAGATCGCCGGCCTCGAGAGCTTTCTGGGGCGCGCCTTCCATTCTGCGCGCTGGGACGACAGCGTCCGCCTCGCCGGCAAGCGCGTCGGCATCATCGGGACGGGCTCCACGGCGGTGCAGATCGTCGGCGCCATCGTCGACGAGGTCGCGCAGCTCAGTCTCTTCCAGCGCACCGCGCAATGGGTGCGCCCGCTGCCCAACAAGCCGATCTCCCAGGAGAAACGCGAGGCCTATCGCGCGCACCCGGAGCTGCTCGAATCCGAGTACGAGCGGATCACGGGTTGGCAGAACAGCGAATTCGCCGCGGCCGTGGTCGGCGAGAATCCGAAAGCCTACGAGGAACTCGCCACCGCGTGCCGGGAATACCTCGATACGGTGCGCGATCCCGATCTGCGCAAGCGCTTGACCCCGGACTATCAGGTGGGTTGCAAGCGTCTCGTGATGTCAGATTTGTTTTACGCTGCGATCCAGCAGCCGAATGCAGAGCTCGTCAGCGAGCGCATCGAACGGTTTTGCCCGGAAGGCATCCTGACGCGGGATGGGCGCCTGCATCCCCTCGATATCGTGGTGTTGGCCACCGGCTTCCACGCGCATCAGTTCATGCGCCCGATGCACGTCACGGGACAGCATGGCGTGACGCTCGCGCAAGCCTGGGCAGAGGCCAACGAGGGCTACCGAACCGTCGCGGTGCCCGGTTTTCCGAACTGGTTCATGCTCGGTGGCCCGAATAGCCCGATCGGAAACTTTTCCTGGCTTCAGACGACGGAAACCCAGTTCGGGTATGCGCTCCAGTTGATCCGGCGCTTGCAGGCCGGGGACATCTTCGAGATTTCGCCGAAGCCCGCCGCCAGCCAGGCCTTCAACCAGGCGCTGCGCGATCAGCTGCCGCAAACGATCTGGGCGAGCGGTTGCAACAGCTGGTACATGGACGCGAAGGGTCGCGTGGCCTCGTGGCCGTGGACTTTCGAGAAGTTCGTCGCCGACCTGCGGTCCCCGGCCTGGGACGATTTCGAGCTGCGCTGAGCTCGGGCCAGCGCCCATCTTCCCACCGACGAGCCTGGCCTCAGCCGATAGGCGCCTATTCCGGTACAATCAGGCAATTATTCCGGTAGACAATCGGTAGCTGCATCCGCTCCTGATCGTCGCGGTCTTCATCGTCGTCTTCCTGGAAATCCACCCCTTCCAGGACGGCAACGGCCGCTTGAGCCGAATCCTGACGACGCTTTTCCTGCTGCAAGCCGGCTATGCCTATGTGCCCTACAGCTCGCTCGAGAGTGTCATCGAGCACAGCAAGGAAGGTTATTACTGGGCACTGCGCCAGACACAGAGCGCCCTCCGCGGCGATACGCCGAACTGGCAGCCCTGGCTTGCTTTCTTTCTTCGCGCCTTGCAGCAGCAGAAACGCCGGCTCGAGGTCAAGGTCGAGCGCGAGAAGAACGCGCTCGCGGCCTTGCCCGAGCTGGCCGTCAAGATCCTGGACTATGCCCGCGACCACGGCCGCGTGACGACGCGCGAC
>JANNIY010000013.1:0-40658 GCA_031405455.1 Deltaproteobacteria bacterium | reverse complement strand
CTAGGCGCCGCGCGCGGCTACACCCGCTCGATGATCGTCGCGATCCCCATCCCGCCGCCGATGCACATGGTGACGAGGCCGACCGTCTTGTTCTGCCGCTCGAGCTCGTCGAGCAGCGTGCCGATCAGCATCCCGCCGGTGGCTCCCAGCGGATGGCCGAGCGCGATCGCGCCGCCGTTCACGTTCACGATCGCCGGGTCCATGCCGAGGTTGCGCATGGTCTGGAGCGGAATAGCGGCGAAGGCCTCGTTGATCTCGATCAGATCGAGATCCTTGACCGTCATCCCCGCCCGCGCGAGGCAGCGCTTGCTCGCCGGCGTCGGCGCCGTGAGCATGATGATCGGCTCCGTCGCCGCCGTGGCCATCGCCTTGATGCGCGCGCGCGGCCGCAGTCCGTGCGCCTTCGCATAGCTCGGCGAAGCGAGCAGCACGGCGCTCGCGCCGTCGACGATGCCCGACGAGTTCCCGGCGTGGTGGACGTGCTCGATCTTCTTCAACTGCGGATAGCGCGCGAGCGCGCGCTCATCGAGCGTGATCGCGGAGCCCTTGGGCGTGTAGGCGCCGAGCTCCTCGAACGAGGCCTTGAGCTTGCCGAGACCCTCGGCCGTGGTGCCGGCGCGCGGATGCTCGTCGTGCTCGAGGATGACCTTGCCATCGAGATTGCGCACGGCGATCAAGCTCTTGTCGAAGCGCCCCTCTTTTTGGGCGAGCTGCGTGCGCGCCTGGCTCTCGGCTGCGAAGGCATCGAGCTGCGCGCGCGTGAAGCCCTCGATCGAGGCGATCAGATCCGCCGAGATGCCCTGCGGCACCATCGGGTGTTGTGCGGCCAGGTGCGGGTTGTCGCCATCGAGGCCGCCGCCGCCCGAGCCCATCGGCACGCGCGACATCGATTCGATGCCGCCGCCGATCACGAGATCCTGCTGGCCCGCCATCACGCCCATCGCCGCGAAGTTCACGGCCTGCTGGCCGGAGCCGCAAAATCGATTCAGCGTGACACCGCTCGCGCTATCCACCGGCCAGCCGGCGTTGAGCACGGCGTTGCGTGCGATGTCGGCCCCCTGCTCGCCGAAGGCGCTGACGCAGCCGGCGACCACGTCCTCGACATCGCTCACGTTCAGGCCATTGCGATCCCGAAGCGCGTTCAGGCACTGCGAAAGCAGCGCCTGCGGATGCTCGCCCGACAGGGCCCCGACGCCGGCCTTGCCGCGGCCACGGGGGGTACGAACCGCATCGATGATCCACGCTTCGCTCATGTTCTCGCTTCCTTTCGAATTCGCTTGGGGGGTTCAGGTCGGCAGCCGCACCGGAATGATCGCATCGAGGATCAATCCCACCACGAAGAGCGCACCCGCGCGCCGCGTCGCCAGGAAACACCACGACACGTACCAGAGCGGCCAGATCGGGTAGTTCGGCGGCGGCTCCGCGGGCTTCGGCTGCGAGAGCACCTTCAGCACCCGCCACAGCCGCGGCACGGAGAGAAACACCAGCAAGGTCCAGACCGACAGCGTGCCCGTCAATACCAGGCACACCACGAATACGAAGAAGCTCACCAGCAGCTGCTGCGTGAGGAAGAGCGCGCGCTCGCGGCCCAGGATCACCGGCAGCGTGTGGATCCCCTTGGCGGCATCGGCCTCGAGCTTGTCGACGTGCTTGCCCATCAGCACGGTGGTGACGAGCAGCGCGTAGGGCAGGCTCGCGACCAGCACCCACGGCGGCAGCGAGCCCGCAGTCACGAAGTAGCTGCCGCCGATCATCAACGGCCCCCAGACGATGGCGACGCCCGGCTCACCGAAGCCTCGGTGCTTGAGCTGGAGCGGCGGGGCCACGTAGAAGACGCTCACGAACAGGCCCAGCAACGCGAAGAGCGCGACGGGCCAGCCCCGGCGTTGTGTCAAGAACACCAGGATGCCGAGGTCGACGAGGTTCACGATCGCAATCGCGATGATCAATCCCGTCTTCGAGATCAAGCCCGAAAGCACCGGATGCGGCGCATACTGCGCGCGCACGTAGTCCTGGGTATCGACGCCACCCTCGAGATCGAAGAAGTCGTTGATCATGTTGTTGGCCGCATGCGCGACCAGCAACCCGAACAGCGCCGCACCGAAATAGAGCCAGTTGGTATCCGGCGCCCCGACGGCGAGCAGGCCGCCGATCGCACCCGAGGTGAGGGTCATCGGAAAGACGCTGGCGCGCGTGATCAGCAGCCAGCGCGAAACGACATCCATCGTCTTGTCGGACGACAGGTTCTGGGTGCGCAGGATCTCGCCCCAGTTTTCCACCGCAGACGCCATGCCAAGCCTCCGAGCGGGGCCTCCGTCCGACCCTCGCGACCCGCAGGCCGGCAGTCTAGCGAGAAATCGGCTCTGCCCGCGATGCTCGGCGCGCGAGGAAGGCGGCGCTTCCGAAGGTCGGTTCGGCTCAGCGACGGCGGCGTTCGCTCGGATGCGGGACGGGCCGATTGTCGTCGATTTCGAGGCTCTCGAGCGCGGCGCCGCGAGAAAGCGCGACCTCGACCCAACGCGGACGCTTGCCGCGGCCCGACCAGGTCTCCGCCACGTTCTGCGGATTCCGGTACCGGGGCCCATCGCTCTCGACCGAACGGCCGTAGCGGACGTGCAGTCGTTTCGCCGCGACCTGCCGGCGCGTGATCTCCGAGCGCACCTGCGCGTGCAGCTGAAGCAGCTGCGAATCCGTGAAGGCGGAGAAGTCGAATTCTTTGATCTCGGCCATGCTGACTCCAGGCGCAAGGCATGCGCCCCCGACCCCTTCCATCGCCGGGAGGTGCGGCTCGCCGTGTGACGCCGGACACGAGCGACGGCTCAGGCTCCGCTCGGCTGGGCGAGGATCTCGTAGGCCGTGCGCTTGCCGTCCCCATGCACGCGCCGCAGCCCTGCCCCGCTGGCGGCGGCGGCCTCCAGCCGGCGGCGCATTTCAGCCGCAACCGGGCCGCTCGAATCCGGGTGGTGCGCGATGACGGTGGTGAAGCCGAGATGCGCGAGCGCCTGCAGCGCCGCGGCATCCGGCAGCTCGCTCGCGAGCTTCGCCACTTCGCTCGTCACCGGCGGCACGAACGAGTTGTAACAAGGCGATGTCCGGCGCAGGTGGTAGGCCGAGAGCAAGACCGCCCTGCTGACGCGCGCCGCGTGCTTGGGATGGATCGGAACTTCGAGCATCGGGCCGTGATTCCCCGCCTGGGCGAGAGCCTCGAAGAAGCCGATTTCGTCCGCAGCGGGTCGCAGCGGCACCATCTGGTACGCGACACGAGGCTCGAAGCCGAGCGTGCGCGGGCGCAGGACATCGATCCAGACGCAGGCGATCAGCAGCGCAGCGGCGGGCAGCATCACACGCGCTGGTGTCTTTCTCAGCAGCGCCGCCGCGCCGAGACCGGCCAACACGCTCGCGGCGACGTACGCGCCGAGGAAGAGCGCATAGGGGTTGCGCACGATCTCGAGGCCGGGGAGAACGGCGGCGAGCCAGAGATACGGATTGGGAAGCACGAGCGGCGCCGTCCCGCCGGTGGCGAAGGCGAGCATGCGATCGCCCTCGTTGCCGCCCGCCGCGAGCACGAGCGCGAGCGCGCAACCGGCCACCAGCGCCCAGCGCGGATCCCCGCCCGGCCGTTGGGGGTCGCGCAACAGCAGCGCCGCGCACAACAGCCCCAGGAGCACGGCGCCCGGGAAGAGCCGCTCGCCCGGCGCGAGCCAGCCCCACGGCATGAAGGTCTGGAAGCTGCGCGCCTGGATCAGCCCCTCGCCACGCAGCTCGAGATACGGGGTGAAGACGAGCGCGGCGATCGCGAGCACGCTGCCCGCCACCACCGCGCACTGCGCGGGTCGCAACCGACGCACGCCGTAACGCCACACGAGCCAGGCCAGCCAGGGAACCGCCACGACCACGGCGCACAGCAGCGGATAGAGGCTCGAGCTCACCTGCAACGCGCACACGAGCGAGAGCGCGAGCGCATCGCGCCAGCGGCCGTGCTCGAACCAGCGCCGCGCAAAAAGCAGGGCGAGCACCGTCCAGCCGGTGTCGTAGCCGAACGCGTGCCCGGGATCTTCGACCTTCACCGGATGAAACGCGTAGAGCAGGCCCGCAACGATTCCGGCGGCAGGCAGACCCGTCAGATCGCGCGTCAACGCGTACATCGCGAAGGCCGCGATCAACGTGAGCGCGAGCAGCGCGAAATTGAAACTTGCGATCGGGTCGCGCAGCACGAGCGCCGCCGGCAGACCCAGGATGCCGAGCGTGATCTCGGGTTCGCCGAGCGCGAGGGCGCGTTCGACGGGAAAGCACGATTCCGCCTCGAACAGGCGCGAAGGATGCGAGAGAAGAATGCGCGCGTTGCGCCCCGCGACGGCTACGACGATGCGTTGATCCGCCGCGAGCAACGCTGCGCCGGGCGGCAGCGGGGCCCCCGGCGCGAGTTCTTGCCGAAGCGTCGCCGGGACGAGATCGCGCAGGTCCCCGCCCGCGTAGCCGTGGAAGAGCGAAGCCATCGCGAGCACGAAGACCAGCGCCGCTGCGGCGTTCCAGCCGTATCGCTCGCGCGACGAGCGCTGCACGCCGGCCCGCTACGGCGCGCGGCGCGCGCGATCCATCGGCGGCGGGCGCAATGCGAGCGCGAGCACCCGCCACGCCGCGAGATAGATCTCGGAAGAGTCGATCTTCGAGACACCGAGGGTGCGCTGCTCGAACAAGATCGGGACCTCACCGATACGGAAGCCGCAGCGCGTCACGCGCCACGCCATCTCCTCGAGAAACGAGTAACCGGAAGAGCGGATCTCGAAGGGATTCACCGTCTCGAGCACCTCCCGCGTGTAGCCACGATACCCGGAAGTGCAGTCGCGCAGCGTCAAACGCAGCAACAGACGCGCATAGAGGTTCGCAATCGCCGAAAGCGCGCGCCGCGAGCGCGGCCAGTTCGCGATTCCGCCGCCCGGCACGTACCGCGAGCCGACCACCATGTCGTGATCCTCGAACGCCGCCAGCAGCGCCGGAAGGTAACGAGGATGGTGGCTTCCGTCGCAATCCATGGTGAAAATGCGCCCATAGCCGCGATCCAGGCCGCAGCGGAAGCCCGCCAGGTAGGCGGTGCCGAGCCCGAGCTTGCCGGCGCGGCGCAGCAACGAGAGCCTCGGCTCGCGGGCGCGTTCGCGCTCGACGAGGTCTCCGGTGCCGTCCGGGCTCGCGTCGTCGACGACCAGCACGTCGAGGCTGGCGTCCACCGCGAGCACGGCGCGCGCGATCGTCAGGACATTTTCCGCCTCGTTGTAGGTGGGCAGAACGACGAGAGAGCGTGCGTGCATGGAGAGCGCGTCGGCTCCGACAGCGGGTTCGCGGGCGGGCAGAGTATCAGTCAGAAGGCGTCGAAGTCGAGCAGATCGACCCTCAAACCGTCTGGCGCGAGTCGGCGGCCGGCGCCGCCCAGATCGAAGAATACGAAGTTGAGCGGAGCCGGCAGCCAGCGACGCGGAAGTTCGAAGTAGCGCGAACGCGACCAGCGCCGCGCCGGATCGAGGCCGGCCCACACGCGCAGCGGGCCGGGTGAGCGCGACTCCGGCAGCGCGCCAGGGAGCCACGCGTCGGGGAATTCGCCCAGCAAGGCGACGGCGCCGGGGAAACCCGTCGCGGCGAACACGCCGGCACGCGCACCACGGCGCTGTACGCGGTAGCGCGCGCCGGGGCGCGCGATTCGCCAGGCGAGCTCGGCCGGGTTCCAGAGCCGCGCGAACTCCGGCTGCACGCGTTCGTCCCGCTCCGGAATCGCGCCCACGCCGAGCTTCACGCTGAGCGGCCGCACCAGCTGGAAGCCCAGACGTTCGACCACCCCGAAGGTGCTGTTCGCGTTGGGAAGGCCGACGACGAAGGCATACCCCTCCGAAGCGCCGGCCTCGAGCATCGCACTCACGAAAGCCTTGAAGATGCCGCGACCGCCGTGGGCCGGGTCCGTCACCGCATGATGTAGGTTGAGCCCGCGCTCTTCGCGGCCGGCGAGCTGCGCGCGAAACGGCGTGCCCGCGATGTGGCCGACGAGCGCGCCATCCACGTAGGCGTTGATGGCGACCGCGGGACCCACGGGGCAATGCTCGTAATCCCAGGCGAGAAAATCGGCGTCGATCTCGCGGGCGCGCGGAATCACGCGGCGAATCAGGGCGGCCAGTTCCGTGAGCGCAGCGGGCCCGCGCCCGCAGCGACGCAGCTCAACCATGACCGACGCGAGCTTCGAGCCTCTCGAGCTGCGCGCGGAGCAGCGCGAGCTCCTGCGCCAGGTTCTTCATCTGAACGCCTGCCTTCGAGAGCCTCACCGCGTAGTTCAGGCAGATCGCGACGAGAAACACCTCGCCGAGGAAGAACACCACCGAGCTCGGGGTCCAGGCGCCGATGGCTCGCGTGAGCGCGAACAGCCAATCGAGGCGCAGCGTCACCACCACCAGCGCGAGCGCGACGCCCATCCAGATCGGCGTGTATTCCTCGCGCAGCACGCGGCGGCGCACGAGCCAGAGCACGACCAACACGAGCGTCACGCTACAGATCACGGCCAGCAGGCGGGCGCCCTCGGCGTCGGAGGCCAACAGAAAGAGTTCCCGCAGCTGGGCAGGATCGAGGCGATCGTTCATCGGGAGTCCTCCCCGCTCCCGCGCCGCGACGGCACACGCGCGGCCGTCCAGGTCGAGAGCAGCATCTTGTAGACGTAGTAGAACGAACGGAGCCCGCCATGCAGGGTCGAGCGGCGCGTCCCTTCCGTCATCTGGACGGGCCGCTCGCCCACGCGCAACCCGTGACGGTAGGCCGCGAGCAGGACGTCGACGTCGGGATAATCCGCCGGGAAGAAATCGCGCGCGTAGACCTCGAGCACGCGTCGGTTCATCGCCTGGAAGCCCGAGGTGGGATCGCTCACGCGCAGTCCCGCGAGCCGGGCGAGCGCGGTGAAGAGCCGGCGTCCGAGACTGCGAATCGCACCCATCTGATAGCCGCTCGGCGCGAGGAAGCGCGAGCCGACGACGAGATCAAACTCGCCCGCTTCGATCGGAGCGATCAGCGCACGGATCTCGCCGGGATCGTGTTGGCCATCGGCATCCATCTGCACGAGCAGCGCCGCGCCGCGTGCGAGCGCGTACTTGTAGCCGGTCTGGAGCGCAGCGCCGTAACCGAGATTGAACGGGTGACGCAGGACGGTCGCGCCATGGCTACGCGCAGCGGCCGCCGTATCGTCGCGCGAGCCATCGTCGATCACGACGATTTCGCAACCGGTTTGCGCTCGCGCGACTGCGCCGAGGACCGCGTGGATGCGCTCCGCCTCGTCGAAGGCAGGCAGGATCAACACGCGCGGAGCTTCGTTCATCGCTCACCCGGGGGTGGGGATCCAGAGCGCTCCGAAGATGCCGCAGCTCGCGCGCAGCGTGGTGCGCGCTACGGCTGTGCCGGTGCGTCCGGGTTGACGAACTTCCAGCCCTTCGGCTCCATGCATTTGATGTAGGCGGAGACCACGGCCAGCTTCGGCGTGGCGTCGGTAATCGCCGGATCGGCCTCGATCTGGGTCTTGCAGTCGCCGTAATCCGCGTCGACGTTTCCGCTCGCGATGCCGGGGTCGTTCCACACGAAGTACTCGCGGGTGGGCCGCGCCGGCTTGTCGGCCGAAGCGGAATCCTCGCTCGACGAGCCGCAGGCCGCGAGCGCGAGGGCGAACAGGGCGAACAGGGCGATCAAGGCAATTCGTTGCATGGCGGAGTCTCCTTCGAGTGTGCCGATCCCGAGCGGCCGGGAGGCTAGCCCATCTCTTCGCCGTTCGCGGCGCGCGCCACCGCGAAGATCCGATTCTCGAGGCCGGTCAGGCGCGCCACCCCGAAGAGGGCCTTCAACCCGAGGCGTGTCGCGGGGGACAGGGTGAGCCGCCCCAGATCCGTGAACTCGCGGTGTAGCTCCACGACGCCGAGCCCGGCGCGGCCGAGCGCCTGCGTGAGCGTCGCGGGCGTCAGGTAGAGGAAGTGCTGCTCGATGTAGAACTTCTCGAGCGGCCCCGTGATGAGCCCCCCGCTCGCGCGGTAGATCAACCCCGCCACCACGTCCAGGATGCTGCGTTGGTTGGGAGTCGAGAGGCCCACGATGCCGCCTGGGGCGAGACAGCGGCGCATGGCGCCCAGGAGCTCGACCGGCGCCCGCGAGTGCTCGATGATGTCCCAGCCGGTGATCGCTTCGAATCGCCGTCCTTGCTTCGCGAAGTCGCCGAAGTCGCCCCCCCATACGTCGAGCCCAAAATGCTCGCGCGCGTGGCCGGTGGCTTCGACGCAATCGTCGATGCCGAACGGCTGCCAACCGCGGCGCCTCGCGACCGCCAGGAAGAGCCCCGTGCCGCATCCGATATCGAGCAGGCGGCCGGGCGACTGGACCCGCTCCATCACGTCGAGCCAGCGCTCGTAGAGCTGAACCAGCGGGTTGCTCGGCGCATCCTCGTAGCAGTAGCCGTAGTAGTCGCGCAGCTCCGGCAGCGAGCCCTCGCCGGTCGTGTAGAGCGTCGCGAACATCGCGCGAATCTCCTCCGGACCCGGCTGCGGCCACAAGTAGATGAGCGTGCAGGCGCGGCACGTGAGCACTTCGAAGCGCGTGATGCGGTAGCGCAGCGAGGCATCGGCCCCGCCGCACATGGGACAGCGTGCGTCGCGAGCGTGTGTCATTTCGGCCCGGCGCCGTCCGCCAGGACGAGCCGCGGCTCGGCCCAGCCGGCCATCAGGAGCCTTTCGCCTTCCGGAGCATCGACCGCCGTCGACAGCTCCAGGCGGACGTGACGGCCCGCCCACGCGGCGAGCGGCACGTCCACCTCGAACCAATTCCGATCGCCAAACCGGGTCGTGGGCGCGAGCCGACGTTCGTAGACGACCTCGCGCCGCGCGCCGTCGACGACCGCGAGTTCGAAGCTCACGCCGATCGGCGCGAAATACCAGAGCTGCGGATTGACGCCCACCGCCGTGCGCAACCGCGCGCCGGACGGTACGTCGAGCGGAAGCGTCGCCAGCGTGCGTTCTCCCCGCGCGCTCGGGCGCAGCGCCAACGTCGGCCGGAAGGGCCACGCCTGCTCGACGACGACGCCCGCGCGTTCCCCGGGAGAAATCGGACGCGGGGGTTCGGTCGGCGACGCGATCACGACGGCGAGTTTGTCTGCCCCGTCCGCGAGGAGCGCGCGGCCCTCGGGAAGCTGCGGCGTACGTCGCAACCCGCCGAGCATGTATCCCCATTTGTCGTAGCTGAAGACGCGTTCGAGCTCGTAATTCTCGACGAGAAACTCGAAGAGCTCCGGCGCATATCCCTCCATCACCGGGAAGACTGCGAACTGCGTGAAGTTGTAGACGACGAGACGTGTTTTCTGTTCGCGCATCGCCGCGATGATCTGAAGATCGCGATCAGGGAGTTCCGGGAACGGCCAGACGATGTAGGTCGAGCGATGCGGCGCCGGGCGTTCGGCGAGGAAGTGCACGATCGGGTAGTACGGCATGACCGCGATGGCCTCGCCGGGCTCGCTGTTCGCGTGCACGTAGGCGACGACGTTCTCGAGCAAGCGCGCCTCGACGGGCAGCACGCGCACTCCCGCGCGCGCGTTGTCGATCGGCGCCGAGTAGAGCGTCGTGAAGCGCTCGACCAGGCGCACGCTGTAGAGAACGAAGACCGCGGCCGGCAGGAAAATCGCGATGGCCGTGATCGCGGCGAGGCGCGGACGTCCGGCGAGCGCCCCGCTCGCAAGCACCAGGCCGAGGGCGATCAATGGCCAATAGAGCACGACCAGATGGACGTAATCCTGGGGGCGATTGAGCGTCACGAGCAGGACGAGCGCCGCGGCAAAAGCGACGAGCAGCAACTCGGCCAGAAACCCCGCCCGGCGCGCCGGTTCGCCGAGCGCCGCACGCCGGCGCAGCAGCCGCACGCCACCCGCGAACACCAGGGCGTAGGGGCCGTAGTAATAGAGTTTCATCGCGAAATCGTAGAGAGCCGTGTGCTGATAGAGCCAACTCTCGCGCATGGCCTGCCAATCGGCGGTGAAGAGCAGCGCCGGCATGTACTGGGCGCGCCCCGCGACATCGCGGAGGGCGGGATCCTGTCCGAAGAGCGGGAAAAGGTCGGGAAAGGCTGGGTACGCGTAGTTCGCGATTCCGACGAAGTGGTTGAGCACCGTGAGTTGCAACACGTCGCCGATCAGGCCCACGCGCCAGAAGTGGAATCCCGCTGCGGCGCCGACCAACGCCGCCGGCGCGAAGAATGCGCCGAGCAGCGGCAGCAGGCCCTCGCGTCGCCCAGCCGTACGCGCGTAGACCGGGAGCGCGACGCCGACGGCGAGCAGAGCGGCGGCGCCGTAGTCCTGCTTGCACAACACACCGAGACCGAACGCCAAACCCGAGAGCGCGAGCCAGCGACGCTGGCCGCTCTCGAAGAAGCGCAGCAGCAACAGCAGCGCGGCGAGCAGCAGCAGCAGCGCGGTCGTCGAATAGCTGTACATGTGCCAGTGAGGAAAACTCCAGATCCGATAGAGCAGCAGCGCGCCGTAGGCGATCACCAGCCAGGGGGTCGACACCAGGCGGCGCAACCACGCGAGCACCAGCAGCGTGAAGAGCGTGTATTCAATCACCACGATCCAGCGCGCGAGCAGGATCGTGGGCTCGAAGATCCGGAAGGCGGCAGCGAGCAGCCAGAAGGCCCCCGGCAGCGGATAGACGGTGGCGTCGCGATAGAGCTCGCCGCCGTTCGCGATCAGGTCCGCGTACTGGAGGAGGTGCCCCTCGTCCATGAAACTGAACCAGCGATCGAAGAACGTCAGCTGGAAACCGAAGACGCCGGCGGCTGCGAGCAGCCAGGGCAACGCCGCACGCGCGCGCCGAACGAGCGGGCTGGCCGGCGCGGCAGGCGTGCGGCCATCCATCGATCGCTGTCCTCCGCCGCCCGTCGCGGCTGCGACCCGCGCGAGCCTCAAATTGACTCACGCGAGCGAGATTCGTAAGCTTATCGCACCCTTGGCCAACACTGGACTCCCCGGAGGTCCGCGGCCACTTCGGCAGGCCCGGCCTGCGACGCAGGGTGAGGGACGGCGGGCATGGCGGCGCGCAAGACCGACTGGCTCACGCTCGGGCTCCTGCTCGTCATGTACCTCGTACTCGGCGGCAATTTCCTGCTCCATCGCGTGGCGCCCTTGCCGTTGATCGTGCATGTCGTGATCGCGGCCGCAGCGATCCACCTGGCCTTTACGATCTGGCACGAGGCGGTACACCGGAACGTGTCCTCTCGACTCTGGGTCAACCGCGTGGTGGGCGTGCTCGGCATGTTCCCCTACATGACGCCGTACTTCATGCAGCGCTGGATCCATCTCGAACACCACGCGCGGCTCAACGAGCGTCTCGACCCGAACTTCATCTACACCGACGGCCCGTTCTGGAAGCTCCCACTGCGCTACCCACGCGCGCTGGGCTACGCGCGCAAGCTCCTCAGCGAAGACCCGCGGGGCCGCGGCGAGAAGATCTCGGACATGCTCTCGGTCACCGCGGTCGTCGGCGTGTTCGCGGCCGCGTGGTGGTTCGGCTTCCTCCGCGACGCGCTCTGGTTGTGGTTCGTGCCGGTCGTGATCGCGAAGATCGTGATGGACTGGTACGTCAACTATCTGCCGCACGTGGGCCTGCCACCGCACCGCTTTCACGGCACGCGCATCGTCGATCTGCCCTGGCTCACACCGCTCGTGCTCGCACACAACTACCATGCCATCCATCATCTCTGGCCCACGATCCCCTGGCACGGCTACCGCGCCGTGTTCCGAGAGAAGATCGACTACTTGAGGAAAAATGGAGTCCCGATCGAACACGGGATCGTCGGGTTCGGGCCCCGGCCGAGCACGGCCTCCGCGAACCCCGCTCCGCCTCGCTGAGACGCGCTGCGCACTCTGCGGCTCGGGGGATGCAGCGCCCGCGGCGCAGGGTTTCGATTTCGAATACGACACGGCTCCGAACGAGTTCCGTTTCGTGCGCTGTCTCACGTGCGCGCATCTCTATCTGAATCCGCGTCCGCTCGCGTCGGATCTCGCTGTCATCTACCCGGCGAACTACTACGCCTTCGCCGGACCGGGCAACCCGCTGGTGGCGCGGCTTCGCCGCCGCTGGGAAGGCGGCAAGGTGCGTCTCTACCGCGAACTGGTCGGCGACGGGCCGCGTCGCCTGCTCGACGTCGGCTGCGGCAACGGACGGTTTCTTTCGCTGCTGCGCGATTTTGGACCGCCGGAATGGCAACTCGCGGGCATCGAGTTCGACGAGGCCGCGGTGGCGCAATGCCGCGCGCTCGGATTCGAAGCGCACGCCGGGCGGGTCGAGGATCTCCCGGAGAGCGACGGAAGCTTCGACGCCGTGATCATGCTCCAACTGATCGAACACGTGGAGGATCCCGTCGCGATCTCCCGCAGCGTGCATCGGCTGCTGCGGCCCGGGGGCGTCTTCATCATCGAGACGCCGAACCTGGGTGGCCTCGACTACCGGCTCTTCCAGGGACGCTGGTGGGGCCATTACCATTTTCCGCGCCACTGGAATCTCTTCTCGACGGCGTCCCTGCACCGGATGCTCATCGGAGCCGGCTTCGAGATCGTGCGCAGCGAGTATCTGATCAGCACCTCCAGCTGGACGATCTCGCTGCACAATTTTTTTCTCGACCGCGGCTGGCCGGCGCCGATCGTGCGCTTCTTCCACTATCAGAACCCGCTGCTGCTCGGCCTCTTCGTCGTCTTCGATTCGCTGCGCGCGCGCTTCGGGTTCGAGACGTCGAATCAGCGCGTGATCGCGAGAAGGCCCGCTTGAGCCGCGCGGGCTCACCTGTGCGTGGCTTCGCGATCACGACAGGCAGCCTGCTCGGATTCCTGTTCGTCGGCGCGACGCTGATGCTTGCGATGGATCGCGCCGACGTGCGGCGCCCGCCCTCTGAGCTGGAGGTGACGGAGATCGTCGAGGATCGTCTCGCCGCGCTGGCGGAGTCGGATCCACACCACGCGTTGGCTCGCGTCTTCCTGCTCGGAGACTCGACGAGCATTCCCGTGCCCGATCGCCTTCAGGACGTGCTCGCAGACGCTGCGCCAAACGGCCGTCGCATTCGCGTCCTCTCGCTCGCCATCCTCGGCCAGACGACCTTCGATCAATACTTCCTCTCGGAAATCATCGCGCGCGGCGAACCCGACGCGGTCGTCATCGATCTTCATCTCGCGGGATTCTCCGACTCGTGGCGCAAGGCCTTCGCCAAGCCGGAGTTCGCGGGCTGGCTGCCCCTGAGCCGAATTGCGGAGGTCTTGCGACTGCCTCTCTACTGGGTGGGGCTCAGCACCGACGAGTGGCTCTGGTACCGGGCGATCGTGGGAACGGGTGCTGAACAGCCCTGGCGCGCGTTGCTTCGCGAACAGGTGCGCGTCGGCCAGGCGATACGCGACGCGGGACGCGGGTTCGCGGCGCTCGTCGGATCCAACGATCGGCACCAGGAGCACCACGCCTTCGCACTTCTCGAACGCACCGTCGCGCCCGGTCCCCGCTTCACGCGTGCGGGCGCCCAGGGCGACTACGACCCCGTGCTTCGCGGGTTGTCCCCCGCGCATCCCGTGCTCGCGATGCTGCGAGCCCTCGCTGCAACCTTCAGCGAGCGCGGGATCGCGACGCTCGTCGTCGTGATGCCGGCCAACGTCGAGCACCTTCACCACCTCGGCCTGCTCGCAGGCAGCGCGCTGCCCCGCAGCCTCGCCGCGATCGAAGCTGCGGCACGCGCGGGCGGTGCGGATTTCCTCGATCTCCACGACGCGCTCCCGGACGCCGCCTTCGTCGATGCCACCGGTCATTTCGGGGGCGCGACCCGCAGCGATGGGGCGGGGGGGGTCGTGAACCGGCTCGCACCGCGCGTGTCGGCGCTGCTCGCCCACGGGCGCGACTGATGTTGTTCAACTCGCTCCCGTTTGCGGTCTTTCTCGTGGCGGTCTGCGTGCTGCTGCGAGCGCTCCCCCCGCGCGGTCGGCCGTCGCTGCTCCTGATTTCGAGCTTGCTCTTCTACGCGCTCTGGATTCCCGCCTATCTCGTGCTCCTGCTGTTCGAGATCGCGGTGAACTACGCGCTGCTGCGTCAGATGTCGCGGAGCGCCCGCCCGCGCCTCTGGCTCGCGAGCTCGATCGTCTTCTCGCTGGGCCTGCTCGCGGTGTTCAAGTACGCGGCGTTCGCGATCGCCACCGCCTCACCGTTGCTCGAACGCCTGCTCGGCGCGGCGCCCGCAATTCCGGAAATCCTGCTCCCGCTCGGCATCTCGTTCTACACCTTCCAGATGCTGGGCCTGGCGATCGACAGCTACCGGCGCGATTTCGCTCCGGCGCCGAGCCTCGCGCGCTACACGCTGTTCATCGCCTTCTTTCCCCATTTCATCGCGGGGCCGATCCTGCGCGGCCGCGACCTGCTGCCGCAGCTCGAGCACGGAATCCGCGTCGACGCCGAGAAGACGCGCAGAGGCGCCTGGCTGCTCATCTGCGGCCTCGCCAAGAAGACGATCTTCGCAGACTTCCTGCTCGCCCCCTTCGTCGACGGGGTCTTCGCCTTTCCAGGCATCTCGCCTGCGCCCGTGCACCTGGTCGCAACCTGGGCCTTCGCCTTCCAGATCTACTTCGATTTTTCGGGCTACACCGACATGGCGCGGGGCATGGCGCTGCTCGTCGGTCTCGAACTGCCACTCAACTTCAAGGAGCCGTATCTCGCGCGCAACCCGGCCGAGTTCTGGCGGCGCTGGCACATCACGCTGTCGACCTGGCTGCGCGACTACCTCTACATCCCGCTCGGCGGCAATCGCCGCGGTCGAGGGCGCACCTACACGAACCTGATGCTCACGATGCTGCTCGGAGGGCTCTGGCACGGCGCAGGCTGGGGCTTCCTCGTGTGGGGCGGCTTGCACGGCGCGCTGCTCGCGCTGCACCGCGCATTCGGGCGCCACGGCTCTGCGAGCGACTCCGCACTGCGCTGGCGCGATCTTCCGCGGATTTTCCTGCTCTTCCAGGCGGTCAGCCTGCTCTGGGTGTTCTTTCGGGCGGCGACGTTCTCCGACGCCTGGCTCTTCATCGTCACGCTTTTCACTGGCAATTACGCCGCGCCGTGGCCGCCGCTGCCGCTGGCGACGGTGCTGTTGTGCGCCGCGCTGCATCCGCTCGAGCGCCTCGCACGCGAACGGCTGCCGAGCTTGCAGCGGGCGCTCGCTGGCCCCTGGGGAGGCCTCGTCGAGGGCCTCGTGCTGGGTGCGATTCTCGCGCTGGCGCTCGCGGCCAGCGGCAGCGGGGGCGAGTTCATCTACTTCCAATTCTGAGTAGGGGACGTCGGCGATGAAGAATCAACGCCCGGCGTGCGCCCGCAACAGGCTCGCGACGGGCTCATGCCCATTCGCAACGGCGGCGGCGAGCGGTGTCGTGCCATCGAAGATGCCGGCGTTCGCGTCGGCGCCGGCTTCGAGCAGCACGGCCACGGCTTCCGCGTGGCCGGCCTGGGCGGCCAGGAAGAGCGGCGTCGCGCGATGCACGTTCCTGGCATCGAGTTCAACGCCCTCGCGCACCAGGAGTTGCAGCATCGATGCCTGGCCGACGAGCGCCGCGGTGTGCAGCGGTGCAAGCCCATCCTGCGTGAGCGCATTCGGGTCGGCGCCGTGCAGCAGCAGCCACTTCGCCACGGCGAGGTCGGGAGTAGTCACCGTCGCGTGTAGAGCCGTCCAGCCTTCCGGAGAGCTTGCGTCGGCGCGTGCACCGCGCGCGAGGAGCGTCTCAGCGAGAAAATAGTGCGCGTGGCTCATCGCGAGATAGAGCGCCGAATGGCCGTTGCGGGCTACCGCGTTCGGGTCGGCGCCGGCGTCGAGCAACTCCTTCACGGCGCCCTGCGACCCGGACTGGGCGGCGAGCTGGAGGGGCGTCGCGCCATCGGCATTCATCGAATCGATCGCGAGACCGCGCGCGAGGAGCAGGCGGAGCATGCGCGTCTGCCCGAAGATCGCCGCCACGTGAAGCGGCGAGAGAGCCTCGTCCGTTTGCGCGTTCGCGTCGGCGCCACTTTCGAGCAGCCAGCGCGCCATGCCGACATGCGGGGTCATCGCGGCGGCGTGCAACGCCGTCCAGCCGTCGCGGGAGCGCGCTTCGAGGGTCGCCCCGCCGGCGACGAGCGCCTTCGCGAGCGCCAGCCACCCCTCGACCACCGCGAAGTACAGCGCGGTCGTCTCGTCGCCCTGGCGGGAGTCGGCATCCGCGCCCTTGGAGAGAAGCAGCGAGGCGACATCCGTGCAGTTCGCGAGCGTCGCGGCGTGCAGCGGCGTCGCGCGGGAGGCATTGCGTGCTTCGCTACGCGCCGCGTGCGCGAGCAGGAGTTCCACGACGGGCGCATGGCAACGCGCCGATGCGATGTGAAGCGGCGTGTCGCCTGCCGCCGTGAGCGGCTCGACGCGCGCGCCGTGCTCGAGAAGCGTCAGCGCCGCGGCGGCCTGCCCGCTGCTCGCCGCGACGTGTAGGGGAGTCAGGCCGGTGTCGTTCTCGGCGTCGATCGGCAGGCCGCGCGCGATCAGCGCCGCCACGATTCCCGAACTTCCTCCCTGCGCCGCGACATGCAGAAGCGTCCAGCCGTCGGGCAACGAGAGCTCGGTGTTCGCTCCCTGCGCGAGCAACGCCTCCGACACATCCCCCTGTCCAGCCTGGACCGCCAGATAGAGAGCCGTGAAGCCCCCTGCCGTCGGCGCGTCGATCGGCCCTGCGAGTGCGAGCAGGGTCCGGACCACCTCGAGGTGGCCGCCCGCGGCGGCCGCGTGCAAGGGCGTCCAGCCATCGGCCACCGTCGCGCTCGCATCGACCCCGTCTGCGAGCAACCGCGCAACGATGGCTGCGGAGCCAGCTCGGGCCGCGAGAAACAGCGGTGTGAGACCCTCGGAATCTCGCGCCTCGCTGTCGGCGCCATCGGCGAGGAGGCGGTCGACCGAGGCGAGGTCGCGCGAGGCAATCGCCTCCGCGAGCGAAGCCGCATGCGGCAACTCGCGCGAGCACGCCGCAAACCACGCGATCGCAGCCGCGAGGCCGAGAAGGTGCGTGCCGGTGAACAAAGAGCCGCGAGCGCGCGGCGCCAGCATGCAGGATCTCACGAGCGCGCGGCTCCCGTGCCGGGAAGGGGCGGCTATGATAGCCGCGCCTGCGACAGTTCGAAGACCGGTACGCGGCGGCGACGCCGCGGTGGAATTCGTGACCCAAGCGAACAGCCAAGCGCCCGACCGGATTCCGGCGATCGACGCGATCAAGGCGGCCGCGATCGTGGCGGTCGTGATGATGCACGCGGGCCCCGGCTTGTTCGGCCCCGGATCCGATCGCGCGGCACGCTGGCTCACCTTCGCGTGGACTCCTTTCCATGTGCCGTCGTTCTTGATCGTTGCCGGCTTCCTCTATTACCGCTCCGCGCCGATCGGCGGGCCCGCAATCCGCGCGCGCCTCGTGCGTCTGCTCGTGCCCTATCTGATTGCATCGGGCCTCGCGCAGGCCCTGGGGCTCTCGACAGCCACGAGCTGGGGGGACGTCCTGTTCCAGCTCCTCACGGGCTCCTCCCTATTCATCTATTACTTCATCTTCATCCTCACCTGGTGCATTCTGCTCACCTGGCCGCTGTCTCGAACGCCCCGTTCGCGCGTTCTGATGGGTCTTGCGCTGTTGCTCCCGGCGACCATCGCCTGCGAGAGCTATGGGCGTCTCGCGCCGAGCGAATCGATCCGCGGCGCCTTCACGCGCGGACATCTGGTGCTGATCACCGAGTTCTATCTCTACCCCCTCGTCTATTTCCTGATCGGCTGGCTCGCAGCGCCGCGGCGAGAGGCCTGGGGACGCCTCGCACGCGAGCAGGGACGTCTGCTGCTCGCCGTGAGCCTCGGTGGTGTCGCTGCCTTCCTCGCCGCCGATCCGTGGACGGACACGTTCATGCCGGCGCCGTCGGCGGCCCGCGTCATCTACACCGTGTGCGTGATCGCCGCGCTCGCCTGCGTTCCGGCGAGCATCGCCACTTCGCGCTGGGTCCGGTTTCTCTCGGAAGCGACCCTCGGGATCTATCTCTATCACGCCTTCTTCCAGGTGGCTGCGCAGAATGCGCTCGCGACGTGGTCACCCTTCTCGCGTTCCCTCGCGCTCGCGACGCTCGGGCTCGTCGGCGCTGGCAGCCTGTGCGCAGCCGGACGCCGCGTGCTGGGCCAGCGGGCGAGACTTCTGCTCGGCGCCTAGCCACGGCGACGAGGCGAGGGCGAACGGCGTCGCCGATCCGGGCCTTCTCGTTCGTCGCAGCCCGCGCCGCGGGCTAGCCTGCCCAACCGATGCCCGCGAGTCGCGACACCCGACAGCAGAGCCTGCTTCCCGCGCTGATTCTCGCAGTCCTGCTGGCGGTGCTCTGGGGCTGGCTCGTGCCGCATGCGCAGGAGGCGGCGCCCACGCCCCCCGGCTTCGACACCTGGGATTTTCACAACTACTTCCTGCCCCGTTACGTGTTCGGCTCGCAGGAACTGCTCGCGGGCCGACTCCCGCTCTGGAACCCCCTAGAATTCGCGGGCCTGCCCTTCCTCGCGACGCTGCAACCCGCCGCACTGTATCCGCCGAAGATCCTGGCGTTCGCGCTCT
This sequence comes from Deltaproteobacteria bacterium, assembly GCA_031405455.1. Lineage (GTDB taxonomy): Bacteria > Myxococcota_A > UBA9160 > UBA9160 > SMWR01 > DATBRV01. The sequence goes on along the minus strand of JANNIY010000013.1, from coordinate 22,021 downwards.
TCGCCCCCGAAACCGCGATGACGCTGCTGCTCGTCGCGCACCACCTTCTGATCGGCGGCGGATTCCTGCTGTTCCTGCGCAGCCAGGGAATCGGCGGCCTCGGTGCGCTCGCCGGCGGCGCCTATCTCACCTTCAACGGCATGCTGTTGATCAGCGGGCATCACCCGAACCGGATCGGCAGCCTCGCGTGGCTTCCGTTGATCTTCTGGCTCGCAGACCGTGTCGCGAAATCGCCGCGTCGCACGCCGATCGTGGCCCTCGCCGTCGCCGTCGCGATGCAGCTGCTCGTCGGCTACCCGGAATTCACGCTGCAGACCGCAATGCTGCTCGGGGTGCAGGCTATCGCGATGTGGGCGATCGGCGCCTGGCCCGCGCCGCCATGGCGCACGCTGCCGCGCTTCGCCGCCGCGTTCGTGCTCGCTGGCCTGCTCGCCGGGATCCAACTCGCGCCCTTTGCCGAGCTCTCCATCGAATCCGAGCGCAGCGCCGCGGCAGGCGCCTTCATCGCCGAGCAGGTGAAATCGCAGGCGCCCGGCCTCTCGCTCGCGGGATTCATGAAGGTGATGCTGCAATTCCTGCCTGGGCTTTCGATCTTTTCGCTCGCGGCGCTGACACGCCGCCGCAGCATTCCGCCCCTTGCAGCGATCGTCATCGCTTCGCTGATGGGAGCGGGCGGCTGGATGTTGCTGCGCGAGCTACCGATCTTTTCCGGCATCCGCCATGGCCTGATCTGGATCGTGACCGCTCAATTCGCAAATGCATGGCTGATCGCCGTCGGCGCCGACGCCTTCGCATCGCCTGAAGGAAGCTCCCGACTCGACCGCGGCGTGGCGTGGATCGTGGGCCTCGGTGCTCTCCAGTGGGGCTCGCTCTGCCTGCTCGCGCTCGTGTTGCCAACGACTCCCGCCACGGACGCTGCGCCGCCCGCGATGACGCCGATCTTCGCGCCGCTCCTCGAGGTTGCGCGCGCAATCTACGGGGGAGCCCCCGGCCAGGCGCTCGGGTTGGCCGGCGGCGCGCTGCTCGCGTTCGCGGCATTCACTGCAAGACCGACACGGACGCGCGTGACTCTCGGTTTCGTTGCCGTGACGCTTCTCGCCCTGGGCCACGTCGTCGCCTACCCGCTCGGTGTCAGCGTCGGCCCCTATCGACCGCCGGACGTTCCCGATCGGCTCGCGCGACTCGTCACACTGCCGGCGAGCGGCATGCAGGGTCGGACGCTTTCGATCGAGGACCTGCGGTGGGGCTACAGCTTCTACGATCGCCGCGAGAGCCTCTTCGGGCTCGAGTTGACCCTGCAACCCGCGCGCTTTCGCGCGCTCGAACAGCGGCTCGGCTTCGACGCGAACTGGCACCGGCTCGACTGGGAGACCTTCGCCGCGGCCGAGGGCTTTCTCGACGCGCTCGACGTCGAGTGGGTCGTCGCGCCCGCCGAGAAGGTCGCTGCCTTCGGGCCCGCCGCCTGGGAGCCCGTCGGCGAACGCACGCCCGCTTCCGTCGCGCTGCACAACCGTGAGCGTCCCGGCCGCGCCTGGGTTGCGCACGGCGCGAGTGTTGCACCGAATGCGCAGGCAGCGCTCGATCGCCTGCTGGCTCCGGGTTTCGATCCGCGTCGCGAGGTCATCCTCGAGGCGCCGCTCGCCGGCGTAGGCGCGGCACCGGCGAGCGATCCGTTTACGCCCGCGCGCGTCGAAGTCGTCTCGCCGACGCACGTCGAAGTCGAGACCGAGCTTTCGCGCCCCGGCATCCTCGTGCTCGCGGATGCGTTCTTCCCAGGCTGGGTCGCCTCGCTCGACGGCGCTGCGACGGAGATCCTGCGCGTCGATTACGTCCTGCGCGGGATCGCCCTCGGGGCCGGATCGCACCGCGTGCGCTTCGAGTATCGTCCCGCCTCGCTGCGGATCGGTGCGGCGCTGTCTCTGACTGGGATCGTCGTGCTGGCAGCGCTCGTCGCGAGCGATCGGCGCCGCGCACACTTCGCCTAGAAGGCACTCGATGAGCGATTCGCGATCGGCGCCGCGCCAAATGCTGCTTCCCGCGCTGATCCTCGCGGCCCTGCTGGCGGTGCTCTGGGGCTGGTTCGTGCCGCGGGCGACCGAGTCCGCCCCCCTGCCTCCCGAATTCAACACCTGGGACTTCCACAACTATTTTCTACCGCGTTACGTGTTCGGCACGCAGGAGCTGCTCGCGGGATGGCTACCGCTCTGGAATCGGCTCGAATTCGCCGGGATGCCCTTCCTCGCAACGCTGCAACCCGCCGCGCTGTATCCGCCGAAGATCCTGGCGTTTGCGCTCTTCGCTCCCGAAGCCGCGATGAAAACGTTCCTCGTCGCACACTATGCACTCCTGATCGGCGGGTTCCTCGCGTTCCTGCGTAGCCAGGGGATCGCGGGCGTCGGCGCGCTCGCCGGTGCCGCCTTCCTGGCATTCAACAGCAGCGTGCTGAAGGGCGATCACCATCCATTCCTCATCGCCAATCTCGCCTGGCTGCCGCTGATGTTCTGGCTCGCCGACCGGATCGCGAAATCGCGGCGGCGCGCGTGGATCGCGGCGCTCGCGGGGGTCGTCACACTCCAGCTGCTGGTCGGCTACCCGGAATTCACGCTGCACGCGTCGCTGCTGCTCGGGATGCAGGCGATCGCAATGTGGGCGATCGGGATGTGGAGCGCGCCACCGTGGCGCACGCTGCCGCCGCTGGCGCTGGCGTTTCTGCTCGGCGGACTGATCGCCGGAATCCAGCTCGCGCCCTTCGCCGAACTCGTGGTCGAATCGCAGCGTGCCGTCGCCGCGCAGGCCTTCATCGAGCAGGGGAGCGCGGCGTTCGCGGGCTCGGACTCCTTCCTGGCGCTCGCGAGGCTCGCGCTGCTGATCCTCGGCGGCCTCGGCATTTTCTTGCTGGCTTCGCTGCCGTGGCGACGCAGCGTGCCGGCCTTCGCGAGCCTCGCCCTGATCCGGTGGATGGGAGGATCCGGCTGGATGTTGCTCCGCAAGCTGCCGGTGTTTTCTGCCATTCGTCACAATTTCATGTGGTTCGTGACGGCGCACTTCTCGGTTGCGTGGATCATCGCCCTCGGCGCCGATGCGTTTTCGCGGCGCTCGGGCTCGGGCGCTGGCGACCGCTACAGCGCCTGGGCGGTCGGCTCGCTCGCCGCGCTCTGGTGCGCGCTCTGCGTGCTGGCTCTCTGGCTCGCGCCAGCCGCGGCGATACCGGCAGGCGTTTCCGCGGGCGCGCTCCAGGAGCCGCTGGCCGGCGTACCCGGCGGGCCGCTCACGAAATTCCTGGGCGCGCTCGGCGGCGCATTGATCGTCGCTTGCGCCTGCCTCTCCCGAGCCACACCACGGCGCGATCAATTCATGTTCGCTGGCGTCGCACTCATCGCGCTGGGCCAGGTCGCTGCATACCCGATGGGCGCAGCGGTGAGCCCCTTCCGCCCCTTCGATCCGCCGTCCCGAATTGGCACGCTGCGCACGGCGTCCGCGCCGCCGATCGCAGGGCGTGTTTTCTCGATCGACGACCTGCGCTGGGGCTACACGTTCTTCGATCGCGTCGAGAGCCTCTTCGGGCTCGAGACGAGCCTCCCCCCGACCCGCTTCCTCGCGTTGCAACAGCGACTCGGCTTCGACGCCAACTGGCACCGCCTCGACTGGCATGCCTTCGGCGCCGCCGAGGGCTTTCTCGACGCGCTCGACGTCGAGTACGTCGCCGTGCCGTGGCTCGTGGCTTCGGCGCTGCCCGAAGCGAGCTGGGAACGATCGCCCCAAACCCCCAGCTACACCGCGCTTCTGCGCAACCGCGAACGTCCCGGCCGCGCCTGGGTGGCCTACGGCGTGACGGTCGCGCCGAGCGAACAGGCAGCCCTCGATCGGCTGCTGTCGCCGAGCTTCGATCCGCGCCGCGAGGTGATTCTCGAATCACCCGTTGCGGGCATCGCGCCCGCGCCCGCGAGCGATCCTCCCACGCCCGCGCGCGTGCAGGCCGTCTCGCCCACGCTCGTCGAAGTCGAGGCCGAGCTGCCGCGCCCCGGCATTCTCGTGCTGTCGGAGGCCTGGTTCCCCGGCTGGGTCGCGTCGGTCGACGGCAGGCCCGCAGAGATCCTGCGCGCCGACTACGTGCTGCGCGGGATCCCGTTGCCTGCCGGCTCGCACCGCGTGCGCTTCGAGTATCGTCCCGTCTCGGTGCAGATCGGAGCGGCGCTGACGCTCCTGGGTGTGTGCGGGGTGCTCGGCCTCGTCTGGAGCGACCGACCGATGCGCAGGTGGACGTCTTGAGCGCTGAAACGCAGGTCCCTGCGCGTGTATTGCTCGTGGTGCCTGCCTGGAACGAGGCCGGCGGCGTCGGCCGCGTCGTGGCCGAAGCCCGCGCGCTCCCCGGGCAGCCCGACGTGCTCGTGATCGACGACGGCTCGCAGGACGCGACGGCGGCCGTGGCGGCGGCGGCCGGCGCGCGGGTGGTGCGCATGCCCTTCAACTGCGGGATCGGCGCGGCGGTACAGACGGGGCTGCGCTTCGGACTCGAGCGGGGCCACGCGGTGATCGCGCGCTTCGACGGCGATGGACAACACGATCCGCACGCGCTCGCGGCGCTGCTTGCCCCCCTCGACGCTGGAGCAGCCGATTTCGTGCTGGGCTCGCGATATCTCACGGGCGAGGGCTTTCAATCGGGCGCCGCGCGGCGCCTGGGGATCCGCTGGTTCAGCACCCTGCTGCGCCTTGCCTGCGGCCTGCACGTCACGGATCCGACTTCCGGTTGCTGGGCGGCGAATCGCCGCGCCGCCGAAGTGCTCGCGATCGAGTACGCCTCGGACTATCCCGAGGTCGACTCGATCGTGCATCTCGCGAAGCGCGGCTGTCGCATCATCGAGGTGCCGGTGACGATGCGCGAGCGCGAATCCGGCCGCTCGTCGATCGCTGGGCTCGGCGCGCTCTACTACATGCTGAAGGTGACGCTCGCGCTGCTCGTTGGGCAGCTGCGCGGACGCGTGAACCCGGGAGGAAGCTAGATGGAGCTCCGACTCTTTCAATCGGTCGCGGCAGTCAGCTCGCTGCTGCTCACCGGACTCGTGCTCGAGCTGATCCGCCGTCGCAAGCTGAAGGACGAGCTGTGGTTGCCGTGGCTGCTCGTCGCCATCGCACCGCTGGTCACCAGCCTGTGGATCCGGCCCTGGGCCGCACTCGCACATTGGCTCGGCATCGTCTACGAGCCGGCGCTGTTGCTCGGGCTCGCGACGATGCTCGGCTTCGCGATGCTGCTGTACCTGACGGTCGTCGTCTCGACGCTCATGCGTCAGAACCTGCGTCTTGCGCAAGATCTCGCGCTGTTGCGCATGCGTGTCGAAACTTCGGGGCCGCATGCGCCTCCGTCGGCCTGAGCCCCGCCGCCAGCCGTACGCACTGCGGTAGAATGCGCGATTCATGAGCCTGGGAGCCGCGAACTCGGCCGCGCCGTCGGGAACCTGCCCGTTGTGCGGGGGGGCGTCGACGCATTGGCTCGTGAAGAACGACCTTCCTATCCAGCGCTGTGGTGCGTGCGACAATCGTTTCCTGGCGCCCGCCGACATTCCCGAAAATCTCGAGTCGCTCTACTCCGCCGAGTATTTTTCGGGCGGCGTCGACACCGGCTATCCGACGTATCAACAGGACGCCCCGATGCTCGAGCGCAATTTCGCCGAGCGCGTCCGCCGCATCCGCCGCTGGCACCCAGCGGGCCGCATACTCGACGTCGGCGCCGCCTATGGCTACTTCGTAAAGGCGGCGCGCGAGGCGGGTTGGGACGCCTCGGGCGTCGAACTCGCTCCGGAGGTGGCGCGCGAGGCCTCGCAGCTCGCGCAAGCGCCGATCATCGCCGGCGATTTCCTGGCGGTGCCGCTCGCGCCCGGCTTCGACGTGATCACGATGTTCGACGTGATCGAGCACGTGCGCGATCCACTCGCCTGGCTCGAACATGCGCGCGAGCTGCTCGCGCCCGGTGGCCTGCTCGTGATCGAGACGGGGGATGTGGCGAGCGCCTGGGCGCGCCTGCTCGGCCGGCACTGGTACTTCCTCGATCCCCCGCAACACCTCTGGTACTTCACCGGCGCCGGCCTCGAAGCGCTGCTCGCCCGAGCCGGCTTTCGTGCCCCGCCCGAGCGCTGGCGCAGCGGGCGTTGGGTGAGCCTCGCGAACATCGCCTTCAAGCTCGTGAGGCTGGCGCCGCCCTCGCGTCTGCGCAGCGCGCTGATCGAATTCGCGCGCACGCGACTCGGCGGGAGTCTCTATCTGCGCTTCGGCGACACGCTTCTGCTCGCCGCCGCCAAGCCCGATTGACGTCTCTCGCCCGGGGCTCGCTGCGCGCGGGCGGGCTCCCGCTTGCGGGTCACTCTTCGATGAACGGATTCTCGCCGTCGCTCGTGAGGACGTGCTTGAGCACCTTGCCGGTGGCATTGCGCGGTAGCGGCTCGCGGCGCAGCTCCCAGCGCGACGGAACCTTGAAGTAGGCCAGCCGCCCGGCGACGAAGCGTGCGAGCGCGTCGGGATCGAAGCCGCTGCCCGGCGCCGGCACGATGAATGCCTTCACTTCTTGACCGAGTTCCGGGTGATCGACACCGACGACCGCCGCCTCGCGCACGTCGGGATGCGCTTCGAGGCACTGCTCGATCTCGGCGGGATACACGTTCTCGGCGGCGCGCAGGATCAAGTCGCGCTTGCGCGATTCGATCGTGAGGCGACCGTCTTCGAGTCTTCCGATGTCCCCGGTGCGCAGCCAACGTCCCGGCAGGATCGATTGCGCCGTCGCCTCGCGATTGCGCCAGTACTCTTTCATCACCAGTGGACCGCGGATGTGGACCTCGCCCTCGGCGCCTTCAGGTAGCGTTCGCCCGTCCGCATCCCGAATCTCGACGGCGATCGTCGGCAACGGACGTCCGACCGACTCGGGGAAGGCCTCGAGATCCGCTCCCGAGTTGATCGTCGCCAGCGCCGTGCTCTCCGTCAGTCCGTAGCCGAGGCCCATCTGCCCGCGGATGTGCGGAAAGGCGTCACGCATGCGCTGCTGGAGCTCGCGCGAAATCGGCGCGCCGCCCGAGCCGACGTTGCGCAAGCTCGAAAGATCATATTTCCCGAGATCGGGATGGTTGAGTACGCGCAGGATCATCGTGCCCATCGGGCCCCAGTTCGTGATCTTCTCGCGCTCGATCAGCGCCATCACCTGCACCGGATCGAAGCGGCCGGTGGTCCAAACCGTCTTGACGCCCGTCGAGAGCAGCGTGACGGCGCCGGCGTACAGCCCCGAGACATGAAACAGGGGAGTGTTCACGAGCATGCAGGCGCGGGTCGAAAGAGCCGGCGGACCCGGCTGCCCCGCGCCCAGCATCATCTGGCGAATGCCGTGGAACATCTGCACGCGACACAGCGCGATGATGTTGCGGTGCGTGTTGACGGCGCCCTTCGGGCGGCCCGTCGTCCCGCTCGTGTAGAGGATCGTGGCGGGATCGTCTTCCGCGATCGCGACATCCGGAAGCGCGGCGGTGAGATCGTGGTTCCAGAGTTTTTCGAAATCCGACTCGATCTCGACGACGGGCATGCGCAGCGGCTCCCCTGCGATGCGCGCAAGCCGCTTGCGGTCGCCGATCAATAGCGCCGGTTCCGAATCCGCGATCCCGTAGCGGATCTCGTCACCCGCCCACCAGCCGTTGAGCCCGACGGGAATGGCCCCGAGCGAAAGCGCCGCCCAGAAGGAAACCACCCACTCCGGACAATTGGCGGCCAGGATCGCGACGCGATCGCCCTTGCCGATCCCGTAGCGCTCGACGAAGGCCTTCGCGACGGAGGCGACCACGCGCGCGTGTTGCGAGAAGGAAAGTCGCAGATCGTTGCAGACGAGATAGTCGATCTCGCCGAAGCCCACGGAGGCGTCCAGCAACGCGCGCAGGTGGGGAGCGCGCTGCTTGAAGACCGGCATCACTTCGCCGAGCACGGGCTCGTTCACGATCTCGAACGGACCCCCGGGGCCAGTCAGCTGGGCCTCGATTTCGCGGATGCTCGGCATCGGCTGCGCGTTCCTCCGGAGGCGCCCGCGGCAGCGGGGGCCTGGGCGAAGGCCCATTGTCTCACACGCTTGAAACGTGTTCTACTAGCCGGCATGGAGTTCAACCTCGCGGACCTCTTCGAGCGCGTGGTCGACTCGGCGCCCGAGCGTCTGGCGCTGGTCGCAGGCGAAGCGCGGCTCAGCTACCGGCAGCTCGACGAACGCGCGAATCGTCTCGCCCACCACCTGGCGACCCAGCAGGTGGGCGCCGGGGATTGGGTCGGCATCCTGGCCCAGAACCGCGCCGAGTGGATCGAAGCCATGCTCGCGGTCTACAAGCTGCGCGCCGCGCCGATCAATCTGAACTTCCGCTACGTCGACGACGAACTCCGGCACGTGCTCGACGACGCCGATCTCGTCGCGCTGATCTTCGAGCGACGCTTCGCCCCTCGAATCATCCGAATCCGAAACGATCTGCCGAAACTTCGGCACTTCATCACGCTCGCTGACGAGAGCGATGCCGACGTCTCGCCGCTGGCTGCCGTCGACTACGAAGCGGCGCTCGCCGCCACGCCCGCCGACCGCGGCTTCGGGCCGCGCTCCCCCGACGACCTCTACGTGCTCTACACCGGCGGCACGACGGGCCTCCCCAAGGGCACCCTCTGGCGGCAGGAGGACATCTTCTTCGCGGCGCTCGGCGGGGGTAATTTTGGCGGCGAGCCGATCGCGCGCCCCGAGCAGATCGCCGACAATGCCGAGAGCAAGCCGCGCGCGACCCTGCTCGCGATTGCGCCGATGATGCACGGCGGCGGCCAATGGGTGACGTTCAACGCGTTCTTCGCCGCGAATACGCTCGTGCTCTACACCGGGCCGCACTTCGACCCGAACGAAATCTGGCGGCTCGTCGAGCGCGAGCGCATCAGTTCGCTCTCGATCGTGGGCGATGCGATGGGTCGGCCGCTAGCCGAGGCGCTCGCCGAACCCGACGTACACTTCGATCTTTCATCGCTCACGAGCCTGAGCTCCGGCGGCGCGATCCTCTCGAAGGCCGTGAAGCAGCAGCTGCGCGAACAGCTCCCGAAGGTGTTGATCCTCGACAGCTTCGGCGCCTCCGAGACGGGCTACAACGGCACGGTGCTCGACATCGCAGGCCCGCCCGCCGGCCCGCGCTTCACGCTGCACCAGGAGACGACGGTGCTCGGCGACGACGGCCGGCCCGTCACACCCGGCTCCGGCGTCGTCGGCCGCCTCGCGCGCCGCGGCCACTTGCCGCTCGGCTATCACAAGGATCCCGTCAAGACAGCGCAGACCTTCCCCGTGATCGACGGCGTGCGCTGGGTGATCCCCGGAGATTTCGCGACCCTCGAGGCCGACGGCACGCTGGCGCTGCTGGGCCGCGGCTCGATCTGCATCAACTCGGGCGGCGAGAAGATCTTTCCGGAGGAAGTGGAGGCGGCGCTCAAGGCACACCCGGAGGTGTTCGACGCCGTCGTCGTCGGCATCCCGGACACGCGCTTCGGCGAGCGCGTGGCTGCGATCGTGACACCGCGCGCGGGCCGCACGCCGGATCTGGAGGATCTCGCGACCCACTGCCGCGAACGCATCGCCGGCTACAAAGTGCCGCGCGCGCTCGTCCTCGTGGAAGTAATCGTGCGCACACCGGCCGGCAAGCCCGACTACCGTTGGGCGAAGAAGCGTGCAGAACTGGGCGCGTGAGCAAGGCCTTCACCGACGAAGAAGCTGCCGAGCCGCCCCGCATCGTCCCGCCGCGCGCGCCGCTGCCGGAAGGCATCCCGAACTACGTCACGGAGGAAGGGTTGGCGCTGCTGCGCGATGAGTTCGCGGCGCTCGAAGCCGAACGTGCGGCGACGGAGCGGAGCGCCGATGGCGATGCGCGGAACCAGGATCTGGCCGCGCTCGCGCAGCGACGTGCCGAACTCGGCGAGCGAATCGCGTGCGCCGAGCTGGTGCCGCCCCCGCCCGAGCCCCGCGACTGCGTTCGCTTCGGCGCGACCGTCACCGTCGACGGCGAAGCGGGCGTACGGCGCTACCGGATCGTCGGCGTCGACGAGGCCGACGCGGCGCGCGGGAAGCTCGCGTTCGTCTCCCCGCTTGCGCGCGCGCTGCTCGGCTCCGCTGTCGGGGACACGGTGAAGCTGCAAGCGCCGCGCGGCGAGGAAGAGCTCGAGATCATCGCGCTGGAATACCCCTCCGGACCCGACGACGCACCAGCGTGAATCGGGGCGCAGCGAGCGTCCTCCAACTCAAGGCTCCGTGGGTTTCTTCAAGATCTCTGCGGCGGCGTTCAGAGCCGAGACGGCGGCCGGAATCCCGGCGTACTGCGACGTGTGCATCAGCACCTCGATCAGCTCCTCGCGGGAGATGCCCAGACGCAGGGCTCCCATCAGATGCGCCTTCAGCTCGTCCGTGCGGCCGAGCGCCGCGAGCTGCGCGACCGTGACGAGGCTGCGGCTGCGCACGTCGAGGCCCGGGCGCGACCAGAAGCCTCCGAAACAGAAGCGCGTCACGAGATCGAAGAACTCGGGCGCGATCTGCGCACCCGGCGGGCCACCGCCCTTGCCCGCGCGCTCGCCCCACAGCTTCGCCATCACCTCGCGGCCCTTCGTACGCAGCTCGTCGTCGGCGGACATGGCTACTCCTCGTTCCCGGTGACTTCGCTCGCCTGCGGCTCGCTGCGCGCCGGCTGTGCCGGCTTGCGCCCGCCCCTGCCTACTTCCTTTCCAGGATGCTGATCGTGCACACGCTGCCGCCGCCCACCAGGTGGGCGAGTCCGATGCGCGCGTTTGCAACCTGGCGCGGGCCGGCTTCGCCGCGCAGCTGGCGCGTCAGCTCGAAGATCTGCGCGAGGCCCGTCGGGCCGCCGGGATGGCCGCGCGCGATCAGCCCGCCGTCGGTGCTGAAGGGAAAGCGTCCCCCCAGATGCGTCTGCTTCTCTTCGACGAGCTTCTCGGCCTCGCCTTCTCGGCAAAAGCCGAGCAGCTCGTAGTATTCGAGCTCTTCGTTCGCGAAGGCGTCGTGCACGAGCGTCACGCTCACGTCCTTCGGATCGATGCCGGATTCGTCGTAGGCCTGGCGCGCGGTATCGCGCGTCATGCTCGGAGGGCCAACGACAGGGCCCATGAAGGTGTGGCCGCGCGCGTAGCTCTCCGACTGGAGCGTCGAGACGACCGGCGCGACCAGCGGACGCCCTGGCTGGAGCCGGCGCGCGAAAGCCTGACTCGCGAGGATCACGCAGGCGGCGCCGTCGTCGACCGGGCAGCTCATCATCGCCGTCACGGGTTCGGCGATCTTGCGCGAGGCGAGCACCTCTTCGATGGTCACCTCGTGATCCGGTTGGCGATCGCTAAAGGGGTTCTTCGCGCCGAAGTTCCAGTTCTTCGCGGCGATCGCGGCGAAATGTTCCGGCTTCGTGCCGCGTTCGTGCATGCGCCGCATCGCCCACAGCGAGAAGTACGCGGCCGGCAGAATCACGCTGTCGATCGAGTCGCGGCCGACGCCGCGACCGGCGCCGCGGCCGCCCATCGACATTTCGGTCATCTTGTCGAAGCCGAGCGCCATCGCGACCTGACAACGGCCGCTCGCCACGGCCCATGCCGCGTCGCGAAACGCGACCAGCCCCGTCGCCGAGGCATTCTCCACGTGGGTGACGGGCAGGCCCGTGAGCCCGAATTCCTTCATCGCGCGAATGCCCGTCATGGGCTGGGCGCCGATGTAGCCGACGAACGCCTCGCCGACGTCCTTGAACGAGATGCCGGCGTCGCGCAGCGCGGCGAGCCCCGCTTCACGCGCGAGATCGAGATTCGAGCGATCGCGGTAGACGCCGAAGCGCGTCATTCCGATGCCGAGTACGGCGACGTTCTCGAGCTTCATCGCGGCAACCCCACCGGCCGGAAACGATGGATCACCACGTCCTGCCCTTCCTTGTTCTCGCGCAAGGTTTCGAGTTCGACTTCCATTTCCATTCCGATCCGGAAGTCGCCCGGCCCGCCCGAGAGGACGGCCTGCACGCGCGGGCCCTCGGGAAGATCGATCTGGCCGACGCCGTAGCCGCCGGCATGGTCGGCGCGCTTGCTGCCAAAGAGCGGGAAGTGCACGTACGTCCAGGTGTATAGGGTGCCGCGCGGCGAGAGCTCGACGTCTTGCGTGTCCTGCGCGAGGCAGTTCGCACAGACGTGCCGGCGCGGGAAGAAAACTTCGCTGCACGCGGCGCAGCGCGAACCCAGCAGCCGCGGCGGGGCGGACGGATCGTCGGGCACGGTGAAGAAGCCCGGCTCGATCGGCACCCGGACTTTGGGACTTTCGCTCATCGGACCTCCGGTTCAGGCGGTTGGGGCGGGAGCACCAGCTGGAGCTGCGCCTGCTGCTCCATCCAGAGGACGAGATCGCTCCAGTCGCGCTCGGCGAGCCCTGCGTTCGCGGCGGCGGCGAGCACCTGTGCGATCTGGGAGGCGACCGGCGCGGGCACGCCCACATCGCGCGCCACGTCGACCACCAGGGCCGCGTCCTTGGCCGCGAGCACGAGCGCAAACTGCGCGGGTCGCCCGCGTTGGTTGATGCCCTCGACCATGCGGTCGATGTAGAAATTTCCGGCGCCGCCCGTGCGCACCGCTTCGACGAGCGTTCTCAGATCGAGGCCCGCCTTCGCCGCGATCGCGAGGCCTTCGAGCGAGACCCACGTCGACGTGAAGGCGAGCAGGCTGTTCACGAGCTTCGCCGTGTTGCCCGTACCGAGCGGGCCGAAGTGAAAGACCGCGCGGCCGAGCTTCGACAAGATGGGCTGGCAGCGCTCGAAGACGGCTGCCTCGCCGCCCACCAGGAACACCAACCTGCGCGCCTTCGCGCCCGGCGCGCCGCCCGTGAGCGGCGCTTCGAGCAGATGGAAACCGGAAGCGGCGAGCTTGGCACCGAGTTCGCGCACCGCCGCGGGGGCGTTGGTCGAGAGATCGACGAGCACACTGCCAGGTGCCGCCCCGTGCAGCCACCGCTCGGCCACGGCGCGCACGCTGTCCGGCGTCGGCAGCGAGAGAAAGCTGATCTCCGCCTGCCGCGCGAGAGCCTCGGCATCAGCCGCCGGCGCTGCCCCGACGATGGCGCGCGCGCGGTCCGCGTCCTGATCGAATACCGCGACCGTATGTCCATCCGCGACGAGATTCGCGGCGATGTGCCCCCCGATGTTCCCGAGGCCGATCACGCCGACGCGCATGGCCGGACGCTAGCCCCGAGCCGGGGAGACCGGCGCGCCGAGCGCTGCCGATTCTTTCGCGAGGCCGTAGAGGCGCACGGGATTGTCCCACAGCGCCTTGCGCTTGCTGTCGTCCGAGAGCGTGTCGATCGCGAGGAATTTGTCGATCGCATGCGGATAGCTGCCGTCGCCGTGGGGATAATCGCTCCCCATCACGAGGTTGTGCGGTCCGAAGGCAGCCACCACGTATTGCGCAGCGCGCTCGTCGACTTCCGCCGACACGAAGCATTGCCGCGCGAAGTATTCGCTCGGCTTGCGCGTCAGATGGGTCGCTTCGCGCGAACCGTGAAAGCCCTCGAAGTGCTCGTCCATGCGTTCGAGCCACCAGGGCGCCCAGCCGCAGGAGGCTTCGAGAAAGACCGCACGCAGCTTCGGGTGCCGCTCGAGCACGCCGCCAACGATCAGATCCATGCAGGCGCCCATGCTCTCGACCGCGTGGCAGATCATGTGCACCTTGAAGAGCATGTCGTAACGCTTGCGTCCGTACTGTTCGAGGTGGACACCGGCGCCTTCGTGGGTCGCGATCGGCACGTCGAGGCGCGCCGCCTCGGCATAGAACTCGTCGAAATCACGGTGGTCGATGGTCTTGCCATTCACGGGGTTCGGACGCACGAAGATGGCCTTCATGCCGAGTTCTTCGACGGCGTACACGGCCTCGCGCGCAGCCACCCCGCCATCGTGCAGCGAGACCATCGCCGCGCCAAACAAACGCCCCGGCGCGTGGCTACAGAACTCCGCCAGCCAGCGGTTGTAGGCGCGGCAGATGGCGCCGGCGAGCCGCGGCGGGATGTCGTCGGCCGACGCGGCGAAGAGACCGCGCGAGGGATAGAGCACGGCCATGTCGATGCCTTCGACATCCATGGCCTGGATCTGGCTCACGGCATCAAAGTCTCGCTCGGCCGCGAATGCAAACCGCGGATCGGCGGTGCGCCGCGTCGTGCCTGCGCTGCTGGCTTCCTTCCAACCCGGCACGTCGGGCATGCGATGCCCGAGCACGTCGACGCTCATCGCACCAAAACAACGCGGCGCCTGATCGCGGAACTCCTTGTCGATGTACTTTTCCCAGAGATCGCCGGGCTCGATCACGTGCCCGTCGGCATCGACGACGCGGTAGTCCCCGTGCATGGTTCCCTTCCCAGCTCGGATCTGAGTTATGCTCAGAATATCTGACACAGCGTCAGATAGCGAGAACCAAGCCTCAGGGAGCCCTCTGGAGGCGACGGGCCGGAAGCGGCGAGCCGGGCGCAAAGGCCGCCGGGGAAGCCAGGGGAACGCATGGCGATTCGAGGCTTCTGGCAGGCGGCGCTGGCCGAACCGGGTCGCCGCGCGCTCGTCGAACCTGATGGCAGGATCCACTCAGCCGGCGAACTCGCCGGAGCGAGCCACCAGCTCGTGCATGCGCTGCGCGCCCGCGGGCTCGCACGCGGCGATGTCGTCGCCATCTTGCTTCCCAACGCGGCGCCGGCCCTCGAGGTGCTGCTCGCCGCGATGCAGGGCGGCTGGTACATCACGCCGATCAATACCAATCTCGCGCCGCCCGAGATCGCGCACATTCTGCGGGATTCGGGCGCGAAGGCTTTCGTAACCGACGCGGCGGAAGCCGAACGCGCACAGCGCTCAGCCGACGAGGCCGGGCTTCCGATCGCCGCGCGCATCGCCGTCGGTGAGACGCCCGGTTTCGCGTCCTACGCAGCCCTCAAGCGCGAGCAACCGGTCACGCTGCCTTCCGAACGCTGCGCCGGTCAGTTCATGCAATACACCTCGGGCACCACGGGCAAGCCCAAGGGCATCAAACGCGATCTGATCGCGATGGATCCCGACGTGATGGGGGGGCTGCAGGCCGGCCACCTCGGACGCTTCGGCATCACACCGGGCGGCGCGGGCGTGCACTTGTGTACGTCGCCGATGTATCACACGGCGCCGCTCGCCTTCAGCTGGTTCTCGCTCCATTTCGAGCACACCGTCGTATTGATGGACCGCTGGGATCCCGAGCGGGCGCTGCAATGGATCGAGAAGCACCGCGTCACGACGACGCACATGGTGCCGACGCAGTTTCACCGCCTGCTGATGCTGCCGGAGGCCGTGCGCCAGCGTCACGATTGCTCATCGCTGCGCAGCGTGTTGCACGCCGCGGCCCCCTGCCCCATCGAAATCAAGCGCCGCATGCTCGAATGGTGGGGCCCGGTGATCTACGAGTACTACGGCGCGACGGAGGGCGGCGGCACGCTCGTCTCGCCGCAGGAATGGCTCGCGCATCCGGGCACGGTCGGGAAGCCCTGGGAAGGCGCCGACATCCGCGTGCTCGACGACGAGGGCAAGCCCTGCCCGGCAGGCCAGCCGGGGACGGTGTACCTGAAGCTGCTACAGGATTTCGCCTACAAGGGCGACGAACAGAAGACCCGCAGCAACCGGCGCGACAACTTCTTCACGGTGGGCGACATCGGCTATCTCGATACCGATGGCTACCTGTTCCTGTGTGATCGCAAGATCGACATGATCATCTCGGGCGGCGTCAACATCTACCCCGCGGAGATCGAGGCCGTGCTGCTCTCGCACCCGCAGGTGGCCGATGCCGCCGTCTTCGGAATTCCGGACGATGATTGGGGCGAGCAGGTGAAGGCGGTGATCGAGCCGGCGCCGGATGCGGTCGCAAACGACGCGCTTGCCCGGGAGATCCTCGACTTCTGCGCCGAGCGCCTCGCGAAATACAAATGCCCGCGCTCGCTCGATTTCACGGACGCCATGCCGCGCGATCCAAACGGCAAGCTCTACAAACGAAAACTTCGCGATCCCTACTGGGCGGGGCGCGAGCGCCGCATCTAGGCTCGGCTCGCCGAGCCGGCGCTCAGCGTTCGATCGCCTCGGCTCTGGCGTCGATCGAATCGAGCAGGGCTTCGCGCACCGCCTTCGCGTACCACTGGCCGGCGGGCGAGCCGGCTTGCGCCACGTACTCCGCGAGTTCGGCCGTCGAGAGATCGGAGAGCGCGTACAGCCCGAAGGGAAGCGTGTGCCGCCCCGTGATCTCCTCCACCTGCTTGCGCTCGCGCGCCACGAGTTCGGCGATCCCCCCGACCGCGTCGGCTTCCGCCGTGTCGATGAAGCCCTTCGCCTCGTACCAACGCACGATCGCCTCGTAGATCCGAATGTAGAGATCGGTCGTCGTCTGGCCCGAAAGTACGAGGGCATCGAGCTTCGCGATCAGCGCCACGCGCTCAGGCTGCCCTCCGGCGGTGCTCCCGAACATCCGGTACCCCAGCCGCGAGAACCAGGAGTACGGAACGCCCGCCGCCTCGCGCAGCTTGCGCCCGACCTCGCTCGCATCGAAGCGCTCGATCTCGGCGACGAACTCGGGCTCGAAGGCTTCCGCGACGCGGCGCACGACGTCCGCCAGCACCGCATCCGGTGCGAGCTGCGCTTCGATGCGCGGCCGCAGGCGCTGGTCTTCCGGAAGCTGGCGGTCGCGAGGCTTCCCCGCCACCCGCAGTGACACCGTCTGCACTCGCTCGAGGAAGTCGTTCATATGAATATCGACCAGCAAGCGCTGAATGCGTTGCTGCTCGGGCGTTGGCGCTGGCAGCGCCGTGGGCGGCGCACTCGCACAGCCGAGCACGAGCCCAAGCCAGAGGAGCAGGCAAGACAGCGTCGCGAGCATCACGTTCGGCTTCTGCATCTCGACTCCCCCGATTCAGCGTGGCTGCCACTCGGCGCCAGCGCGGGCGGAAGTTACCCAAAGCGATCGAACACCACCTTCACGGCTCCGCTCGCGCCCTGATCATGGCACGCGAGGAATGCCCGGCGGTAGTCTTCGAGGGCGAAGTGGTGCGTGATGATCGGCGTCACGTCGATGCGTCGCGTCCGGATGAACTCGAAGTACCACTCCATGGCGTGCTGGCGGCGGCCCTCGAAGGTCTCGAACGCAAAGGCGTTCGATCCCACCAGCGCGAGTTCTTTGTGATAGAGCGGCGTCCACTCGAAGGCCTTCGGCACCTCGACGCCGAGCGCGACGATGCGGCCGCGGGTGCGCGTCACCCGCACGCCGATCTCGAGGGTCGCGGGTGCAGTGACCGTGTCGTAGACGACGTCCGCGCCGCCGTTCAGCATCGGCAGGCCGTACCAGGGTTCGCGCAGCTCCACCCCGAGGGCCTTCGCGACGCCCTCGATCACGGCGCGCGCCGGCTGGTGGGGAAGCACCGTCTCGGCGCCAAATCGGCGCGCGAGCTCGGCCTGGTGCGGGAAGCGCGCGATGGCAAGCACGCGCACATCCGGGTGCAGCGAGCGCAGGATCGCGATCGCGAGCAGCCCGAGCGTTCCGCAGCCATACACGAGCGCGGCTCCGCCCGCGCGCGGGGGGTGGTGCAGGATCGCATGCAGCGACACGGCGAAGGGATCCGCGAGCACCGCCGCGGCGTCCGAGATTTCGTCCGGAATCGGAATGCATTGTGACTCGTGCGCCGGCACGAGCGGCGCCATGCCGCCCGTCGCCTGGCTCGAATTGCCGTGATGGATGCCCTTGCTGAGCGTGCCGCGCGTGAAATTGAGGCACTGTGCGAGTTCTCCCTGCTGGCACCACTCGCAGGGCGGCAGCCCCCGCGGCACGCACGAGAGCCAGGGGTTCAGCACCACGCGCTCGCCCACGCGTCGCTCGCGCACTCCCGGACCGACTTTTTCGATGCGCGCCACCACCTCGTGTCCGAGCACCTGCGGAAACGAGACCAGGGCCGTCATCGGGTTGTCGAGTCGCCCGTTCAGGAACACCTGCTTGTAATCACTGCCGCACAGGCCGCAGAGCTGCGTGCGCAGCACCACCCAATCGGGTGCGATCAACTCGGGATCGGAGATCTCCCGCAACCGGATCGGTGCGAGCGGCCCCAGGAAGGCTCTGGCTGTGAACAGCGAAAGCAACTTCGTCGCCGCGATCCGCGCGAAGCCAGCCTCGACGACGAGCGCCCGCACGCGGGCTAGCTGTCCGCCTGCGGCGCGAGCGTCAGGCAGGTCGGCGATTTCGGAACCGCGTTCGGGTCGGGCGCCGTGCGCAACCAACCATCGGCTTGCAGCATCGTGACGCCGTACCAATAATGCTCGTTCCGGAAGTGATGCAGCAAATGATTGCGCGCGAGCCGCTGGTAGTAGGCAATGCGCGGCCGATAGCGCGTGTGGATCATGAAGTGCACCCACTCATAGTGGAGTGAGAGCACGAAGTAGACCGCCACGCCGGTCGCGACGAGGGGCGCCTGCGAAATTCCAAGGAGCGCGACACCGCCAACCAGCAACGGCACGAAGGCGAACACGTGGATCGGAACGAAGATCAGATCGAGACGCCACGGGTCGCGATGATGCTCGCGGTGCAGGCGCGGGACCTTGAAATCGAGCTTTCGTCCGAAAAGCGTCAGCGGCTGGAAGTGCAGAATGAAGACGTGGATCAGCCATTCCTGGAGCGGCCAAACGAGAACGAGCCCCGCTGCGATCGCGAGATCCCAAAGCGACCAGCTTCCAAGCAGACAGCGAACGCCGACGGTCGCGATGACGAGTGCGGCCAGCACGCGCGGGCTCGCGTGCTGAAAGAACACGCGGAGTGTCGGACGCAGCCGATCGGGTGACGCGCTCGGACCTGCCGGGGCGGGATTCGCCATCACGGCCTCGTGACGAGCAGGCAGCCTGCCAGCGGGCCGCCGCCCGCAGCGGCGACCGCCACGCGAGGGCTTCCCGATACCTGACGCTCTCCCCCTTCGCCCCAGAGCTGAACACAGGCTTCGTGCAGGAAGCCGTAGCCGTGGAGCCTGCCACCCGAGAGCTGTCCCCCGTTGGTGTTGAGCGGCAGCTCGCCATCGCGGGCGATGCGTTTGCCACCCTCGATGAAGGGGCCCCCTTCGCCCTTCCCGCAGAAGCCCAGCGCTTCGAGCCACGCGAGCGCGAGGAAGCTGAAGCCGTCATACAACTCCGCGACATCGACGTCCGCGGGCTTCAGATCCGTGCGCGTCCAGAGCATCGCGCCGGCATCGCGCATCGCCATCGTCGTGAGATCGTCGAATTGATCCCACGAAGGCCGGCCATGCAGCGCCGAACCGACGGCTTCGACGCGCAGCGGCGGGCGGCGCAGGTCGCGCGCGGTTTCGGCCCGCGAGACGATCACCGCCGTCGCGCCATCCACGGGTACGTCGCAATCGAACAAGCAGAACGGCGTGCTGATCATGCGCGCCGCAAAATAGCTTTCGAGCGTCATCGGCTCGCGGTAGACGGCCTTCGGATTCACGGCGGCGTTCTTGCGGGCGTTCAGCGCAATCTGCGCCAGCTGCTCGCGTGTGGTTCCGTACTCGTAAAAGTGTCGCTGCGCGGCCAGCGCCACCCAATTGGCCGCCGAATAGGCGCGAAACGGCAGCGTGAACTCCATCATCGAGCCCACCGCACGCGGCGCACGCCCTCCCCCTTCGCCCGCGCCGCCGCCGATCGGCGCGCGCCCGCCGCTCCCCTGCGCGGTCGCCTCCCATACGGACCGAAAGCACAGCACGTGTTTCGCGAGGCCGCAGGCCACCGCCAGGCAGGCGTTGATCACCGAGCCGAGCTGACCCGGAAGCTCGAGCCCTCCCGTGAACCAGTTCAGGTTCAGGCGCAGCGCATCGTGCACGTCGCTGATGCCCGCGCCCGAGAAGCCCGGCGCGCCGCCCATCGCGCCTGGGTAGGTCGCGAGGCCATCGATGTCCTTGCGCGTGAGCCCTGCATCCTCGATCGCCGCGAGGCAGGCATCGAGCGTCAGCTCGAGCGGATCGCGATTCAGGCGTCGCCCGATGTCGCTCTGACCGATCCCGGTGATCGCCGCGCGCCGCTCGAGGATCTCCATCACGATTCCAACGGCTCGAAGAGCGGCAGGTAGACATCATCGCGATGCTCGAACTTGACCTTCACGCGCATGCCGATTCGGACGGCCTCGGCGGGGCAGCCGACGATGTTCGTCATCAAGCGCACGCCCGGTTGCTCGTCGATCTCGACTATCGCAATTGCGTACGGATGATCGGGGGCGGGCACCCAGGCCTGGTGGTTCAGCGTGTAGGTGAGAACCGTCGCGAGGCCCGAGACCGCCGCGGACGCGAGATCCTTCGAGAGACACGCGGGACACAGGGGCTGCGGCGGGTGGATGTAGTGGCCGCACGGCCGACAGCGCAGAAAACACAGCTCGCCGCGTTCGCCGCCGCGCCAGAAGTGCTCGTTCTTCGGCGTGACCTTCGGGAGCATGCGAAAGACATCCGGCACGGATGGAAGCCTACCAGAAAAATCTGACGCATCGTCAAGTCAGACGATAGAATGCCCGGCATGGACACGCTCCATATTCATTCCCTCGGCGATCTGCTCCGCGAGCACCGCCGCAGCAACCCGCAGCAGACGGCGCTCGTCTGCGGCGACGCCCGCTTCACGTATCCCGAAATGGACGCCCGCGTCAGCCGACTTGCCAACGGCCTGCGCTCCCAGGGATTCAAGACCGGCGATCGTATCCTCTGGCTCGGCCAGAACTCGCACCGGATTCTCGAGGGTCTGCTCGCCGCCGCGAAGCTCGGCGGTGTCTTCTGCCCGGCGAACTGGCGCCAGACACCGGACGAGCTCGCCTTCGTGATCGCCGATACCGAGCCGAAGCTCATCCTCTGGCAGGAACAGGAGATCGGCGAAGCCGCGCGCCAGGCGCGCAAGCAAGGCAAGACAGGCGCGCTCTGGCTCCAACACGATGGCAGCGGGCCGGATTCCTACGAGTCTTTCCTGGCGGCAGCGTCCGAGAGCGATCCCGAAGACCCGATCGACCCGAGCCTGCCCGTGATCCAGATGTACACCGCCGCGTTCTCCGGAAAGCCGGGTGGCGCGCAGCTCTCGCACACCGCGTGCATCCTCCAGAGCCTCGTGATGGCGAAGCTGCAGGACATCGATCGCGAGTACGTGTACCTGAACTGCGGCCCCTTGTTCCACATCGCCACCTTCATGACGACGCTCGCCGTGTTCCAGTGGGGCGGCACCAACGTCTTCACCCCGCGCGTCGAGGCCGAGGAGCTGTGCCGGCTGATCGAGGCCGAGAAGTGCACGGGCGCCTTCGTGATGGGGCCGACGCTCGGGCAGATCGTCGAGCTCAACAAAAACGGACGCTTCGACCTGAAGAGCCTGCGCGCCTTCCGCGGCACGCCGGCCTGGAACGCGATGACCTCGCCCGACACCAGCGCGTGGGGCCGCCGTCCGGCTGGGTATGGCCAGACCGAGTGCATGGGCATGCTCACACTCAACGCGCTCGGCGCAGGCAGCCAGGGCACCAGCGGCCGGCCGACGCCGCTGGTGCAGGTGCGCATCGTGGATCCGGAAGGCGTCGAGGTGCCGCCCGGCGAAGCTGGAGAGATCGTCGCCCGCGGCCCGACCCTCATGAACGGCTACCTGAACCGCGCCGAACTCAACGCCACCCGTCAACGCGGCGGCTGGCACCACACCAACGATCTCGGCCGCCGCGAACTCGACGGCTCGCTCAGCTTCATCGGCCCCAAGGGCCGCATGCTGAAATCCGCCGCCGAGAACATCTACCCCGCCGAAGTCGAAGGCTGCCTCAAGCAACACCCCGCCGTGGCAGACTGCGCGATCATCGGCGTGCCCGATCCGAAGTGGACGCAGAACGTGAAGGCCATCGTCGTCCTCAAGCCCGGCCAGAGCGCGAGCGCGGAAGAACTGATCGAGCATTGCCGCGAACGGATCGCTTCATACAAGAAGCCGAAGTCGCTCGAGTTCATCGCCGCGCT
>JANNIY010000012.1:0-5106 GCA_031405455.1 Deltaproteobacteria bacterium | reverse complement strand
GTATGGAGCCGAACGAGACGCGGCATTGCTGCGGGAACTGAAACAGCGGATTCATAATCTTAGGTTGCGCGAAAAGCTGGGTGGGATATGAAGCGTGCGGCAGCCTATCTTTATCGATCTTCCATCATGGATCTTTAAAGTAGTTCGCTAGGATCGCAGCGATTATGCCGAACAAGGAAAGAATGATTCCCATACGCTGATGGCGCCATGAAACCATCTTGTGGTACGCCGCGCTTCCTGTTAACAAAGCCGTGAAATTATCAATATTGTCTCGGCAGGCTTTGTCGAGATCATGAAGATGCGTCAGGTCGGCGCAGCGCCGAAGGGCCGCTCGCGCGGTGTGAGAATTAAGATACGCCTCAAGCAAGCGACTTTGATCTTCGCAAGGAGACACCAGTCTGGCATCAACAGGCGATAGCTTCCAAGGAGAGGCCATCTTTTCCCGCGAAGTCCGAGGACCTCGTGGTCTCATCTGGTATTAGCTCCAGTTTCCCGGAGTTGTCCCAGACCCGAAGGTAGATTACCCACGTGTTACTCACCCGTGCGCCACTCGTGTACCCCCCGAAGGGGGCCTTACCGTTCGACTTGCATGTCTTAAGCACGCCGCCAGCGTTCGTTCTGAGCCAGGATCAAACTCTCCAGTTTGAACCTTGCCTAGGCATCACACGCTTTCGCGTGTAACACCCAGTTGTTCGGAATGACGCCACGCCTCGCCGAAGCGGAGCGCGACATCATGGATAGGAATACGTCCCAATCCGTCTCTGCGAGTCTTCCCAGACTCGCGAGACCGCACGCTATTCAGTTTTCAAAGACCGAACGAAGCCCCTGGGGACCTGTACCGAGCCCCTCGGGCGAACCGGCAAGCCGCCTTGGAAACCGGCGGCCTGCTTTTGATCTCGCGGAGCGCGCACTCTACGGTAGGCACCCACTCGGGTCAAGGGCCGCTCGTCGCTGGGTCGACGCGCAGCCCCCATGCCCCGCGGGGTATTTGGGCTTTCGCGGCCCCTCGAACGGTCAGTGCAGGCGGACTCGCGCGAACCGGCGCTTTCCCACCTTGATTCGGTAGGCCCCCGCGGCGAGACGCAGCGTGGGATCGCCAATCAGGGCTCCGTCGACCTCGACCGCGCCCTGCGCCACGAGTCTGCGCGCCTCGCTCCGCGAGCGCGTAATTCCGAGCCTTTCGAGAATTTCGAGCAGGCCCAGCACCGCCTCGGATCCGAGCTCGAGAGTGGTTTCGGGCACGTCCGTCGGCGCCTCGCGTTCCTGCACCACGCGCCGGAAGTGATCCGCCGCCGCCTCCGCGGCGGGGCCTCCGTGAAAGCGTGCGACGACACGCCGCGCGAGAGCGTGCTTGAACGCAAGCGGGTCACCGCCGCCGCTCGCGAGCCGCGCGCGCTCCGAACGCAAATCGCTCCATTCGCCGGCCGACAACGCATCGAAGTAGTCGAGCATCAAAGTGTCGGAGATGCTCATCAGCTTGCCGTACATCGATTCCGGCGCGTCGGTGATGCCGATCGTATTGCCGAGGCTCTTCGACATCTTTTCACGCCCATCGAGCCCGACGAGCAGCGGATGCGTGATCACCGCCTGCGCGGGCTGCCCATGGTCGCGCTGGATCTCGCGCGCCATCAACAGATTGAAGGTCTGATCCGTACCGCCGAGCTCCACATCCGCCTCGAGGGCGACCGAATCGTAGGCCTGCACGAAGGGATACAAGAACTCGTGCACCGCAATCGGATCGCCGGCAGCATGCCGCTTCGCAAAGTCGTCTCTCTCGAGAATACGCGCGACGGTGTAGCGCGAGCAGAGCTTCACGATCTCGCTGGAAGTCATGGGCAACATCCATTCGCCATTGAAGCGAATCTCGGCACGCGCGACGTCGAGCACCCGTCCGGCCTGCTCGACGTAGCTGGCGGCGTTGCGTTCGATTTCTGCAGCGGCGAGCGCTGGACGCGTCTTCTTGCGGCCCGATGGATCGCCAATCCGGGCCGTAAAATCTCCCACCAGGAAGATTGGCGTGTGCCCGAGATCCTGGAAGCGGCGCAGTTTCTGGAGCACGACCGTGTGCCCGAGATGGAGATCGGGAGCGGAGGGGTCCATGCCCAACTTCACCCGCAGCGGACGCCCGGCGGCCAGACGCTGCGCGAGCCGCTCGCGCAATTCGTCGGCGCCGAAGAAATCGACCGCGCCTTCGCGCATCACCGCGAGCTGCCGATCCACCTCGCCGTCGATCGATGTTCGCGTCACGGAGCCGATCTCCTCACCCAATGGAGCGCGTTCTCGGTCACCACGGCATCCATCGGGCGATCTCCGGCGGCATGCGGCACGGCCTCCAGCAGCTGGATCGCGTAGGCGATACCCATGAGGAGCGGCCGCCTGGGCGCGGCCACGGGGAATGCCCGGTCATAGAAGCCCTTCCCCCGTCCGAGGCGATTGCCAGCGCGATCGAAGGCGACGCCCGGAACGAGCACCAGATCCCCCTCCTCGGGTGCGATCGCAATCGCCGACACCGGCGGCTCGAGCACACCGTAGCGTCCGGGGCGCAGCTCGCTCCAATCGTTCACGACTGCAAATGCGAGCTGGTCGTCGGGCTGCACACGCGGAAACAGGAGCGGCTGGCGCAGGGAGCAAAGCGCATCAAAAAGCCGCCGCGTCGGTACCTCGTCGGCGAGCGCGGCATACAACGCAATGCGCCGGGCGCGCCGAACCGCAGCCTCGGCGAGCAGGCGCGACGCGATGCTTCCGGCGGCTCGCTCGGCCTCGTCCGGCAGAACCGACCGCCGCAGCTGCGCGAGCGAGCGGCGAACCCGACGCTTCTCGGCGGCGAGATCGGAAGGCATGCGGATCAGGATAGGACGCCCCGCGCCGTCCGCTCAGACCGCCTCCGGGCGCAACGCGGACTCGGCGAGATCGATCAGCTGGCGCAGCCGGTCGGGCGCGGCGCCGTTCGCCCTCGACACGGGCTCCCGCTCGCGGATCTCGACGAGTTCGCGCGCGAGGTTCAAGGCCGTGAGCAACGCCACGTCGTGGGAATCGACGGTGCCGGTTCGCTCCTCGACCGTCGCCATGGTCTCGTCGAGATAGCCGGCAACGCGATGCAGCCAGGCCTCGTCGTCATCGCTCAGGATCCGGAACTCCCGCCCGCGAATCCGCACCGCGATGGCCTGCTTGGACGCCACCTACCCGTCCACGCTTTCGAAGCTCGCGTCGAGTTGATCGATCTGCGCAATCAGCTCATCGATCCGCTTGGCGACGTCCTGGCGCTTCTGGTTCGCCTCGAGGAGTTTCCCGTCGAGAATGCGGACTCGCTGATTCTTTTCCTCGAGCTCGCGGCGCAGGGCGAGAGTTTCGCCTCGCTGACGCCGGACCGCGCTCGCAAGTTCGCTCACGACTCGCTCGAGCCGTTCGAAGTCGTAGCCGTCGGATTTGGATTCGGGAATGGCTGGCCCCCCGGCCGTTCGCGCATGCTACCCGCCGCGAGCGAAACGCGTCAAGCCGGAATCGCAGCTTGCCGTCCGCTGTTTGAAAATCGCGACCGCGTCGCGCCTGCTTTCAAACGTGCGCGCCGCGCGCCTGCAGCCACGAAGAGCCGCACAGGTACTGGTCGACGGCGCGCGCCGCCTCCCGACCCTCCCACAGCGCCCAGACCACGAGCGATTGCCCACGACGGCAGTCGCCGGCGGCGAATACGCCCGCCTCGCTCGTCGAAAATCCACGTTGATCGGCGGCGACGTTGCCCCGCGCGTCGAGACGCACACCCAGATCGTTCAACAGACCCGTGCGAACCGGACTGACGAATCCCATCGCGAGCAGCACGAGGTCGGCCGGGATCCGGCGCTCCGTACCCGGGATCTCTTCCAACCGCGGGCGTCCGGACGCGTCCGGCGCGCCGAAGCGCACATCGACGGTCTCCAGCTCGCGAACGCTTCCGCCCGAGCCGAGGAAGCGCCGGGTCTGGACGCCGAACTCGCGCCGGCCGCCCTCGTCGTGCGAACTCGACGTGCGGAACATGAGCGGCCACATCGGCCACGGAGTCGTCGACGCCCGCTGGTCGGGAGGGCGCTCGAGGAGCTCGAGTGACGTCACCGACGCCGCCTGCTGACGGTGCGAGGTTCCCACGCAGTCCGAACCGGTGTCGCCGCCGCCGAGCACCACGACGTGCTTGCCCGTCGCGAGGATCTCGTCGGCCGGATCGCAGCGATCTCCGGCATTGCGATGGTTCTGCTGACTCAGGAAATCCATCGCGAAATGGATGCCTGCGAGATTCCGTCCCTCGATTGTGAGATCGCGCGGCTGCTCGGAGCCGCAGCACAACATCACGGCGTCGAAGCTGCGCCGCAGATCGGGAACCCGCAGATCCACGCCCACATGGACGCCCGTCTGAAAGGAAACTCCCTCCTCGCGCATCTGCTCGATGCGGGGGTCGACGATGCGCTTCTCGAGCTTGAACTCCGGAATCCCGTAGCGCAGCAGGCCGCCGATACGATCGTTCTTTTCGAACACCGTGACGGTGTGACCTGCGCGGTTGAGCTGTTGCGCCGCGGCGAGCCCGGACGGCCCCGAACCGACGACCGCCACCGAACGGCCCGTGCGCCGCGCGGGCTTGATCGCCCGGATCCAACCCTCGCTCCAGCCGCGGCGTACGATCTCCCACTCGATCTGCTTGATCGTCACGGCATCGTCGTTGATCCCGAGCACACAGGCTGCCTCGCACGGCGCGGGGCAGACCAGCCCCGTCCATTCGGGGAAGTTGTTGGTCGAGTGCAAGCGCGCGAGCGCGTCTTCCCACTTGTCCCGATAGACGAGGTCGTTCCAGTCGGGAATCACGTTGCCGAGAGGACAGCCGTTGTTGCAGAACGGGATGCCGCAATCCATGCAACGGCTCGCCTGGTCGCGCGCCTGTTCGGCGCTGAAGTCCGTCTGGACCTCGTGCCAGTCCTTCAGACGCTCCGCGACCGGCCGCGTCGGCGTCGCGAGCCGGGGATGCTCGACGAATCCCGTCGGCTTACCCATCCCCGCTCCCCGCGCGCAGGCGATCGCCGAGCGCCCGCTTGTAGTCCATCGGGAATACCTTCACGAAGCGGCTCGCCTGGGTCTCCCACTTGC
>JANNIY010000011.1:0-2580 GCA_031405455.1 Deltaproteobacteria bacterium | reverse complement strand
CGGGTCTACCAGCCGTGGGTGTTGCTGGTGCTGGTGGGCTTCGCCGGGCTCGGCGAGCGGGCGGGCCTTTCGCCGCGCAGGACACTCGTGGCGCTCGCACTGATGATCCTGCTCGGCTGGCCGCTGCCGTGGTTGCATTGGTGGCACACGCGCCAGCTCGCGACCCGCCCCGAGACCTTCAAGCTACGCTTCGAAGTGGCTCCGCTGCTGCCGAGCCCCCTGCGCTGGTACGGCGCCGCCTGGGACGGGCTCGAAGGCTGGCTGATCGAGCACCTGGTGGGCATGCGGCATCAGGAGCACAAGATCTTCGGCGAATTCCAGACCTCGCGTTTCCCTTCGCGCGCCATGGGTTCACAGATCGGCGTGTCGGGCTTTCCCGTGATGGCCTATCACACCATCGGCGTCCCCGGTTGGGTGTTGCCGCACGTGGCGATCATCGATTGGTTCGGCCTCAACGACGCGGTGATCGCCCACGCGAAGCCGAAGACCTCCGAATCCGAAGATCGCCAGATGGCGCACGATCGCGGGCCTCCCGAGGGTTACTTCGAGTGCTTTCGCCCGAATGTGTTCGTACACCCGAACGGCAAGCTCGGCATGAGGGTGCGCGCACGCGCACTCACCGCGCAGGAGATCAGCCGCTGCGAAGAGCATTTTCTCGCCGGCGCTAGTAAGTAGCGGCGGGCGGGTCGGTTTCGCGCCGCGCGCGCGCGAGCCGGCGCTGCGTGGCTTCGTCCTGCGGGCGCAGGCGGATGGCGCGTTCGAGCAGCGCGTGCGCGCGCACCGGCTCGCCGACCTGAAGCGCCGCGAGCCCCGCATCCGAAAGCAGATCCGGATCCTCGGGCGTGATGGCAAGGCCGGCTTCGTAGGCCGCGAGCGCGGCGCGCCAATCCTCGCGGTTCGCTTCCAGGTTGCCGATGCTGCCCCAGGCCTTCGCGCTCGGACGCAGCGCGACGCTGCGCTCGAACTGGACGCGCGCGCGGTCCGGCGATTGCGGATGGAGAGCCCAGCCCAGGTCGAGGCGGCGCGAGGAATCGTCGTAGCCGAACCAGGCGAGCCGGTCCCAGACCGCGCTGGCCGCATCGAAATCCTTGCGCGCCATCGCCGCCGGATAGGCGAACTGAAGCTCCCACGACCAGAAGACGCGGATCGCGAGCAGCGTTGCAAGCACGCTCCAACCCGCCCGACGAAACCAGGGATGCGCCCCTGACACCGGTGCGCGCGCCGCCTCGGCGGGCCCCGCTTCGAGCAACACGCGCGCGACCGGGCGGCTGCGCAGCTTCCAGATCACGCCGTCGAGAATGAAATGATGGATGTTCGCGGCCGAGCCCACGAGCATGGCGAGACCTGCGTCGAACGAGAACGTGCCGAGCGCGTCGGGGGCGAAGAGCACGACGGGGAGCACCCAGACCGACGTCGCGGCCAACGCGGCCTTCGCGAGGTAGAGCCCAAAGCCGCTCCAGCCGCTCGCGCGCCGCGCGTAGTAGGCCGTGATCCACAGATACTGCGAGGCATGGCCGATCGCGATCCAGCGAAAATAATAATCGCGGTTGTTCCATTCGAGGGGGTCGAGCCCGCTCGCGATCCCGAGCAGCGGCACCGTGATCGGTAGCGAAAACCAGAGCACCTGCGTCGACATCAGCAGGAGGGTCGGGCCCGCGGCGCGCAGCGTCGTCGCGCGCAGGATCAGCACCAGCGTGCCGCCGAGGCTGGCGAGATAGCCGGCGAGCAGCAACGCGCCGAGCGGCAGCGAGACGGAATAGGGGATGCCGAACGAGAGGAAGCGCGCGGCGTCGCCTCCGAGCGGAATCGCGTAATCGGCGGGCGTCCCCTCGCCCGTGTGCATCCACAAGAAGACCAGGCCATACGAGAACATGAA
The DNA here is from genome assembly GCA_031405455.1 of Deltaproteobacteria bacterium. GTDB lineage: Bacteria > Myxococcota_A > UBA9160 > UBA9160 > SMWR01 > DATBRV01. The sequence continues at coordinate 704 of JANNIY010000011.1, read as the reverse complement.
CGAGAGCCGCAGGCAGCGGCCGAGCAGGGGGCTCACGCTCGCCCCGCGCCGGCGCAGGAACATCGAAGCGAGGCCGAAGTTCTGGGCCGTGTAGTGCCACGGGCTCCAGGTGAGGTAGAGGGTCACGAGCGCGCCCGCGACCCAGGCGTGGTGGAGCGAAATCACAAACGCTGCGAGCAGCAGCAGCGAAGAGTAGACGGCGTGGCGGCGGTAGCGCAGCCGATCTGCCTTCTCGGAATAGACACGCAGAAGAGTCGCACCGTAATGCGGCAGGCTCACGAGCAGCACGAGCATTGGCATCAGGGCGTCGGCCTGGCGCGCACGCAGCGTGTCGCCGTAAACGAAGAACGCCGGCAGGGCGAGCGCGTAGACCAGGCCGCAGCCGATCAGCAGATCCGGGAAGGGCCCGAAGAGCCACGGCTGCGCGCGATCCGAGACGGGAGCCGGCTCCGGCATGGGGCCATTGTTTTCGATCCCGGCTCCGACTTCAAGCCGTGCCGCGCCGCCGCGCCGCTATGCTCCGGCCGCGTGCCTACCGGGATCCCGCCGCGCGTCGAGATCGGTCTGCGCGTGGCGCTGTGCGCCGCGGCGGCGGTGGCGCTGCTGGTCGGGTGGGTGGTGTTCTGGTTCCAGTGCGACGACGCGTACATCGCGTTTCGCTACGTGAGCAACAGCCAGCAGGGGTGGGGTTATACCTGGAATCC
>JANNIY010000010.1:0-19899 GCA_031405455.1 Deltaproteobacteria bacterium | reverse complement strand
GGCCGCCGCGACACCCGCGCCGCCGCCCGCGGCGCAGAAGCTGGCGCAGCCGGCGGCTCCGGGCGCCGAGCCGGAGCTTCCGCTCGGGCTCGGCGCGGTCGACCTCGGGGAGGTGCGCGCCGCGCTGCCCGACAACCTGTACTGGGAGTCCGCCGCGCCGAGCGACGATCCGCGCGTGCTCGAGGCGCGCGAGCGCGCAGCGGCCTTCCGCAACGAGCAGTACGGGAAGATCCTCTCCGGCACCGGCAGCGACGAAGTGATCCTCGACTACTACGAGCACCGCACGCGCGCCTCGACGGACTACATCCAGTTCGTCGACTACCTGCTCGAGCACCACGGCAGCGACCTCACCGACCAGGACCAGACGTTGCTCCATCTCGCCAAGCGGCTGCACGCCGCCCGGCTCGAGGAGATCCCGCGCCGCATCCAGGAGGCGCGGGAGCGCCAGGCCGCGCAGGACGAGGCGCGGCGCGCCTGGCGCGAGGAGGAGCGGGAGTTTCGGGGCGACAGCGCCGACGCGCCGTGAGCGATTCGGTGTCGACTTTTCATTATTGAGTTTCTCCGCGTTTCATGATATGTCGGGCGCACTCGGACTCGGAGGGAGCGCCCGTGTCATCCAACCAGCCCATTCGAAAGCTCTTGGTCGCGGCAGTCGCGACCCTGCTCGGTGCCGTGCCGGCCTTCGGCATCGGCATCGAAGACGTCGTTGACGGCGGCAACAGCTACGCGTGGCAGCAGGTCGAGCTGCCCGGAGCGATCTGCGGCAACGGCTCGCAGTACCGCTTCTACGTGTACGACAGCCCCAGCTCGAACAACCTGCTGATCCTCTACGAAGGCGGCGGCGCGTGCTGGGACTACGACACCTGCAGCGGCCGCGCCGGCATCCTCGGCGCCGCGCATCCGAACGGCATTCCGAACGACTACATCCAGGAGTTCCAGCCGAAGTACGTGTCGCCGCTCGTAAACGGCGCCGACCCCGGCATCCCCTTCAGGCCGAAGAAGGACATCGCGACCAAGGGCTTCGACGTCGCCTACATGCCCTACTGCACGGGCGACGTGCACGTGGGCAACAACGTGGTCACCTACGTCGATCCCCTCGGCCAGGAGCCGCCGCTGACGTGGCGGCACGTCGGCTACAACAACACGCGCGCCGCGCTCGACTACCTGCGGACGCGCTTTCCGAGCATCAACAAGCTGCTGGTCACCGGCTTCAGCGCGGGCGGCGTGGCCACCAGCGCCGCCTACTACCAGGCCCGCCGCACGTTGCTGCCGGCCAAGAGCTACCTGCTCAACGACTCGGGCCCCATTTTCCCGGCGCCGAACGCCAGCTACAAGTCGCGCCCGCTGCACGACCTCATCACGGCGCAGTGGAACCTCGCCTCGCTCTACGCGACCTTGCCGGCGACGTTCAACCAGAACGACTTCGGCACCATCAACGACATGGTGGCGCTCGAGTTCCCGAACGATCGCTTCGCGTACACGGGCTACTCGAGCGACTACAACTTCTCGCGCTTCTCGTACGAGCGTTTCTACCCTGGCATCACGCAGGCGGGCGTGCTGGCGAACTGGCGCACCGACCAGACCAACCTGATCAACAAGGTCAAGAACCATTCGCGCTGGAGCTACCACGTCCCGTGGCATCGCCCGATCAACGCCAGCCACTGCTCGTCGATCATCACCTTCATCGGCAGCCATGCCTGCTCGAGCATCCGCAAGAAATACTGGTGGGAGATCCCATGGCCGCAGTCCTGGAAGTGTACGGGGACCTTCCGGCCCATCGAGACGTTCCTGGTGAACTGGCTGACCAACGACCAGCAGCAGCGGATCGTCGAGACGGAGAACTACTACAACAACGAGGACACGGGCATGCAGGTCGTGGCGCCGTTGATCAACGACGCGATCGGCAGCTGATCGCCAGGCTCGGCCCCACGGTTGCGCTCGTGCTGCTCGTCGCGGCCGCGGCGCTCGCCGATCCTCCGCTCGGGATCGGCGAGCCGCGCGCGCCGGAGCCCTTCACTTTGGAGCAGCGGCTGCTCGACGCCGCGCGGCGAGGCGATCGCGCCACCGTCGAGCGCGCGCTCGCGAAAGGCGCCCCGGTCGACGCGAAGGACGACGTGGCCCGCTCTGCGCTGCTGCTCGCCGCGCGCGACGCGGGCAGCCTCGAGCTGGTGCAGCTGCTCCACGCGCGCGGCGCGGCCGTCGATGAGCCCGACCAGACGGGCCGCGCCGCCCTCTCGTGGGCGGCCGCGGACGGAAGGCTCGAGCTGGTGCGCTGGCTCGTCGGCCAGGGCGCGGCCGTCGATCGCGCCGACGCGGATCGGCGTACCCCGCTGTTCCACGCGGCCGCGGGCGGCTACGTCGAGGTAGCGACGCTGCTGCTCGAGCACGGCGCCGCCGTGAACGCGGCGGACCGCTTCGGCGACACCGCGCTGATGGTCGCCTGCATCCGCGGCAAGGACGCCATGGCCGAGCGGCTGCTCGCGCGCGGCGCGGACCCCGCGCTGCGCAACCAGGAGGGCCGGAGCGCGGCCGAACGCGCGGCGCCGGGCACTCCGCACTGCCAGGCGAGGAGCGTCGCGGCGCCGCCGCGTTGAGCCGGGCGCGCTCGCTCGCCTTCGCCGCGGCGGGCGGCGCGCTGTTCTTCCTGGGCTACGCCGGCTTCGGCATCTGGCCGCTGGCGCTGGTGGCGTGGGCCGTGCTCTGGCAGGCGCTGGAACTCGAGCGCAAGCGCGGCGCCGCGGCCTGCGCGCTGGCCGGCTTCGTGTTCGGCCAGGTCGCGCACGCGGGCGGCTTCGTCTGGCTGCTGCGGCTCGTGGACGTCTTCCTCGGCGGCGAGCGCTGGCTCGGCGCCGGGCTGTGGCTCGGCCACTCGCTCTGGTTCGCGGCGTCCTATGCGGTGTACGCGCTGCTTTACCAGGCAGCTCGCGCGCGCGGTTGGCCGGTCGCGCTCGCGGGCGTGCTGCCGCTGGTCGCCGTCGAGTGGGGCTTCCCGCAGCTCTTCCCCGTGCATCTGGGCGACGCCTTCGTGGATCGCACGCGCTTCGTGCAGATCGCGGACCTCGGCGGGCCGCTGCTGGTGAGCGCGCTCGCGGTGCTCGTGAACGCGGGCGTGTTCGAGACGGCGCGCTGGCTCTCTCGCGTGCGCCGGCGGCCGCTCGCCACATGGCTCGCCGTCGCAGGTGCCCTCGCCGCTGCCGCGGGCTACGGGAGCTACCGGCTGGCCGCTCTCGAGCGGCAGATCGCAGCCGCGCCGGCGCTGCACGTCGGCATCGTGCAGGCCAACTTCGACGTGCTCGCGAAGCGGCGCGACCCCGAGGCCGTTCACCGGCGCCATCTCGAAGCGACCCGCGCCCTGCTCGCGGACGGCCCGCTCGACCTCGTGGTGTGGCCCGAGACCGTGATCACGCGCGGCGTCGCCGGCCCCTTCCCGGTGGCCGGCGACCTGATTCGCGGCGGGATCGACACGCCGCTCTTGTTCGGCGCGGCATCGGTGCGCGGCGACGGCGGCGTGCGCCGCGTCTACAACTCGGCGCTGCTGATCCAGGCGGACGGCACGATCCGCGAGGCCTACGACAAGAACCTGCTGGTGCCGATCGCGGAGCGCCTGCCCCTGGCCGGCGCGCTCTCCGCGCTCTTCCCCCACGCCCAGCAATTCGGCGCCGCGACCGAGACGCCGCCGCTGCGCCTGGGCGCGCTGCGCATCGCCACGCCCATTTGCTACGAGGCGGCGGTGCCCGGCTTCGTACGCCGCATGGCGCGCAGCGCGCGGCCGCACCTGTTCGCGATGCTCGCCAACGACGGCTGGTTCGGCGCTTCACACGAGCCGTGGATCCACCTGGCCGTGGCGCGCATGCGCGCGATCGAACACCACCGCTTCGTGGTGCGCGCCACCAACAGCGGCGTGAGCGCGTTCGTGGATCCGGCCGGGCGCCTGCTCGCCCGGACCCCGCTGCTGGCGCCCGCGAACCTGCGCGGCACCGTGCACCCCCTCGAGGGCGAGACGCTCTACGCCCGGCTCGGCGACTGGCCGGGCTGGCTCTCGGCCGCGGGCCTCCTCGGGCTCGCCGTCCGCCGCCGCCCGCGCCGCGCAGTTGCTACAACCTGACGTTCTTGGCGCAAGGTAGGCAGAACCTGGCGCCGACGCGAAGTGAGCGAACCAGAATCAAGGAGAGAGGCCATGGAGATTCCGGGCAAGAAGGCGGTCGTGGTCGGTGGCGCTTCAGGTATGGCACGCGCGACCGCGGAGCAGTTCGTGGCGAAGGGGGGCCGGGTGGCGATCCTCGACCTGCCGAAATCGGCCGGCGCGGAGGCGGCGAAGCAGCTCGGGGGCCTCTTCTTCCCGTGTGACGTCACCGACTTCGCCGGAGCCGAGGCCGCGCTGCGCGAGGCCGTCGGCGCGCTCGGCGGTGTCCACTTCTGCGTGAACACCGCCGGCGGCGGCGTCGCCGCGCGCACGCTTGCGAAGGACGGCCCGCACCCGCTCGACTCGTTCCGCCGCGTGGTCGACCTCAACCTCGTCGCGAGCTTCAACGTCGCGCGCATCGCTGCGCACTGCATGAGCACGAACGAGCCCGACAGCAACGGCGAGCGCGGCGTGATCCTGATGACCGCCTCGATCGCAGCCTTCGAGGGCCAGATCGGGCAGGTCGCCTACAGCGCCGCCAAGGCCGGCATCGCCGGCATGACCTTCACGATGGCGCGCGACCTCGGCAGCCTCGGCATTCGGGTGATGACGATCGCGCCAAGTCTTTTTCACACCGGCCTGACCAAGGGCATTCCGCCGCAGATGGAGGAGGCGCTCACGAAGGACGCCGCCTTCCCGAAGCGCATGGGCCGCCCCGGCGAATACGGGCAGATGGCGATCGCGATCTTCGAGAACCCGATGCTCAACGCCTTCACGATCCGCCTCGACGGCGGGCAGCGCTTCGCGCCAAGGTGAGGGCCGCGCGCCGCTACGAGCGGCGACGGAAGCGCAGCGGCAGGTCGTTCAGGCCGCGGATCAGGAAACTCGGCGCGTAGCTGAGCGCGCTCGGGTCCACCAGCGCAAAGTCGTCGAGCCGCGCGAGTAGCCGTTCGAAGCTGATGCGTGCCTCGGTGCGCGCGAGACTCGCGCCGGGACAGAAGTGTTCGCCGTGACCGAAGGCGATGTTGCGGCGCGCGTTCGGGCGCTTGGCATCGAAGCGGTCGCCGTCGGTGAAGACGCGCGGGTCGCGGTTGGCGGCGCCGTTCATCGCCATCAGGATCGACCCCGCCGGAATGTCGACGCCGGCGAGTTTTGTGTCGCGCAGGGCCAGTCGGAAGGGGCCCTTGATCGGGCTCTCGAGGCGCAGGCACTCCTCGATGAAGTTCCGGATCGCCTCGGGATTGGCTCGGAGCTCTCCGGCGAGCGCGGGCTGCTCGGCGAGGATGCGCATTCCGGTAGCGAGCAGCCGCGCCGTGGTCTCCTGCCCGGCGGCAAACATGATGGCGGCGATGCGCACCACGTCCATCACCTCGGGGAGCCCCCCGTCTGGGAACCGGACGTTGGCCAGCTGGCTCATCACGTCGTCGCTCGGCGTTTCGCGACGCTTCTCGATGTAGCGGGTGAAGTAGGGATACAGGTTCGCGAACACCTGGTCGCCGGATGCCTTGCCTTCGGTGCCTCCGGCCGGTCCGGCAACATTCTTGCCCAGCCAGCCGCGGAACGTTTCGTGGTCTTCGCGCGGGACGCCCAGCAGGTCGGCGATCACGAGCAGGGTGAAGGGTCCCGCGTACGCGCCGCAAAACTCCACCTCGCTGCGGTCGGCGAACTCGTCGATCAGCCGATCGGCGAGGGTCCACATGAACTCCTCGTTCTCCTTGAGGCGGTTCGGCGAGAAGAGCTTGTTGAGCAGCGCCCGATGCTGTCCGTGCGTCGGCGGGTCGAGGGTCACCAGCAGGTCGCTCAGCGGAATCTCGGCGCGTCGGTTCGCGACGACGTCCGCGAGGCTCTCTCCCGCGGCGGGCTTCGGCAGCGGGATGAACGGGCCGAGCGGCGCGGCGATCTATGAAAAAGACTCGAGATCCGCGTAGACCGCGAGGATCTCCTCGATGCCGGAGATCATGAAGACGCCGTGGTGGGGCTCGCGCACCACCGGACCCAGCTTGCGCAGCGCGGCGTAGTAGGGAGCCGGCTCCTGGATGATCTCGGGATCGCTGAAGAAGTTCCGTTCGAATGCGTTCATCACGCGACGATTCCGCGAGCTTTGAGGTCGATGATGGCGTCCATGTCGAGACCCAGCTCGGTGAGGATGGCGTCACCGTGCTCGTTGAACTCGGGTCCCCGAGTCGGGATGGCGGTCTGCTCGTCGAACTGGACGGGCGCGGCGGCGAGCTTGAACGGCGTGCCGTCGGCCGTCTGGCAATCGACGACGTAGCCGTTTGCCAGCGTCTGCGGGTCGACCGCCGCCTCCAGCGTGTCCTGCACCATCGCCCACTGTCCCGCGAAGCTCGCCAGGCGCTCGCGCCAGTCGGGGGCGTTGCGTTCGGCGAATGCCGTGTCGAGCAGCTGGGCGGCGACGGCGGCGTTCTTCGTGAGGCTCGCGGCGTCGGCGAAGCGTTCGTCGCTGGCGAGCGCCGGCTGCCCGATCACCTCGCAGATGCCCGGCCAGTACTTCGCTCCCTGAAGACAGCAGATCGAGATGTAGCGATCGTCCTGCGTGCGGTACGTGCGGACGAGCGGGTTGCCGGTCGGTGCGCCTTTGGGCATCGCCGCCCAGGGCCGGTTGAGCTGTAGCGAGAGGGCGAGGGCGGCGCCCTGTGACCAGAGCCCTGTGCCCAGCAGCGAAACGTCCACGGTCGTGGCCTCGCCGGTGCGCTCGCGGTGGAACAGCGCACCCATGATGCCGCCCGCGATCGTCATGGCGCCGATCGAGTCGCCGAAGGCGGGGCCGGGCGGCGCCGGAACATGATTCTCGTCGGCGTGCTTCATGCCCATCGCGATGCCGGAGCGACACCAGTATGCGAGCGCATCGTAGGAGCCGCGGTCGGCGTCGGGTCCGCGCTCGCCGTGGCCGGTGCCGCGCACGTAGATGATCCTGGGGTTGTGGGCTCGCAGGTGCTCGACGTCGATCTTGAGCTTGGCGCGCACGCCCGGCAGCTTGTTCGTCAGGAAGACGTCGCTGGTCTTTGCGAGTCGGTAGAGGATGTCGAGGCCATCCGCGGAGTTGAGGTCGAGCGCCAAGCTCTTCTTCCCGCGGTTCGAGTGCTCGAGCAGCACGTGGACCTTCGAGCTCAGCATGGCGGCGAGCCCGCTCGACATCAGGCCGCGCATGGCGTCGCCCCGCTCGACGTGCTCGATCTTGATCACCTCGGCTCCCCAGTCGGCGAGCAGCGCCGAGGCAGCCGGCACGAACGTGTGCTCGGCCACTTCGAGGATGCGGACCCCTTTCATGACGGCCGTCATGGTTCCTCCCAGCGCCGTCCCGGGACCGGCGGCGTGCCGGGCAAGGCGTCTTTACTCTACTGGCACGCAAGTAAACTGGTCAAGCGTCTTCGAGGGGGCAATGGTTGATCTTCGCCCCTACGCCCGCACGGCCCGAGATGCGGATCACGCCCCCGTGCACACAGCGCTGGATCAGTCTCTTCGCCGCCCGGGGTAGAGGGCGGCCTGCCGCGGTAGGGCAGGGTGAATGGGGTGGCGTGCGCCGAGTTCGATTCTGCCTCGCTAGCATGCGCCGCCATGCCCGAGTGATAGGCGCTTCAAGGGGCGAATCGAGGTCCGATAGCGATCGAAGTGTCAACTGCCCCGGGGGATGATCGGCTACGGCGACCGTAGTGCGGCACCCCGAGCGCAGCTGCGAGGAGAAGATCTCGAGTGAGCAGCCCCGCCTTCCCCGCGCGCCCGAACTGGCTGCTTCGCGTCATTCCCGCGCTGGATGCGTTGCGCACCTATTCGCGTGCGGATGCGCGCGCCGACCTGACCGCGGGCGTCACGGTTGCCGCCGTCGCGGTGCCGCAGGCGATGGCGTATGCGCTCGTCGCGGGGCTTCCGGTCGAGTATGGGCTCTACACCGCGATCGTGATGACCGCGGTCGGCGCCCTGTTCGACTCGTCGCGCCAGCTCATCAACGGCCCCACCAACGCAATCTCGATCGCGGTGCTGAGCGCGATCGCGATCGTGCCCGCCGAGCGCCGACTCGAAGCGGCGATCCTGCTCGCGTTCCTGGTCGGCTCGATTCAGCTCGCCATCACGCTGTTCCGGCTCGGCGACCTCGAGCGCTACATCTCGCATTCCGTGATCGTCGGCTTCACGCTCGGCGCCGGCACGCTGCTCGTCCTCGACCAAATCAAGAACCTCGTCGGCCTCGCGACGGTCGGCGATGCGCACTCGCACTTCCTGCTGCGCTTCTGGGGGTCCCTCAGTGCAGGCGGCGACATCCACGGCCCGACTGCCGCGGTGGGGCTCGGCACGATCGCGCTGATCCTCGCGCTGCGGTTCCTGAAGCAACGCTTCGGGCTGCGGCTGTTGCCCGACCTGCTGATTACGGTCGGCGTGATGGCGGCCGCGGTGGCGCTGCTCGATCTCGACCAACTCGGCGTGCGCGTGATCGGCGAGATCCCGGCCAAGCTGCCCGCGTTCGGCATGCCGCTCTCCGACCCCGCGCTCGCGCGCGAGCTCGCGAGCGGCGCGCTCGCGATCGCCGTGCTCGGTCTGCTCGAAGCCGTCTCGATGGCGAAAGCGATCGCGGCCGTCACCAAGCAAAAGCTCGACATGAATCAGCAGTGCCTGAGCGAGAGCCTCGCGAACCTCGCGGGCAGCTTCTTCCACTGCTTCCCCGGCTCCGGCTCGCTCACGCGTTCCGCGATCAACCAACAAGCCGGCGCCGCGACGCAGTGGTCCGGCGTCGTCTCGGCCGCCGCAGTCGCACTCATCATGCTCGTGTTCGCGCCTTACGCGCGCTTCATCCCGCGCGCCGCGCTCGCCGGCATCCTGATGATCTCCGCCTACAACATGGTCGATTGGCGCTCGCTCGCTTATCACTTTCGCACCACGCGCTTCGACGCCGCGATCGTCGCCGCCACCGCGGTCTCCGCCGTCGCGATCTCGGTCGAGTTTTGCGTCTTGATCGGCGTGCTGATGTCGTTCTTGCTGACCGTTCCGCGCGCGGGCCGCATGCTGCTCACCGAGTTCGTGATCACGCGCGAAGGCGGCGTGCACGAGCGCCTGCCCGACGACCCGCGCTGCGATCGCATCGTGATCTTCGGACTCGAAGGCGAGATGTTTTTCGGCGCGACGGCCGCGCTGCACACGCACTTCGCGACGATCGAAGAGAGCATCGGGCCGGAGACGGCGGTCGTGGTGCTGCGGCTCAAGCGCGCGCGCAACCCGGATGCGGTCGGCATCACGGCGCTCGAGGGATTTCTCGAGCGCGTGCGCGCGCGCGGTGTGACCGTGTTGTTATGCGGCGTGACGCGCGATTTCGCGACGCGGCTCGAGCGCTCGGGCCTCGCGGCGCAGCTCGGCTCGAACCTGTTCCTCGAGGAGCGCGTGCGCCAGACGAGCACTGCGCTCGCGGTGCGGCGCGCCTACGAGCTGATCCCGGGGCCGTGCGAGACCTGCCCGCATCGCGCCGCCTTCGCCGAGCTGCGCGCCGGGGCTCAGCCGCTTTAGGGCGCGCGCATGCGCGTAACACGCCGCACCCAATGCGCGGCGAACGTGCCTCGCGTTCATGCGTTCCCGGGCCGAACGCGCGATGGGCAAGCGCGACGCACGCAAAAGCCGGGCGTGATCTTCGCCTCTACGCCCGCACGGCGCGATCTCCGGAGCGGAAGCGGCCAAGCGGCATCTCGAAGACCAGCGCGTCGGGTGCACGGCCCGAGATGCGGATCACGCCCCCGTGCACGCAGCGCTGGTGATGGGCGGCGCAGAGCGTGGTCAGGTTCTGCCCGTCGTCGCTCCCGCCCGCCGAGCGGAACAGCACGTGGTGCGCGTGGAGATTCCGCTGCGACGTGCAACCCGGCGCCGTGCAGCGCCAGCCGTCGCGCGCGAACACGTGGTGGGCGCGGGGCGTCCGCACCCACCAGCTCGCGATCGCACAGGCCGGCCGCGGGTAGGTCGGGGAGGAGCGTGGGATCGAGCGCGTCCGTGGCGAGCGCGTGTTCCACGTCGTCTTCGAGGCGGCGCACCGTCACCTCGGCTGCGCGCTCGATCCACGCCGCATGGAAAAACTCGGAGCCAGGCGCGAGAGCGAGCGGTACGAGCGTGTGTAGCTGGGAGCCGGTGATCCTCCCCTCGCGCCACGCGTCTCCGATCACTGGCGCGAGTGCGCAGGTGCGCTCGCGCGCGTCTGCCGCTTCGAGCCCTGTGAGGAGCGCCTCGACGAAAACTGACCGGGCGGCCCGCGGCGGCGCCAGCTCGGGGACGGGATCGAAGTCGGCCACGGCCGCGCGGCCCCGCTGCGCAAGCGGCGCGGGCTCGGCGTCATCCAGCTCGCGCCCGATCGCTGCGAACACCTCGGCGGCGACGAGCTCGGCGCAGGTCTCGTTCGGGAGCCACTCCCCCGCGACGCGCCGAAGCGTGCGCTTCACATAGCCCCACTTCACCTTCGCGCGCTTCGGTACCCGAACTCGAAGCACCGTGCGCTCGCTCGCCGCATCATTTCCCGGCTCCGCGCCCCCCGCCTCGAGCGCGCCCACGTCGATCGCCCGCACTTCGCGGGAGAGCGCCACGGCCGAGAGCCGCCCGGCCACCCAGAGCCAGTGCGCCTCGCTTTCCGGCGTGGCGACGCGGCAGACGAGGCGCGCCTTCGTCCAGCCCAGCTGGCCCGTCGTGAGCGCGCGATCGATGGCCGGGAGCTTCGCGAGCGCGGCGACGGTCGACGAGTCGGGACCGGCGGACGCAGACGCCGCCCGCGAGAAAGACCTTCAGCGCTACCGCTACCTGCGCCCTGGCCGGAGGCGAGCCGGGTGCCTGGACGATGCGAGCCTGCGGCGGGTAGAGGGCGGCCTGCCGCGGTAGGGCAGGGTGAATAGAGTGGCGTGCGCCGAGTTCGATTCTGCCTCGCTAGCATGCGCGGCCATGCCCGAGTTCTTGTATCGCCGAAGCGGAGACGTATTTGCGCCGACGGAGTGGGCCGGCAGCCCGTGGTCCCGCGAGCTCCAGCACGGCGGGCCGGTGTGCGGGCTCGTCGCGAGCGCGGCGGAGGCGGCGGCCGCCGAGACGGGCCTGCGTGTGGTGCGGCTCAGCGTCGATCTGTACCGGCCGACGCCGCTCCAGCCGCTCGCGCTCGCGTGGCAATTCCCGCGGCGACGAGCGCGCCGACACGGCTAAGCGTGAGCCGATCTCCCGCTGCCGCCGGCGGCTGCCAGATCTTCTGGTCCGGTTGGCTCGAGAGCGCCAGCAGGCCGAGGCTGGCCGCGCCCTGGAGCAGCGCGACGAGGACCGATCCACGAACCGTCGGCGCGCCCGAGGCGGCGCGAGCTCCCGCAGTCTGCATGCGCCGTCGCCTCTAGAAGGTGTACTGGAAGATCAGATAGCCGAAGTCGATGTCTCTTCCGCGTCCCGATTCGTCGATGAAGCCCGCCGCGAAATAGTGGCTGTAGCCTCCCAGCAACGCGATGTGAACGTCGAGCTGATATTTCAGCAGCAGATCGATCTCGGCGCCGAGCCAGGAGGAGCTGCCTCCCGAGCCGGGCCGGCTGACGGCGCCCGCCGCCGAGTAGAGCGCGTCGTCGTCTTCCGCGCGCCAGAAATAATGCCCGGTGAGGGTCGCGGTGAAGGCTGGCAGCGGGCGCACGACGACGCCGAGCGAGCCGTCGACCGCGTTCTGACGCCCGATTGCGTCGATGAAGCCATAATACTGATGTGAGAGCGGGAACAACTGGTTGAAGGTCTCGACGTCGCCGGCCGGGCTCTCGTCGCCGCTCGCCCAGTCGAAGCCGACAAAGAAGCGCGGCGAGGTCGGGAGCGATTCGAGCCACCAGCCGATTTGAGACGCCACCATGTAGGCGTTCACGTCGCCCGAACCGACCTCGCCGAACTGGTAGGCGCCCTCGACGTCGAAATCGAGCGGTGTCCCCGGCCACACGCCGGAGACGCGCGCGCCGAGCGTCTGGCGCTTTTCGTCGCCGGTGGTGCCGTTCCAGGTCGCGTTGTCGGTGTGGAATCCGAGCCAGTAGAGATCCGTGCGCACGTCCTTGCCCGCGACGAAGCCCGTGGCGTAGAGGCCGTAGAACTCGTCCTTCGGGCCCCAGTCGTTGAGCGAGTAGCGGTTGACGCGCACCGGCCGCGTCCAGAAACCCGTCGCTTGCCAGTCTCTGTAGGCGACGATCGCCGAAGCGCCGTCGAAGGTGCGCCGCGTGTTGGCCCAATCGAGGGGGCTCACCAGGCGCTGCGCGCCGAAAGCCATCTCCTGGCGCCCGCCTCGCAGCGTGAGCCGGGCGCCGGCGAGCTCCGGCAACGTGACGTCGGCGAACGCGTTCTGGAGATCGAGCTGGTCGACGTCCGCTTTCCGGTTGCCGCCCGGAAGATCGCGGCCGGGCGTCACGAACGAGCTCTTGCCCTGCGCGAAGATGCGCAGCCACGGCGTCGGATGCAGATCCGTGTGGAACAGGAAGCGCGAGAGCAGGAAGCTGTCGTCGTGACTCTCGCCTGGCGGGCCGCCGAAGCCGAAGTTGTCCCAGATCTCCAGCCGCTCGCGCAGTTGTGCGCCGAAAGAGACCCAGGCCGAGCCGGATTCGGTCAGCGGGATGAACTTCAGCGGATCGAAGAAATCTCCGCCTGGCGCGTTTTTCTGGCCGGCGAGCACGCTCCAGTTTTCGTCGTAGCGGAGGTCGAGGAAGCGCGGACGCGCGGGCGGGGCGTCATCGGTGTGCGCCGCAGCGGCGAGCAGCAGCGTAACCAAGCAGGCTGTCAGCGCAAGACGGTATCGGAGCCATGCCGGGTTGCTTGCCATGGCGCGAACGTTTGCAGAAAAACTTCGCGAGCGCACGCCGGCGAGACGTGGCACACCCGGGCTTGGATCACAATTTGGTGTCGTGTCGCTGCGCCGGATAGCCGGGCGAGCCCGCCGCCTGCCATTCTTTGTAGAGCTCGAAGAATTCCGGGCCCATCGGGTTCTTGCCGCGGATCGGCATCGAGCCGCGGCGGATCGTCCAATCGTGCGGCGAGAGCTTGCCGGCGCGCTCGAAGTGGCGCTCGGCCGCCGAGAGCCTGTCCTGCTGGTGGAGATGCCAGGCGAGCGCAAATTCGGCGCGCGCCTGCTGCTGCTCGGGAGTCGGCAGCAGCTGGTGTGAACGCACCTGCGCGGGCGCAAGCGCAGCGCTCTCCGGGCATAGGAGGAACAAGCTCGAAATCTGCTCGTGTCAACCCAAAGTAGAAAAGTCGGTGCCTGTGCAAAGTAGAGATGTCGGCCTAGACGCGCTACCCGGGCCTCAGGCCTGGTCAGCACGGTCTTGGGCTTCGCGGATCCTCTCCTTGTCCCGGAGGGACACCCGATGGCTGGCCAGCCACCGGCTGTCCCTTTCGCGTTGATCGTCTCGGATCTTCGTGAGCACCGCAGCGAGACGCTTGTTCTCGACGATCACTCCCTGACGCACGTGCGGATTCTTGTCGTGGAAGATCCGCGCGGGGAGCAGGGTGCCTTGGCAGCGGATCTCGATGGGGCCTTGCTCGGGCTCGTAGATGCGACAGGGCTTGCCGGCGAGCGGGATCGCCTCGGGGCTGGCCTCGACGATGTAGAGGATGCTCTTGTAGTGGACGGTGAGGTTCTTCGAGAGCTTTCGCTCTTCTTGCCACGTGAAGATCTGGTCGAGATCTTCGCCGTCGCGCACCGGCCGATGGGCGTCGTGAGGACTCTGGGGCTCGCGGGAGAAGCGCTCGTTGTAGTCCTGGGCGAACTCGGGCAGGTAGGCGTTGCCCGCCTCGGGCGTCGAGATCCCCCGCAGGCGCAGCTCCTTCACCAGGCGATCCTGAAGCGTCAGGTGGGCCCGTTCGACGCGACCCTTGGCCTGAGGCGTATTCGCGCAAAGGCTGTCGATGTTGAGCTCCGACAGCGCGCGACCGAACTGCGTGTCGCCCCGTGCCTGCTTGCCTCGGGCATCGACGACGCGGAAGATGCTCGCCTTGTCGCTGTAGAAGGCCACCGGCTTGCCGTGCTGTTCCAGGTAGCGCTTCGTCGATGCGAAGGCTTGCCGCCGCCCACGCCGGGTCGCTTGGTGATGCTCAGTGCGCTGCCGTCTTCGGCACAATCTGCGGTTTCTGCGCGGACTGCGGCGCGTGATGAACCATCGTGTAGGCGTATTCGACGCCCACACCGTATGCGCCGCCCTGTTGTTTGAGGATGCCCATGAGCGCGTTGTAATGTTCCTTGTTTTTCCAATCGCGCTGCCATTCAAGCAGGGCCGCGATGGTGGTCAACCGCACTGCGCCCGCTTGCACCATGCGGGACAACGCGGCCTCTTGAGCGGCGAGTGAAGTCGCGCCACAGCAATCTTCCACGACGTAGATGTTGTAGCCCGCGCCGAGCATCTCGATGGTCGGCCAGGTCACACACACCTCGGTCCACAGGCCGGTCATGATGATGTTTTTCTTGCCGGTGGCTTCGATGGCTTTGCGGAAACCTTCGTCATCCCATGAATTCATGGACGTGCGCTCCACGACGGCCTGGCCGGGGAAAACGTCGAGCAACTGTGGCCAAATGTAGCCGCTGAAGGATTCGGTTTCGACGGCGGTGAGGACGGCGGGGACGTTGAACTCCTTCGCGACTTTGGCGAGGAGCGTCACGTTGTTGATCAGCGTGGCGCGGTCGGCATTGGCCACGCCGAAGAGCATCTGCGGCTGGTGGTCAATGAAGACGATGGCGGTGTCCTGTGGCGTGTAGAGTTTGTGGTATTGGTTCATGTTAATTTCTTTCTGTTTGTTGTTTGTGTTGTTGGTCGTTGTTGTATTCGCGGTTCAGTTGAGGTCGAAAAGTATGGCTTCGGTTGGCTGGGTGGCGGTGAGGGTCAGCTTGCCCGCTTGCTCGGTGCTCGCGCCATCGCCCGTTTGCAACTCGACGCCATTGAGCGTGAACGCACCTTCGGCGATTTGCAGCCACGCTCCCCGACCAGCCTTTAGTTCGTGCGTGACGGTTTGGCCGGCCTTGAGCCGGATGCGATAGATGTCCGCGTCCTGATGAATCGTCGCCGAACCGTCGCGACCGTCTGTCGAAATCACGAGCACCTTGGGCGCATCGGCATGTTCGGGTTTCGGAATCCACTCGGTGTAACCCGGCGTGAGCCCGCGGGCGCGAGGTTGAATCCAGATTTGTAGAAAATGCAGCGGCTCGCTTTGCGATGGATTGAACTCGCTGTGTGTCACGCCCTGGCCGGCGCTCATGAGCTGAATCTGACCCGGCTTGAGCACGCGGCCATTGCCGAGGCTGTCCTTGTGTTCCAGTGCGCCTTCCAGCACATAGCTGAAAATCTCCATGTCCCGATGCGGGTGCGTGCAGAAGCCCTGGCCGGGCGCGACACGGTCATCATTGATGACGCGCATTGAGCGGAAGCCCATGTGCGCCGGGTCGTAATAGTCGGCGAAAGAAAAGGTGTGGTTCGACTTCAGCCAGCCGTGATCGGCGTGGCCGCGTTCGCCTGCCCGTCGGATGTTCAACTCAGTCGCTTTCGTTTCCATGAGCACAGGATGCCGGCTTTGTCTGATTTCGGATAATGCCAAGTTCTTGGCCTGAGCCTGCCTTCTGGTTATGCTGGCGCACATGGAACTCCGACAACTGCGTTACTTCGTGGCCGTGCCCTCGGGATACCGGAAGCTGCGGCGGGTGAAGATATTCACCGGGTCTGCCGCGACCTTCACGGCCCCGGTGCTGTCGGGTGGGCGGTTGTATTGCCGTAGCTACGCCGGCGAGATCGCCTGTCTCTCGCTCGCTCCGGCGCGCGGAAGGTAGGATACCGATCTGACCGGACTTTGTGATGCAGACTTCTGCATTCGCACTTCGAAGGACGCGAAATTGCGAGGCGGAATCATTCCTCATTCCTTCTCACGCTTCATCAGCACGCGCTCGATGCGCCGGTCGGGAACGAGCCACACGAGGGCTACGGCGGCATACAGGCCGCTCGCAATCCACGGACTCGAGAAGGCAAGCGGAATGGCGACGAGATAGGTCACGAGCGAGAGCTTCCCTTTCCAGTCTTTCCCAATCGCCGTCGCCAGCACCGACCCAGCTCCCTGCCCGGCGATGATGGCATGTTGCAAAATGAAATAGGCGATGCCCGCCAGCAGCAGGACGACGCCGTAAACTGCCGTGGGGGTCGGCGCGAAATGGTTTTCACCCATCCATCCCGTGGTGAACGGAAAGAGCGAGAGCTAGAACAGCAGGTGCAGATTCGCCCACAGGATACCGCCGGTGACATGCTTGGTGGCGTGGAAGAGGTGGTGATGGTTGTTCCAATACATGCCGACGTAGAGGAAGCTCAGGATGTAGCTCAGGAACACCGGCAACAGCGGCTTCAGGTCCGCCAGCGCAGCGGTGCGCGGCAATTGTTCGACCGCGTGCGGCACGCACGGTGCGTTCGATCCAGCGCTTGCCGCTACCGCCGGGCCGCGATGCGGCCTGGGTCGCGCGCGAGTACGCCGCATGGCTGCCGCGACTCTTATGGCCGTTCATCCGGGTGGACGTAGACGACACCGGATCATGTCGATTCAGGCTGCAAATTTTCGGCCTTCTCCTGCTTCACCTGCGGCTCGAGCACGCGCACAGTGCGGACGATCGACAGCTCTTCCGTATCGAAGGCGGCGCACTGGTGCACCGCCGCAGCGGCGGCGAATTGGGCCGGCTGGAGTTTCGCGAGGTGCTGGATCGCCGCTTCGTGCTCGCAGCCATCCACGACTACGAGCCGGCGCTCCCGTGGGCGCTGTATGCCGCCCCGCAGGCGCTCGTGCATCTGTGGGTAATGCGGCGCTTCGAGCGCCACATCGCGCAAGCCTGATGGCGACACGCCTGCATGCCGCTACGGGAGTTTCCGTGTCAATGCTGCTCGTCGTACGTCGCGGGAATCCGGCTCGATTCGGCTATCCTCAGCCCGCGAGCCCGGCCCATCCGTCCCGCACGATAGGATCCGCATGCCCAACCTCGACAGGATGACCGGCATGAGCGATACAAAGCGTCCGATTCGACTCGTCTCCTTCGTCGCAGTGCTCGGCCTCGGTCTCGTCTTTTCGTGCGCCCGTGGCGATGTGCGCCCCGCTGACGCCACGATCGCGGTCTACAAGACACCGACCTGCGGCTGCTGCACGAAGTGGATCGAGCATCTCGAAGCGGAAGGGTTCGACGTCGAAGCCACCGACCTGTCGGATCTCTCCGAGCTGAAGGCAACCCACGGCGTGCCTGCGAGTCTCGCTTCCTGCCACACGGCGCTGGTGGACGGCTATGTGATCGAAGGCCACGTCCCCGCCTCGGACATCGCGCGCCTGCTGCAGGAGCGCCCCGCCGTGGCGGGCCTCGCTGTCCCGGAGATGCCGTTTGGATCGCCGGGCATGGAGCATCCGGATCCGACGCGGCACCAGCCCTATCAGGTGATGTCGTTCGGCAAGGACGGAGTCGCGGTCTTCGCGGAACACGGACGCTGAGCTCGGCTCGCGCCAACTCGGCCTGCTTGCGCAGCCTGGTGACCGCCACACGACCCCATTTCTTCGTGTTCCCGGCGGCTGCTGTGCTCGTCGGCGCCGCCTCCGTGTTGCGAGTGACGCCAGGGGCCCCCGGTTCTGGGTCGCTCGACGCGAGCTTGTGTCTCACGGTGATTCTCGCCAGCGCTGCCTGGGGCGTCGGCCAGCTCGCCAATGACGTTTCCGACGTCGAGACGGACACCATCGAGGCTCCGCATCGCTGGATGGTGCGCCAACCATTGCCGTCGTGGCTGGTGCTCAATCTGGCCACTACCACCGGCCTCTTGATCGCGCTCAGTCTCTACCTCCTCGAGCCGAGCGCCTGGCCATTGCTCTTGGCTGCAGCGGTACTGATGCCGAGCTACACGCTCTTCAAGCGTTGGCCTTTCGCCGGCAATCTGGTGTTCGCTGCACTTCTGGGTTGCGCCGTCGGCCTCGGGGCACAGGTGGTAGACAACGACATTGGCTGGCGCACAAACCTGCACGGCGAAAGCGTACGCCTGCTTCTGGTGGCGGTTTGTGGCGCGAGTTTCGTTCAATCGAACTATGAGAAAGACCTACGAGGCGATCACGCGGCCGGATACCGCACCGCTGCCTGGCTGCTGGGGCTGCGAGCTAGCGCGCTGCTGAGACTTGCCCTCTACGCAGGGTTCACCGTTCTTGCCGCATCCGTGCTCGCGACCTGGATCGGGACCGTACTCTTGACCCTGGGCGCGGCCCTTTCCGCGTTGTCGGCGGTATGGGTGTTCTCAGCGCCGCAACAAGCCAGCGCTCGCTCCAGCTACCGGTTTGCAGTACATGGAGCGGCGCTTTCTACCCTTGCGATCGCGGATCTACCGCACGGGATGAAGCTCGCGAGCTTCGAACCAACCTCCGGGTTCCTGATCGGCGTCTTCGCACTGATCAGTGTGGTATTGGTCGAGCGCGCATTCCGCCAGTCGGACAACCCGTAACACCGGAATCGCCAATCCATCGCGCGCTAGCGGCGAAGACGCTGTCTGCGAGGCTCGCCTGGCGCAACCAGACGAGGCTCTCACCAGCGCTGTGGCACGCGCACGATGGCACTCGTGTCGTAGCCCCACCCGCCCAACTGCTTCACCAGTCGCTCGTACTCGGTCTCCGGCATCGTAGGCGTTCGCGACATGATCCAGGCGTAATCGCGCTTGTTGCGCGCAACGACGGTCGTGGTGTAGGCGTCGTCGAGATATACGATCAGATATTCGGCCTTGATCGGCCAGACGAATTGCATTCCCCAGATGGCGTTCGAAGGATCCGCTCTCACGAAACCCTTCGGGTGATACTCCTTCAACTCTCCGTCGAAGCCGTCCTTCCGAAAGGTGAAGGTGGTGGCGATCGTGCCGTCCGGTGTTCGACATCTCCCTGCCCTCGCCCACGAGTTACTGGTTCGTGAGCCCCAAGGAAACCGCGGCGATGGCCAAGGTGAAGCTGTTCCGCGACTGGGTACGCACCGAGCTCGCCGCGGGACCGACGCGCGGGCTGCTTCAGCCGCGGCCGAAGACGTAGCGCAGGCCGTCGTCCCTGCAAGGGCGGCGCATCACGGCTCGCGGTTGCCGTTATTCGTCGGCTGCTGGTCGCCGCGCGCTTCCGGGGAACCCTGCCCCTGGCCTGCGCCGCGACTGCGATTGCGGTTCTTGTTGCGACGGTTGCGGCCCGGCTTGCCCTGGCCGGGCTGGCCGCCAGGCTTGGGAGCCTGTCCCTGGGGCTGGCCTTGAGGCTGCGCCTGGCCCTGAACCGGTTGCCCCTGCGCGTGTTCCCCCGGGGCGTGTTGACCCTGGGCGTGACCCTGGCCCGGCGCACCGCCCGGCGCCTGCTTGCGGTGCATGCGCTGGCCCTGGCCTTGACCGTGTCCCTGGCCGTGCCCTTGCCCGCCCTGCCCCGCTTGACCGCCGTGCCTGCGGCCCTGGCCCTGTCCGTGTCCCTGCCCTTGTGCTTGCGGCTGACCCTGGCCCTGTCCCCCGGCCCCCGGCCCGCGTTTCTTGAATCCGAATGGCTTGCCGCTGCCGTGCGGTCGCCGCGCATTGCCCTTGGGCGGCGGGTCGGCGGCGCTGGGATTATAGGTTCCGCGGTTGCCGTCGGGCTCGGGCAGCGCAACGGCCGCCCCGCGCGTATTCACCTTGTTGCCGATGTCGTCGTCGATCTCCGGTGCACGCGCCTCGCGATGTCCGATGCGGTTGCCGATGTTCTCCAGCGCGTCGTCCTCCTCCACGGTGCGCGCCACCTCTTCGGGCGGCTCGTTCATGCCGGCGAAGCTGAGCAGG
>JANNIY010000009.1:0-2738 GCA_031405455.1 Deltaproteobacteria bacterium | reverse complement strand
GGCACCAGGAAATCGCGCGCGATCTGGAGCTTCTCGGATTCGATGTAGCCGGGGATCTGGATGATCTCCATGCGGTCCTGGAGCGGCCGCGGAATCTGCGAGAGCACGTTCGCGGTGCACACGAACATGACGCGCGAAAGATCGTAATCCACGTCCAGGTAGTGATCGTTGAACGTGTGGTTCTGCTCCGGATCGAGCACTTCGAGCAGCGCGGCCGACGGATCGCCGCGGAAATCCATCGACATCTTGTCGACTTCGTCGAGCAGAAAAACCGGGTTGCCCGAGCCGGCTTTTTTGAGGCTCTGGAGGATCTTGCCCGGCAGCGCGCCAATGTAGGTCCGGCGATGGCCGCGGATTTCCGCTTCGTCGCGCACACCGCCGAGCGACACGCGCACGAAATCCCGCCCCGTGGCGCGCGCGATCGACTTCCCAAGAGAGGTCTTGCCGACACCCGGCGGGCCGACGAGGCACAGGATCGGCCCCTTCATGCGCTCGACCAGCGCCTGCACCGCCAGATACTCGACGATGCGCTCCTTCGGCTTGGCAAGCCCGTAGTGATCTTCGTCGAGCACGCGCTCGGCCTCGACGATGTCGCGCTTCTCGTCCTTGTATTCTTCCCAGGGCAGCGAGAGCATCCAATCGACGTAGTTGCGCACGACGGTGGCCTCGGCGCTCATCGGCGACATCATCTTCAGCTTGCGGACTTCCTTCTCCGCCTTGGACTTCGCCTCCTTGGGCATCTTCTTCTTCTTGAGCTGGTCCTCGAGCTCGTCGACCTCGTTCTTGAACTCGTCGCGCTCGCCGAGTTCCTTCTGGATCGCCCGCATCTGCTCGTTGAGGTAGTACTCCTTCTGCGAGCGCTCCATCTGCTTCTTCACGCGCCCGCGGATCTTGCGCTCGACGGCGAAGACCTCGACCTCGGCCTGCATGCGCGCATAGACTTCTTCGAGCCGCTTGATCGGACTCGCCATCTCGAGGAGATCCTGCCGCTCTTCGAGCTTCAGGCTCAGGTGAGCCACGATGGTGTCTGCGAGGCGACCGGGCGTCTTGATCGCGCGCACGGTGTTGAGCGTCTCGGGCGGCGTCTTCTTGTTGAGCTTGACGTAATTCTCGAAGCCCGAGTGCACGGTGCGCACCAGCGCTTCGACTTCGACGCCCTGCTCCGCCGGCTCGGGATAATCCTCGACCTCGCAGGAGAAGAACGGCTCGCGCGTGACGAAGCGCTTGATCTGCGCCCGCGACTTGCCTTCGACCAGCACCTTGACGGTGCCGTCGGGCAGCCGCAGCAGCTGGATCACGGAGCCGAGGGTTCCGATCTCGTAGATCTCGTCGCTGGTGGGCTCGTCATCGCCCGCTTCGCGCTGCGCGCACAGCAGGAGCTCGCGATCGGCGCCGATCGCCTCCTCGAGCGAACGAATCGACTTGGCGCGCCCGACGAAGAGCGGCACGACCATGTGCGGAAAGACCACGATGTCGCGCAGCGGCAGCAACGGCAGCACCCGGCCTTCGCTGGGCTTCGGGGCCGGCGGGTCCGCCTCGGGGCGGTTGGTTTCATCGTCGCTGCGGAAGATTCCCATTGCGCTGGCTTCCTATCGGCTTCGGCCGGATTCGGTATTCGGCTTCAGGCGGATTCCGCCTCCTGCTTGAGCGCCAGGAGCGGCTGGCTTCCCTGCTCGATCACTTCTTCGCTGATGATGCATTCCTCGACGTCGTCGCGGGAGGGGATCTCGTACATCAGATCGAGCATCACGTTCTCGAGAATCGAACGCAGACCGCGCGCTCCCGACTTGCGGCGGAAGGCCTGCCGCGCGATCGCGCGCAGCGAGCCCTCCGAGAAGCGCAGGCGCACGTCCTCGAACTCGAAGAGCTTCTGATACTGCTTGATCAGCGCGTTCTTCGGCTTCGTGAGAATGTCGACGAGCGCCTCTTCGGTGAGCGCGTCGAGGGTGGCGATCACGGGCAGCCGCCCCACGAACTCCGGGATCAAGCCGAAGTGCAGCAAATCTTCCGCCTGCACCTGGCTCAGCACTTCGCCCGGCTTGCGTTCCAGGCGGCGGTGGATGTCGGAGCCGAAGCCCATGCCCTTGACGCCGGTGCGCCGCTCGATGATCGATTCGAGATCGCAGAAGGCGCCGCCGCAGATGAACAGGATGTTCGTGGTATCGACCTGGAGGAACTCCTGCTGCGGATGCTTGCGGCCGCCCTTGGGCGGCTCGCTCGCCATCGTGCCCTCGATAATTTTTAGCAGCGCCTGCTGCACGCCCTCGCCCGAGACGTCGCGCGTGATCGACGGGTTCTCGCTCTTGCGGGCGATCTTGTCGATCTCGTCGATGTAGATGATCCCGCGCTGCGCGCGTTCGACGTCGTAGTTCGCCGCCTGGAGCAGATTCAGGATGATGTTCTCGACGTCCTCGCCGACGTAGCCGGCCTCGGTGAGCGTCGTGGCGTCGGCGATCGTGAAGGGCACGTCGAGGACGCGCGCCAGCGTCTGCGCGAGCAGGGTCTTGCCCGAACCGGTGGGCCCGAGCAGCAGGATGTTGGCCTTCTGGAGCTCCACATCGCCGACGAAACCCTGGCTCTCGATCCGGCGATAATGATTGTGCACGGCCACCGCGAGCACGCGCTTGGCGCGCTCCTGGCCGATCACGTACTCGTCCAGAGCGACCTTGATCTCGCGGGGCTTCGGGACGCGGGAGCTGCGGGTGGCGACATCGTCCTGGCCGACCTCTTCCGCGATG
>JANNIY010000008.1:5000-19736 GCA_031405455.1 Deltaproteobacteria bacterium | reverse complement strand
AACTCGGCGCGCAGGCCTCGGGCGCGCTCGCCGATCTCGCGCACACGCCGCACGACGTGCTCGTGAACACGACCTCCGTCGGTCTGCGCGAGGACGTCTCTCCGGTCGACGCCGGCGCGCTGCGCGCGGGCTCGCTCGTGATGGACGCGGTCTACGAGCCGCTGCGCACGCGCCTGCTGCGCGACGCCGAGCTGCGCGGCGCGCGTACGATCTCGGGCAAGTGGATGCTGATCCATCAAGCGGCCGAGCAGTTTCGATTGCTCACGGGCCAGGAGGCTCCGCTCGCAGCGCTGATCCAGGGCTTCGACTCGGCGGCGGACGCGCCCTAGCTCGAGTAGCCCCACTTCGCCTTGTTCTTTTCGATCTGCTCGGGCGTCGGCTTGGGCTTCTCGCCGACCTCGGGCACCGCGAACTGAGCCTTGGCCTCGAGCATGCGCGCGTTCAAGGCGACGTCTTCAGTGAACACGCTGGGAACCTGCTCGTCTTCGAAGATCGCTTCCCAGGGGCATTCCGGCTCACAAACGCCGCAGTTGATGCATTCCTCGGGATCGATGTACAGCTGGTTCGGGAAGGCCTCGGAGGTCTCCCCCGAATAGGCATAGATACAGTCGACCGGGCAGACTTCGACGCACGACTGATCGACACAATCCTGACAGAGCCGCGTAATCACCCAGGTCATCGTCCCGCCCTCTCGCTGCCTACTTGAGCTTCTTTTCCTTGTAGATCACGTGGCGCCGAACCACGGGATCGTACTTCTTCATCTCGAGCTTGCCCGGCGTGTTCGTCTTGTTCTTCGCCGTCGTATAGAAGTGGCCCGTGTCGGCCGACGACTCGAGCTTGATCTTCTCGCGCTTGCCCTTCTTCGCCATCGTTGCCTGCCTCGCGTGGGTCGGGTTTCCGGCGCGCGACGCGCGCCGTGGGATCACGCCTTGGCGGGATCCGGGACGGGCGCGCCGCTCTTCGTGAAGACACGGATGCGGCGCTCGCCCTCACGGCCGATGCGAACGCGATCGGGCTTGCCCGTGCCGGCATCGAGCAGCATCACGTTCGAAGCATCGACGTAGCCTTCCTGCTCGATGATGCCGCCGGTGCGCGCGCCCTTGCGTCCCGCCTTCAGATGCCGCTTCTGCATGCGGACCTTCTCGACGCGAACCTTGCCGCGCTCGCGATCGATGCCGATCACGCGGCCTTGCTTGCCGCGATCGGCACCTGAAATCATCTGGACCAGATCGCCTTTACAGAGCCGACGCGTCATCGTTGAGAGCCTCCGGGGACGCATACGAGTGCGTCAAGAGGATGCCGCCGTCAACCCCTCCCCGCGGGATGGCAGCTTCCCACCTGGCGGACCCGAGTTGCGGGCCGGAATAATCCGGCACTTCGAGGAGGATCCATGCGCCGATTCATCGTCTCGGTCGTCGTGCTCGCGCTGGCGTCGATCGCCGCCTGCCGCTGGCTCCTGCCCGAGCGTTACGCCGTGAATGCGCCGATCGGCCACATGCTCTTCCAGAGAGGCATCGAGGCCCCAGCACCCGAGACGGTCAGCGAGCGCCTCCAGGTGCCCGAGGGCTTCTCGATCGGCTTGTTTCATACGGGACTCGCGAATGCGCGTTTTCTGCGGCCAACGGCCGCGGGCGACCTGCTGGTGAGCGTGCCTCGCACGGGCCGGGTGCACCTGCTCGCAGCCGACGCAGACGCCGACGGCCGCTCCGACGGCGAGCGCACGCTCCTGGAAGGGCTCGACCGCCCGCACGGGCTCGAAATCCATGACGGCTGGCTCTATCTGGCCGAAGGCAGCGCGATCGGGCGCGTCCGCTTCGACGCGGGCCTGCGCGCAACCCAGGGGAGCTACGAACGCATCATCACGGGCCTTCCCGAGCAGGGCAACCACTGGACGCGCACGCTTCGCGTGGGACCGGACGCCTTGCTCTACGTATCGGTCGGCTCGAGCTGCAATGTCTGCGAGGAAAAGGATCCGAGGCGGGCCGCGCTGTTGCGCTTCCAGCTGGATGGCAGCGGCCCGGAGATCTTCGCCACCGGACTGCGCAACTCGGTGGGCTTCGACTGGCGCCCCGCGAGCGGCGAGTTGTTCGCCACCGACAACGGCCGCGATCTGCTCGGCGACGACTTTCCGCCGTGCGAACTCAATCGCATCACGCCCGGCGGCTTCTACGGCTGGCCCTACGCAAACGGCAACAACGTCCCCGATCCGGATTTCGGGGCCGGAAACGAGGCACGACTCGCAAACGCGCTTCCGCCCGCTCACGCGTTCCGCGCGCACAACGCCCCGCTCGGCATCGTCTTCCTGCGCAGCGGCGCCGCCGGGGAGGCCTACCGCGATGCGGCCCTCGTGGCCCTGCACGGATCGTGGAACCGCACGCACAAGGACGGCTACAAGGTCGTCAGCCTGCATTGGAACGAGCGAGGCGAAATCGAGGAACGCGACTTCGCCATCGGCTTCGAACGCGACGATCAGCTGATCGGTCGCCCGGTCGATGTCGCCGAGGCGAGCGACGGCACGATCTACATCTCCGATGATTACGCGGGCGCGATCTACCGCGTGACACGCGGCCCGTCGCGCGCCGCCGAGCCGGCTCAGTCGGCGACGGCTGCGCCCCGCGCGAACCCGCTCGCGGCGCTCCCGCCGGACGAGCGGGCGGAACTCGCGAGCGCCGGGCAATCGCTCTGGGAACGCGATCGCTGCGCCGGCTGCCACGACGCGGCGGCCGCCACCCCCGGAGTGATCGCCGTGACGCTGCGGGATCTCGGCACGCGGCATTCGCTCGAGTCGCTGGCGGCGCTGCTGGCGGCGCCCACCCCGCCGATGCCCGCTTTCGCCCTCTCGACACCAGAGCGGCGTGCGCTCGCCGTCTATCTGCTCGAGACGTTTCCCTAGCGAGGCGTCGCTGCCGGGGGCGCGGGCACGAGATCGAGTCTCGCGTCCTGCCACGACATGGCGAAGCCGCTGAAGTCGAGGTCGTTCATCGCCGCGCTGCCGCGAAAGGACGAGCGAAAGGCAAGCACCACCTCGCGGCCCGCCCAACGCGAGAGATCGAGCCGAAACTCCGGTCCGGGCGGCGAGCTCCAGCCGAGCGCCGGCCCCACCGAAATCGGCGCGTGCAGCAGGATCCCGGCGCGCGGCGGCTTCGCCGCCAGGTCGATCACGACGATCTCGGCGATCAGCTCGGCATCGCGATCGATGCGCGTCGGCTGTCGGTAGCCCACCTGTAGCGCGAGTGTCGCCGCTTCGGGAACGCGCAGGCGACAGCGCGTGACGACGCGCTGGATTTCGCCGGGTGCGCCGTTCTCGAACTCGTGATGCAGGCTCCGGAACAGCAGGTGATCGCGCACGCTGCGCCGCCCGAGCGGATCCGACCGGGTATCGCAGTCCGCCAACACATCGAGCATCTCGCTCGCCGGCAGCGGCGCGGCGCGGCGCCGCAAGAAGATCTGTTCGTCGATCCCGAGCAGGAAGTCGATCGCGAACTCACGCCGCACGTAATCGACCAGCAGCGGTGCGTATTCGCGCAGCTTCGAACGTTCCGAGAAGAAATCATCGTAGTCGGCGATGACGAGAGCCACGTCCGCTGCACGCGCACCCGCCACGACTCCCGCGCCGCGATCGTGAGCGATGTGCACGGCATAGTGGTTGTAGTAGCGGCTCGGCATCGGACGTTCGGCCAGGAAATTCAGCATCGCACCCGCCGGAAGCGTGAGAACGGCTTCCCCGGGCCGGGTCGCTTGATGGATGCGGGATATCTCGAAATCGAGAAGCTGCTGCTGGATCGGGCTCACCAGCACGCCGCCGCGTTTCTGGGGCAGTTCCGCGGTCAGCGTCGTGAGCAGATCCGCGTACCAGTACACGCCAATCGCAGCGTAGAGAGCGAGCGCCGCCGCTGCGCCCGCCGTGAGCGCGGTGAACACGCCGCGCGGGCGTCGCCTCGCGCGCGCAACGGCCCGGGCCGACACCACGGCGGCAATCAGGATCGGCGGCTGCAGCACATTCATCAGATGGTTGAAATCGGCGCGCGGAAACACGCCGAGGAAGACGCAGCCCGCGACGCAGGTGGCGGCGAGCAGCCCGGCGTCGAAGCGCCGCCGCTCGTCGCGCGCGGCCAGCGCCAGTGCCGCCCCGGCAGCGAGGAAGGCGGGAGGCAGCCAAAAGAGGATCACGTGGAGCTGCTCGATGCCGCGCACCAGCGGCTGCGGCCAATCGAAGCGCAGCGCCGTGTGCGTGAAGGCCCAGGCTCCGTAGGTGAGCCGCCCCAGACCGGCCATCGCCCGTTTTTGGACGAGCTCGGAGAGCGGGAGATACGCGATGTCGTGCCTCCCGAGGAAGCCGCCGAACGGATGCAGCACCAGGCTCTCGAACGCGGCGCCGAAGGCCCCCACGGCGACGAAGTAGGCGAGCAGCGGAAGGCCGACGACCGCCACCCCCGCAGCGATCGCGATTCCGTCCGCAAACGCCGCACGCAACGCCGGCGCCACGGGAGCCCGCGCTTCCCCGCGGCAGGCCAGCACACCGAAGAACACACCGACGCTCGCGAGCGCGCCGTAGTTCTGCTTGAAGGCCATCGCCAGCCCGAGCGAGACACCGCACAGAATCAGATCGCGGCGCCGCTGCGAAATCCGCCAGGCGAGCAGCCGCTCGAGCGCGAGCAGGCCAAAAAGCACCGCATAGGGCGAGTAGAAGGAGAACGTCCAGGCTGGAAAGGCCCACACCGCGAAGACCATCAGCGCCGCGACCGCACCCGCGGCCGCCCCGCGGCCGGCCAGACGGAGTGCGCAACGGTGAACCACCGCGATCGTCGCAACGAAGCAGCCGAGCGCGAGCATGCGCGATGCGATCACGCTCGGTTCCACGAGGCTGAACCAGCCGGCGAGCAGCAACCACACGCCGGGCGCCACGAACGCATCCAGATCGCGGTAGAGCACCTTGCCGTCGAGCATGTCGGCGGCCTGGAGCAGCAGGTAGCCCTCGTCGGACATGACGATGGCGCGCCGACACAGCGAGAATCCGAAGGCGAGCACGAACGCGCCCGCGACGAGAATCGAGCCCGGCGGCCGCAGCAGGAACCGGAGGCGCCGGGCGACCGGGAGCACGCGCGCAGTATATGAAGCGCGCCCCCCCGTCGCAATCCACTGGCGGCCTCGCACGGCGAGCGCCGAGGCTCAGCTCGCGGCGCGTCGGATCAGACCGAGCCACTCCTTGGAGCCAGCCTGGATTCGCACGCTCTCGCGATACCGCGTGCGCAGGAGCTCCGCGACCTCCGGAAACAGCTCATCGAACGGAGCGAACTGGAAATAGATCTGCGGTGCGAAGACGACACAACGCGTCTGCGTCGCTTCGAGACGTTCGACGATCAACGGGCCCTCCACCTTTCCCGGAATCACGAGGTCGAAGGGGGTCGGATTCGGTCGCCGCGCCAGGAAGTACACGAGCGGCATGTCGGGCGCGACAAAAATCGGGGTTGCGGGCGGAGCACAGCGCTCGACGAACCGGAGCGCGCCCCGATAGAGCGCCGCGTCGTCTACCGAAACCCGCAGCGACGCACGCGGCAACGAGAGCGGCTCGGAATACCAGCGGGTGATGTCGAAGGAGATGCGCGCCGCGGCGAGCACCCCGACCGCCGCGGCGAGCGCGACCGCGAGCGCGTAGCCGCGCGCGAGCGTCGCGCTGTGCGCGCGCAGCCGGGCATGCACGCCCTCGAGCCCCCACGCCGCCACCAGCAGCACCGGCGCGAGCACGAATGCGAGATGAGACCAGATCGCCGAGGGAAAGATTCCGAGAAAGAGGATCGCCGCGAACAGCACCAGCGCGCGCGTCTCTCGCGTCCGACGACTCGGAGCGGCCGCGCGCTCGAGCCAGCAGCGCAAAACACCGCCCGCGAGCGCGAAGAGAGCGCCACCATACGCGAGTCGGATCGCGCCGCTCCACAACCACGCCGGAATCGCCGCGCCGAACAACGTCTCTCCGCGCACCAGGTAGCCGAAGAGCGCAGC
This sequence comes from Deltaproteobacteria bacterium, assembly GCA_031405455.1. Classification (GTDB taxonomy): domain Bacteria; phylum Myxococcota_A; class UBA9160; order UBA9160; family SMWR01; genus DATBRV01. The sequence goes on along the minus strand of JANNIY010000008.1, from coordinate 13,736 downwards.
CGGCGTATAGAGGAAGACGAAACGCCCGTCGGCTTCCGGATGCGCTCCGAAAATCGGCGGAATCGGGTCGGCATACGACGCCAGCTGGGTACGCCCGAGCGAAAAGAGCGTCGCGTCGACCAGGGCGGGACCGGCGCCGGCGAGGACGAGCGCCAGGAGTGCGGCGGCGCTGGCGAGCCCGCCGGCGGCCGCCAGCGGCAACAGGGATCGCAACAGCCCGCGATCCGAGAACGCACCGTCGCGCCAGCTGAGCAGGCTCACGGCGAGAAAGGCCAGCAGCGCCAACGCGCCGAAGTTCTGCTTCGTGAGCGCGCAACCCGCGAGCAGGAGCCCCGCCAGGATCCCATCGGCAGCCTTCCGGGAGTCGCCGTGCCGCAGCAGGAACAGCAGCGCGAAGAGCGCCAGCACGAGGGCGAGCGGCGAGTAGTTGAACATCGTGAGCCCCGGGAAGCCCACGACGACGAGCACGGCGTACGCGAGCGACGCGAGCGCCGCCCACCCCGGCGGCATCACCCGCCGGCCCAGCAGGAACAGGCACAGCGCCGTCCCCACGTTCACCGCGACCTGCGCGAAACGCGTGACCCGAACGTCCTCACCGAAGAGCGAGAAGAGCGCCGCCGTCGCGTAGTACAGCCCGGGAAAGATTCCGGTGTAGATATCGCGATACAGGACTTCGCCGTGCAGCAGGCGATCGGCGATCGCGACCAGCTGGCCCTCGTCGACATGGACGATGCTGCGATCGTGGATCGGTAGCTGCGCGAACAGTGCGAGAGCCGCGACCGCGAGTGGCGCCCATCGGCGCGCGAGCGAAACCGGCTCCCGGCGCGGCGCGCCGACGTGCGTCGGACTCGAGGACATGCGTCACCCGTGCGTCTGGGGAACGCGAGTATAACCCGGAGACACGGCGGTTTCGGATTCCGTCCGCTCCTCTACCATGCGCGCACCGCAGGCGCGACCCAGGGAGGCTCGTGGAGACCGAAGAACTCGAGCGCATGGCCAGCTTCGAAGAGTGGTACTGGTGGCATCGCGGTCGCCAGACCATCGTGCGCAGGATCCTGAAGCGTTTTGCGCCCGCCGGCGCGCGCATCCTCGACGTGGGCTGCGGCACCGGCGCCACCACCGCACAGCTCGCCAGCTTCGGCCGTGTCAGCGGGATCGACAGGGGGCCCGCGGCGCTGCGACATGCGCGATCGCGCGGGCTCGCGGTCGTACGCGGCTCGGCCGAAACATTGCCGGTGGGCGCGGCCGCGCTCGACGTCGTGGTAGCGCTCGACGTGATCGAGCATCTGGATGACGACCTGCTCGCACTGCGCGAGATGCTGCGCGTGTTGCGGCCGGGTGGCGTCCTGCTCGCGACCGTTCCGGCCTACGCCTTCTTGTGGAGCAGTCACGACGAAGCCCTCGGTCACCGGCGCCGCTATCTGCGTCCCCAGCTCCGGGAGCGTGTGATTGCCGCGGGCTTCGAGATCACGCTGTGCTCGTACATCATGGGATCGATCCTGCCCATCGCCATCGTGGTGCGGCTCGCCGAGCGCGTGTTTCGCCGTCGCGGCCCGGCGCGGAGCGACTACCCTGCCCTGCCCCGCCCTCTCAACGATCTGCTCGCGCGCGTGGTGGGCCTCGGGGGTTGCCTCGCCCCGAGCTTCTCGCTCCCCTTCGGGCTGTCGATCATGGTCGTGGCGAAGCGCCCGGCGGCCCCCGCCGCAGCAGGCCGCGCCGGATCCTGATCAGATCCAGCGCGGCGCGCAGGTAGGCGCCGGGCCGCAGCTTCGAACCGGCGATGTCGGCCCACTCCGGGACCGGAAATTCATAGACCACCGCCTGCGCCGGGGCTGCGTCGGCCTGGGCGATCCGGCGCGCGAGGATTTCGACGTCGAAGAGCCACGTCGAAAGAAACGGCTCGCGAAACAGCGGCGCCAGCTGCGGGCCGTTGCGAAACAACTTCGCGCCGCACTGCGTATCGTAAACGCGCAGTCCGAGCGCCAGTGCAATCCAGGTGGCCGAGAGCCTGCCCAGATAGTGACGGAGTGGGCTGCGCCGGATGTCGCGACCGAGCAGACGCACGCGCGCGCCCATCACGATCTCGAGCTCCGGGCGCGACTCGAGCACGCGCTGGAATTCCAGGATCACGGCGAGTGGCGTCGCGAGGTCCGCATCCCAATAGCCGATCCAGTCCGGCTGTGCGCCGAGCGCCTCGAGCACGCCGCGGCGCACGGCTTCGGCCTTGCCCTGGTTCGTGTCCAGCGGCAGCACCTTCACGCGCTCGGGAGCCGCGCGTTCGAGCGAACGCAGCCGCTCGCGCGTGCCATCGGTGCTGCCGTCGTCGACGAACACGAAGCCGACGTCCGGCACCGCCGCAAGGAATGCCTCGAAACGCGCGACGGGCAGGCGGCTCTGCTCGTTGAAGCACGGAACGACGATGACCGTGCTCGGCATGCTCTGGCCGCCCCCGCGCGCTGGCATCGAAACTACCGGCCGCGCCGCATCACGCCCTCGCGGGCGCCGATCGCGGGCCCGGCGCCGCGCCGAGAGGCCTCTTCAACCCGTTGAATTCAATCATGAAACCGGATTCACGCGGACCGCGGCTCACAGCTTCAACAGCTGGGCGACCCGCTCGCGGTGATGGCTACCGTCGCCGAGCCAGGCTTCGTCGCTCTTTGCCCGCTTGAAGTAGAGATGGCAGTCGTACTCCCACGTGAAGCCTACACCCCCGTGGATCTGGATGTTCTCGGCGGAAGCATGGCGATAGGCGTCGCTCACGTAGGCCTTCGCCATCGCAGCGGCGATCGGTGCTTCCGCGTTGTCTTCGCGCGCCGCCCATGCCGCGTAATAGGTGATCGATTTCGCCGATTCGACTTCGAACAACATGTCCGCGCACTTGTGTTTGATCGCCTGGTTGACGCCGATCGGTTTACCGAACTGCACACGCTCCTTCGCGTATCGGACGGAATCCTCCAGACACTTTTCCGCGCCACCCACCATTTCGGCGCAGATCATCACCCGTCCCCGATCGAGCACACGCTCGAGTTTCGGCCAGGCGTCCGTGTTCGCGCCGAGCAAGGACGCTTCCGGCAGCCGCGTCCCCGCGAACTCGACCCGATGCAGCTGGCGCAGGACATCCATCGAACGCAGCGCGCTGACCGAAACACCGGCCGTCGTGCGCGGCACACAAAACAAACCCAGCCCGGGCCCTGCGCCGATACGCGCCACGACGACGAACCAGTCGGCGATGTCGGCGTCCGGTACGAACAACTTGCTGCCGCGAAGCTCCCAGCCCGAGCCGGCGCGCGTCGCCGTGCACGCGATGCCTCCCGGCTCCTCGATCCCGCGTTCCTCGGTGACCGCCAACGTCGCGATCGCGCTTCCCGCGGACAGTCCCGGCAGCCATTCGGCCTGCTGCGCCGCGTCTCCGACTTCGAGCAGCGAGAAGCCGGCGAGCAGCGTCGGAACGAAGGGTACGGGGGCGAGCGTTCGCCCGAACTCCTCGAGCAGGATGCTCAGCTCGACCATCGAGAGCCCTGCGCCGCCGACGCTCTCCGGAAGCGCCAATCCGAGCCAGCCGAGTTCCGCCATGCGCTTCCAGAGATCGCGCGAGAAGCGCTCCGGGCCATCGAGAATCTCGCGCACGCGCTTCATGGCAGCGTGCTCGCCGAGAAAATCGCGGGCGGTCTTGCGCAACAGCTCCTGCTCCTCGGTGAAGCCGAAGTTCATGGAATCCCTCTGGTGGTGCGGACACGCTGGTGATTTTCGACAAACTATCAGATCGTGGAATCTCGCGTCAACGTGGCCGCCCGCGCCGGAGCTTCGCTAGAGTCCAACGGTGCGGGTTCGCCTTCCCCTCCTGCTCGCCCCCTGCCTTGCAGCGGCCGCCTTCGCGGCCGGCGGCGCGCGCGCTGAATCCGCGCTGCGACTGGCCTACCCCGAAGCCTTCGGAAGCGTCCCGGCCGCCACCTACGACACCAGCCAGACTCGCGTCGGCGCTGCGCATCTCGTGCTCGAAAAGCTCGCCGACGAGGGAGTTCGCATCTTCGCCGAGAGCGGCTTCGATGGCGGGGCCCGCAACGTCGCGACCGCGCTGCTCGAACGCAGCGGGGACCACCGATCCCTCCAGCCCGTGCTCCAGGAATCACGCACCTTTCGCGGCGACGGTTCGTTGCGCGGCACTCTCAGCATCGACCACCGGACCCGCATCGCGACCTGCGGGCGGTCGGAGGGCGACGCGCTGGCGATCGAGCACATCGAGCTTCCGGCATCCGATCGGGTCGCAAACGTCGCCCTCACCCTGCTCTTCGAACCGCTCATGCGCGGCGACGAGCCGAGCCTGGCCTTCCAGATGTTCCTGTGCGAGGGCGGAGCGCGCTTGATGGATTTCGAAGCCCACGTCGAACGTCGCGACCGGGGCCAGCACGGACCGGGCAGTCTCGTCGAAGTCCGGTACCGACCGGATTTCGGACCGGTCGCCTCCTTCGTCGCGCAGCACCTGATCCCGCGGCTCTCGTTCTGGTTCGATCCGACGGCATCGACACCGTGGCTCGCACACCGGCTTCCGCTCTACTCGAAGGGGCCCGAGGTGATCGTCGTGCGCGACGGGGTTCCTACCGGCTGGCTGGCGGACGCGGACTGACGCAAACGCGGCTCAGGGGTGGGGCGCGGCCATCGCAGGTTCAGAGACGAAGGGCGTGGCGTCGACGACCTGAAGCGACTTCTCGCCGATCATCACGAGATGCCGGCCCGCGGGTGTGAGCCTCCAGCGGGCAGTGACGCACGCGGCATCGACGACGCGCGCCCCCTGCGCATCCGTGAGCTGCAAGCCCCGCTCCCCCAGCAAGAACAAGCGACCGCCGATCCGCGCGGCATCCCGGATTTCTCCCGCTTCGCTCGCCTCGACGCGGGACACCAGAATCGGTCGGGCGGGGAGCGAGACGTCTACCACCCCGACACTGCGCTGGCCAAGCACGACGACGTGGTCGCCATCGACGCGCAGAAGCCCCGGTCCGAAGCCGCGCCCGAGGCGGAGTTCGGCATCGACGCGTCGCTCGCGAAGCAGGGGCAGGGTCGAGACGAACAGCGACGTTCCGTCACTGAAGAGCAGGCGATCCCCCGAGCGTGCGAGGCCCTGCAGGGGGCGCTCGAGCAGGATCTCGCGCTGGCCCTTTCCGGGGTCGACCAACACGAGCCCGCGATTGCCGGCGGCGACGATCTCGCGGCCCAGGTTCTCGACGGCGACGATCGACCCCACCACGCCGCGATCGAGCGCGAGCGTCGGAACGAAGCGGCCGTCGCGCAACGCGAGAACCTCGATCCCGTCGGGCCCGAAGATTACGACCTGATCTCCCAACAGGTGCAACCCGCTCCAGCGCGAGAGATCCCGCTTGCGCCGATACGAACCGATTTCGGCCGGTCGCTCCGGATCGCCCAGATCGAACATCTCGAGATCACCGTCCGTGAACAGGACGAAGGCGCGGCTCCCCGACATCGCCAAAGACGCGACCGGCTTTCCGAGCCCCCGCGCCGCACGCACGGCGACGTTGGTCTGCCAGCTCACGGCGGGTACGAAGAACGACGCCCAATAGGCCTGGGCGCCGACGCCAAACACCACGCTGTCCGCGCCCGGCACGGCGCCGCCCGCGCGAAAGGCGAACTCGTCGGACCAGATCGGATCGGCGTCGCCCGTGCGCGCGAGCGTGACGCGAGTGCGTGCGAGAACGCCCGCTGCGGTGCCGCGCTCGGCCGAGAAGTCCGCGCGAATCGCCTCTTCCTGGTGGCGGATCGTGAGCCGCACGGGCAGGGACGCCGCTCGCGGATCTGCCTCGCCGGCGAGCGAGATCAACGCGATGCCGGCCTCGGCATAGCGCTGCATTGCGCGCTCACGGAAGACCCGGATCAGCCGCTCCGGATTCGGCGTGCCTGGCGCGATCTCGATCGACAAGCCCACCGTCCGGATTCCGCTCTGGTCGCGCAGCTGGATCGCCTCGGCGCTGCGCCGCGCCTCGACCGAGTAGTCGCTCGCCGGATGTCGCGCGGCGAATGCGGCGAGCTCATCGGCGCGCGCCTCGAATCCGCCGCTGGTGAGAAACTCGAGGTTGCCTCGCGCACGCTCGGCGAACTCCCCCTCGTTGAAATCGGCGAGAAACTCGCGGTAGGCGGAAGCCGTGCCGGCAGCGCGCGTACGCTCGAAGAGGATCGGGGCGACGCTGGGTCGCAGCTCCGCGAGCAGCGTTTCATCGGGAAACTCGGCGCGGAACTCGTTCCATCCCACCGCCGTCGGATGGCTGCGGAGGCGGACCAACGCGAGTCGCGCGCGCGCTTGCGAGGCATAGTCGGAATCTGCGTAGTCGCTCAGGAAGCGGTGGTAGGCGGAGGGCGAATCCTCGACGCGCGCGAGCTCCCACGCGCTGCCGGCGCAGGCGAGGGTGGAGACGGCGGCGAGCACGAGGACGATCGAAACGCGCAAGGCACACCCCTCCGCCCTGCTTCATCGTCTGCGCGGGGGACCGCCTTGAGGAACCTCGGTCTCGCGGTGACCTGAATCACGTCACGCGGAGAGCGCACCCGCACGGAGCCACGGGAGGCAGCGCGTGCGCTCGAGAACGGCGTCGAGCGCGCCGCGCTCCGTCACCCGGGAGTAGCGCTCTCGCAGCGCCGCGAGCGAGCGAGCATGGTACTTCTGGGTCTGCTGGCGAAACGGGCGCCCTTCGAGTTGAACCACGAACTCTGCTTCACCCGCGGCCAGGGCCTTTGCGTTCGCCGTCGACCACGGCAGGAAGAGACCGGCGATCTCCTGCGAGAGCAATGGCTCGAGAGTGGGGGCCAGCGCGCTCCACGACTCGAACTCACCCGCTGCCGTCGGGGCGAGCATGCGCTCGATCCACGCCCCCACACGCGGCGCCTTCTCCCGCATCAGCGCTCCCGGGGTCGGATCGATCGAGCACTCGTAGAGCTGCGCGAACAAACCGAAGTCGGCGAGGCACGGCCGTCCCCCAAAAAGGTAGGGACGCTTGCCGAAGTGGGACTCGAGAATCGCCAGCTGGCGCAGGTAGGAAGCTTCGATCTGCTGCTTCGTATCGGCGCTCGAACCCACGAAGCTCAGGCGCGAAACCATGCGCGCCTCGAGCGAACTCGCGAGCTTTCGCACTGCTTCGTCGGGAGCGCCGGGGAGATTGGCCTGCGCGATGCGCTCCGCCGCCGATTTCTGATCAGGCGCATACCACCAGCGGTAATGGAACATCGGCTTGTTGCCCCACTCGTCGGCGTATTCCTCGATCATCGCCGAGAGGAAGGCGAGCGTGGGATCACTGGGCTCCAGCGAGGGCTCGGGAAAGCGTCGCTCCATCTCCTCCAGGATCGGCGTCGAGTCCTGGAGCCCGACCGCTTCCGGCGTGATCACGAGCGGAACCAGGGGAAGCTTCGCGTAGCGTTGAAACTCCTCCATGTTGCCCATGTGGCGCACGACCCACTCGTGCGGAATGCGCTTGTAGCGAAAGTAGGAGCGGACCTTCACGGAATACGGGGAAAGCTCGATTCCGAAGATGCGATAGAGCGTCGTCACGCGTAAATCCTCGTGTGGAGATGGCAGCGCCGCAAACAAAAGCGGCGCCGGACCCTGTAGGTCCGGCGCCGCCGAAGGAGATCCCACCGTCGCGCTACTCTCCCGTCGGGAAACCCGACAGTACCATCGCCGATGCGAGGCTTAACTTCCGTGTTCGGAATGGGAACGGGTGTGACCCCCGCTCTATGGACGGTGGGAAAACTCGTATTGCATTGCGATCGATGGCTACCGAATATTTTTCTGTGTCCAAGCGCGACGCGTCCCGCGCGCGAGTGGTCAAGTCTCACGGGCGATTAGTACCGGTCAGCTCCACACATTGCTGTGCTTCCACCTCCGGCCTATCGACGTCCTAGTCTTGGACGGCCCTTCAGGGGACCGAAGTCCCAGGGAGATCTCATCTTGAGGTGGGCTTCCCACTTAGATGCTTTCAGCGGTTATCCCGTCCGCACTTAGCTACCCGGCCGTGCCGCTGGCGCGACAACCGGTACACCATTGGTGCGTCCATCCCGGTCCTCTCGTACTAGGGACGGCTCCTCTCAAATCTCCTGCGCCCACGGCGGATAGGGACCGAACTGTCTCACGACGTTCTAAACCCAGCTCGCGTGCCACTTTAATCGGCGAACAGCCGAACCCTTGGGACCTGCTTCAGCCCCAGGATGTGACGAGCCGACATCGAGGTGCCAAACCTCCCCGTCGATGTGGACTCTTGGGGGAGATCAGCCTGTTATCCCCGGCGTACCTTTTATCCGATGAGCGATGGCCCTTCCATTCAGAACCACCGGATCACTAAGACCTGGTTTCCCACCTGCTCGACTTGTAAGTCTCGCAGTCAAGCTCCCTTATGCCTTTGCACTCTACGGCTGGTTTCCAATCAGCCTGAGGGAACCTTTGCACGCCTCCGTTACTCTTTAGGAGGCGACCGCCCCAGTCAAACTACCCACCACGCAGTGTCCCCGACCCGGATAACGGGCCCAGGTTAGATCGGCAGCACAATCAGGGTGGTATTTCAACGTTGGCTCCACCGAAACTAGCGTCCCGGCTTCAAAGCCTCCCACCTATCCTACACGCTCTGAACCGACGATCACTGCGAAGTTGTAGTAAAGGTGCAAGGGGTCTTTCCGTCCTGCCGCGGGTCGCCGGCATCTTCACCGGCTTTTCAATTTCGCTGAGTCCCTGGTTGAGACAGT
>JANNIY010000007.1:0-13341 GCA_031405455.1 Deltaproteobacteria bacterium | reverse complement strand
CGAAGGTGTCGGAGACGGCTCCGACAAGCTCGTGACGGTCGGCGCCAATCCGGCGAAGCCCGGCTACGGCAAGGTGGTTTCGAGCGTCTCCGTCGGCGGCCGTCACGAGGCCCACCATGGCGGGCCCACGGACGACCGCCGCCAGCTCTGGGTCGGCGGCCTCGACGACAGCTGGATCTTCATCTTCGACATCGCGAGCGATCCCGCGCATCCGAAGCTCACCCGCACGCTCAAGGATTTTCCGGAGAAGACGGGCGGCGTGGTGGGCCCCCACGGTTTCTATGCACTGCCGGGCCGCATGCTGATCTCGGCGCTCTCCAATGCCAGGGATGGAGGCGGTCGCACGGCGCTCGTCGAGTACAACCACGACGGCGAGTTCATCCGCACGATCTGGATGCCGGAGGGGGCGACCTACGGCTACGATGCGCGCATCAAGCCCGAGCTCAACCGCATGCTCACGTCTTCGTTCGCGGGCAAGAACAACTACATGCGCAAGCTCTCCGAGCTGATGGGCGACCCGGAAGCCATGAAGAACTTTGGCGACACCATGGTGGTGTGGGATTACCATGCCCGGAAGCCGCTTCAGATCTTGAAGGTTCCGGGCGCGCCGCTCGAGATCCGCTGGGCGCTCCAGCCGGACCATCACTATGCGTTCACCGCCGCCGCGCTCACCTCGAAGCTGATCGGCGTGTTTCGCAAGCCCGATGGCAGCTTCGAGGCGGTCGAGATTGCCGACATCGGTGATCCGAGCAAGCTGCCGCTGCCGGTCGACATCAGCCTCTCGGCCGACGACAAGCACCTGTTCGTCGACACGTTCATGGACGGCATGGTGCGCGTATACGACGTCTCGCAGCCGCGCAGCCCGAAGCAGATCTACGAGAAGAAGATCGGTTCGCAGGTGAACATGGTCTCGCAGACCTGGGACGGAAAGCGCGTCTACTTCACGACTTCACTGCTCGCGAACTGGGATGGCACGGGTGGCGACGACGCCCAGTTCGTGAAGGCTTTCGATTGGGACGGGAAGCAGCTCGCGCCGCGCTTCGAGATCGATTTCCGCGCGGAAAAGCTCGGCCGGCCGCACATCATGAACTTCGGCCAGGCCGGCCTCTACAAGACGCAGGCGCAGCAGGGCGCTTCGGCGGGCGAGCCTGGTTGAGCCGGCGATTTCGCTCGGCGTGGCTCGCGGCGGGGCTGATCTTGACGGCGGCGGCCTCCGCCCGCGCGCCCGGCGAGCCGGCGTTGCTCTACGAGCTGCCGGCGGCAGGCAGCTACGCGCTGCCGCCGATCGATCGCGTCTCGGAGCACGTGCTGCTGGATTCCGAAGCTCGCGAAACGCCATTGCTCGGGCTCGCTCCGGGCCGTTTCGCCGTCGTCGCCTTCGTGTATCTCGCGTGCCACGACGCCGCGGGTTGCCCCCTGCTGCTGGCCTCGCTTCAAGAGACGGACCGCAAGCTCGCCGCGAATCCGGCGCTGCGCGGGCGCGTGCGGCTGGCCACCGTGAGCTTCGACCCCGCGCGCGACGGCCCGGCCGCGATGGCGAATCTGAAAAAGAATCTCGCTCCGCGCGGCGACTGGCGCTTCTTCACGGGTCGCGACGACGCCATGCTGCTGCCCGTGCTCGAAGATTTCGGTCAGGACGCCGTGCCCGAGCTCGCGCGCGAAGGCGAAGCATCGGGGGCCTTGCGCCACGTCGCCAAGGTTTTCCTGATCGACGACGAGCGCCGCATCCGCAATGTCTATGGCAGCGGCTTTCTCGATGCGCGCATCCTGATCCGCGATCTGGAGACGCTGCTGGCCGAGGCCGCCCGGCACGATTAGCCCGACGCGGTGAAACGATGTTTTCCGCGACACGATATTTTTTCACGGCCGCGACGCGTTCCGCTTTACTCTGTGCGCGCACTGTGCCTAAATTGAATCCAGGGTTCGACAACTCGGGATTGAGAGACGCGATCGGGAATCGTTCCAACGAAGCAGCCCTCCTGCCGGAGTGCCTGTCGCCAGATCGGATCGCAAGCGCCGCCCATCGCGGCGCGCGCAGAGAGCCGAAGACGAGCGAAGTCACGGAATCTGGCAGGGGGGCCCTTCGCGGGCGCCGTGTGTCTCAGACCGCGCCGAGCCAGCGTAGGATTTCACGATTCTCTTCGCGCGGATAGGCGTGGGAGAGATCAGGGATCTCGCGGTATTCGACTTCTGCTCCTGCCCGCACGAGTTCATCGCGCGCGAGCCGCGCGAGTGACACCGGAAACAGCCAATCCAGAGCGCCATGGCACTGCCGCACGCGCCGTCCACGCGCGCGCTCGAGGTTCCCGTTCGCGAAATTCACCGGGTGCAGCACGCCCGAAACGGGTGCCAGGTGGCTGAAGGGAGATTCCGGAGCCAGGCCAGCGAGCAGCGTGAAGGTGGCGCCGTCCGAGAGCCCGGTGAGCAGCAGGCGGCTGCGGTCGACGGGCCAGTTCGCGCACACGGACTCGACCAGCGAATGCAGCATGCGAACGTCGCCGGCCGGCGCATCCAGCGACCATGTCGTCGCGCGTGAACTCGGTGCGAGCAACAAGAAAGGTGTGCAGCGGGCTTCTCGCAACCACGTCCAAACGAAGTCGTGGCCGTGGCCGAAGCCGCCGTGCAGGGCGACGACCAGCGGAAGCGGCGTCTTGCCATCGCAGCGTTCGGGCACGTAGACCGAGAAGGCGCCGCGCGGCAGCGCGCCAGCTTCGGGGCCGCCGCGGTGCAGGCCCAACGTGACGTCCGGCGCGGGCTCGGGATCGAGTTCGGGCAGGCGCGCACGCCAGGCCGGCTCGGCGAAGTAGCGGCCCAAAGGGGGGAGGGCGAGGCGCAGCGGATACAGCCGCTCCTGCGCGCGGCAGTGCGCCGAGAAGCTCGCGAGCACGCGCGGCGCGAGTTCGGCCGGCGACGCCGCTTCGCCAAACAGACTCGCCGCTGCGAGCGCCGCCTCCGCCCCCGCAGCCAGCTGCTCGTGGAAGGGCGCCAGGCCCTCCGGAACCGCGGCGCTGCGGTAATCCGCGAGCGCCTCGCGCTGGCGGTCGCGCAGCGGAGCGAGCTTTTCGCGCAGCGACGGGATCGACGGCGGGTGCAGACGTCGCTGCACCGTCTCGAAGGCCTCGAGCAGCGAGAGCGTGGAAGCTCCGACGGCTGCAAGCGCCTGCCCGTGGGCGTCTAGCGCCAGGCGAAGACCGGTTGCTCGAACTGCGACACGCGCGTATGTCTCCCCCAGATCGCCACTTCGCGCAGTTGATACAAGACGGCCGCCGTCGGCGCGTGGATGAAGGTGCCGAGCAATGGAATCGAGATCACCGGTCGATCGCTCTCGGGGATGGCGCGCAGCCGAGGCACGTCCGGGCGGTCGAGCTCGCTGAGCGGGACCCGATAGACGGCGGTCACCTCCTGCGGGTTCGGCGCGAACGCAGCGGCGTCTCCCCACATCACGACGGGCGTGATCACGAAGCCCGAGCGCGTGGCGTAATCGTCGAGGCGGCCGAGCACGCTCGAGGCGGGGACGTCGAGACCGACTTCTTCGGAGAGTTCGCGGAGCGCCGCCTGCTCGGCGTTCTCGCCTGCGTCGAGACGCCCGCCCGGGAGGGCCCACTGGCCCCCGTGCGCGCGCAGGCGCGGAGCGCGCCGGGTGAGCACGAAACAGGGGGTGCCGTCATCGCCCGGCACCAGCGCGAGGGCCACGGCGGCGGCGCGCAGCGCCGGACCCGTGTGGCTCTCATGTTCGAAGTCCGCGAGATTCGCGCGAATTCGATCGCGCAAGCCGTGATCGTGAAGTCTCGGAGCGCCGGGCATCTCGGCAGGATACCGCGGACCGGGTGGCGGATGCCGGGCAGCGCCGCGAGACTCCCGCCTCCCATGCTGGATGACGTGAAGCGAAACCGGATCGCGCTGCCCGAGACCGACGTCGAGATCGCGACCCTCGATTTCGGGGGCAGCGGTCCGCTCGCGCTGCTGCACCACGCGAACGGCTTCTGCGCGGCCGTCTGGGCGCCCGTCGCGCAGGCCCTCACGCAACACTATCGTGTGATTGCGATGGACGCGCGGGGGCACGGCGCTTCCGCGAAGCCCGCCGGAGCCGAGCACTATCGCTGGGAGTGGTTCGGCCGCGACGTGATCGGCGTCGCGGAAGCGCTGTGCCGGGAGCACGGGGTCTCCCAGATTGCGCTCGGCCTCGGCCACTCGTTCGGCGGCACGGCGTTGATCGCGGCCTCCGCCGAGCGATCCGATCTGTTTCAGCGCCTCGTGCTCGTCGACCCGATCGTGCCGCCGGAGCTCACGCCCGAACTCGCGGCCCGACGCCGGTCCGTCGCTAGCCCGATCGCCGAAGGCGCGCGCCGACGCCGCGCCGTCTGGCCGAGCCGCGAAGCCGCGCGCGAGAAATGGTCCGGCAAGGATCTCTTCGCGAACTGGGATCCGCGCGTCTTCGATCTCTACCTGGCCGAGGGTCTGCACGATCGGCCAGACGGGCAGGTCGAGCTCGCGTGTCCCCCTGAGATCGAAGCGGCGGTCTTCGAGTTCTCCGGCGAACTCGACGTCTTGGAGCGCGCGCGCAACGTGCGTATCCCGGCGCGGATCCTGTGGGCGCGCGACGGCATCTTTCCCTACGCGCACTACGAAACTCTCGTGTCGCGCATGGCCCGCGCCGAACTGCGCGTCGCAGACAGCGGCCATCTGGTTCCGATGGAGAATCCGGAACTGGTGGTGCGCGAGGTGCTGGACTTCGTTCGGCGCTGAGAAAGGAAACCTCCCCGTGAGCCCCGTTCGCATCGAAAAGCCGAGCCCCGGCATCAGCGTGATCGTGCTGGACCGTCCCGAGCGGATGAACTCGATGGCGTTCGAGCTCATGGTTCCGCTGCACGAAGCCTTCCAGGAAGTCGGGCGCGACAACGACACGACCTGCGTCGTCCTGACGGGTACGGGCCGGGGCTTCTGCTCCGGTGCGGACACCCAGCACACGGAGCCGCCGCCGAACATCGCGGGGCTCACGCTCACGCGCATCGCGACGCACGCCATGTCGATCCTCGCGGACCTGGTTCCCGCGATGCAGCGCATGCCGAAGCCGGTGATCTGCGCCATCAATGGCGCGGCGATCGGCGGCGGATTCTGTCTCACGCTCGGCGCAGACATCCGGATCGCGAGCGAATCGGCCTATTTTCGCGCGGCTGGAATCAACAACGGGCTCACCGCCACCGAACTCGGTCTGAGCTTCCTGCTCCCGCGCGCGATCGGCTCGTCGCGGGCCTTCGAGATCATGCTCTCCGGGCGCGACGTCAGCGCGACGGAAGCCGCTGCGATGGGTCTCGTCTCGAAAGTCGTTCCCGACGCCGACCTCATGACGGAGGCGCTCGCGCTGGCGAAGCAGATCAACGCCTGGAGTCCGCAGGGGGTGGCGCTCACCAAGCGGATGATGTGGGCCGGGCTCGAGACCGCGAGCCTGCGCGCCGCCATCGAACTCGAAAGCCACACGCAGCTCTTCGTGCGGATGACGACGAAGAATTTCGAGGAGGCCGTCGCCGCCCGCCGCGAGAATCGCGATCCGGAGTTCAAGGACTGAGACGAGGCCGACATCGCAGCTGTCTGATGCGCGGCCGCCAGGCTAAACTACCTGCGCTAGTGTACGTGGAAGTGGGTGAATGGAAGTGGCTATGGGAAACAAACCGGTGGCGGCGCGCCGATGAGGAGTTCGATGAGTGACATCAAGTCGCGATCCATCCTGGCAGCGATCGTCGGCGGGCTGACGTTGGCTGCGGGCCTGGCGGCCTTCCTGGTTCCGCTGCAACACGCGGGGCCCTACGGAATCCCCGGGCGGGGCCTCATCGGCGGGCTGCTGTGCTTCGCGATCTCCGGCGTGCTGCTTGCACGCGGCACTCCGGCGCTCGCGCGCGCTGTCGCGTTGGTGGCTTCACCCATCGTGCTCTTCTTCGCGCTCTACGGGGCTCTCGCGGAAGCCGAGGAGGTCGTCGTCCTATACGCCGAAGACGCCGAACTGCGTTTGTGGATCGTCGATCACGACGGCGGCGAATGGGTCTCGATGCCGCGCTCCAAGGCAGAGTTGCATGCCATCGACGGCGCGACGCTCGAATTGTTGCGTGCAGGCGCGACGCGCTGTGTGGTGCCCCGGATCGTGGACGACCCGATCGCGAATCGCCGAACCTTCGACCTGCGTCAGGAAAAGTACGCAGTCCAACGGCTGGGCGGCGCGCTCGGAATGTTCGGTGACGGGCCCGGGCCCGAGACGATCACGCTGCGCCTCGATCCTTGCGCGTAGGCCGCCCCGAACGCGCAGAACTCCATTCGACGATGGAGGCGAGCTGCTCGCGCCCGCGGCGATCGAAGATCTGCATTCTCTCTACGCGCGGCTGCGGCGCGAGCATCCGATCTCGCGCATCGCCGAGACGGGGGCGCACCTCGTCGCGACCTGGGCGTTGATCGAAGAGGCCCTGCAGCGCGAAGCCGATTTCTCAGCCAACCTGACGGGCGTATTGATTCGCGGTGCGGACGCTCGCGTCGGGACCTTCGCGTTTCCCGATCTCGGCGCAAACCACGTCATCGCGGCTGCCGGCGAGCCGGCGCACGCCAGCCAGCGTGCGCTCGTCCAGCCTGGCCTTGCGCCAGCGCGCGTTGCTCGAGGCGTCCGTCCTCGCCTTCGTGCAGGAAGCGCTCACGCCCTGGCTCGCCGAGGGGGGCGGCGATTTCGTCCCCATCGCTGAACTCATTCCTGCGCGCGTGGTCGCGCGCGTTCAATCGATACCTGCCGTCTCCGTGGCCGCAGTTGAATTCCTTCGGCGACCAAAACAAACGCGGTTCTGTTGTCTTGCGAATCCAGCGAACTGCGCGAATCGCCCCTCAATGATCTTTTAGTTCGATTCCGGGGTTTTTCCGACTCCGTTCGCAGTCATATCGTGAGTCATATTTCTTTGTAAGGTGCAGTTTCGAGATGCCCCTGCGGGGAGGGAGTCCCTCTCTGCGAATTAGGGCGGGGAGCTCGTGGGCTCGCGTGCGAACGGGGTAAGGAATGCGTCGTTGGGATGCGTTGGTGGATCGGTACATCGAGGAGTGTGAGAGCCGCGGCCTGGCGCCGAGCACGGTCGAGCAGATCCACCGGGAGCTCGAGCGGTGGGGTGTGTGGACGAAACGCCGGCGTCCGCGGCGGGCGCTCGATCAGGTGGATGGGCCGCTGGTGGTCGCGTACCTGCGCTCTCGCATGGCGTTCCATTCGAAGTCGACGGTGTCGGGCCGGATGAGTGTGCTGCGGGGGATGGGGGAGTTCCTGGTGCGAGAGGGCGTGTGGCCGAGCAATCCGCTGCGCTGGCTGAGGGGTCCGAAGCTCGACTCGCGCATGCGGGTTCCGCGGCGGATCGGAGCGGAGCAGATGGAGCAGTTGTGGGCAGCGGCGGCGGGGCAGCGCTCCAAGTATGGACGCCAGCTGTGGGCGACGGTGCTGGCCGTGCTTTATGGCACGGCGCTGCGCCGTGGGGAGCTCGAGCGACTGGATCTCTCGAACTGGGACCGGGCGATGGGAGTGATCGATCTCGATGGCCGCAAGACGCGCGAGGTGCGGCGCGTGCCTGTGCCGGAGCTCGTCGCGCGGTGCCTCGAGGCCTACCTACCGGTGCGTCAGCAGCAGCTCGAACGCACGGGACGCGTGGGCGAATCCGCGCTGTTCGTCACTCGCTCGGGCAAGCGCGTGCGTGGAATCACCGTGAGCCTTGCCGTGGCGCGCCTCGCGCGCACGGCGGGGCTGGGGAGAATCACGCTGCATGCGTTCCGGCACAGCTGCGCCTCGGACCTGCTTGAGGCCGGCGTGCGGGTGCCGGAGGTGCAGCGGATCCTCGGCCACCGGGTGTTGCAGACGACGGTGCGGTACCTCGCCATCGCCGATCGCCAGCGCCACGAGGCCATGGCCCACCACCCGATCAATGAGTGGCTGCGGGAGGAGGCGGCATGAGTCGCGCACTCGCGCTCGATCCCTGGATCGAGGGCTATCTCGGCTACCTGCTCGAAGTGAGGCGGCAGGCGCCGCGCACGGTCGTGGATGTGCGCAGCACGCTCAAGCGCGTCGGCGAGGCCTTTGCAATTACCCATCCGGGTGTCGCGCTCTGGGAGCTCGAGCTTCGGGACTTTCTGCGTTGGCTCGAGCGCGAGCGAGCCGCGGGCCGCACGGTCGCGTGCCGGGCCAAGTATGTGAGCCATCTGCGGGGGCTGCTCGACTACACCTGGCGCAGTGGTCGCAGCGATCGCAACCCGCTCGATGGGCTCGAGCTGTGCGACGCCGACCGCCGCCGCGCGCCCCGGGTGCTGACGATCGAGGAAGCGCAGCGCCTGGTCGAGGCCTGCCCGCAGGGCAGCTTCGCGGCGCGCCAGGAGCGCTTGCTCGTCCTGGTGCTCTACGGCTGCGGCCTGCGCACGGCTGAGCTGTGCGCGCTGCGGGTGCAGGACATCGACCGCGAGCGCAGCGAGCTGTTCGTGCGCGCAGGCAAAGGCGATCGCCAACGGATCGTCCCGATCCCGGATGCCGTGATGACGGCGCTGCGCGCACACCTATTGGATAGGGGGGGCGCGCGCGGGCCGCTGTTCCGGACGCGCGTGAAGCGGCGCCCTCTCACCGCGCTCCATGTGTGCGGCGTGGTCGAGGAGGTCGCTGCGCGGGCCGGGATCGCCCCTGGTGTCACGCCGCGCACCCTGCGGCACAGCTTTGCCACGCACTTGATGGACCGCGGCGTCGACCTGGCGGTGATCGCCTCGCTGATGGGCCACCGAAGCCCATCGGAGACCGGCGTCTATCTCCACGTCCTGCCTGCGCGGCCGCGCGAGGCCGTCTCGCGTCTCGATCTCTCGGATGAGAAAGGATTGGCGTCATGAGGTGGGCTTACTGGATCGCGCTCTACACGGGGACGCACTGCACGGCGCGGGGCCTGCGGCCCGCAACGATCGCGGTCTATGCGGCGGCGCTCGAGCAGTTCCGGGCGTGGGTGCGCTTCCGCTGCGCCGATGCCGGGCCCGATACGATCGCGGCACGCGACGTGCTCGCCTATGTCGAGCACCTGCGCAGCGAGCGCGGCAATGGCGACGCGGCCGTGGGCCGTCACGTGGTGGTGCTGCGCAGCTTCTACCGCGCGATGGTGGCGATGGGCGAGCTCGAGCCCGCGCGCAACCCGCTGGCCCACTTCCCAAAACTGCGCGCCCCCACGCGCAAGCTCCCGCGCGTGCTGAGCGAGCCCGAAGTCAAGCGCCTGCTCGCAGCGCCGGAGGACGACACCGTGCTCGGGCTGCGGGATCGTGCCCTGCTGCAGCTGCTCTACGGCACCGGCATCCGCGCCTCGGAGGCGGCAAATTTACTCGAGAGCGACGTCGATCTAGAGCACGCGACCATCACCGTGACGGGCAAGGGCGGCCACGAGCGCACCCTTCCGCTGCATGCCAGGGTGGCGGCGGCGCTCGCGACCTACCGGCACGCCCGCGGACCGGCGACGCCGAAGGCGCCCTTCTTCGTAAACCGCCAGCGCCGCTCGTTCACGCGCGGCGGTGTCTATGAGCGCGTGCGCACGCTGGCCCGCCGCGCACGTCTCCCGATGCGCGTGTCGCCGCATCGGCTGCGGCACACCTTTGCCACCCATCTCGTGCGCGCCGGCGTCGGGATCGTCACGATCCGAGATCTGCTCGGCCACCGACAGATCTCGAGCACCCAGCTCTATCTCCACGTCACGGCGCAAGATCTGCGCGCCGCGGCGGATTTGCACCCGATCGCACGCCTCGCGGGCACGGTGGCGGCGCTGCTGCCCGACGTACGGCTCCCGTTCCAGCGCGTGCCACCTCCACGACGCGCTCGGCTCGCATAGCCGTGCCACTCCCATCGATGACAGAAGCGCTTGCAATCGACTCCGCATCGGAGTATCAGGGATCCGTTCGTCTTCGCCCCGGCACTGGCTGCACCGAGCCGCGTGCCCGAGCGGAATTCGGACACCAGGTAACGTCAAACCATCGAGACACACGGATCCCCATCGAGACTTCTTGGTGACTCTCGCCCTCCGGGAAATCGACTGCGCTCCGCGAACGCAAACCAATCGAACTAAATACGCATACGACGCGCTCGGGAATGTCACCAAGAAAGATCACAAGCCCGCGAACGGCATCGGCTGGGCATCGCTGGTATACGACGATTCGCTTCGCCCCCATGCGCTCAAGCGCGTTTCTTCGACGGACGCCAGCCGCACGCTCGATTTCGAGTACGACGCCGCGGGCAACGTCACCCGCAAGCTTCGCACCGGCTTTCAGGGCGCCGTGGGCCAGGGCGCTTCGAACGTCGACTTCACGTACGACTCGGCAGGCCGCATGACCGTGCTCGCCGCCTCGAACGGCGCCAGCGCCACCTTCGCCTACGCCGCCGACGGTAGGCGTCTCACGACGCGCCGGGGTCTCTACACCGTCGCGTTGCCCGAGCCCGACTACGAGTACCACCTGAATCTGCAACGCGTGAACAAGCACTTCTTCGTCGCTGGCGTGCGCGTCGCATCCTCGGCACGAACCTGGTCGGCGCCGAGCGCCTCGCTGCCGTGGCTGCTCACCTGGCGCACGCCCGATCTCCCCGAGCTTCCGCTGGGCGCTCTCGGTGTCGGCTACGCGGCGCTCGGACTCCTGCTGCTCGGCGTCGCGTTGCGCCGCCGCGGCCGCGACACCCGCAGCGGATCGCTCGCGCTGCGGCTGGGAAGCGCCGGTACGCTGCTCGTGATCGCTCCCACGCTGCTGGCGTCGCCCTGCGGCGTCGGCCCGCCGCCGCTGACGACGGGCGTCGGCACCCACGACGAACCCGCTCTCTTCTACCTCACGGATCACCTGGGCTCGACGATCCTCACCATCGAAGACGGCGGCACCGCCCGCAACCGCTACTACTACCTGCCCTTCGGCGACCCCGGGATCGCGAGCGAAGGCCCCTCGCTGCGCCACCGCTTCACCGGGGAAGAGATCCTCGAGGGCACGGGTCTCTATCTGCTCGGCGCGCGCGTCTACGACCCCGAAACCGGTCGCTTCCTCCAGCCCGACCCGCTCGTCGCCAATCCCGCCGACCCGCAGTCCTTCAACCGCTATACCTATGCCCTGAACAATCCCGTGCGGTGGATCGACCCGAGCGGGCTCGCGCCCACTACGCGCGCGTGCGAGGACAGCGTGCAGGGGTGCGGAGGCGGAGGCGAACCCGCAGGCGGAAGCGGAGGCGGGGCGCCGGCTGCGCCGCCGGTCTCGCCGTTTGGGAACAACGGGACGGGCAACGTGATCGCGGGACTCAATCGCTGGCACGCGGACTTCTTCGACTTCCTGGCTGGGAATCCGTTCAGCGGGCTCACTGCGCTCGCGGCGGGGCCACGGGAGGGCGTGGGGTCCCAATGGGAAAAATCTCCCTCCGAGATCGCTGCAATCGCGATCTTCCAGAATCGCGAGGTTCCCGAAGATGTCGTTAATCAAATTGGCCGAGAGGAACTCGTCGGATTCGCCGAGCTGCGAGTAACGATCGCGGAACTGACCCGGCAGCCAGGGGCGGATCGAACGCGGCTTGAACTTGGACTCGCCAAGTCCGACCTCCGAATCGGCTTGGTAGAGATCGCCGCGTCCCTCTCTACGTCAGCTTTTGGCGTACTT
The DNA here is from genome assembly GCA_031405455.1 of Deltaproteobacteria bacterium. Classification (GTDB taxonomy): domain Bacteria; phylum Myxococcota_A; class UBA9160; order UBA9160; family SMWR01; genus DATBRV01. The sequence continues at coordinate 1,698 of JANNIY010000007.1, read as the reverse complement.
AGTCCTGCCAGAACGCCCGCGCAGATCGCACGAGACCTTCCCGGTGTTTTGCTTGGCCCCGAGAGTCAGGCGGCAAGGCAAGGCGCGCAGCGCTTCCTGAGCGGCCTGGAAGGGATCAAAGCGATAGTCCGCAGTCCCATCGGCAAGCCGATTCAAGTCAGGTGACGATCATGCTCATGGCAAAGAGCGCAAATCGGGGATTTCTCCTTCTCGCCCTGGCGGTGATCCTTTTTTCGGTCGTTTTCTCCTCGATCGCGGCGGATATCGAACTGATCGTGCCTGAAGATTCGTCGCCTTCGCTTTCGAAATACCGTGAACTGGGTGTACCCGATCCGACCAAGCCTTGGACTGCAAGCGAGTACGAGCGCGCGCTGCGTGTGCTTGACAAGCTCCCTCGAGAGCAGCTCCCCCGTGCAAGTGGACCGTCGCAGCTGCTGTTCGACCGACTTGTTCTCAGTTACCGCCGCGGATTCGAGCTTCCCGACGGAAGTAATCCGGCGGACGACGCAAAGGAGCTGCCTCCTCCGGATCTGCCTGCTTTGTATTCGGCGCGACTTGATGACAGCCTGCTGTTTGACAGAGAGCTCATCGCTGTTCGTGCCGAAACGCTTTCTCGGACACTAGAAACAGCCCCCAACCGCGCGGAGCTTCTGGCACAGCTGGAAGGGTTCGCAAATTTGATGAAGAGTACGACCTCAGAGGCTGAGCGCGTGCGGTTCAGCGAAGGCATGAGGCGGGCCGAGGAGGCGGCCGAACGCGTGAGTGACCTGGTGAGGAGCCAGACATCGGACCTTCTGGTCCTTGCCTCCATCCCTCAGGTGACCGACCCGGGGAGGCAGCTGTTTCTCGATAGAGCCCAGGAGCTTGTCCCCAAGCTTCCCGCGTTTCTTAGGGCTCAGGATGCGCTGTGGGTGGCTAATCTTCTGAAAGGAAGCGCAGCTTCTCCAGCGAACGCGTCGATTGCTCCTGGACTTTTGGATCTAGCGAAAGCGCTCCAGGCCGCCGCGCGTGAGAACGGATGAGAGTGAGGAGGTGCACGAGGAGTAGTCCCAAGAGCAGCAGTACGCCGACGCCGGGAATGTGGCGACCGACGCTGCGACGAACCCCTACGGTACTCTGCAAACACCGTCTGGCGTCGACATCAACAAGAACATCGAAGAGGCTCGTGGGAAGGACGGCAGCTTCGGCCCGGGGGCACCGTTGCCATGACCATCGAGAAAATCGCATTCGATAGAAACAGGATCGTGGCCCAAGGAAGGTGGATCGAACTCGAACATCCGATTCAAGACGCCTTTCTAAGGGACGGTCGGATCTTCGTGCTGTTTGATCCGGGCTCGGGTTCGTGGTCTTCCGGAAACATGGTCTGCGTCGGGCTCGATGGAGAGAAGTTGTGGGTGGCCGAGTTCCCCGAGAGCGGTAGAGAGGACTATTACTACCTGATTTCGAGCCGGAATCCCTTGGTTGTCAATTCGTTCTCCTCATACAAGTGCGAGCTTGACCCCGCGACCGGAAAGATTTTGAGCAGGGAGTTCCTGAAGTGAAGGCGTCGGCGGAGACGGAGAGTGGTCGTCCCGGGCGCGTGTCGGCACACACGACGAACCCGCTCTCTTCTACCTCACGGATCACCTGGGCTCGACGATCCTCACCATCGAAGACGGCGGCACCGCCCGCAACCGCTACTACTACCTGCCCTTCGGC
>JANNIY010000006.1:0-4504 GCA_031405455.1 Deltaproteobacteria bacterium | reverse complement strand
GCCACTACGGGGGGATCACCGGCGACCTGGAAGCGCTGGCGAAGGTCGTGAAGGCGCTCCGGGCCCCGACGCGTCGGTTGCGTTTTGTCTACGAGGCCGGTCCCTGTGGGTTTGGGATCCATCGCTACCTGACGGCCCAGGGCGAAGAGTGCGTCGTGGTGAATCCCTCGAGCATGCCGAAACGCAGCGGCGATCGGATCAAGACCGATCGGCGCGATGGCGACGCCCTGGCGCGGTTGCATCGCGCCGGCGAACTCACCGCGATTTACATTCCCACGGCCGACGACGAAGCGCTCCGCGATTTAGTGCGGGCGCGCGAAGATGCCGTCGGCCTGAGCACGCAAGCGAAGCATCGCGTGAAAGCGTTTCTGCTGCGGCAAGGGCGCCGCTATCCGGGGCGCGCCGGCTGGACCAACGTCTATCGACGCTGGCTGGCGGATCTGAGCTTTCCGCTGGCCCCCCAGCACATCACGCTGCAGGAGTACCGGGACACGATCGACGAAACCGAACAGCGCGTCGGACGCCTCACGGACCAACTCCGGGCGCACACGCCCGCCTGGCGCTGGGCGCCGGTCGTGAACGCGCTCCAAGCGTTGCGCGGCGTCTCGTTTGTGACGGCCGTCGGCCTCGTCGCCGAAGTGGGTGACATCCGCCGCTTCGACCATCCCCGGCAACTCATGGCGTTTCTGGGTCTCGTGCCGTCGGAGTATTCCAGCGGCCCGAGCGTGCGACGCGGCGGCATCACCAAGGCCGGTAATCCGCACGCGCGTCGCTTGCTCGCCGAAGCGGCGTGGGCCTATCAAGGTATCCCCCGGATCGGCCGGCAGATGCTCTACCGTCAAGAAGGATTACCCAAGCCGATTTGTGACATCGCGTGGAAGGCCCAGCTGCGCTTGACGTCCCGGTTTCGGAAGCTGGTGGCACGGGGGAAAGCGAAACCGAAAGTGGCGACGGCCATCGCCCGTGAGCTGACGGGCTTCATCTGGGCCATCGCCCGGGAGGTGCCCGCGCCCCCCGCGTAGGCGCGCGCGCAGCAGGTCCGCCGGGTCGGCGGCATCGCGGTCAGGTGGAGAACCCTCGGAAACGTTATGGACATCAGCACCATCGATACGTCCGTGCCTAGAGCGAGGCAGCTCCGCGACGAACCACAGTCTGGGCGGTACCCAACCCGCGGATATCAGCAGCGTCAACCGTCGCTAGAACGCGGTGCCGCCGACCAGACGGACCTGAAGAACGAAGAGCACGAAAAGAACGGGCTCAGAGGAACTCATCGATGAGACGGGACAGGTGTGCCTACTTGACAGAAGACAGCCATATCAACGCCATGCGGTTGAGCCGCGGCGCGCCAGCGACAAGTTCTCGCGCCGTCGGCTCCGACCGCGGTTAGACGGCTTGAATCGACCTCTCGCTCATCTCGCCGCCGGCTCGTCTATCAGCGTGAGCGCGTGTGATGTCGGGCGATTGTTTGCGGGTCGAAGCGCAAGAACCGCGCAGCGTTGTCGTAAAGGATAGCCGCGCGCTGCTTCGCTGTGAGCCATTTTATGCTCTCCAGCCGACGCAGGATCGGTGCGGCAGGACGGGTATCCGAGCCGAACATGATCCGATCGCCAAACCCGGCGTCGATCAGGCGCTTCAGCTCCGCTTCGTGTGCCTCCGCCGAGAGAGTGATGTTGATGATGCTCATGTCGAAGTACACCGTTTCATGATCCGTTAGCAGCGCCCGCGTCTCCGCATCAAAGCGGAGCGGACCCGGCGGGCCGACATGCTGGAGCAGGATTCTCAGGCCTGGGTGCCGCTTGAGCACCGGCCGCAGCAGGGCCGGATTGCCCATTTCGCCATCGAACCCTGGGCAGCATCTGGGATCGCTGCGAGGACCCGTTCCTGGCGACGGTCCGCGATTGATGTGAACAGCGACGGGCACATCGTATTTCGCGGCCACTGCCCAATTCGGTGACATCCTAGCATCGTCAGGATGATCCCCTGTGTAGACGAATAGCAGCTCCCCGAGCAGACCAATTCTACCGGCAGCCATTTCGCGCTCCAGCCAGGCGAGGTCAGGCCAGCCCTTTGTCTCAGCAAAACAGCGATAGAACGGCTCCCGCGGTGCTGGCGGGCATGGCATCGCAGGTCCGCCAATAAATCGTCCCGGGGCTGCCTGCAACCAACCCTGCACATCGCCGGGCTCGTTGATGTGCAAGAGAGAAAGGACGATCCCTTCCGCGTCCATTTCAGCGAGTAGTGCGGCGCGCGCCGCGGTATCACTGTCGCCCGGCCAGGAGGCATGCTTATGCACGTCGATCACTGGTTGATACCGCTGCGCTGCGGCCGGTGTCCAGGATGCCCAGCAAATCAGCGCAATTGGCCACAAGCTTATTTGCTTCGTCGCTCGGCCATTCTTCATCTAAAGTCCTTTGCTGTACGACAAGAATCAGTTATTGCAGTGCGCATGATTCGGCCGGCTAACGGTCGGCGCTCACCCGCGGCGCCGTTCCGGACAACCTCGAATGAGCCAAGCACTCACACGGCGCCGTCGGGTGCAGCGCCTGTTAGGCGGCGCTGCTCCTCGAAGCAGCTCTCACTTTACTGCTCCGAGCACAACCCGCCACCCTCGCGCACTCGGTTCATCCGGCAACCAGCTCGCCTCCAGCTTCGAACCTGTGAACGTGTTGTACGGCGCAACCTCGCCGGTCCGATTATTCCCCATCCAGGCAGACCCGTCGTTAACGACAGCTAGCGTCGCGCCCTCCGGCGACAGGCGCTGACGAACGACAGCTGTGATCCAGGGAATCATGAGCGCGTTCGCCTTCTCGACGTCCTTCTCATCGCCGTGCCTTGCGTCGGGTTCGACGGCAAACGTCCAGGGTGCGCCAAGTGAACGTCCCGTCTTCCACAAGGTCTCGGCGGTACGCGGAGACGCCGTCTTATCTTGCCCTCCAGCAAGGAACCCAAACCGTACCTGATAACGACAATGACCGTACGGACGCGGCTGAGTTTCCGTGGCACGAAGAGCAATCCTTCGGCTTTCGTGTCTTTCGGAAGAAGATTGACGGCCGCCGCGAACTCCAGGCCACGTACCTCGTCGGCAGCCTTCGCAAGCTCACCATCTGGAACGCGCTTCGCCGTGAATTGGCGAGGCGCCAACGGGCCAAATATCTGATCAACAGCGCCGTTATCGAGCCCGCCGTTCCGAACGCGTTTCTCCCAGTCAAGAGTGATTGCATCACCGTTGATCACGCCGGTGAAAGTCAACGTGCGGTCGCGATCGGAACTCGTGCACTTGAAGGTGATGGTATTCCCGGCGATGCTGCTGTCGTGAATCTCAGCAGGTGCTGCAGACGTGGTGGCACAGTGGCTCACGAGGCCTGTCAGTCGTGGGCCCTCCATCTTGAGAAAGACCGACCAGCCCACACCATCTACCCTCCACGTGCCCGCTGGTCTGGTTTGGACAGAGACTGAAGCAGTGGTCGCCAAGAGAACCGCAACCACGAACGAAACGCTTTTCATGTCAATCTCCCTTCCCGGAGGTGTCTCGTTCCCGGTCCCCACACGGCCCATCGGTCTTGCATGGCGACAGTCCGCCTAACGACGCCGAATCAGCCGCGCGCCGCCCGGTGTCACGCGGCGCGTCGGCTGCATTCCGAGGTTAGGCCGTCACGCCTCCGCGGCGTCATTTCAACAAGAACTCCCTCAATACAGGGACTATCCGCCCCGCGTGGCCCACGGCGACGTCATGCAAGCCGCCGTCAATCCGCAACTCCTGGGCGCTCGGTACGCGTTCTGCAAAGCGATCTGCGGCTGGGCACTCCTCGAACAGGCCGGCTTGGGCGAGGATGTCGTGTTGCGCGCGACCCCAGGCCGAATCGTCATTGAAGCCGCGCGCGCGCCGCGCGCCGGCTGGGCCGACGCGGCCAAGGCTATGCACGCGGCCGGGGATGACGCCCTCGTTGATGCGCCCACGAGCACACGTTTCGATCGGGAGGAGTGGGAATGGCGGTGACCCCGAAGCGGGGCGACGTCATCCTCGTTCAGCTCGATCCCGCTCGCGGCAGTGAGATCCGTAAGACCCGACCTTGCGCCGTTATCTCGCCCGACGAATTGAATCGCCATCTGCGCACCGTCATCGTCGCACCCATGACCACGGGCGGTCATGCATATCCTTGGCGCGCTCCCTGTCGGTTTCAACAACGCGACGGTTTCATCGCCCTCGATCAGGTACGCACCGTCGATCGCGAGCGCCTCGGCCGGAAGCTCGGGCGCTTGGCGCCAGCGGCGCTTGCCTCCACCCTCGCCTTACTTCACGAACTGTTCGCGCCCTAACGATCGTGCGCGTGCAGTCCAACATCGCGTGCAGCAGACAGCGGCCTAAAGTATGCTCGCTCCGCTCGCCCTTATTTGAATCGGCTGCAGCCGGGGGCGCGGCCGGAATGGCTGCCGCGCTTCTCACCAACAGCCGGCGGTCTTCTCTGCTGTACGAGGTCAACCCGACGGATCTGCTGACCGTGAC
>JANNIY010000005.1:0-26555 GCA_031405455.1 Deltaproteobacteria bacterium | reverse complement strand
GTCAACGCCTTCGACGGCAAGTCCGGCGAGGGCCTCGATCTGCTCTCGGGCGAAACGGGCCAGGGCTTCGCGAAGATCGCGCGACACTATCGTGCGCAAGGTCTGCGCTGGGTCGTCGTTGGCGACGAGAACTACGGCGAGGGCTCGAGCCGCGAGCACGCGGCGATGTCGCCGCGGCTGCTCGGCTGCGCGGCCGTGATCGTGCGGAGCATTGCGCGCATCCACGAGTCGAATCTCAAGAAGCAGGGCGTGCTGCCGCTCGTGTTCGCGAATCCCGCCGACTACGAAGCCGTGCAGGAGACGGATCGGGTGAGCATCACGGGGCTCGCCGGGCTCGCACCCGGGAAGCCCGTGCGGGTGCTGCTCCGGCACGCGGACGGCAGCGAGCACGCCTGCGAGGCGCGCCACACGCTCTCCGCCGAACAGATCGCCTGGTTTCGCGCTGGATCGGCGCTGAACGTCCTGCGCGAGAAGCCCTAGCGGATCCGTGCCGTTGCGTGCCGCGCGGCACGGGTTCCGCTCGTGCCCGCACCCCGCCAGCGCTGATCGGGTCGTCGCTAGCCGTTCTTGCGCGGCGGGTCGAGCAGCACGAGGTGGCCGGCTTCGCGGCCGGCCGCGCGCACCGGCACGCTTTCGATCCGCAGCGCCGCGTCGGCGCTCGCCACCACCGACTCGAGATTGCGGCCGAGAGCCTGGACCTCGGAGATGCCGAGGCGGCGCTCGGCGGCCGGATTCACGTCGATCACGGTGCCGCGGCGGTCCGTCAGCAGGACGCCGAAGGGTAGATGCTCGAGCAGGTCGTGCTGCGACACGGGCAGCGCCTGGAGGATCCCGCCCGAGAACACCGCGCTGCGTATCCCCAGCAGGGCGACTGCGAGCAGCAATGGTGAGGGGTCGAGTGGCCAGGAGCGACCGGCGGCGGTCCAGGCCGCGTTGCCGATCACCGGCACGAGGCCCATCACGCCCACCGCGAGCAGACGTCGCGCATGTGGCAGGCGGCGCCGGGAGAGCCCCGCCCACAGGAAGACGAGCGAGCCCGCGGTGGCGATCGTCAGTGAATAGCCCCAGCTCGCCCACCACAGTGGCCCGGGTGTCTGGGTGCCATCGGCGGCGTAGCTGACGAAGAGGCTGCTCCAGGCGCCGGCCCACAGCAGCGCGTAGATGGCGGTGTGCGGAGCGATCAGCACCGCCGGGAACCAGGGGACGCGCCGCGAGAAATCCAGTTGGGCGAGGCGCGCTGCGGCCGCCAGCCACAGCGGCGGGAGCGCCAGGATTCCGATCATTTGGACGCGATCGCCGCCGATCGGACCGAGCACGCCGCGGATTTCGAGGATTTCACCCAGGCACCAGATCGCGATCGCGAGGTTGAGCCCGAAGAGAGTGCGCCGGCCGGGTGTGGCGCGGTCCTTCTGCCACACGCCCAATGCGATCCAGGCGGCGAGCAGCAGGACGATCTCGAGCAGCAGCGCGTGCAGCCACATGCAGGGGGACACTCCCGCAGCACGTATCGTCCGACCGCGGGCGTTGCTGAGGGGGTGAAACGGGAATTCCAGGCGGTTTCGCCCGCAGGGGCCACCGGGAATGGGCTCAAAGGCGCACGGCGTCGAGTACCATGCGCGCCGTGCAGGAATCGACGCTTGCGATCGTGAATCCCTTCAGCCGCGACGGCGCCACGGGACGGCGCTTTGCGGCAGTGGAACGCCGACTGCGCGCCGCGCTCGGGCCGCTCGAAGTGGAGTGGACGCGAGGCCCCCGCGATGCGGAGCGCCTGGCGCGCGAGGCGGTGCGCGCGGGCGTCGAGCGGCTGATCGTTGCGGGCGGCGACGGCACCCTGTCGGAGGTGGCGACGGGTCTCCTCGGCGCGGGCCTCGGCGCATACGCGCGCATCGGAATCCTGCCGTTCGGAACCGGTAGTGATTTCGTCAAGACGCTCGGCGTGCCGCGCGATCTCGATCGCGCGATCGCCTGCATCGCGGAGGGCAAGCTGCGCCGCGTCGATGCGTACCGCGTCACCCTGCGTGATGACGCCGGCCGGGATCGAATCTTCTACGGCCTGAACATCGCGAGCATCGGCATCAGCGCGCTGGTTGTTACGCTTGCGGAGCGCTCGCCGCGTTTCGTGGGCGGGAGCGGCGCGTTCCTGGTCGGCGCGTTGCGCGCGATCCTGAGCCATCGCAGCCATCCCGTGACGCTCAAGGTGGATGGCGAGATCGTGCACGCTGGCCCGCTGATCCTCGCGACGGCGGCCAATGGCCGCTACTTCGGCGGCGGGATGCTCGTCGCTCCGCAGGCCCACTGCGACGACGGAAGACTCGACGTGGTGGCGGTCGCCGGCCTCTCGCAGGCGCAGCTGCTCGTGAAGCTCTTTCAGATGTACCGGGGCACGCATCTGAAGGATGGGTTGGTGCGGACGTTTCGCGGCCGCGTGATCGAGGCGCTGGGTCCGCCCAGCGTGCGCCTGGAAGTCGATGGCGAGCCGCTCGGCGCGCTGCCGGCCCGCATCGAGATTCTCGAAGGCGCGCTCTCGCTGCTCGCCCCCGCGCCGTGAGCGTCTTCGCGGAGATCCGCACGGCCTGCGCGGAAGTTTCGCGGCGTGCGCGACATGTGCGCATCGACCGCGAGCGTCTCCGCAGCTTCTGTGCGGAGCTGCTCGCCGAGCCGGGGCGGCCCGCCGGGCTCGACCCTGCACATCATCTGCTCGGTCGCGGGGGAGATACACTCGCCTACGTCATCACGCTCGACGCCATCAATTTCGGTTCGGGCTGGTTCCCCTACATCGAGAAACGTCCTGGCCTCTCGGGCTATTTCACCGTAGCCCATGCGCTGCGCGAGCACTTCGAGGCGCGCGGTCCGTGGTCCGCTGCCGAGCTCGCGCAGCTCGATGCCAGCGAGTGCGGGCGCGTGCTCGGGCAGCCGGCGGGCGTTCCCGAGCGCACCGAACTGCTGGAGCTCTACGCGCAGGCGCTGCGCGACCTGGGCCGCTTTCTCGCCGAGCGCCACGGCGGGCGTTTCGAGGCGGTGGTCGAGCAGGCGGGGGGCTCGTGCGCCGCGCTCGTACGCGAACTCGCTTCGATGCCTCTCTACCGCGACGTCGAGCGATACGACGAGCTCGATGTTCCGTTCTTCAAGCGCGCGCAGCTCACTTCGGCGGATCTCGCTTCCGCATTCGGCGGGGAAGGCCCCGGCCGCTTCGACGATCTCTCCGAGCTCACGATTTTCGCCGACAATCTCGTGCCCCACGTCTTGCGGCGCGAAGGGGTCCTCGTCTACACGCCGGAGCTGGCTGCGCGCATCGACCGGGGCGATCCGATCGAAGCCGGATTGCCGGAGGAAGTCGAGCTGCGCGCCGCGTCCGTGCATGCAGTCGAAGGCTGCGTGGCCGAAGCGCGCCAGCTGGGCGCTGATTTCAGCGCCCAGCAACTCGACTACCGGCTGTGGACCCGCGGTCAGCGCCCCGAGTACAAGGCGCACCCGCGCCACCGCACCCGCACGTCGTATTACTGATGGCGCGCAACGCCGGTGTGTTCGACGCGAGCTTGTGGGTGCTGATCGCGGTGTGCGTGCTGCTGGCGGTGCTCGCGTGGTCGCGTGGCGGCGTGCCGCTCGTGCAGCAGGGGTTCGCGGGCGGAGGGCGCCTGATCCTGCGCTACGCGCTCGTGATTGCGGTTTCCTTCGTCGCTGCCGGCTTCGCCGAGCTGCTGCTGCCGAGCGAGTGGATGAGCCGATCGCTCGGAGCGGCCTCCGGTCTGCGCGGCATCCTGCTCGCCACCGGCGCGGGCATGCTCACGCCGGCCGGTCCCTTCGTCGCGATGCCGATCGCCGCGCTGATGGTGCGCTCGGGAGCGGCGACCGGCCCCGTGATCGCGTTTCTCACGGCCTGGTCCCTGCTCGCATTGCATCGCTTTGTCGCCTGGGAAGTTCCGATCCTGGGTTGGCAACTCGCAGCGCTGCGCTACGGCGTGTGTCTCGCGATCCCGGTGCTCGCAGGTTTCGTCGCGCGCGCGCTGACGCGCTCCTGAACCGCGCTCACTCTCCGGGATTCGGCGCCGGCGGTCGCGGCGTCGCCTTGCGTGCGGTCGTGAGCTTGACGAGCGCCTCGGCGATTTGGGCGATCGAATCCGACGACAAGCGGGGAGTGCGCAGGCCGTCGCGGACCGCCCCGCGGATCGCTTCGTCCCCCGGATCGGGGGGAAGGGCGACGAGCAGGCTGCCGATCTGCTCGCCGATGCGCAGCAGCGCTGGGCGGAGCTGCGTGTCCAGATCCGGAATCGGCTTTTCGGGCGCGAACGTGGGATCGTGCAGGGCGTTCCACTGGACTTCCTTGGCGGCCTCGAGCTGCGCTGCGAATACGGCGCGCACGGCGGCCGAGGGCAGCGGCGCGACACCTGCGCGTGTGGCGGCATCGCGGGTTCCGGTGACGGCGGACTCGATCACCCTGTCCTCGCGCTCGGGCACTTCGATCGGGAGCCCGGCGCGGCGCTTCGCGGCGGCGACGAGCGGCATCAAGGCGAGCCGCTCGTCCATGGCGGCGACGAGCGCGCCGAGAGGCGTCGCGGTCGCCGTCTCCCCGGCGCCGCCGAAATATTCGCGGCGCAGCGTGGCGAGACTGCCATCGGCCTCGCGTGCGAGCAGCCATGCATCGAGATCGGCCGCGAGCGCGGGTCGATCCGCCCGCACGAGATAGGCCTTGCGATCGCGGGTGAAAGTCGCCGTCTGTCCGAGATCTTCGGCGCCGCGCCGCCACAGGGGCGCTTCCAGGCTGTCCGTCACGGCGGCGTCCAGCTCGCCTGCGAGCAGCGCCTCCCGGACGGCCGCGTTGTCCTGGATGGAGAGCAGCGTGGCGCGTGGAAAATATTCCTGGGCCACCTGCTCGAGATGGCCGCCACGATTGACGCCGATTCGCAGGTCGGAGCGATTCAACTGTTCGACTTCGCTGAAGCGTTCTGGCTGCCTCAGCAAGAGCACCGCTCCGCTCTCGACGACCGGCACGCTGAAGCGGCCGCCGAGCGAACGCAGCGGCCGGACCGTGACGCCGCTCATCGCGACGTCGAAACGATCCGCCGTGAGATCGTGCAGCAGATTCGGCCAGCGAAAGGGCACGAACTCGAGTCCGAGGCCACGCTGCTCCGCGTAGGCCCGGGCGACCGCGATGTCGAATCCGGCTCGGCCCCCGCCCGCACGCGTGCGGCTGAACGGGGCGTAGTCCCCGCTGGTGCCGACCCGCAGCACCGCCTTGCCTGGCGCCTGACCCTGGCCTGCGGCGGCGAGCAGAAGCGTCGCCAGGCCCGCGGCGAGGGCGGTTCCGCCCGCGCGCCAACGGGCTCGGAAGGCCGGGACGGCCCGGAGCTGCGGCATGCGGGGCCTCCTCGCGGGGCAGAGCGCGCGCAGCGTAGCCGAGCGGAGGGGTTCGCGGTTCCGTTTGACCGGTGAGCGTCGATCCTCTAAGTTATCGGCTTCCCTGCGCTTCTAGCCGCCGTCGGCGCGAGTGAGTCCTCCTGGCCGCCGAGCGGCTGCGCGCGGAGTGCTTGCCTGAGCCGACGCAGCGCTGGCTGACGCTGCCATCCGCCGCCCACCGGCGCCGTCACGAGGTCGCTGCCATGCTCGAAATGGAAGACGTTGAAGCGGGAACTCGTGTGACCCATGGGAACACGGGATTGCGTTATACGGTCGTCGTTGCCGGGGAGGAGGAGGTCCTGCTCTCGCCGGAGTCCGCCGATCTACAGGATCTGGTCGCACCCACGCGTCTCTTCCGCGAAGAATTCGTGCTCTCCGACCGCTTCAATACCGGCCGAGGCCGCGCTCGCAGCAGCGGACGCGGACCGCGGCGAGCGCCGGTTGCGCGGGCGATGCCGAGCGGGCCGAAGGTGCAGGGCAAGATCAAGAAGCTCGTGCGCGAGCGGGGCTTTGGTTTCGTGCGCGGCGACGACGGCAAGGAAGTCTTCTTCCACCGCTCCGGCCTCGGCCCGACGGATTACGATGCGCTCTCCGAGGGCGATACCGTCGAGTACGTCGTGCAGGAGGGCCCGCGCGGCGCCCGCGCCGAGAACGTCCGCGCGATCAGCCAGGTCTAGGGCGCCTCTTCGCGGTAGCGCTGGGCGATCGGAAGGCGGCGGCCCGGGCCGAATGCCTTGGGCGATGTGCGAAGCACCAACGGCGCCTGCCGGCGCTTGTACTCGTTGCGATCGACGCGCGCCGCGATGCGCCGGACGAGTGCGTCGTCCGCACCGGGCGGCGGCACGATCCCGGAGAAGCCTCGCTGCCCTTCGATGATTTGTTCGAGGATCGGATCGAGCAGCTCGTAGCTCGGCAGGTCGTCGCTGTCCAGCTGCCCCGGCGCGAGTTCGGCCGAGGGCGGCTTCTCGAGGCTCCCGCGCGGAATCCGCTCGCCACGGGTGTTGGCGCGCCGTGCGAGCGCGTAGACGTCGCGCTTGTAGACGTCGCCCAGCACGGCGAGTCCCCCCACGGTGTCGCCGTAGAGCGTGCAATAGCCCATCGAAAGCTCGCTCTTGTTGCCCGTTGCGAGCACCAGCCTGCCCTCGGCGTTCGAGACCGCCATCAGCAGCGCGCCGCGGATGCGCGATTGGATGTTCTGCTGCGTGAGACCGTAGTCGCTCCGCGCGCCGAACAGCGCGCCGAAGGCGGCCAGGTAGGCCTGATAGATCGGCCGGATGTCGATGCGGCGCACCTCGATCGCGAGGTTGCGCCCGAGCGCGACCGCATCGCTTAGGCTGTGGTCCGACGAGAACGGACCCGGCATCGCGACCCCGACCACCCGTTCGGGGCCGAGCGCTTCGACCGCGAGCCAGGCCGTCACGGCCGAATCGATGCCTCCGGATAGGCCCACCACGGCGCCGGGTGGAAGATCCTGTTTGCGGAAGTAATCGCGGATGCCGAGCACGAGACCGCGTTCGAGCTGTGTCAGCGGGTCCGGATCGACGACGGCCGCGAGCGCCTGTCCCGCATGCGGGCTCGCCAGATCGACCACCGCAAAGCCCGGCTCGAAGTGGGGGAGCGTGGCGAGCACGCGCCCGCGTTGATCCATCGCGAAGGAGGCGCCGTCGAAGATCAGCTCGTCGTTTCCACCGACCTGGTTCACGAACACGCAGGCAGCGCCGTGGCGCGTCGCGAGATCGGCGAACATGCGCCGCCGTTGCTCCGCCTTGCCCACGTGCCACGGCGATGCGGAGAGGTTCACGAGGCAGCGCGCGCCGGATTCGACCAGCTCGCGCACGGGGTCCGTGTCATACCCGATCTCGTGTACCCACATGTCCTCGCAGATGGTCAGACCAAAGCTTTCGCCGCCCTCGCGCAACGTCACCGTCTCGCGCTGGGCGGCGGGCTGGAACCAGCGCTTCTCGTCGAAGACGTCGTAGGTCGGGAGCAGCGTCTTCGCGCGAACGGCGCGGCGCTGGCCACCCGCGAGCAGCACGGCGGCGTTCATCAGCCGCTGTGGGCTCCCATCGGGTGCGGGGAGCACGGCGCCGAGCGCGATCGCGACGCGCTCGGAGGCCGGCGCGAGCGCAGCGAGCTCGCGCAGCTGGTCGCGCACGAAGCCCTCGCGCTCGAGCAGATCCATCGGCGGATAGCCGGTGAGGACCATCTCCGGCAGGACCACCAGGTCCGCTCTCTCGCTGGCCGCCTTGGCGGCGGCTTCCTCGACGAGACGCCGGTTGCCGCGGAGGTCGCCGATGGTGGGATTCACCTGGGCCAACGCGACGCGCATGCGACGCAGCATCGGGGCGCCCCCGGCTCTCGTCAAGACTCCGCGGGATCGCTCAGGCCGAGTAGTAGAGGTAGTTCACGTTCGCGAGCAGCGCGGGCTTGCTGCCGCCTTCGATTTCGACGCGGATCGCGAAGGTGATGCGCACCGCGTTCGCGGGCACCTCGCGCGCTTCCTTGATCTCGGCCTTCAGGCGCACGCGCGAGCCGGAGGGCACCGGCGCCGAGAAGCGCAGCTTGTCGATTCCGGTGTTGATCGCCGTCTTCACCCCGATGATCACGACCAGGCGCGACAGCAGCTCGGGGACCATCGCCAGCGTGAGATAGCCGTGCGCAATCGTCTGCTTCCAGATCGACTCGCGCTGGGCGCGCTCGACATCGACATGGATCCATTGTCGGTCATCCGTCGCTTCCGCGAAGCGGTTGATGCGTTCCTGCGAAACCGGGACCCAATCCGTTACGCCGAGAGGTGTCTGTTCCCAGTATTTGGCCGCGAAGAGGCTCGGGATGACGATGGGCAGTTTCACGCGTTCGCTCCGCTCCAGACCTTACGGTTTCGCGGGATCTCAGGCACGTCCGATGTCGAGAATCTCGTGCCAGCGTTCGGTCTCGATCCGTTGGCGGATCACGTTCTTGCGTTCGATGCGCAGGGGGAAGCGCCCGCGCATGCGGCGCACCACGTAGGCGTCCTCCTCCTCGATCACCTCCTCGACGTCATGCACCGTTTCCAGGCCGCGTTCCGTCCAGGCGAGAAAGCGCAGGCGCGTGCGCGGCCGCACCTCGAGTCGCACGCTGATCCCGACGGCGCGGGCCAGCAACTCGGCCGCGTGGTCGGCCTGCCCCACCAGTCCCAGCGGGTCACGAGGCGCCACGATCCGCGCAACGCGGAGCAGCCGCAACACCTTGCCGAGTCCCTTCACGGCCGGGACGGTGAGCGCCGGCCCGAGGTCGGCCCAATCCTCGAGGCGGCTCTCCTCTGGACGCGGGCGCAGGGGTTCGAACCGCAGCCACAAGCCGATGCTGGCGTCGCGGCGCTGGGGCGTCGCCTCGACGAAGCGTGCGACGAGTCGGCGCGTCGGGCTCATTCGCAGCCAGCATATCGCGGCTCGCCGTCCGCTCCGCGCACGTAGCGCGTATACTGCGCAACGGCGGCCCCGTCATGGCCGGCTGACCTGGAGGGATCCCATGCTCGCGCGACCCCGCAACGCCGCTCTCGCGTGCCTGCTCTTCGCCGCCGTCGCTGGCTATTTCGTGACGGGCCACTACCTCTATAAGGTTCCGATCGGGCTCGACGAGAGCGCCTTCCTGTTCGGGAAGCCGCTCCAGGCGCTGGCGGTTCATTTCGCGCCCCAGCTCCACAACGCCGCGTCGGGTGCGATCTTGCTGGTGCTTTCGCTGCTTGCGATCGGGGCCATCGCTTTCTTTGTGATGCGCGCGTCCGTGCGCGCGAAAGCTGCGAAGATCGATGCGGGCCGGCGCGAATTTCTCACCGGCGCCGGTGCGGGCGCCGGCATCGCACTCGGATCGTTCGTCGTCGCGGCCGGCGCCGGCGCGGCGCGCGGTTTTCTCGGTGTGGGTCTCGGTCACGACGGCTGGCGCGGGGTTGCGGGCAACATCGGAAGCAGCGAGGGGATCGTCACCACGAATCCCGAGTGGAAGGACGCGTGGAAGCGGGCCCGCGTGAAGGGCTTCCGCCGGCTCGGACGCACGGATTGGAACGTGTCGGACATCGTGCTCGGGACGGGGCGCATCCGCGGCGAGGACGGCGAGCAGATCGCGCGTCTCGCGATCGATCGCGGCGTCAATTACTTCGACACCTCTCCCGATTACTCCGGCGCGGGCAGCGAGCAGGCGATGGGACGCGCGATCCGCGGTGTGCGTGATCAGCTGTTCATCGCCACCAAGTTCTGTACGCCGACGGGGCACCTGCCCCCCGGCACGCCCGTGGCCGGGTACATGGCCGCCGTCGAGGGCAGCCTGGGGCGGCTGGGGACGGATTACGTTGATTTATGTCATGTGCACTCCTGCGACGAAGTCGATCGGCTGATGGATGAGAACGTCCACGAAGCCTTCGATCGCCTCAAGGAGCAGGGCAAGGTCCGCTTCCTGGGCTTCTCGACGCACACGCCGAATCTGGTCGAGGTGGCGAACACGGGGGTTGCGTCGGGTCGTTTCGACGTGATGATGCTGGCCTACCACCATGGGCTGTGGGCGCCGATCGGGGAGATCATCGAGAGGGCGCGGCGCGAGCAGGACATGGGCGTCGTCGCCATGAAGACGCTGAAGGGGGCGAAGCACAACGGGCTCGCCGGCTTCCGCGACGAGGCCGGGTCGTATTCGCAGGCCGCGCTCAAGTGGGTGCTCTCGAATGCAAACGTCTCGTGCGCCGTGATCTCGTTCTTCCAGCTCCAGCACGTGGATGAATACCTGTTCGCCTCCGGGCAGAATCCGACACCGGAGGATGTCGCTATCCTCGAGAAGTACGACACCCTGATCCGCGGCACCCACTGCGCGCCGCACTGCGGCGTCTGCCTCGGCAGTTGTCCGGAAAAGCTGCCCATCCACGATGTCTTGCGCCATCGCATGTATTTCGAAGACTACGGCTGGGAAAAAGAAGGCATGCGGCTCTACTCGCAGCTCGAGAAGAACGCCTCTGTCTGCGTCTCGTGCAGCGCCCCTTGTCTGGGCGCCTGCCCCCTCGACATCCGGATCCAGGAGCGGATGTCGGGCGCGCACGAGCTGCTGACGCTGTCGTGATGCGGGCAGATTGCGGGTAGAATCGCGCTGATCCAGCGGAGGAACGTCGATGCTCCGAGTCCCGCTTCAGGTTTTGCTCGCCCTGCTCGTCGCCGCGCTCGCCGGTTCGACGCGTGCGCGGGCCGAGGAGCCGGCTGCGGCGCCCGTCGCCGACGGCGCCGCGGCCCCCGCGCAAACCGCGGCGAGTGGGCCGCCGTGGGCCCTCCCGCCGCCCGGCAGTTCGTGCAGCCCGCCTGGCGGTATCGCCGGCTGGCCCGCGGGCGAGGACGCCGCGGGCGTGCCGTTCCAGGTGGGCGACACTTTTCAGCTCTCGCGGCTCGAAACGCTCAAGAACTTCCTGCCTCCCGAGCTGTGGGCCTACCGCGAGCGATTCTTCCACGAGGGCATGCGGCTCGAGATCGGAGCCTGCTTCGCCGACTACAGCCCGCCGGGGTTCTATACCGCCGCCACCGAAACGTTTCGCGATCGCGCGCGCCTGCTCCCGAACGGAGGCATCGAGAACTACACCGCGGGGCAGCCCTTCCCGATGCTCGAGATCGCGCCGGAGGATCCCGCTGCGGGGGCGAAGTGGGCGTGGAACGTCGCGCTGCGTTATCAGGGCGCGGGCTTCTGGGCCGCCTTCCGCACGATCGACATGGTCGGACGCAACGGCACGGGCGAGCCGTTCGTCGGTGAGATGTGGAAGGCACAGCTCTCGTTCCGCAGTGATCTTCCGAATGAGGGCTACTCCGCGCCCGGGGCGAAGGGAAACCACTGGGCGGCGGGCGGGCGCCTCGACGAGCCGTTCGACGCGCGCTTCCACGCCTGGCGCCAGTATCGGGATACGGCCCATCTGAAGCAGCCCGACCTGTCGGATGATCTTCACGCCTACCTCCCCAACTACCGGCGCGTGCGGCGCGTGAGTGCGACTGACGTCGAGGGTGTGTACATGCCCTCGTTCAGCGTCGGCGTGGTGCAGGCGAGCACGATCTCCGGGTTGGGCGGCGGCCTGGATGGCGGGGCCGCGGGCGGCGCGGCGGCCGGCGCGGCGGCGTCGAGCATCACGACCAAGCGCAGCGGCTTCGAGGGGCTCGAGACGCGGCCGCTGCTCTACGATTTCCGGCTCATCGGCTCGAAAGACGTGCTCACGCCGATCAACGCCTCGCGTCCCAGTTTCCCGGAGGTGAAGGATCGGGATTTCGGGCCGTGGGGTCTGTCGTTCGCAACCGACCGCTGGGATCTGCGCCGCGCCGTCGTGATCGAAGGGCGCGCCAAGGGCCACGCGGGCGGCAGCCAGGTGGCGCGCTTCGTGCTCTACCTCGACGCCCAGACGGCGATGCCGCTCTATTACATCTCCTTCGATTCGCGCGACGAGCGGATCGACGTGGGGATGTTCGTCGGCCGCTGGAGCGAGGACCGCAAAGACTATCGTCCGTGGCCCGCCGACCCGAAGCAAAGCGTGCGCGTAATCGATTCGGTCGGCGAATCGTTCGCCAACATCGCGGAGGATGGCGGCTGGCGTCGCGAATCATGGACGATCGTCTCCACGCCTCCCGACGACAAGACGCTCAAGCGCGAGCTGTCGGTGAACAACCTTTCGAAGCAGCACTGACGAGCTGGCTCGCTGGGGATCACCGCTGCCTGCTCGCAGAGCGCGCGCTGGTGTGCCGCTCAAGCCGTCGCGACGGACGCCGCCTGGGCCGCCGACGCCACGAGCCGCCCCTCGCGCGTGAAGATCCGTCGCTGCGAGAGAGCGCGGCCGGCGTGGCCCACCTCGCTCGTCGATTCGAGCAGCCACCAACCGTCCCAGCGCACCGATCGGTGCACCCAGAGCGCGTGATCGAGGGGCTGGAAGCGGGCATACGCAAAATTACGTCCGATGCGCCGCTCGAACGGCCAGTGGGAGTAGAAATCGGCGAGGAAGACGAGCGCCGCCATGTGCAAGCGCGGGTCGTCGGGCAGCGGCGTGCGCGGGCGCACCCATGTGATGTGCCCGCCCGACGTCTGCCCCGACGGATCGGGCCAGACGCGGGGCTGCGCACGCCGGAACTCGATCGGGCCTCGTGCGAAATCGCTCCAACCCTCGGCCTCGGCCTGCTCACGAGTGCTCGGCAGGTCTTCCGGAGCCGGAAGATCCGCCTGCGGCGTGACGTCCTGGTAGCTGGGGCCGGCGCCCGGCCGCGCGAAGTTCGCCACCAGCTGACACAGCAGACCGTCGTTCTCGATGCGAATCTCACGAATGGCGGGGTCCTTGGCATCGCGGAGCCGCTGGATTCGCAGGCGCAGCGGGATCTCGGCGGGCAACGGACCCACGAAATTCGCGTGCAGCGACTGGAGTTCCAGGCCTGCGCACGAGGCCGCCGCGGCGAGGGCTGCACGGGCCAGCGCGTCGCCACCCAGGGGCGTGCCCCAGAAATCTTCGAGCCGGGTCACGAACTCGCCGTCGTTCACGCGTTCGATCTGGAAGATCTCGACGAACGACTCCCGCGGCCCTGCGCTGCCGGACATGCTCGCTCCTCCTCCATCCTCACGGGTTCGACGGATGAAGCCCGCGAGAGGATACGATTCGGGCCTCCCGTCCGCTTCCCCTGGGGCGTAGACTATCACCCGGTTCCAGGCGGGAGGTCGGCATGCGACCGGTGATCGATTCCGACCAACACCTGTTCGAGTATCGCGGCCTGTGGGAAGAGCACATCGATCCGGCGCACCGCGCCGATGCGATTCGCTTCGTCGATGATGCGCTCGGCCATGTGCGTGTGATGTGGCGCGACTGCGTGCTCTCGGTTGCCGACGTGCAGCTACCCGGAGAGACGGATGCGATCGGCGAGCGGCGTCGACGCGAGCGCGCCGGCAGTCCGCCGCTCGCGCGCTACGACGAAATCCTGCCGCGCGACTACTGGGATCCGGCCGCCCGGCGTGAGAAGCTCGCGGAACTCGGCGTCGACGAAGCCATCTGTTTTCCGAACTACGGGCTCGTGTGGGAGCGCACCCTCCACCGGGATCGGACGGCGCTCACGGCCAACATGGCAGCATGGAACCGCTGGTGCGAGACGGTCGTCCAGGAAGGCCGGGGCCAGCTTCACCCGGTGGCGCACCTCACGCTGCGGGATCTCGACTGGCTCGAGGCGCAGCTCGCGCGCCTGGCCTCGGCCGGTGTGCGCACCGCGATGATCGCACCGGCGCCGGTCGATGGGAAGCCCCTTTCGCATCCCGCGCTCGATCGGGCCTGGGCGGCGTTTGCACATCACGGTGTAGCTCCGGTCTTCCACGTCGCCGACCAGCCGAAAGTCTTCGACGACGCCTGGTATACGGACCGCGCCGATCTCGGCGTCTCCGCGATCGACAGCGTCCTGCTCTACGTCCCCGCAGCCCTGGCGTGCACGGACCTGATCCTGAACGGCGTGTTCGAGCGCCACGCTGATCTTCGGCTCGGGATCGTGGAGCTATCGGCGGTGTGGGTGCCGCTCTACTTGATGATGCTCGACGGGGGCAGCCAATTCGTGCGGCGTCTCGACGGCCGCGATTCGACGCTCTCGTTGCGTCCGAGCGAATACTTCAAGCGCCAGGTGCGCGTGTCTGCCTTCGCCTACGAGCTGCCTGCGAACATCCAACGCCAGCTCGCCGGCGCCGACCTGCTCATGTGTTGCAGCGATTATCCGCATTCCGAGGGCACGGCGAATCCGCTCGCGGATTACGCGGCGCCGGGCAAGCTCGCCGTGCACCCCGAGAGCGCCCCGGGGCTGTTCCGGGACAACGCGGCGTTCCTGTTGCACGCGAGTTGACCGGGAGCGGGGTTCCGGGCAGCAAGGCTCGGGTGCGCAGCAGCTTGCGGACTCGTTCGTTCTCTTCCAGATTTCGACCGACGTGCGCGGCGAACGCCTGGTGGCTCCCCTTTCGTGCATGCAACTATCTGATTATAAAGGGGGAATCATCCGCGTCTCCGGGCACGCGGGTTGCATCGAAAGGCCCGGGTGGCAGAGGGGAACGCGGCGAGGGCCGCCGCCTTCGCTGGGCCGACTGAACTCCGGGTTTCCGAGCGAACCTCGAATTGCGAGAACGACTGCCGCCATGGACACGGATTCCGATCTTCCGTCGAAGCCGCCGAGCCGGCCGGGCGTTCCCGCTCTCGGTTCGGGCGCCGCATGCGCCGTCCGCGCGGGGGGGCAGAACGCGGGCACCGCGGCGGCGAGCGGCGTCGCCCGCATGTCGGTCAGGATCGTCAGCGACCCGCGAGAACTCGCCGCGCTGCTTCCGGACTGGGAAGAGCTTTCCGCTTCGGCACTCGAGCCCAACGTCTTTTACGAGCCGTGGCTGCTGATGCCGGCGTTGCAGCGCCTGGCTGTCGGCAGGACGCTGCGGCTGGCCTTCGTCTTCGCCGCCGATCCGGCGCGCCCTGAACCGCCCTTGCTCACGGGCTTCTTCCCCCTCGAGTGCCAGCGTGGCTACAAGGGTTTGCCGATCCCCAGCGTCCGGCTCTGGCGGCATCTACACTGTTTCTTGACGATCCCGTTGGTCCGGGCGGGATGGGCGCACGAAACCCTCGCGGCATTCTTCGATTGGCTCGCAAGCGACTCGCGAAGCGGCGCTCTGATGGAATTCACCTTGATCAGCGGCGAAGGGCCGTTCCAGCAGGCGCTCGTGGAGGCGCTGCATGGATCGTCGAGACCCAGCCACATCCTCGAGAGCTACACACGCGCGCTGTTCCGGCCTGCAGCGGACGCCGAGGCCCACCTCGCCTCCGGCTTGTCTGGAAGGCACCGCCGGAAGATCAAGCATCAGGAGAAGCAGCTGTCTGCGCTCGGGCACATCGAATACGACGTGCTCGGACAAGGCGACGACATCGACGCCCGGATCGAGGAGTTCCTCCAGCTCGAAGCCAGCGGCTGGAAGGGCCGCGAAGGCAGCGCCCTCGCTTCGAATGCAGGCGAGCGCCAATACTTCGAGGCGATCGCACGCGAAGGGTTTCGCCGCGGTCAGCTGATGATGTCGTCGCTGCGTCTCGACGGCCGCCCGATCGCCTACAAGTGCGACTTTCTCGCCGGGCGCGGCGCTTTCACCTTCAAGATCGCGTTCGACGAAAACTACGCGCGCTACTCCCCGGGCCTGCTGCTGGAGATCCACGCCATTCGGCGGCTGCATGCCCAGTCGCGGACGGACTGGGTGGATTCCTGCACGCATCCCCGCAATTCCATGTTCAACCGGCTCTGGCCCGCGCGCCGGTCGATCCAGACGCGGGTCGTCAGCACGGGCAGGGCGCCGGGAGATCTCGCCGTTGCGATGCTCCCGATGCTCGCGTGGCTCCGCCGCAAGCTGCGGTGGCGCCGGTCGGCCGCCGTCGACTCGAATCTGGAGATCGAAGCCGAGCGAGGCGGCATGAACCGCCTCGCGTCATCCGCGGACGCGAAATGAGCGAAGTGGTCAAGACCCGGAGATCCGTGCTGGGCGCCGGAAGAGGCGCTGGCAGCGAGCTGGCGGTGTCGCTTCCCGCGGATCCAGGCTCCCCGCGTCAGGCCGACGAAGCGAGATCCGCGCGCCTGCGCTTTTCGGTCGTGGTGGTCGAGGATCCGGCCGCGTTGACGGAGTACGTCGCGGCCTGGCAGGCGCTGGCGGATTCGGCGCTCGAGCCGAACGTGTTCTACGAGCCGTGGATGCTCGTGCCGGCGATCCAGGCGTTTGGCGGCGGGGGAGACCTGCGGTTCGTGTTCGTGCAGGCTTTCGATCCAGCGAACCCGGCGGCGCCGCCGATTCTATGCGGCTTCTTTCCGCTCGAGCGCAAACGTCGCTATGGCGGCCTGGCCATGCCCCTGCCCTTCACGAGTCTCGCCTTGTGGAAGCACCCGTTCTGCTACCTGTGCACGCCGCTTCTGCGAGCGGAATACGCTTCGGAGTGTCTTGCGGCTTTCTTCGATTGGTTGGCGGCTGGCAGCCATGGCAGCACGTTGCTGGAGTTCGGCTTCACCGCCGGGGATGGACCGTTCTGGCAGGCGCTGGGCGACCACATCGAACGCCACGCGAAGCCGTACTACGTTTCGGTGTCGTTCCTGCGCGCGCTATTCCGGTCGACCGGCGACACGGAGGCCTATCTGCGCGCCAGCGTGCCTTCCTCGCGAATGCGCGAGTTGAGGCGGCACGAGCGGCGCCTGGCGGACGCCGGGCCGCTCGAGTACCGCGCGCTCGAGCCGGGAGACGACGTCGACGCCTGGATCGGAGAATTCCTGCACGTCGAATCGATCAGCTGGAAGGGCAAGGGCGGCCGCGCCCTCGTGCTCGACGCGTTCAGCCGCGAGTATTTCGAGACGATCGCGAAAGCGGCGTATCGGCGCGGCCAGTTGATGATGCTCGCGCTGCGCCTGGACGGCCGCGCCATCGCCCACAAGTGCAACTTCGTCTCCGGGGCGGGCTCCTTCGCCTTCAAGATCGCGTTCGACGAGGCGCACGCGCGCCACTCGCCCGGTGTTCTCCTCGAACTCGAAAACATTCGCTTGTTGCATGCGCGACCGCAGATCCGCTGGATGGATTCGTGCGCCGACGCGTCGCATCCCATGCTCGATCGTCTCTGGCCGGGGCGCCGCACCATCCAGAATGTCGTCGTCGGTACGGGCAGACCGCTCGGAGACTGGGTCGTGGCGGCGATCCCGTTGCTGCGATTGCTCAAACGGAAATTGTCCCGCGGCGCGCCGCGCGCCCAGGGGCCGAAACGGGCAAGCGGATGAGTCCGACGATCCACCGCAGCGGCGAACGCACGTCGACGAGCGCCGACAGGGCCGATGATCTCGTGACCCGTCGGTCGGTCATCGGGGCGCCGCAGCCGGATTCCACGCCGGCGCCCCCCGCGAGCCCCGCCGCCGCGAGCGTCGCGGACGAGCGTCCGCGGATGTCGGTCGTCGTCGTCGAGGACGTGGCGGCCCTCGAGGCATACGCGCAGGAGTGGCAGGACCTGGCGAGCGCCGCGCTCGAGCCCAACGTCTTCTATGAACCGTGGCTGCTGCTGCCCGCGCTGAGGGCCTTCGGCGCTTCAGACCGATTGCAGTTCGTGCTCGTGCTGGCCGCCGATCCGGCGCGTCCGTCGCAGCCGCCCCTGCTGTGCGGGCTTTTTCCGCTCGAGCGCAGGAATCACTTCGAGGGCCTCAGCCGCAAGCTGCCCTTCAAGACGCTCCGGTTCTGGCGGAAGCCCGAGATCACCTATCTCTGCACGCCGCTGCTCAGGGCCGACGTCGCCCGCGAGGCGCTCGCGGCCTTCTTCGATTGGCTGGCCGCGGGCAGCCATGGTTGCTCCCTCCTGGAGTTCAATTTCGTCTCCGGCGAGGGGCCGTTCCATCGGCTCTTGATCGATCATTGCAACGAACACCAGACTCTCACGTGCGTAACGCACACATTCACGCGCGCGTTGCTGCGCCCGGCAGACGATGCCGAGACGTTCATCCGCGCAGCCGTCCGCCCGGGGCGGCTTCGCGAGTTGAGGCGTCACGAGAGGCGCCTGGCCGACGCCGGCCCGCTCGCATACCGGACGCTCGAGCCGGGCGATGACGTCGATGCCTGGATCGAAGAGTTCTTGAACGTCGAGGCCATCAGCTGGAAGGGGAAGGGAGGGCGCGCTCTCGTTCGCGACGAGAGCGAGCAGGCATTCTTTCGGGAGGTCGCGAGAGAAGCGTTTCGGCGCGGCCAACTGATGATGCTCGCGCTTCGTCTGAATGGTCGGACCATCGCTCACAAGTGCAACTTCCTCTCCGGGTCCGGTTCCTTCGCCTTCAAGATCGCATTCGACGAAGAGCACGCGCGCCATTCCCCCGGCGTTCTTCTCGAACTCGAGAACATCCGGCGGCTGCATGCACGACCGGAGATCGCGTGGATGGATTCCTGCGCCGCCGAGACCCACCCCATGCTCGACCGCCTCTGGCCCGAGCGGCGTGCGATCGAGAATCTCGTGATCGGAACGGGCACGAGTCCAGGGGGGCTGGTCGTTGCGGCGATCCCATTGTTGAAGTGGCTCAATCGACGCTTCTACCAGCGGGTTTCCCCGAGGGATTGACGCGTGGATTCGCGGCGCGGACCGCGGGTCGGGCGCGGAGTTTGATGAGGCATGGAGATCAAGATGAGTGAATTCACGGCCGTCCAGCAGGGAATGACGTCCAGATCGATCGAGACCTCGAGGCCCAGGTTGCTCGAGATCGATGCCGCGACCTTTCGCGGGAAATTCAATCGCGCTCCGTTCCTGATTCGCCATCGACTCGCCGATCACCCGCTCTTCTCGCTCTCGCGCCTGATCGAGCTGTCCAGGCGCCTGCCCGAAGAGAGCGTCAAATACACCGGAGCGAATATCTCGATCGCCACGCCGCTGTACGACGGCCCGCGCACCGGCCTTTCGACACAGGAGACGATCCGGCAGATCGAGGAATGCGGCTCATGGATGGTCTTGAAGAACGTCGAAATCGATCCGGAGTACCGCGCATTGCTCGACGGTTGCCTGGACGAGGTCCGGGAATTTTCCGAATCAATCCATCCGGGAATGTGCCAGAGAGAGGGGTTCATCTTCGTCTCCTCTCCGGCAGCGGTGACGCCCTATCACATGGATCCCGAACACAATTTCCTGCTCCAGATCCGTGGCGAGAAGCAGCTGCACGTCTGGGATGGCTGGGACCGATCGGTGCTTTCGGAGGTCGAGCTCGAACAGTATTTCTTCGGGAGCGATCGTCAGCTGGTCTTCAAGCAAGAGTATCGACCGAAGGCCGCGGCCTTCGGGGTGACGCCCGGTCTCGGGTTGCACGTGCCGGTGGCGACGCCGCATTGGGTGGAGAACGGCGACGCCGTCTCCATTTCGTTCAGCATCACCTTTCGCAGCCGAGCTTCCGAGCGGCAGCAAATCGTGCACCGCGTCAACCAGGCGCTACGCCGGCGTGGCGTGACGCCCAGCCCCTACGCCGCGTCGGCTGCGAAGGATTGGCTGAAGGTCCTCGCCTTTCGCGTCTTGCACGGAGCGAAGCGATGCGTCGACTGGTGCAGACCGGGACGCTCGATCAAGAAACAGGCGTGAGGGCGGGAGGCTGGACGGCGGCGCCGCGACGGCCAGCGACCGACTGCTGAAAGGAATGGCCGTGCCCCTCGTGTCGATCATCCTGCCGACCTACAACCGCGCGGACGCGATCGTGCGCGCGATTGCGAGCGTTCGCGCCCAGACGCTCGCCGATTGGGAGCTGATCGTCGTCGACGACGGGTCGACGGACGCAACCGTTGCCCTGGTCGAAGGGTCCGACCCGCGGTTGAAGCTCATCCGCCAGGACAATCAAGGAACGGCCGGGGCGCGCAACACCGGTCTGCGCGCCTGCTCGGGCTCCTACATCGCCTTCCTCGATTCGGATGACGAGTGGCTGCCGCATCATCTGGAGCTCTGCGTCCGGTTCCTGGAAGCGCATCCCGATGCGGGATTCGTCAGCAACGAGCTCTGGGAGGATCTCGGGCAGGGTCGCATCGTAAAACACTATCGTGTCGAGATCTCCGATTGGTATCCCGCGACTGCGCGCGACATCGACTCGCAGTTGTTCGATCTGCCCGCTGGCGAGCAGGATGATTACCTGCGCGTCTATCGATCGCGCGAGCCGATTGGCGAATGGGGTAGGGCGATCGTCGCAGGCACGCCCTACCAGAATGTCTTCCACTACCGGGGAAACATCTTCGAGCACATGCGCTTTGGATTCCTGATGTGCTTGCAGCCGACGGTGATCCGGCGCGAGGCCTTCGAGGCCGTCGGATACTTCGACACGAGCTACTACGGCGCCTCGGACTACGGATTCACGATCGAGCTATGCAGGCGTTTCCCCGCCAATTATCTTTCGATTCCCGCATGCATCAAGCACGAGCTCGCCGGAGATGGCAGCCTCCTCTCCGAGGATCACGTGGCGACCGGCAAGACGGGGTTGACCTGCTTGCAGGACATGTTGAGATTCCTGGATCACTATTGGGGAGATCGCAGGGACGAGCCCGAAGTGCGCGCGCAGCGCGGCCTGCGCGAACTCCATATCGCGCGCGTCGCGCTGTCACGCGGCGAGCGGGCGATCGCGCTCCAGAATCTGCGCGCCGCTCACCGCGACTTTCCGGAGTTGCGCGAGGCGCGCAATCTCTACTGGTTGATGCGCCTGCTTCCGGGCGAGCGCTTTTCCTGCGAGGTCTACAAGTTCGCGACGAAGGCGGCGTTCGTCGGAGGCAGGCTCCTGCGCAACGAGCTGCCGGTCCGACAGCTGTTCCGAAAGCTCGCCGACCGTCTCGGTGTTCGTCAGCGGGCCGACTGAGATCCGCCCGCGCGCGGCCGGCGGTGCAGCCGGGCGAGCCCATGCAGCGTGAAGAGCAGGAATCCGAGCGATAGCAGGAACTCTGCGGGCTCCTGGTCGTAGCTCGAGACGAATCCGAAGCGCAGGTTGCCGGGGCCGATCCAGCGGAGCGGCGTGAAACTCCAGATGGAGTAGAACACGGCGACGGGGAGGAAATACGCGAGCAACGCCCGGGACGGAAGCATCCAGCTCGCGATCTCCTTGAGGCGTGCAGAGCCCGAGTTGGGGATCAACGCCCACGCGAAACTGCCAAAGAGACCCACCGCGATGTAGGCGCCGTGCAGGCCACGCTGGATCCATGGCAGGTTGTGCAGATTCATCTCGGCTTGAACGTTGCTGGCGAGGAGCTCGGGCGTCTGCACCCCGAACAGACGCTGCCCCCAGCTGATCTCCTCGAGACTCACGAGCACGAGCGCGATCGTGAGGCCGATCCAGAGAACCGCGAGCGGCTGCTCCCGGCGGCGCCGCAGGCCGCGCGCGACGATCGCAGCGACGCAGGCCGCGCCGAGGTAGGCCGCGCTCGTTGCATATTCGGTGATGCTGTCTTCGCGCACGAGCGAGAGATAGGCCATGTGCTCCGGGCCGAATGCCGCTTTGAGCGCGACGCACGCGGCGAGCAGCACCAGGGCGGGGATCTCGCCGATCGTCCCGAGCAGCACCTCGGGATGCAAAGCGAGTCGGGGCAGGAACTCCGCGAGCACGAGCATCGAGATGCCTGCGGTTGCGGCGAGCGTGCGGTAGGCATGCAGCGACTCGACGGCGATCGCCTTGAGGGGAGCGCCGTCCCGCAAAAGGCTGGAGATCAGCTCCGGGCTCGCGAGCATCGCCGCGGCGCAGGCGAGGCCGCCGGCGCCGCGCAGCGCCCAGCGCAGGCTCACGAGCCAACGCGGAGTTCGCGGCGAATCCCAGCCCACGTGGGCAGTGACGGCCATACGGCTCTCCGGATCCCGAGGGTCGGAATCTTATCGCTCGAATTGCAGTGGCGCTTGAGCCCCGCGAGCCCGCTCGCCGCGCCGCAAGCGGCGTTCGAATCGGGTCGCGTCGTGGGGCCTCGTGTTAGCATCCGCAGATTCCAGGACGGGAGTGCATGATGGCCGATTCCGAGAGACGCCGGCGCGGCGTCGAGATGATGAAGAAGGTGTATGCGGGCGACGTAGCGGTTCCGCCCGAGGGCGCGTCGGCTTTCGCGGATCTCATGCTCGAGCAGCTCTTCGCGGAAGTCTGGACGCGCGAGGCGCTTGCGATCCGCGATCGCAGGTTGCTGATCATGGGCATCATCGCCGAGAAGGGCGAGGCAGCGACCTTCCAGATCCAGGCGCGCGCGGCACTCAAGAACGGAGAGCTTACACCGGCTCAATTGCGCGAGACACTGATCCAGATCGCACAGTATGCGGGCTATCCGCGCGCTGCGGCCCTGATCGGGCCCGTCGAGCAGACGATCGCGGCGTTCGAGAAGGACAAGCCAGCGCGCTGATGCGACGCGCTGCCGGCTAGAGCTTCTCCTCAGCGGCGCGCTTTTGCAGGTAGGCGAGGATCGCAGCGATGTCGCGGCTGTCGAGGCGTGCGAACCCCGGCATGCCGCGTGCGCGCAGGGCGCCGCCGCGAACGATGGCGTCGAAACCGGCCGCAATCTCGGGGTCGATGTGGCGCAGATCCGGGATCACGCCGCCGCCGACGGCGCCGGCGCCGTGACACGCCATGCAGTTGCGAGCGAATAGGACTTCGCCGCCGGAGATGATCTGCGCCGAGGCGATCGGCGGGGCGGTGAAGGCCCGCGTTCGCAGCGGCATCGGCTTGGACGGCGGCAAGCTGGCGTTACCGCCCAGTCTGAATGTCAGCAAGCGTCCGTCGATGCTGCGCACCTGATTCGACGCCGCGGCATCGCCACCGTAGAGCGCGAAGACTCCCCCCCAGCCGGCCATCACCGAGACGTACTGCTCGCCATCGACGCGATACGTGATCGGCGCGGCAATCACGCCCGTGCCCGCGGGCGCTTCCCAGAGTTTCTTCCCGGAATCGGCCGCGTACGCGACGAATCTGCCGTCCGCCGTTCCCTGGAAGACGAGGTTGCCGGCGGTCGTCAGGGTGCCGCCATTCCATGGACCCTTGTGCACGACACGCCAGGCCTGCTTCTGGTGCACCGGATCCCAGGCCAGCAGCGACCCGCCGGCGATCTCGCGTGGAAACTCCGTGTACACCGCCATGTCGGTCCCCGTGTTCCACTCACCGGGCCGGTACTCGAACTTCTTCTCGGCGAGAAAAGGCGCCGGAACGTCCTGTGCGGGGATGTAGACCAGACCGGTCTTCGGATTGAACGACATGGGATGCCAGTTGTGCGCGCCGATCGGCGCCGGCTTCACGAGCTTGACGCCCTTGCGGTAGTCGAGGTCCCTGGCCTCGACGGGCCTGCCGGTCTTCAGGTCGATGCGCTCGGCCCAGTTGAGCTCGGCGAATTTCTCGGCCGAGAGCAGCTCGCCGGTTTCGCGATCGAGCACGTAGAAGAAACCGTTCTTCGGCGCGTGCAGCAGCACCTTGCGCGACCGGCCTCCGATCGGCAGCTCGGCGAGGACGATGTGTTGCGTTGCGGTGTAGTCCCAGGTGTCGCCAGGGGTCTCCTGGTAGTACCAGACCAGTTCACCGGTGTCGGGTCGCAGCGCGAGGATCGATGAGAGGTAGAGATTGTCGCCGCTGCCCGGGCTGCGCGCGTAGCGGCTCCACGGCGAGCCGTTGCCGGTTCCGACGTAGAGAAGGCGTAGCTCGGGGTCGTAGGCCATCGAGTCCCACACCGTTCCGCCGCCGCCCACCTTCCACCACTCCCCACCCTTCCAGGTCTTCGCGGCCTGCGCGAGCGCCGGCGATTCGAAGGGCAGCGACGGATCCCCGGGCACGGTGAAGAACCGCCAGACGAGATCGCCCGTCGCGGCGTCGTACGCGGAGACGTAGCCGCGCACGCCGAACTCGGCGCCGCCATTGCCGATGATCACCCGGCCTTCGACGACCCGCGGCGCACCGGTGATGGTGTAGGGCTTGCTTGGATCGACGGTGACGACGTCCCACAGCGGCTCGCCCGACGTGGCATCGAGCGCGACGAGCCGCCCGTCGTACGTGCCCACGAAGACCTTGCCCTCGTAGACGGCGACGCCGCGATTGACCGCGTCGCAACAGCCCTTCGAGCCGGTCTCGCGCGGCACTTCGGGATCGTATTTCCACAGCTGCTGGCCCGTGCGCGCATCGATGGCGAAGACGACGCTCCACGAGCCGGTCGTGAAGAGGACGCCATCGACGACGAGCGGTGTGGCTTCCAGGCCGCGGTCGGTTTGCGTGTCGAAACTCCATGCGAGTCCGAGTTGGCCCACGTTGTCTGCAGCGATTTCGGCGAGCGGGCTGAAACGCTGTTCGGCGTAGGTGCCGCCGTGGGTGATCCAATCCTGCGGGTCGAGTGCCGCGTTGCGCAGGCGCGCGTCGTCGATCGCTTCGAGGGCGCGCGTCGCGCTGGGCGAGATCGCCGACGCCTCTGGCGGGGCCACTTTGCGCCCCGCCTCGAAGACGCGGCATCCGAGCACGAGCATGAGCGAGACGAGTCCGAGGCATCGCGGCAGCCTGCGCATGATCGCTCCTCCCGAAGCGTCGCGAGCATCGTCGGAATGTGGGACAAAGTCCAGCGATTCGATGGCGAAGTGCACCGTCTCGCAGCGGCGAACGGGGGCCGCTCGCACTGAAGCGGAGGCAGGGCACACGTCGCGAGGTCGACAATCTGGTCGTGATCGACTGGCTGCGAAGGACCGCTGCGAACGCTCGTTTCGTGACGAGCGTGTGCACGGGATCGCTCGTCCTGCTGGGCGCAGGTCTGGCGGACGGCAAGCGCATCACGACGCACTGGCCTTCAGCGAGGCGCTGCGCGAGCGGGGCGGCGCCACGGTCGTCGACGGGCCGCGCTACGTCCGCGACGGCAATCGTTGCTTGCGCCGCGGCGGCAGCCCGCGGACGAGATCGGCGAGCTGCTGCCAGCGCGCGGGATCCCACGTCGCGTTGGCAGCGCCGCTCGTCGAGGGCGCCACGAAGATTCGCGTGTCGGCGATCGTTTCCGACTGCACGCCGAACCCGACCTGGCGGCGGCCCAGGAACTCGCTCGCGGCGCGCTTGCCGTTGAAGCACAGCAAGGCCGGGCGCAGACGCGCGATCTTGGCGGAGAGTTCCTGGCGTCCGGCGCGACGGAAGTCGATCTCGTGATCGCCTCCGGATTGGCGTTTCACGAGATCCGTGAGCCCGATGCCGAATTCGAGCAGGCGCGGCCATTGCGCCGGCGAAAGCAGGCTCGGCGTGAGTCCGGTGCGGGCGAGCGTCGCCCAGAACTTGTTGCCGCGACCCGCGTAGTACTGCTTGAGTTCGGCGGATCGCCGCCCGGCGGCCGAGCCGCAGACGACGAGCGCGAGATCTTCGGCGAACAGATCTTCGAGCATGCAGGCGCCGCTCCTTCCGGGCCGCGCGAAGCGAACCGATCAGGAGTCGCCGTGGATCGCGCGGACGAATGCCGCGCGCAGGGCGGTGCGGATGTGCGATTGCGAGGCGCCGCCATAGACCTTGCGGAACGCGCGCACGGGAATGATGCCCTTCGCCATCGAGCGGTGGCCGCCGCCGACGCCGAGCCCGTCGACCACGGCGCGCACCACGTCGCCGGCGGCGCGCACGTAACCGACGTTGCGCACGGAGAAGACCAGGTCGGATCCGACGATGCCGGCGGCGATCGCCCATTCGGCGTTCTCCGCCTGCAGCCCCATGTCGGCGACCTGCGGAATCACGTCCTCGCGCACGCGGCCGAGCACCAGCAGGTGGATGCCGTCCTCGACGTGGCTCTGCGCCAGCGCGCGTCCGAGCGCGCGCAGGCCCGCCGTCGGCAGCGCGGGCCGCTCGATCCGGCGCAGCAGGGCCGGGCTGTGACACGCGTGCAGGTAGGCGAAGGCGGCGATGTCCTGGCGGCTCGTCTCGCGGCCGAGCAGCTGCGTGTCGCTCTTGATGCCATACACCAGCGCCGTCGCCAGGCGCGGTCGCAATTCGATCTCGGACGCGCGCACGTATTCGGTCAGGATCGTCGAGGTGGCGCCGTAGGTGGGCCGGATGTCCTTGATCACGGCGTCGTAGCCGGGGCGCTCCGGGTGGTGGTCGATCACCAGATCGACGGAGCGCAGCCGCGCCGGCGGCTCGTCGCCGAACACCGAGGTTCACTTTCTGCTCGCGCCACAGCGGGTTGGCCGGAGCCGCGGGCGTCTGGGCGATCGCGCTCGTGGCGCACAGGATCAGGCTGGCGGCGGCAAGGATCGGGCGGGTCATGCGCGCATCTCCAGGGGTTGCACGACGCGCCGCGTGGGCGGTGGACGGCGGCCCTGCTGTCCCACGGCGTAGCTCACGCTGGTGAGCAGGAGCAGGACGGCAAGGTCGACGAACTGCCGCCAGGAACCGGGTTGGAAGAGGAAGTGACGCATGGCGCCTCCTGAATGGCGCCAGTATGTCCCAATCCGCGGGTCAGATCCCGCCGCGGACCACCACTTCAACGTCCCTCGTGGGCGCGCCGGCTCCCGCGGCGTTGACGGAACGCGCCCGCAGGTAGTGGCCGGGACCGTTGCCGGCGTCGGCGTTCATGTTCGACACGCTGGCGTCGACGACGGGATCCCACGCCATAGTGACCACTGACCCGCCGGCCGTCGCCCGGATGTTGCAGGCGGCGCTGGCCCGCCGACGGCGCCGAGCACCACCTGGATCTCGTTCGACGCAGGGTCGGTG
>JANNIY010000004.1:0-3489 GCA_031405455.1 Deltaproteobacteria bacterium | reverse complement strand
GCGCTCGTGCTGGCCGTTCTCCTGCGGGCTCGCGGGTCGGATCCTCTGGTGCACGATCCCGAGCTTCATCCACCAGACGTTGAGCTCGCACAGACCGTGGATGCCGGTCGACGCGAACGGGGCTCCGTTGTCGGTGCGGATTGCCTCGGGAACACCGTACTCGCGGAACAACTGCTTGAAGGCTGGCTTCGCGCCCTCCGTGCGAACGGATAAGAGCCCCTTACAGAGCAGGAGCATGCGGCTGTAGTGGTCGATAAAGCAACTCTTCTTCTGTAAAAGCGGTTGAGCTGGCGTCCTCACTCGCTCTCCGGGTTCAGGTAAATTCTTCCGGTCTCCCACTCCTCGCTGATCTCGGCGGCCATCGCCGAGACGAGGCGCAGGAGAGAGGCTTCGTTGGGGAACAGCGTCGCGACGCGGGTGCGACGATGCAGCTCGCGGTTGAGTCGTTCGAGTGCGTTCGTCGTGCGCAGGCGCCGGCGATGCGGCTCGGGCAGCGCGAAGACGGCGAGGCCCTCGGGCACGTTCGCCTCCATCCACTCGGCAAGCTTTGGCGCAGGCCGGCGATACTTGTCGACGAGCTTCGCGAGCCGCTCGTCCGCTTCGCCGCGCTCGGCGGTGTTGAACACGGAGCGCAGATCCCGCGCGACCTGCGGCCGCAGAGCGACGCTCGGCACGTAGGCCTGTGCGTTCTGTTGCAGGTGAAACTGACACCGCTGCCACGGCAGGTTCGGGAAGACGGCGCGTCGTGCCGCTCGCAGGCCCGCGTGATCGTCGCTCGTGATGAGCTTCGTCACCTGGAGCCCGCGCTGGCGAAGCCCTTCGAGAAACGCGCGCCAGTGCACCTCGGCTTCCGAGAGCGCGACCGAGACGCCCAGCAGCGTCCGCTTGCCGTCTTCTTCGCGCACGCCCATCGCCACCAGCACGGCGCAGTCGATCACCGAGCCGCCGTGGCGGACCTTCTCGTAGCGGGCATCGAGCACGAGATATGCGCAGCGTCCGATCGGTCTCTCGCGCCAGGCCGAGAGCTGCCCGTCCAGCTCGGCCGCCGCGCGCGACACGTCCATGCTCGTCACCTCGAGCCCGCATAGCTCGCGCGTAATCTCGGTCACGCGCCGGGTCGACACGCCTTGCACGTACATCTCGGCAATTGCGAGCTTCAGCGCTCGCTCGCTGCGCAGCCCGCGCTCCAAGGACTTCGGATAGAAGCCGAGCGATTCGCCGCCCGGTAGCGGCCGGACCTGCGGAACCCGCAGCGCGAGCTCGCCCACCCGCGTCCGCAGGGCCTTGCCCTTGAAGCCGTTGGCGTAGCCTGTTCGCTCGCCCGTGCGCTCACCCGGCGCCGCGCCCAGGAAGGCCGCTCGCTCGAGCTTCATCGCCTCGTTCAGCAGCGTCTGCATCGCATCCGCCATCGCTCCGAGTCCGTGCTCGCTCAGCAGTTCCAGCACGCTCTCGATCGCGGTAGGCTGTTCCTCGTGGTGGGCCATGTCTGCAAACTCCTTGCGGTGTTGGTTACCCACAAGGAGAGCGTGGGGTTGCCTGAGTTTCGTGGACGCCTCCACACTGTGGAGGGGAGGAGTTCACGATGCCGAAGTCACGTCCCCCGTACTCGCCGGAGCTGCGGCGACGGATGGTGGAGCTGGTGCGATCGGGGCGCAGCCCCGAATCGCTAGCCGAGGAGTACGAGCCGTCGAGCGAATCGATCCGCAACTGGGTGAAGCAGGCGGACCGGGATGGCGGCAAGCGCCAGGACGGTTTGACCACGGAAGAGAAGGACGAGCTTGCACGGCTGCGCAGAGAGAATCGCACGCTGCGTGAAGAGCGAGCGATCCTGGCAAAAGCCGCGGCCTGGTTCGCGCGGGAGACCGGAAAGATCCCGTCCGGATCTTCGAATTCGTGAGCGCCCACCAGGCCCAACACCGAGTGGCCACGATGTGCCGCGTGCTCG
This sequence comes from Deltaproteobacteria bacterium, assembly GCA_031405455.1. Classification (GTDB taxonomy): domain Bacteria; phylum Myxococcota_A; class UBA9160; order UBA9160; family SMWR01; genus DATBRV01. Next base: position 1,544 of record JANNIY010000004.1, on the reverse strand, counting down.
AGGTCTCCACGAGCGGGTACTACGCGTGGCGAAGCCGACCGGCGTCGAAGCGCGCGCAGGAAGATGCTGTCCTCTTGCGCCGGATCCGGACGATCCACGCCGCCTCGCGCGAGACGTACGGAGTGCCGCGCGTGTACCAGGAGTTCGTGGAGAACCACGAAGCGGTGGGTCGCGATCGGATTGCAAGGCTGATGCGACGCGCCGGCCTGCGCGGAATCTCGCCGCGGCGCTTCGTGACGACGACGCGCCGCGACGAGGCGGCGCGACCGGCGCCGGATCTCGTTGAGCGCCGGTTCCAGGCCGAGAAACCGAATCAGCTTTGGGTCGCCGACATCACGTACGTGCCCACCTGGGCGGGCTTCCTGTACCTGGCCATGGTGCTCGACGTCTTCAGCCGCAAGATCGTCGGCTGGGCGATGGCGACGCATCTGCGCACCGAGCTCGTGGTCGATGCACTCCAGATGGCGATCCGGCAGCGCAACGCCGAGGGCGTGATCCATCACAGCGACCAGGGCTGCCAGTACACCTCGATCGCCTTCGGCAAGCGCTGCGAGCAGCTCGGGGTGCGCCCCTCGACGGGAAGTGTCGGCGACGCCTACGACAACGCGATGGCGGAGAGCTTCTTCGCGACCCTCGAGTGCGAGCTGCTCGACCGCACGCGCTTTCAAACGCAGGCCGAAGCCCGCATGGCGGTGTTCGAATGGATCGAGAGCTGGTACAACCCGCAGCGGCGGCACTCGTCGATCGGGTATCTATCCCCGAACGAGTTCGAGCGTCGTCACGCTGCGGGGGAAAAGAGCGGGGGCTCCGCCCCCGCACCCCCGACTACGCATGAGGGAAGAGGAGACCAAGAAAGACTTGGTCTCGGAAGCGGTCAACTATCCGCGGAACCCAGGTAACTCCAGCGGGCGTGGCCCGCCACCTCAACTGCACGCTGGTAGGCGTCGGCTCTTACAGAAAGGATGCTGCTCTAGCTAGTGGTCGGTCACCGTTAGCGGGTAGCAGTACTTCCCGTCCCGCGTCTTGAACTGGCCCTTGAAGTCAGCCGGCCAGATCTGGTTCGGACCCGCCGTTTCGAGCCGCAGCGCACCGGGGTGCTTCCAGCGTTTTCTACGTCGGTTCTTCCGGAGCTTCCCGTGTCGATCGAGGATCTGGTTCACGGTGCTGCGGGCGGGTAGATCCCAGGTCGGGTGACTGCGCTCGATGATCTGCAAGAGCTTGCTGGCCCCCCAGCCGTACCGCCCGCGCAGAGCGAGAAGCTCGTGCTCGATCCGCTCCGGTGTCCGATTCGATTGAACTCGAGGAGCCCGAGACCGATCCACGACAGCCTTCAGGCCGTCCGTTTCGATCCGGCCGATCCACTTGTAACCGGTGGGCCGAGAGATTTGATACCGGTCGCACAGCTCGCTCATCGACCACTGGCCACTCACGTAGTCGCGATAGAACTGCTGACGCTGCTTCTTGGAGTCGGTTTCCATCCAGGGCATCCTTCCGGTGTAAAGGATGTGCCTGGACTTCTGTAAAGGATGTGCCCGGACCGTACC
>JANNIY010000003.1:0-15845 GCA_031405455.1 Deltaproteobacteria bacterium | reverse complement strand
CAACTCGGCAAGCTTTTCGAAGAGGCTGGCGACGCGCAGAGCGCGCTCGCGCAATACGAGCGCGCGTCCTGGCTGTTTCCGACGGCGCGCGCCTGGCGCCTCTCGGCGAGTCTTCATGAGCAACGCGGCGATGCCGATGCCGCGCTCGCGGCCTGGCAGGAAACGACGCGTCTCGCGCCGACACAGAGTCGGCCGTTCTACCGTGTCGGGCTGCTCTTTCTCGAGCGCGGAGATCTGCCGCGGGCGCTGGCGGCGCTCGCGGAGGCGGCGCGCCTCGACCCTTCGAATTCGAACTACCGGGATGCGCTGGCGCGCGCGCGATCGCTCGCGAGCGATCGCGAAGCCGAGGGAACCGGCGCCGCGGACCGCGGGTAGACGAAGCCAGAGAGCGCTTCCTGGATCAGCCGCGCCGCGAGCGCGTGCGCCGCCGCATTCCAGTGGTAGTCGCACGCGAGCTGGAAATGGGCAAACCCTTCCGGCGTCGCGCGGGCGGCAGCGTGCAGCGCCGGCAGCAGGTTCACCACCCGCGCTCCGCTGCGCTCGGCGAATGCGGCGAGGCGAGCCGAGAGGGGATCCGGTCCGTCACGCTCGTAGCGCTCGAGATCGGGCTGGTTGGGGATCAGGACGATGGCGAGTTCGCGACCGCGCGCGGAATCCGCGAGCAGCTCGAGGCTTTGCTCGAGCAGCGCGAACTGCTCGTCGCTGAAGTCGTAGAAATAGGAAACACCGGGCGCGCTCTGGTAGCCGCCGAGCCCATCGCCGGTGGAGAAGCGCTGGCGCACGGCCCCTGCGAGGCGGTCTGCGGCGGCGTAGCTCCAGGTGTGGCGGCGCAACCAGCGCGTGAGCCGGGGCTCGCGGAAGTCGAAGCGTTCGAAGTTCTCTGCATTGCGCACGAGGTAGGGGCGATAGCGATGTTCGTAGGCGGTGGCCGTGCGCGCGCCCTGGAAGTCGAGATCCACGAAATCGTTGACGGGCACGACGCTGGCGAGCACCGCCGTATGGGCGTATTGCCGCGCCAGCTGCTCGTAAACCAGAAATTCCTGGTACGGACCGAAGTGGGCCATGGCGAAATTGAGATGGGCGATGCCGGTGCTTTTCTCGAGTCGGTTCGAGAAGCGCTGGCGCGCCGGAACGCCCCAACCTTCGGCGAAGGAATCGCCCAGCACGATGACGCGCGGCGCCTGCGAAGCGAGCGTTCGCTCGACGTCGCGCGCGCCGACGGAATTGGTGCGATAGGCGACCTGAAAACACGCACTCGTCTGGGTCGCGTTGGCATTCGGGTGGTGCCACACGCCAAAGTGTGGATTGTCGCCATCCCAGAGCAGCGCGGCAGCGCGGCGCGGGGGCGGGAGATCCAGGATTCCCGCCGTCACCAGACCCGCGATGCCGGCTTCGAGCAGCGCGAGCGTCAGGAACACGGCGCCCGCCCCGGCCAGAGCCGTCTTCCACGCCCGCCTTCTCGGATGGGACACCGTTTCCTCCCCGGCCGAAGGGCCTGGCGAACGCAGGGGGCCGCCAAGCGTGCCGCAGCCGGCCGCAGCGGCCCAGGGGCGACCCGCGCGGGGTCATTCTTGACACTCCGTCGGCCGATGAGTTACTCGATGAGGGTGCCGATCCGGCGAAGCATTCCCGCGCTACTCGTGTTGCTCGTGCTTTTTGCGAGCCAGGCCGTCTATGCGGCCGGGTCCGCTGATCCGCCGAGCGGACACTGTGCAGGAAACGCTCCGCCGCCCGAGCACTGCCAACTCCCCCTCTGGCTCACCTGCTGTGACGACCAGGCGGCCATCCCGGTTGGGGTGAGTCCCATCGGTCCGGGTGCCTCGCTCGCGCTCCCGCTCGCTTCCGCGCTGATCCCGGTGCTCGTGTCGGGCGATGGGCCGATGGCCGTGCAGATCGAGATGCCACCCGACACGCCCTCGCGGCGCTCCAGCGTCCTCCAGCTCTGATCCCAGCGACCGTTTTCCGCCTTCGGAAACTCCGGCGGGAGGCGTGCGCGTGCGCGCGCCTCCGAGCCGATTGCGGTCGAGGATCACGTAATGGGAAACTTCAGCTGGGGCGGTCTCGCGCTCGCGGTTCTGCTCACGGGCTGTGTGGGCCCGGGGATCTACGCACAGGAGCGCTCGCTCTCGCGACGGCTCGAGGCGGCGACGCCCCGCGTGTCGTTCGAGCCCGACAGCGATCCGTTCCGGGGGCAGGCGAACCTAGAGCGCGCGGCGCTCATCCAGGAGGCGCTGCGTCGCAACCCCGGTCTCGACGCGGCGCGCAGCGCCTGGCGCGCCGCGCTCGCGCGCTACCCGCAGGTCACGGCGCTCGAGGATCCGATGCTCGACGGCACGCTCGGGCCGGCTTCGTTCGGCTCCGACGCAGTCGATATGGGTTATCGCGTCGGGCTCTCGCAGGCGCTGCCATTCCCCGGAAAGCTCGGGCTGCGCGGCGGCCTGGCGCTCGCTGAAGCCGAGGCGAGTTCGCAGGAGTATGCAGATGAGCGCCTGCGGCTCGCCGCGACGGCTTCCGGGATGTTCGACGATTACTACCTCGTGGCGCGCGCGATCGAACTGAACGCGCGCCATCTCACGCTCGTCGGGGAATTCTCGCAGGCGGCGCTCGCACGCTACGAGGCCGGTTTCGCCTCGCAACAGGATGCGCTGCTCGCCGAGGCCGAACTCGCGGAGCTCCAGCACCGCGAGATCGCGCTCGCGACGTCGCAGCGCCGTGCGGTCGAGCGCATCAACGCCCTGCTACACCGCCTGCCCGAATCCCCGTTGCCTCCGGCTCCCGCCGTTCTCGCGGCGCCGACCGAGGTTCCCCTCGACGCCGCCGAACTCACACGCCAGGCGCTGGCGGACCATCCGGAACTGCTCGCGGCGCGCGCGCGTGTCGCTGCGCGCGAACAGGCGCTTGCGCTGGCACGCCGTGAGTTCTTTCCGGATTTCACGCTGTCGGGCGCGTATGACCGTTTCTGGCAGGAGAAGGCGCTGCAACCAATGGTCGGTCTCGCGCTGAACGTCCCGCTGCAGCTCGGGCGCCGCCGCGGGGCGCTCGAACAGGCGCATGCGGAGCTCTCCCGCGCGCGCAGCGAAACCCAGAGTGAAGAAGACCGCGTGCGCTTCGACGTCGCGCGGGCCGTCGATCGCATGCGCGAAGCGCATCACCTCTTCGAGATCGCCCGCGATCGCATGCTGCCGGTTTCGCGCGATCGCCTCGCGGCCTCGCGCGCCGCCTTCGAAGCGGGCCAGGGCAGCTTTCTCGAGCTGATCGACGCCGAACGCAGTGTGCGCAGCGCCGAGCTCGATTTCGAGACAGCCGTCGTGATGCTCTGGCGCCGCCACAGCGAACTCGACAGCGCTGCGGCGGACATCGCCGCACTCACGTCAGGAGTGAGGCCATGACGATGAAATTCCGCCTCGCGGCACTGGCCGCATTGCTCGCATTCGTGCTGCTGGCGCTCTGGGGAACGCGCCAGATCGTCCGATCGCAGGCGGCGTCGGCTCCGGAACGCCCCGCTGCGGTCGAGGCCGAGCCCGCGCAGCCCGGCGAGATCGCCTGGTGGACCTGCCCGATGCATACGGCGGTCCATCAACCCCATCCCGGCAAATGCCCGATTTGCGGGATGACGCTCGTGCCTGTCGCGCGCGAAGCCGTCGATCGCGGCGAGGTCCGGATCGATGCCGAGCGGCGCCAGCGCGTCGGTATCCGCACCGAAGCCGTCGCGCGCGGGCCGTTCGCGTTCTCGCTGCGCGCCGTCGGACGCGTCGTCAGCGACGAAACCGCGCTCGTCGACGTTTCGACCCGGGTGCGCGGCTGGATCACGCGGCTCGACGTCGCGACGCTCGGCGCGCCGGTGCGCAAAGGCGAGGTGCTCTTCCTGCTCTACAGCCCGGAGGTCTTCGCGGCGCAACAGGAGTTGCTCCAGGCGCTGCGCAGTCAGCGAGCAGCGAGCGGCGGCTCGGCTCCCGACCGGGCGGATCCGCTGGTGCGCGCGGCCCGCAAGCGGCTCGCGTTGTGGGGGCTTGCGAACTCCGATGTCGACGCCGTGGTCCGGCGCGGCGAGCCGCAGGAGGCCCTTCCGATTCGTTCACCCGCGAGCGGCTTCGTGATCGAGAAGGACGTGGTCGAGGGCGCGGCGATCGAGCCCGGCGCGCGCCTCTATCGCATCTCGTCGCTCTCGCGCATCTGGATCGACGCGGAGGTTCCGGAATCCGACCTGTCGCTGGTGGCGGTCGGCCAGGCTGCGCGCGTGAGCCTGCCCACGTTCCCGGGCGAAAGCCTCGCAGGGAGCGTCGCCTACGTCTACCCGACTCTCGATGCCGACACACGCACCGGTCGGATTCGCATCGAGCTTCCGAACCCCGAGGGCCGGCTGCTGCCCGACATGTACGCGAACGTGGAGCTGCAGGTCGAGCGTGGCGAGAAGCTGCTCGTGCCCGTCTCGGCCGTGTTGTATGCGGGGCCGCGGCGCATCGTGTTCGTCGATCGCGGTGACGGCAGACTCGCACCCCGCGAGATTGAGATCGGCGCCGGGAACGCCAACGTCTACGAGGTGCTCTCGGGCCTCGAAGCGGGGGAGACGGTCGTGACCTCGGGGAATTTCCTCGTCGCTTCGGAGAGCCGGCTCGCGTCGGCGCTGTCGCAATGGTGAACGGCGGCGCCTACGAGGCGAGCGGTGTGATTGCGCGGGTGGTGGCGGCGTCGGTTCGCCATCGCGGGCTGACGCTGCTCGCCGTTGCAGCGGCCTTTGCCTGGGGCCTCTACGCGATCGCTCGCACGCCGCTCGATGCCATTCCCGACCTCTCGGACGTCCAGGTGATCGTGTTCAGCGAGTGGCCGGGCAGGGGGCCGACGCTCGTCGAGGATCAGATCACGTATCCGATCTCGACGACGCTGCTCTCGGCGCCGCACGTGCGCTACGTGCGCGGACAATCCTTCTTCGGGCTTTCGTTCGTGAACGTGATTTTCGAAGACGGCACGGACCTGTACTGGGCCCGCAGCCGCGTGCTCGAGTACATGAGCACCGCGGCCGGGCGCCTGCCCGAAGGCGTGACACCGACGCTCGGGCCCGATGCCACCGGCGTCGGCTGGGTTTTCGAGTACGCGCTCGTCGATCGCACGGGCCAGCTCGACCTGGCGGAGCTGCGCAGCCTCCAGGACTGGAACCTTCGCTATGCGCTCGCGAGCGTGCCGGGGGTCGCGGAGGTTGCTTCGGTGGGCGGCTTCGTGCGCGAATACCAGGTGCACGTCGATCCGAATCGTCTGCGCAGCCTGGGAATTCCGCTCTCGGACGTCGTGGCCGCCGTGCGCGCCTCCAATCAGGAAACCGGAGGCGGCGTGCTCGAAATCGCCGGGCACGAGCAGGTGATCCGCGGCCGCGGGTTGATCTCGAAGCCCGCGGATCTCGAGCAGGTGCCGCTGCGTTCGAACCTGCGCGGCACGCCCGTCACGCTGCGAGACGTGGCCGTCGTTTCCCTGGGCCCCGAGATGCGCCGCGGTCTCGTCGAGCTCGACGGAGAAGGCGAGGTGGTGGGCGGCATCGTGGTGATGCGCTGGGGGGAGAACGCGCTCGCCGTGATCGACGCCGTGAAGAAACGACTGGAGGAAGTGCGTCCCGGGCTGCCGGCCGGCGTCGAAATCGTGCCGGCCTACGACCGCTCGCATTTGATCCGCGAAGCGGTCGCGACGCTGCGGCGCACATTGATCGAGGAGATGCTGATCGTCTCGCTCGTGATCTTCGTGTTTCTGCTGCACGTGCGCAGCGCGCTGATTCCCATCCTGATGATTCCGATCGGCGTCACGCTCGCCTTCGTGCCGATGCTCTGGCAGGGGCTCACCGCGAACATCATGTCGCTCGGCGGAATCGCCGTCGCCATCGGGGCGATGGTCGATGCCGCGATCATCGTGGTGGAGAACGTCCACAAGCGGCTCGAGACCTGGCAGGAGGGCGGGTCGATCGGGGCGCGCGAGGACGTGATCCTCGCGGCGATGCAGGAGGTGGCGCCGAGCGTCTTCTTCGCGCTGCTGGTGATCACCGTGTCCTTCCTGCCGATCTTCACGCTCGAGGCCACGGAGGGCCGGCTCTTCAAGCCGCTCGCCTTCACGAAGACCTACGCGATGGGCTTCGCGGCCGTACTCTCGGTGACGCTCACGCCGGCGCTCGCAGTGCTGCTGATCCGCGGTCCGATCCGCGGCGAGCACGCGAACCCCGTGAATCGCTGGCTCGTGCAGGTCTATACCCCGATCGTCCGCAGCGTCGTGCGCCGGCGTCGGCTCGTGATTGCAGCGGCGCTGCTCGTGATCGCGAGCGCCATCCTGCCCTTCCGCCAGCTCGGCAGCGAGTTCATGCCGCCCCTCAACGAGGGGATGCTGCTCTACATGCCCACGGCGCCGCCCGGAATGTCGGTCACGGAAGCTTCGCGCGTGCTCGAGGAGATGGATCGCGAGCTGAAACGCTTTCCGGAGGTCGAGCGCGTGTTCGGCAAGATCGGGCGCGCCGAAACGCCGACGGATTCCGCGCCGCTCTCGATGGTCGAGACGCTCGTGACCCTCAAACCGCGCGATCAGTGGCGCGAGGGTCTCGACTGGGACGCGCTGGTCGCGCAGCTCGACGACGCGCTGGATTTTCCGGGCATGCCGAATCTGTGGTGGATGCCGATCCAGACCCGCACCGAGATGCTCGCAACGGGCGTTCGCAGCCCCCTCGGCATCAAAGTGTTCGGCGACGATCTCGACGACGTCGAATCGGCCGCCGTGGCGATTGCGAAGGCGCTCGCCGACGTCCCCGGCACGCGCAACGTCTTCGCCGAGCGCACCACGGGCGCCTTCTATCTCGACATCCATGTCGATCGCGAAGCCGCGGCGCGTTTCGGTGTCTCGATCGAAGACGTGAATTCCGTGATCGAAGCGGCGATCGGGGGGGTGACCGTCTCGCGCACGATCGAGGGCCGCGAGCGCTATGGCGTGAAGGTGCGTTACGCGCGCGAGTATCGCGACGATCCGGCGACCATCGGCGACGTGCTGGTGGCGACGCCCGCAGGCGCGCAGATCCCGCTGTCGCGGGTGGCGAAGATCGCGTTCACGACGGGGCCCGACATGTTGCGCAGCGAGGACGGCCGCCTGGTCGGCCTCGTCGCCGTCGACGTCGCCGGGCGCGCGATCGTCGAATACGTCGCGGAGGCGAAGCGCGTGGTGGCCGAGCGCGTGACGTTGCCGCCGGGTACGCGCCTCGGCTGGGCGGGTCAGTTCGAATACTTCGAACGCGCGAAGCAGCGACTGGCCATCGTGTTGCCGATCACGCTCGCGTTGGTGGTGCTGCTGCTCTACCTCAACACCGGATCGGGGGTCGAAACGGCGATCGTGATGCTCGCGGTGCCGTTCTCGCTCGTCGGCGCGGTGTGGCTGCTCTGGTGGCTCGACTACAACCTGAGCGTCGCCGTCTGGGTGGGGGTGATTGCGCTCGCGGGGCTCGATGCGCAGACGGGCGTCGTGATGCTGCTCTACCTCTCGCTCGCGCACCGCGAGCGAGAGGGCGCCGGCCGCTTGCGCACGCAGGCCGATCTCGAGGACGCGATCGTGGAAGGCGCCGCGCGCCGGATCCGGCCGAAGCTGATGACGGTGATCACCATGATCCTCGGGCTCACGCCCCTGCTGTGGAGCGAGGGCACGGGTGCCGATGTGATGAAGCGGATCGCGGCGCCGATGGTGGGTGGGCTCGTGACTTCGTTCCTGCTCGAGCTGCTCGTCTATCCGGCGATCTTCGCGGTGTGGAAGGGGCGCGAGCTCCCGGCCGCGCGCGGCTGACGCAGGCGCTCGCGGGGTCGAAGAAGCGCAAGGGGAGCGCGGCGCCCTTCGTGAGTCCGATGCGAGCGCTCACCGCGATGCGCGGCGGCGATGCGTCGCGCGAGGGCGAATGCAGCACGAGCGCGCCGCGCAGCAGTGAGCGCCCGTCGTCGGCGAGAGTGATTCCGAGCGCCTGCGCGAGTCGCCCGGGACCGCCCGCGATCGCGCGTTCGGACGCCTGCGCGTCGAGTCCCCGCAGCGCGCGCATGCGCTCGCTGCCTTCGCAGGGTTCGAGCGCGCGCAGCAGCACCGCCGCGCCACGGCCGCGTGCTTCGCACACCACGTTCGCGCAGGTGTGCACGCCATAGCTACGGTAGGTGTAGAGGTGCCCCGGCGGCCCGAACATCGAGCGGTTGCGGGGCGTCGGCCCGCGATGCGAATGCGATCCCGGGTCGCTCCCGTCCCCGACGTAGGCCTCCACCTCGACGATTCGCCCAACGAGGCGCGTGCCGTCGGCGAGCCGGTGCACGAGCAGTGCGCCGAGCAGGTCGCGGGCAACCTCGGGGCCCGGTCGATCGAAGAAGGCACGCGTCAGGAGAGGGCCGAAGCGCATGGCGAATCTCCTGAAGTTACGGGCCCCGCGGGTAGCCTGCATGGGGCAGTTAGCGATCCAGCGTTATCATCGAAAGATGGCGTGCCGATGACTTCCGGGCCCACGCAATCAGGAGCGCGGAACCCGCAGATGACCAGCGACGAGAAGCCCGAAGACACGGAGAGTCTGGATCGCGAGCAAAAGCCGGACGGCGGTCATGCGCTCGCAGCCCAGCCCGCGCCTGCCGGGCCGGCGCCAGAGGCGGCCGGGGTCGAGGGCGACGCCAGCCACGAGCTCTCCGGATTCGGCGTGAACGCGGCTCTCGTCGAAGAGATCCGCCACCGCTATGAGGTCGATCCGAGCTCGGTCCATGAGAGCTGGGCGGAGGTCTTCGACCGGCCCGATGCGGCGACGTCCGCGGTTCCAGCGCCCGCCGCGGCGGGCGCTCGCGCTCCGCGCGGTGGGATCGAAACCCAGATCGCCGACAAGCACGCGCGTGTCCTGCGCTTGATCCATTCCTATCGGGCCCGCGGTCACCGCATCGCCGACACGGATCCGCTCGGCGGACAGTCGCGCTATTTCCCGGAGCTCGATCCCGCCCACTACGGTTTCGGCAGTGACGATCTCGATCGGGAGTACATCGCGGGAGATCTGCCGGGCGGGCCGGTGCAGACGCTCCGCGAGATCCTCGAACGCCTGCGCGCGACGTATTGCCGCAAGGTCGGGGTCGAATTCACGCACGTCCAGGATCCCGGCCGCAAGAACTGGCTGCAACGGCGGCTCGAGGATTCGTCGAACACCACGTCGCTCTCGACGCTCGATCGTCTGCGCATCCTCGAGAACGTTTCGGCGGCGGAGCTCTTCGAGCGCTTCCTGCACACCAAGTTCGTCGGGCAAAAGCGCTTTTCGCTCGAAGGCGCGGAATCCCTGATCCCGCTGCTCGACACGATCGTCGAGGATGCGCCCGCGCACGGCGGCCGCGAGATCGTGATCGGGATGGCGCATCGCGGGCGCCTCAACGTGCTCTCGAACACGCTGCGCAAATCACTCGGGTCGATCTTTTCGGAGTTCGAGGACAACCCGCTGATCGACAGCCCGTTCGGATCGGGCGACGTCAAGTACCACAAGGGCTACTCGAACGATCGCGTGGTGCGCACGGGGCAACGGGTGCATCTCTCGCTCACGGCGAATCCTTCCCACCTCGAAGCCGTCGATCCCGTGGTGGAGGGACGCGCGCGCGCGAAGCAGCGGCGCGCGGGAGACCTGCGCGGCGAGACGGTGATTCCCGTCCTGATTCACGGGGACGCCGCCTTTGCAGGGCAGGGGATCGTCGCCGAGACCCTGAATCTCTCGAATCTCGCCGGCTACTCGACCGGCGGGACGATCCACGCGGTCGTCAACAACCAGATCGGCTTCACCACCACGCCGGCCGAGGCGCGCTCGACGCTCTACGCGACGGACGTCGCCAAGATGATCCAGGCGCCGATCCTGCACGTGAACGGCGACGACCCGGAGGCCGTCGTGCACTGCGTGAAATTGGCGATGGAATGGCGCCAACGCTTTGGGCAGGACGTCGTAATCGACATGATCTGTTATCGCCGCCATGGTCACAACGAGGGGGACGAACCGAGCTTCACGCAGCCGCTGCTCTACGAGAAGATCCGGAACAAGGAGTCGGTGCGAAAGCTCTACACCGAGCAGCTGCTCGCGCGCGGCATCCTGAAGCGGGCCGATGTCGAGCGGATCGAGGCGGATCTCTCGGTGCAGCTGCGGCGTGCCCTCGATCGCATCGACACGAAGCCGCCCGAGCCCGACGAGCCCTACGAGCCGAGCGGCCCGTGGGCCGGCTTCTCGCGCACCGAACCCGAGGTGGATCCCATGACGGCGGTTCCGGTCGAGCAGCTCGCGCAGCTCTCGGAGCGCCTGGCGACGACGCCGCCCGGCTTCGCGGTGCATCCGAAGCTCGTTGCGATGCTCGAGCGGCGGCGCAAGGTCGTCGCCGAAGACGGACCGATCGATTGGGGTCTAGGCGAAGCGCTCGCCTTCGGGACGCTGCTGGTCGAAGGCTCGTCGGTGCGGCTCTCCGGCCAGGACAGCTGCCGCGGCACCTTCAGCCACCGCCACGCCGCGATCGTCGACCAGAAAACGGGCGAGGAGTACCTGCCGCTCGCGCATCTCTCGCCGCAGCAGGCGCGCTTCGAGGCCTACGACAGCCTGCTCTCGGAAGCCGCGGTGCTGGGCTTCGAGTATGGCTACAGCGACGCCGACCCATCGACGCTCACGATCTGGGAAGCGCAGTTCGGTGATTTCGCGAACGGCGCGCAGCCGATCATCGATCAGTTCATCGTCTCGGCCCACTTCAAGTGGCAGCGCATGAGCGGCCTCGTGATGCTGCTGCCGCACGGTTACGAAGGGCAAGGCCCCGAGCATTCGAGCGCGCGCATCGAGCGCTACCTGCAATCCTGCGCGGACGACAACCTCCAGATCGTCAACTGCACGAATCCTGCGCAGTACTTCCACGTGCTGCGGCGCCAGATGCGCCGCAACTATCGCACGCCGCTCGTGATCTTCACGCCGAAGAGTCTGCTGCGTCTGCCCGAAGCGATGTCGAAGCCGCAGGACTTTGCGAACGGCGGTTTCGAACGTCTGATCGACGATCCGATTGCTGCCGCGGCGCCGGATCGCGTCGAGCGTCTGATCCTGTGCAGTGGCAAGGTCTACTACGATCTTCGCGCCGAGCGCGCGCGGCGTTTGCCCGGAGCGGAGGGCCGCGTGGCGATTGCGCGCGTCGAGCAGCTGTATCCGTGGCCCGAGCAGGCCGTCACCGCGATCACGCATCGTTACCCCCGCGCCGAGCAGGTGGTGTACGCGCAGGAGGAGCCGGCGAACATGGGCGCTTGGACCTTCGCTCGCGAGCGCCTGCAGGGCGCCCTGCTTCCGTCCCAGAAGCTCGCCTATGCCGGACGTCGCGAGAGCGCATCGCCCGCAGTGGGCTCCGTGCGCATCCACAAGGAACAGCAGGCCGCGCTGCTCGCAGCTGCGTTCCTGGGGCTGGACTGAGGCGCGGCTCCGCATTCGCGCTGCTTGCGGCGTGCGCGAGCCTGCTCGCGGCGGACTCCGGTGATCCCGTCGCCGCGCTCGTCGTCGAGGCGCAGCAGGCGCGCGCGCGAGGAGACGCGAACGCGGCCCGCCGCGCCGCCGAGCGCGCGCTCGAACGCGATGCCACGTGTTCGGCTGCGCATGCGCTGCTCGCCGAGCTGACGGGTCCGGCGCCGACCGGGCCCGCGCGCACGTCCGAAGAGGCACTCGAGCGAGCCGCCGCCCATCCCTACGACGCGGCAGCCCTGGTTGCCGCAGCCGACGCATTGGCGCGCGCGGGTCGCCAGGCGAATGCAGCGGCGCTGCTCGAGAAGGTGATCTGGCTCTCGGATACCAACCCTGCCGCTGCGGCGACTGCGCTCGCCCGGCTCCCCGCGCTGGATCCGGCCTGGCGCGATCGGCGCGCCGTTCCCGTGCACGTCTTCGCCGATGAGACGCTGACGGCGGAGCCGGGCTGGGAATTCCAGATCCGCACCGCGTTGCTCTCGGCCTCGAATTCGCTCGATGCGGCGCTCGCAGTGCGCTTCGTGGCCGTTTCGATGCGCGCGCAGGAGCTCGGGCCGCTCGACGCCGCATCGCTCGAGTCCGTGCACGCAGCGTTTGCGGAGCGCGCGCAGCCGGCGCCGCCCGATGGAATCCTCGCCGGCTTCACGGCGCGGCCGGTGCCCGCGCGACCGGGAGCGTGGAAGCTCGGCCTCGCCGAGCTGCTCGGCCGTCGCCTGACCGTGCGCCTGCCCGTTGGCGCCAGCGAGAGCCGGCCGCTGGCACACGAGCTGCTGCACCTGTTCGGCGCCGTACACGTTTCGGGCGAGATCGACTCCCTCATGAATCCGGATGGCTCGGAGCTGAGGCTCGATGCGCGCAATCTCGAGATCGTGCGCACGACGCGGGGCCGGGGTTTTTCGCGCGGCGGCGTCGGGCGCAATCTGCTGCCCTTCGTCGATCGCGGCCGTCTGATCGAAGCGTACGCCACGGTCCTGCGCACCAATCTCGCACTCCGCGAACTCGGGATCGAGCAGGTGCTGAGCCTGCGCGAGATCTCTCCCCCCCACGCGCAGGCGCGCGCGAGCGCGCTGCGCGAATTCGATCCGCAGCTCGCCGAGGTGGCGGGACTGGTGGCGGCGCTGCTCGTCGCCGACGGCCGTGAGGCATCTGCGGTCGGACTCTACGAGGTCGCTGCGGCGCTCTGGGGAGCCGACACCAAGAACGGTCAGAAGAGCCTCGCGCGGGCCCAGAGTCTGCGTGCCTCAGCGGGCGCGCGCGGGCCCGCTGCGCCGGGTATAATCCGCGCGCCCGCGACCCAGCCCTGACAGAGGAGTGCCCCATGGATCTCAGCTATGGCAAGCAGTACGAGGACTTCCGCGCGGAAGTGCAGACGTTTCTGGCCCGGCATTGGCCGCCCAAGGGCACCGACGCCGGGCAAAACAAGGAGGAGGGCGCGCGCCGTTTCCGCGAGCTCGCCAGCGAGCACGGCTTCCTGAACCGCGCCATCCCCAAGCAGTACGGCGGCTCCGAGCAGGAGCCCGATGAGATCAAGGCCAACATCATTCGCGAGGAGTTCATGAAGGCGCGCGCGCCCGGCGACGTGCGCGGGATCGGCACCATGATGCTCGTGCCGACCTTGCTCGAGAAGGGCGAGGATTGGCAGAAGGAGAAATTCGTCGCACCGACGATTCGCGGGGAGTTCGGTTGGTGCCAGGGCTACAGCGAACCCGGTTCGGGCAGCGACCTCGCGTCGCTCAAGACGCGCGCGGAGCTCATCGGTGACGAGTGGGTGATCAACGGGCAGAAGATCTGGACGACGACGGCGAAGACGGCCGACTACATGTTCTGTCTGTGCCGCACGGAGCCCGAGGCGTCGAAGCACGCCGGGATCTCGTACCTGCTGATTCCGATGAAGCAGCCGGGCATCGAGGTCCGCCCGCTTCGCCAGATGACGGGCGGCGCGGATTTCAACGAGGTGTTCCTCACCAACGCGAAGACGCCAAAGAACTGGATCGTCGGCAAACGCGGCGAGGGCTGGCTCGTCTCGCGTGCGACGCTCAAACACGAGCGCAACTCGATCGGCGCGGCCGCGCAATCGACCGCGGTGTTCGCGGGGCTCGTGCACCTGGCGAAGACCGCGAAGCGCGGCGGAAAACCCGCGATCGAAGATTCGGAAGTGCGCCAGCGGCTCGCGACGATCGAAGGCTACGTCCGTTCGCACGAGTATTCTGGCTATCGGCAGCTGACGCTGAACGCCCGCGGCGAGAATCCGGGCATCCTGCAACTCCTGAACAAGCTCTCGTCGACGAACATCGGGAATGAAGTCGCGAAGCTCGCGCTCGATCTGCTCGGCGAGGACGGCTTGCTCGATCCGACCGCAGCGGAGGAGATGGTCGTGCTTCCGACGGGCAGCCGCTCGTGGATGAATCAATACATGTACTCGCTCGGGATCGCGGTCGCAGGCGGGACGGCGAACATCCAGCGCAACGTGATCGGCGAGCGGGGCCTCGGGCTTCCGCGCGACGTCTTCGCGGACAGGAGTCCGGGCAAGTGAACTTCGAACTCTCGGAAGAACAACAGCTGCTCCAGCAGACCGTTCGGCAATACCTGGAGAACGAGTGTCCGCCGACGCACGCGCGCGCCGTATTCGAAGGCGAGACGGGCTTCGACCCCGCCCTCTGGAAGGGCATGGTCGAGATGGGGATCGCGGGTCTGCATCTGGCCGAGGCCTACGGCGGCGCCGGACTCGAGATGATCGATCTCGCCGTGGTGTCGGAGACGATCGGCTGGGGCGGCGCCCCCGGCCCCTTCCTCGGTCATGCGCTGGCCGGGCTCGCGATTCAGCTCGGCGGCAGCGATGCGCAGAAGGAGCGCTGGCTTCCGAGGCTCGCCGCCGGTGACGCGCTCGCGACGATCGCGCTCGCCGAAGCGGGCGGGCTCTGGCAACCCGAGGATTGGACGCTCGCGGCCGGGAACAAGCTCGAGGGAGCGAAGGTGAACGTGCCGTTCGCATCGCTCGCGGACGTCTTCGTGGTCGGCGTTGCGGGCGGGGGTCTCGCGCTCGTCGAGAAGGCGGCGGCGGGTCTCGAGATCCACCCGATGGGGGGGGTCGATCGCGGCCGTCGCATCGACCGGATCAGTTTTGAGGGAACGCCCGCCGAAGCGCTTCCGAAGGGCGCAGAGATCTCGTCGCGCGTTCGCGATGCGGGCCTCGTGCTGCTCGCGGCCGACGCCTTCGGCGCCGGCTCGCGATTGCTCGACATGTGCGTGAAGTATGCAAAGACCCGCGAGCAGTTCGGAGTCACGATCGGTCATTTCCAGGCGCTCAAGCACCAGCTCGCGAACATGGCGCTCGAGATCGAACCCGCGCGCGCCCTCTACTGGTACGCGGCGCACGCCTTCGATCACATCCAGGCCCAGGCGCCTCGCTCCGCCGCGCTCGCCAAGGCGCACCTCACGGATCGCGCGATGCAGATCGCGCGCGATTCGGTCGAAGCGCACGGAGGGATTGGTTTCACCTGGGAGTGCGACGTCCAGCTCTGGTTCAAGCGCATTCTGTTCGACCGCGCATTTCTGGGTACGCCGGCCGTTCATCGCGAGCGCGCGGCGAAGCTCGCGGGCTGGTAGCAGCGGGGGTGGCGGCGTCGGCCTCGGAAGCGCGGGTCGATCCCGTCGGCTGTGAGGTGATCCGCGGCGCGTTCGAGACGGTCGCAAAGTCGTCCAGCACCACCCCGCCGGACAGGTCGTCGGCATCCAGTCCGAGCTGGCCGGCCACATCGCGGAAGCGTTTGATGTCGTATTCGGAGGCGAAGGCCTGGGGGTCGATCCGCCATTGCGGCGGCACGTGGTCGGGATAACGAGGGGCGCTGGCCCAATTCACTCCTGCGCAACAACGGGGACGGCACCTTCACCGACGTGACCGAGGAAGCGGGGGTGCTGAGCTTCCATCCGACGCAAGCCGCCGTGTGGTTCGACTACAACGGGGACGGCTGGATCGACCTCTTCATCGGCAACGAATCCTTCGGGGACAAGTCGGTGCACCCCTGCGAACTCTACCGCAACAATGGCGACGGCACGTTCACGGAATGCGCGGCGGAGAACGGCGTGGCGGTGGTGAACTTCGTCAAGGCCGTGGTGAGCGGCGACTACAACCGCGACGGGCGCCCCGACCTGTATCTTTCGATGCGGGACAGCCCGAATATCCTCCTGCGCAACGACGGCCCGGTGGGTTCCGCCCGGTCCGCCCGGGCGCCCTGGCGGTTCACGAACGTGGCGGCGGCCACGGGAGTCACGGAGCCGGTTTACAGCTTTCCCTGCTGGTTCTGGGATTACGACAACGACGGCTGGCCCGATATTTTCGTGTCCGGCTACCGGATCCGCGATGTCGGCGACATCGCGG
>JANNIY010000002.1:0-24076 GCA_031405455.1 Deltaproteobacteria bacterium | reverse complement strand
AACCGCCGCCATCGCTCGCGTGCGCAACCGCCACGAGCCCGGCAGCCACCGCCGCCGCCGAGCCGCCCGACGACCCGCCGCTCGAATGTGTCAGCCGCCAGGGATTGCGCGTCGGGGCGTAGGCCGCGGGTTCGCTGGTCGGCAAGATGCCCAGCTCGGGGGTATTCGTGCGCCCGAGCGAAATCAGCCCCGCCAGCCGCAGTCGCTCGGCAAAATACGTCTCTCCCGGTTCGCACCAGTTTGCGCGCTTGAGCGCCTGCATGCCGCAGTGAACGGGATCGCCGGCCAGATGCGCGCCGAGATCCTTGAGCAGCATCGGTACGCCGCGAAACGGACCGGCGGGCAGACTCGCAGCCGCAGCCTGGCTGCGTGCGCGCTCGAACTGGCGGGTAATCACCGCCCCCAGCTCGGGATCGAGATGCTCGATGCGCGCGATCGCGGCGGCGACGAGTTCGCCCGGCGTGCACTCACCGCGGCGCACGAGTTCGGCCTGGGCAGTGGCGTCGAGCAGCGCTGCGGGATCCGTCATGCGGGGGATCCTACGGTGCGGGGCGGCGCTGCGTAAAGCCGCAGGGGTTTGAGACGGCGGTTGACGGCATCCGGGGTCGCTTCTACCCTGGCAGCTCTTCGGGTTCGAAAAACCGGGCGATTTCCGGTGCTTGCAAGCCCTCGGGCCTCTGGGATCCGCACCCGACCTGCTAAGCGCCACGACGACGCGGGAACCACATGAGCAAGCCCCCTGCCGAGGGCGACCCTTCGCAAGAGGGCCTGGGCGATTCGACCCTCTCCGTGCATGGGGGCGAGCGCGCGCATCCGAACAGCGACGCCGTCACCACACCGATCTATCAGACTTCGACCTTCTGGTTTCGCAACTCGGCCGAGCTGCGCGATTACCAGGAGGGCCGCACGCAACGCGACGAGTACGGCCGCAACGGCAACCCCACCTGGCGCGCGGTCGAACGCAAACTGTGCGAGCTGGAGGGCGCCGAGCAGGCGGTGTTGTTCGCCTCGGGCATGTGCGCCGCCACCACGCTGTTTTTCGAACTGCTGCCGCGAGGCTCCCATCTGATCGTGACGAGCGATTGCTATCGCCGCACGCGGCAGTTCATTCGTCAGTACCTCACCAAGCTCGACGTCGAGACGACGGTGATCGATCCGGCCGACACCAAGCAACTGGCGGACGCGATTCGCCCCGAGACGCGGCTGTTCTTCACCGAGTCGCCCACAAACCCCTATTTGCGGGTGATCGACGTCGCCGAGGCCGCACGTGTGTGCCACGCGCGCGGCGTGGGTGTGGTGATCGATTCGACCTTCGCGAGCCCGGTGAACCACCGGGCGCTGGCGGACGGCGCGGATCTCGTGATCCACAGCGCGACCAAATATCTCGGCGGGCACAACGATCTGCTCTGCGGCGTTGTGCTCGGCAGCAACGAGCAGGTGGCGCCGATCCGCGCGGCGGTGGGCGTGCTCGGCGGCGTCCCCGACGCGCACTCGGCCTACCTGCTGCTGCGCGGCCTCAAGACGCTCGCGCTGCGCATGCAGCGCCACAACTCGAACGGGCTGCGCGTGGCGAGCTTCCTCGAAGCGCACCCGCGCATCCGGCGCGTCTGGTATCCCGGCCTGCCCAGCCACCCCGATCATGAGATCGCCGTGCGCACGCTCTCGGGCTTCGGCGGCGTCGTCACCTTCGAGGTGGATACCGATCTCGAAGGCTGCATGCGCTTCATCGACGCCTGCCGGATTCCGTACATCGCGCCGAGCCTGGGGGGTGTCGAAACGCTGATCGAGATGCCGGTGCTGATGTCGTTCTGGGACGTCGAGCCGGCGGCCCGCCAGGCCCTGGGCATCACCGACAGCCTCGTGCGCCTGGCGTGCGGCGTCGAGGACGCCGACGACCTGATCGCCGATTTCGAGCAGGCGCTGCGTAAGGTCTAGAGCAAGGAAGCCGCAAGCGCAGCGCGGCGAAGCCGAGCGAAGTCAAAAAAGCTAGAGCAGCTGACCCTTGACCGGCCGCGAGCGCTCCATCGCGAGCAGCTTCGCCTTGAGATCGAGCCCGCCGCCATAGCCGCCGAGGCGGCCGTCGCTCGCGATCACGCGGTGGCAGGGGACGATCAGCGCGATCGGATTCGAGCCGTTCGCGGCGCCGACCGCGCGCACGGCCTTCGGCAGGCGCACCCGTTTGGCGATGTCCGCGTAGCTACAGGTCTCGCCGTAGGGGATCTCTTGCAGCGCCTGCCAGACGGCGCACTGAAACGGCGTGCCGCGCAGGTCGAGGGGCAGATCGAAGGCCACGCGCTTGCCGTCGAGATACTCGAGCAGCTGGGCGATCGCCAGGCGATTGGGCGCGAAGCCATCCTTGCAGCTCGCGTCGGGGACGCAGCGGCGCAACCAACCGAGCAGGCCGCGGCCCGCGGCGAAGGGGAGCTCGACATAGGCGAGACCGAGCTGGGTGGAGGCCACGCGCAGCGATCCGATCGGGGAATCGAACTGTGCCGTGTGGACGATCTCCATCGGGCCGGCACAATACCACAGCGCGCACGGGGCGTGCGCGGGAGGGATCGGAATCGATGGCCCATCTGCTCGTGACCGGCGGCGCCGGCTACATCGGAAGCCATGCCCTGCGCGCCTTGCAGCGCGCGGGGCACACCGCCGTCGTGTTCGACGATCTGCGCGCGGGGCGCGAGGCGCTCGTGCACGGGGCGCCGCTCGTGCGCGGTGATGTGCGCGATCGCGAGGCCCTCACGCGCGTGTTCGCCGAGCAGGGTCCCTTCGACGGCGTTCTACACTTCGCCGCGTTGCTTTCGGTTCCGGAATCCGTCGCGAATCCCCTGCTCTATTACTCGAACAACGTCACGGGCTCCGCCGTGCTGCTCGAGGTGGCGCTCGCCGCCGGAACGCGGGTCTGCGTGCTCTCCTCGACCGCGGCGGTCTATGGCCACCCGCGGCAGCAACCGATCTCGGAGACGGCGCCGCTCGCGCCGATCAACCCCTACGGCGCTTCCAAGCTGATGGTCGAGCGCATGCTCGCCGATGCCGAGGCGGCCCATGGCCTGCGCTGGGCGGCGCTGCGCTACTTCAACGCCAGCGGTGCGGATCCCGAGGGAGATCTCGGCGAATGCCACGACCCCGAGACCCACCTGATTCCCGTCGCCCTCGAAGCCGTCGCCGGCCTGCGTGCTGCGCTGCCCCTCTACGGGACGGATTACCCGACGCGCG
This sequence comes from Deltaproteobacteria bacterium, assembly GCA_031405455.1. GTDB lineage: Bacteria > Myxococcota_A > UBA9160 > UBA9160 > SMWR01 > DATBRV01. The sequence goes on along the minus strand of JANNIY010000002.1, from coordinate 20,860 downwards.
ACGGAACCTGCGTGCGCGATTACATCCACGTCAGCGATCTCGCGACGGCCCACGTGCTCGCGCTCGAAGCGCTGCTCGCGGGGCGCAGCCTCGGCCCCCGCAACCTCGCCACCGGGATCGGCGTCACGAACCTCGAACTGCTGGCGGCGATCGAGCGCGTGGTGGGCCGCCGCGTGCCCGTCACAAACGCACCGCGCCGCCCCGGCGATCCGCCCGAGCTCGTGGCCGACGCCACGCGCTTCCGCAGCGAGCTCGGCTGGGAGCCGCGCTACTCCGATCTCGACACGATCGTACGCACGGCGTGGCTCTGGCTGCGCCGCTGGCGCGGGCTCGCGGATTGAAGCCGCGCGGGCGGCTGCTTCCGAAGGGCAGCCCTACTCGTCCTTGAGGTCGAGCCGCTTCATCATCTTTTGAAGCGATTGCCGCGGGATGCCCAGGCGCTCGGCGGCGCGGGTCTTGCTCCCGGCTTCGTGCAGGGCCTGTGCGATCAGCCGCTGCTTGAGCGCCTCGACGGCGCGGTTCAGATCGAGATCGCCCGGCACGTCGTTCACCGGATCCTGGGCCGCGGAGGCCGGCGCTCCGCGGATGTGCTCCGAGAGCATGTCGGCAGAAATCGTGACGGCGTCGCCCGCCAGCGCCACCGTGCGCTCGATCTCGTTCTCGAGCTCGCGCACGTTGCCGCTCCAGACGTGGCCCACCAGACGATCCATCGCCGCGTTGGTGTAGCCATCGATCTGCTTGCCCATCTTGCGATTGAAGACATCCAGAAAATGATGCGCGAGGGGCGGAATGTCGGAGCGGCGCTCGCGCAGCGACGGCAGATGCACCTCGACGACGCGCAAGCGATAGAAGAGATCCTCGCGGAAGCGCCCGGTTTCGACGTCCTTGCGCAGGTCGCGATTGGTGGCGGCGATGATGCGCACGTCGACCCGTCGCGTCTCGGAGGAGCCGAGCGGTCGGATCTCCCCGTCCTGCAACACCCGCAACAGCCGCACCTGCATCCCCGGATGCGTTTCTCCCACCTCGTCGAGGAAGATCGATCCGCGGTGCGCGACCTCGAACAGGCCCTTCTTGTCGGCATGCGCGCCGGTGAAGGAGCCGCGCTTGTGGCCGAACAGCTCGCTCTCGAGCAGCGTGTCGGGCAACGCGGCGCAATTCTGGGCGACGAAGCGCTGGCTCTTGCGCGAGCCCGCGTAATGGATGGCGCGCGCGACGAGATCCTTGCCCGTGCCGGTTTCTCCCGTGATCAGCACGGTGGCGTCCGTCTCGGCCACCTTCTGCATCACTTCGAACACCTGGTTCATCGCCGGGCTCGACCCGATGATCTGGTCGAAGGCGTAGCGCCGCTCGACCTCGCGCCGCAGCGAGAGGTTCTCCGCGCGCAGGCGCACGTTGGCTTCGGACAGCGCCGCCGCGAGCTGGACGTTCTCGGTCGCGAGCTCGTAGGTTTCGAGCGCGCGCTTCACGTTGAGGCGCACCTCGTCGGGCTCCCAGGGTTTCTGGATGTAGCGATAGATGCGGCCCTCGTTGATGGCGCGGACCAGCGATCCGATATCGGTGTAGCCCGTCAACAGCATGCGGATGGCGCTCGGGTTGCGTTCCATCGCCTTCTCGAGGAACTCGACGCCGCTGACTCCGGGCAGGACCTGATCGGAGATGATCAGCGCGACATCCTCGCGGTCGAGGATCGCGAGGCCGTCTTCTCCGCGGGTGGCCGTGAAGACGCGGTAATCGGAGCCGAGGGTGAGCTCCAGGGATTCGAGGATGGCGGGTTCGTCGTCGACGATCAGGATGCCGTACGGGCGCTCGCCCGTGGCCCGACGGGCGCCTTCGATCGCCGCAGCAGCTCGTTCTTCGCTTTCGCTCACGACTGCGTCATCGATCTCGTCGCGATCGAAGCGTGATCACGTCGGCGACAGGATACCAGCCTGGCTGGCGATCGCCGGAAGCAGCGGGGTTTCGTTCGGCCGCGTCGCGCAGGTGCGATCGCCGGGCCGGCGAAGTCATTCGCCGGCCCGGCTTTCGCGAATCGCCTAACGGCGGGCGCGTCGTGCCCGTGTGGTGCGCGCCGTCGCCCGGCGCTTCGGCGCCGCGCGTCGCGCTGCCGTGCCGCGCTTGGCCGCGCGCTTGGCGGTTGCACGCTTGGGTGCGCGCCGTGCCGCGGTGCGGGTGGTCTTGCGACCCGAGGAGCGCGCCATCTTGACCTTGGCAACGTTGCCCTGCTTGTCGATGAAGTAGAGGAAGCCTGCCTCGCGCTTCACACCGGCCTTCTCGACCTTCTGCTGACCCTTCGGCCCCTTGCCGCCGCCACGCGCCATGCGCGCGCGGCTCACGTCTCCCTGCTTGTCCAGGAAGTAGAGCCAGCCTTTTTCTCGACGAATTCCAGTCTTTGCGATGATCGTGGCCATCGGCCATCTCCTTCGTACTTGGGTTACTTCGTCCCGCCGAGGGTGGGAGGCCCGGGGGATCGGAGGTCGACGGAGGATGTGCAGCGACGAGCCACGGGGGTGAGGACCCGTTGCACCGACGGCAATCATCGGCCTCACATACGGCCGTGTCAATGGGTTACGGGGGCTAGCTGCGTGTTTTCCCGACGAGCGCCTCGACGCCGTCGAGGATCCGGGCCTCGAGCTGGACGTTCTCGAGGGTGTTCACTTCCTGCACCCCCGTCGGGCTGGTGACGTTGACCTCTGTCAGCTGACCCCCAATCACGTCGATCCCGACGAAGAACAGCCCATCCCGCCGCAGCGACGGAGCCAGGCGGTCGATGATGCGACGGTCGGCGTCGTCGAGCTGGCTGCGTTCGGCCCGGCCACCGACGTGGAGATTGGCGCGAACCTCGCGTTCCGCGGGCACGCGCAGCAGCGCACCGAGGGGCTCACCGTCGAGCAGCAGGATGCGCTTGTCGCCGCGCCGGACCTCCGGGAGGTAACGCTGCGCCATGGTCCGGCGCTTCCCGAAACGCGTCGCCTGCTCGAGGATCGAGAACAGGTTCCGGTCGTCGTGGCGGACGTGGAAGACGCCTTCGCCGCCGCGCCCGTCGAGGGGTTTGACGATCATCTCGCCACCGCACTTCGCCAGGAAGTCGACCAGGTCGGGAATCCCGTGCGCGACGAGCGTGTCCGTCATCAGCTCGGGAAAGTGCAGGGCGTAGAGCTTCTCGTTGGCGGCGAGGATGCCCTGCGGGCGGTTGAGCACGACCGCCCGACGACACAGCGAGAGGATCTGGGTGGCCTCGACGTAGGCGGCGTCGACGGGAGGGTCGCTGCGCTGGAAGACGACGTCGAAATCGTCGTCGAGGACGTGGCTGCGCAGGGGGCCCAACTCGACGTGACGCCCGGCTTCGCGCCGCAGCTCCACGACCGGCTGGGCACGCGCGGTGGCATTGCCGCCTTCGGCGCCGAGCTCTCCCGGGGCGATGTAGAAGACCCGGTGGCCGCGCCCAAAGGCCTCCAGCATCAGCACAAAAGTCGTGTCTGCTGCGATATCGATGGCGCCGATGGGATCCATCACGAACGCCATCGCAAGCTTTCGGCGCGGCATACAGTGACTCCTCGCCCTGGCCGAAGCGGTAGCGCAGGGGCACGGGCCTCGGCTACGGTCGAACCACCCCCGGAGACAACATGCGCTTGCGCCACTCCGCTGGCGCCCTCTCACGGGTGCTGCGGTTCCTGCTCGTGGCTGGCGGGCTGCTCGCGTTCGCGGGGATCGGCGCCGGGATCGGCGCCTACGTCCTTTTCGTGCGCGACCTGCCCGACCTCCAGAGCCTCGATGATTACAAGCCGGCCCTCGCCAGCCGGGTCGTCGACCGTAATGGCCAGACGATCGGCGAGTTCTACAGCGAGCGTCGCCGGCTGACACCGCTCGCCAGCGTGCCGGCGCACGTCATCAACGCCTTCGTCGCCGGCGAGGACAGCGCATTCTTCGAGCACGAAGGGGTCGATTTCATGTCGATCCTGCGCGCCGCGTGGGTGAACCTGCGAACCGGAGGCGACATCAAGCAGGGCGGCAGCACGATCACCCAACAGATGGTCAAGGGTCTGCTGCTCTCCCCCGAGCGCACCTACCAACGCAAGCTTCGCGAGCTGATCCTCGCGCGGAACATCGAGAAGCATCTCACCAAGCAGGAGATCCTCTACCTCTATCTGAATCAGATCTACTTCGGTCACGGCGCCTACGGCATCGGCGAGGCGGCACGGACCTACTTCGGGAAGGACGTGTCGGAGCTGAGTGTCAGCGAGGGCGCCCAGCTCGCGGGCCTGCCGAAAGCGCCGTCGCGCTATTCGCCCTTTGCAAACCGGGAAGCGGCCGAGAAGCGGCGGCGTTACGTGCTCGACCGCATGCTGGAGGAGCAGCTGATCGACACGAGCACGCACGCCACGGCGGTGGCCGAGGTGCTGAAGCTGCGTGAAGCGAGCGACGGCGATCAGATCTGGGAGATGGCGTACTTCACCGAGGAGGTGCGACGCGAACTGTTCGCGCACCTGGGGGGCGACGTCGTGCTGCGCGGCGGTCTCGTCGTCGAGACCACGCTCGATTCCGAGCTTCAGCGCGCGGCCGTCGGGGCGGTGCGGCGAGGGCTCGTGGCGCTCGACCAGCGTCAGGCCTACCGCGGACCGCTGCGCAAAGTTGCCATCGCCGAGATCTCCGACGAGATCGCGCGGCTCGCCGAGGAGAACGGCCTCGCGCGCCCGGCGCCCGGCGCCGAGACCGGCGCGGCGACGAGCCCGGCAACCGGCGACGTCGCGAGCGCAAAGACGCCGGCCTGGATCTGGCCGGCGACCAGCCGCAAGGGCGCCCGCGCGATCGACCCGCGCGACGCAGTGCAGCCGCTCGTCGGTGTCATCACGCGAGTGGATGCCGACGCGCAGAGCGCGCGCGTGGCGTTTGCACCCGGACACGAGTCCGAAATCAGACTTGCCGACGTCGCCTGGGCGCGCGAACCCAATCCCGATTCCGCCCCGCACTCCGTCGATTCGATCGCCCGCGTGTTCCAGCGCGGCGACGTGGCGCGCTTCGTGCCGGTCGCGCGCGAACCGGACGAGACAGGGCCGCTTCGCGCGACGCTGTTTCAGGAGCCCGCCGTCGAGGGGGCGCTGGTCTCTCTCGATGTCGCAAGCGGCGAAGTGCTCGCGCTCGTGGGCGGCTGGGATTTCGACCGCAGCCAGTTCGATCGCGCCACCCAGGCGCGCCGTCAGCCGGGGTCGGCTTTCAAGCCGATCATCTACGCGGCAGCGCTCGCGAAGGGCTACACCGCGTCGTCGATCTTGTTCGATCGCCCCGTGGTCTACGTCGACGAGGCCTCGGGCTTCATCTGGCGTCCCCAGAACTACGGCCGCAGTTTTTATGGGCCGATCACGATGCGCGAAGCGCTCGCGCGTTCGGTGAACAACGCAACGGTGCATCTGTTCCGGGATGTCGGCGTCGACTACGTGATCGCGTTTGCGCGCCGGCTCGGCATCCAGGCTCCGTTGCAGCGCGATCTCTCGCTCGCGCTCGGCTCGAATCCGGTGACGGTGCTCGAACTCACGCGCGCCTACGCCGTTCTCGCCGGGGGCGGGAAACACGTGAATCCGGTCTTCATCCGCCGCGTCGTCGACGCGAAGGGGAAGCTGCTACTCGAGAACCTCGCGCTCGGCGACGAGCCGGTCGCCGAGGCGCTCCCCGAAACCGCAGCACCGATCGATCTCGTCGCGGCCGACGCCGTGCTGCCGGCCGCGGGCGAGCCCGCGCTCTCGCCCGAGGAAGCCTATCTCGCGACGGATCTGCTGCGCGCCGTGATCACGGATCCCCACGGCACGGGCGGGCGCGCGCGCAAGCTCGGGCGGCCGATCGCGGGCAAGACCGGCACCACGAACGAGCAGGCCGACGCCTGGTTCATCGGTTATTCGCCCGACGTGATCACCGGCGTCTGGGTCGGGCACGACGAGACTCGCTTCCTCGGTTGGGGAGAAACGGGAGCCCGCGCCGCGCTGCCGATCTGGCTCGAGTTCATGCAGGTGGCCGAGGCGCCGCATCCGGTGCGCGATTTTCCGGTGCCGGAGGGAATCGTGTTCGCACGCGTCGATCGCAAGACAGGCCTGCTCGCCGACACCGCGAGCAAGGCATCCGTGTTCCAGGCCTATCGCGCCGGAGCCGAGCCCACCGAAAGCGTGGGCGCCGCCGAAGATTCCGCGGAAAACCGGCGGCTGCTGCGGATGGACTCCTTCTGAGCACACCCAACGAGCCTCCGCTTCCGGGCGCATTGCGCTCGCTGCTCGTTCGCCGCACCGCCAGGGCGGCGGGCAACGAGCCGCGCGATGCGCAGAGTCTGCTCGCCGCCGCGGTCGCGCGGCTGCGTGAACGCACGCGCAGCGAAATCGTCGTCGCCTGGGCGCCGGGCGAAGACGGCTCGCCCCGCGTTGCCGCCGCGGCCTTCGCAGACAGGCCGCCGCTCGCGCCCAACGCGCTCGAGTTCGAGGCAGCGATCCGCTTGCCTGGCGCCTGTGTGCTGCTCGCCCCCGGATCGAACGCCGCGCTGCGCGGGCTCGCGGGCCGTCACGGGCTCGCCGCCGCTGCGCCGGTGAAGAGCGCCGATGGCCAGACGCTGGCCGTGCTGCTCAGCGGCGCCCCGGACGGCTCCGCGGGGCGTCCGCGCGCGCTCGCAGCCCTCGCATCGACGGCGAACCGGCTGGCGCTGCCGCTCGCCGCCGCGGAAGCGGAGCGGCGGCTCGTCCGGCTCGATAGCGAAGTGCGGCGCCTCGATCGGCTCGCGCTGCTCGGTCGTCTGACGCTCGACATCGCGCACGAAGTGCGAAACCCGCTGGTGTCGGTGAAGACCTTCCTGCAACTCCTGCCCGAACGCCTCGCGGATCCGGATTTCACCTCGCGTTTTCGGGGCGTGGTGATGGACGAGCTCGAACGGACCCTGCGCCTGCTCGATCTCATGATCGAGTCTCCGAGACCGCTGCTCGCTGCGAACGACGCCACGCCGGTCGCGCAGACCATCACCTGCGTGCTCGAGCTCTTGCAGCCCTACGCCCGCCAGCGGGGTGTCTCGCTCACGGCGAACCTGGCGCCAGGGCTGGCGCAGGTCGCGTTCGCCGAGGACGTGCTGCGGCAGGTGCTGCTCAACCTGTTGATGAACGCGATCGACGCCACCCCGCGCGACGCCGCGGTTTCGGTGGCCACGAGCGCGCGCGAAGGCGCGATCGAGCTCGTCGTCTGCGACGCGGGCCCCGGCATCGCGCCGGACCTGCGCGAGCGCGTGTTCGAGCCGTTCTTCTCGACCCGCGACGGCCACCACGGCGGCATCGGCCTTGCCATCGCCCGCAGCCTCGTCGAGCAGGCGCATGGCCGCATCCGCGTGCGCGCGGGCGTCACTGGCGGCGCGGTGTTCGTCGTCGAGCTGCCGGCGGTGGTGGCGAGCTAGCGAGCCGCTGGAGAGCGGCGCGCGAATGCCGCCATCGAATCGGTCGCGTTAACGCGGCCCCCCGCTGAGCCAACCCGAGATTTCGCGTCCGAGTTCGGCGAGACCCACGCCAAAGAAATGATCGCTGCCGGGGATCACGGCGAAGTGTCCGCGGCGGGCTCGCTCGGCCAGCAGGCCGAGCTCTTCCGGCGATGCGATCGCGTCGACCTCGCCCGTCACGATCAGCACGCGGCCCACGAAGCGGGCGAGCACCGCCGGGTCGAGCAACTGCGGCGGCGGGGAGACGAGCACGAGGCGCATGACGCGCGGGCGCTCGCGGGCGGCGCGCAGGGCGGCGGCCGCGCCGAACGAGTACCCGCAGGCGACGATCTCGCCGTTGACCGTCTCCTCGATGTGATCGAGCGCGGAGGCGTAGTCTTCGTCCGCGTCTTCGCTGCGTCCGCTCGGCGAGCCCCCGCTCGCGCCGATGCCCCGCCAATCGAAACGCAAGGACGCGATCTCGGACTTCTGGAGGGCGTAGGCGATCTCGCCCACGACGGGCGATTGCATGCTGCCGCCATACAACGGGTGCGGCGGAGCGATCACCGCGCCGTCCGCGGCCGAGCCCGTGGGCACGCCGAGGTAGAGGCCGTCGAGCGCGCGGGCTTCCCCTTCGTTGGCAATCGCGACGGCGCGTTCTCCGTGCATTCCGTGCATCGCCAATTCTCCGTCCGGGCTACCCTCGGTCACGTGCCGCCGCCCCGCAAGGCCTCGCCCTCCAGGACCACGGCTGGGAAGCCCGTGAAGCAGGGCTTCCGCGTCACACCCACGACCGAGCGCGTGCTGCTCCCGAACGGGACGCTGCTCGAGCTCGATATCGTGCGTCATCCGGGTGCGGCCGCCGTCGTGCCATTCGTGTCCGAGCACGACGTGCTGCTGATCCGCCAATTCCGACACGCCACCGACGGCATGATCCTCGAAGTGCCGGCAGGCAAGCTCGACCCCGGCGAATCGCCGGAAACCTGCGCCGCGCGCGAGCTCGCCGAAGAAGCCGGGCAACGGCCCGGGCGGCTGGTGCAGCTCGGCGCCCTCTGGACGACGCCCGGCTTCACGGACGAACGCATCACGCTGTTCGCGGCTTTCGATCTCACGCCGGTACCCCGCAATCCCGACGACGACGAGCTGATCGAGATCCTGCGGGTGCCGCTCGCGGACGCGCTGCGGCTGGTCTGGAGCGGCGAGCTTTCGGATGCGAAGAGCGCGCTCGCGCTCGTGCACGCCGCGCGTCATGTGGGGCTGCTGGCGTGAAGCTCGCGGTTGCACTCGGCTGGCACGTGCATCCTTGGGAGGTGCTGCTCGGCCTCGTGCGCCGCGCCGAGGAGCTCGGCTACTCGGCGGCGTTCGTGGACGGCGATCTCTCGATGCTGCGCGAGCGCAGCGAGGCCGACGCGCTCGACGGCTGGACGGTGACCACGGCGCTGCTGATGTCCACGCACCGCATTCAAATCGGCTCGCTGCGGGTGGCCCACCACTGGAACCCGGCGCGGCTCGCCCAGGCCGTGGCGACCGCGGAACGGCTCGCGCCACAGCGCCTGCGCTTCCTGATCTCGATCGGCGATCAGGCGATCGATGCGCGCTTCGGCTTGCCCGTCGCCAGCGCGGGCGAACGCATCGCGCGCCTCGACGAAACGCTCGGCGTCTTGCGCCAGCTCTGGCGCGGCGAGACGGTGAGCCTGCGCGGCCGCTTCACCCAGCTCGAAGGCGCGCGCGTGCGGCCGATCCCGGCGCGCGTTTGCGTCGAGATCGCCGCGAAGGGCCCGCGCATGCTGGACGTGGTGGCGCGACACGCCGATGTCTGGGAGGTGAATCTGCCCCCGCTCGCGGCCCGCGTCGCGCAGGCGGACGCGGTGTTGAGAGAACGTTGTGCAAGCGCCGGCCGCGATCCGGGCGAGATCGAACGGTCGATGTGGCTCTTCGCGCGCGTCGACGAGGCTCATGACGCAGCTGCGTCATTACGCGTCTACCGGCGCCTAAACCCCTGGTTTCACTGGATTCCTGATGGCGAACTCGCCGGCGCGATGGTGCTCGGCTCGGCGTCGCAGGGCCGCGCGCGCCTGGCCGAGCTGACGGCGACTCTCGCCATCGATCGGCCCGTCCTCGACCTCAGCGGCCTCGCAGCCGAGGCGGCGCAGCGGAACCTCGAAGCCTTCGCACCCGCGGCGGGTTCGCGTTGACTCCCCCGGCGGGACTCCTTACTTTCTCAGGGCCTCGCGGGAATCTGCGCGCCCTTCCCGCCCATCCGAATCGGCTCGAGACGTCGAAGCGGAAGCGACCCTGAACCGAACCAGACGCAACCCCCGCTCCCGGTTGAGGGAGCGCGTCGTTTGTCGCAAGGAGAATGATCAGCGTGTACGGACGCGGCTATCGCCAAGCTGGCATGGGATTCGGACCGTCCGCCACGCCGGACGTGATCAAGCAGATCCTGATTGCAAACGTCGTGGTCTTCGTCGCGCAGCAACTCCGCAATCCGGTGCTCACCGAACTCTTCTCCGTGCGGCCGGTCATGGTCTGGCAGCAAGGCTATTTCTGGCAGCCTTTTACGTACATGTGGCTGCACGGATCGTTCGGCCACATCGCGATGAACCTCTTCTCGCTCTGGATGTTCGGCTCGCCGCTCGCGCTCGCGTGGGGCGCAAAACGCTTTTTCCGGTTCTACATGGTTTGCGGCATCGGGGCCGGCTTCCTGATTTCGACCTGGCCCTACCTCGCGGTCGTGCTCGGCCTGAGCGGGGGCCAGAGTCTGTGGGCATACACGCTCGGCGCTTCCGGAGCGATCTATGGCGTGCTGCTCGCCTATTCGCTCACCTGGCCCGACCGCACGATCATGCTGATCTTCCCCCCGGTCGCCTTCCGCGCGATCTGGCTGATTCCCGGCCTTTTCGTGATGACGCTGATGATGGATCCCGGCGGCAACGTGAGCCACGTCGGCCATCTCGGCGGCGTGCTCGTCGGCTGGATCTATCTGCAGCGCAGCGGCCAGACCGGGAACCCGATCACGATCGCGCAGCTCAAGCACCGCTGGCAGCGCTACCGCATGCGGCAGAAGCTGCGGACCGTGCGAAATGACGAATTCAAAGGGCGCAGCCGCCGCGACAACGATCACACGTTGCACTGAGAGCATGACGCCCCCGACGCCCAGCCCCGATTTCGTGATTTCCGAAGCGCTCGCCAGCGAGATCGCGCGGGCCGCGTCACGGATTGCCGGCGCGCGCAGCGTCGTCGCATTCACGGGCGCCGGCCTTTCGGTCGAAAGCGGCATCCCCCCGTTTCGCGGACCGGGCGGGTTGTGGACGAAGTACGGCGAGCCGCCTCTCGATGGCTACCAACGCTTCGTCCGCGATCCGAAGCGCGCCTGGCAGAATCGCCTGTCGCCGCGCGAGCCCTGGGCGCAGGCGCTCGCCGAAACGCTCGGCCGCGCGAAGCCCAACCCGGGGCACCACGCGCTCGCCGAGCTCGAGGCGCTCGGCTGCTGCGACGCCGTCATCACCCAGAACATCGACGATCTGCACCGCCAGGCCGGCGCGCGCGAGCTGATCGAGATTCACGGCAACTACAGGCTGCTGCGCTGCCTCGGCTGCGTCGCACGCTTCTCCGAGGGCGAGATTACGATCGACGCCGAGGCGCTGCCGCCGCGCTGTCCGCGCTGCGGGGCCGTCGTGAAGGGCGACACCGTGCAATTCGGCGAGCCGATTCCGGCGGACGTGCTGCGCCGCTGCCACGAGGTGGTCGAGCGCGCGGATTGCATGCTCGTGGTCGGGACTTCCGCCACGGTCTATCCGGCGGCCGAGTTTCCGATCGAGGTGCTGCGTCGCGGCGGCAGCCTGATCGAAGTGAACCCGGAGCCGTCGGAGCTGGGCGATCTCGCCACTTTTTCGTTGCGCGGGCCGGGCGGCGCCGTGCTCACGCGGCTCGTCGAGCTCGTGTCGCGCGCCCGCGCCGGGAGCGTGCAATGACGCTGCGCAGGCGCCCCGATTCCGATGGCGACGATGAAGGCATGGAGCGCGGGTTCGGCGGCTTCCTGCGCAGCCTGCTCTCGGGCATCCCCTGGAGCGAGCGCGCGACCCGCGAAGAACGCATCGAGCTCGCCGCTCCCGCGAGCGGTCACGTCCGCATCCACAACACGAACGGCCGCACGACGGTGATCGGCGAAGAAAGAAGCGACATCGAAATCTGCATCGCGAAGACGGCGCGCGCGGAATCGAGCGAAGCCGCGCTGCAATTGCTCGACCAGATCCGCCTCGTCCACGGCATGACCGGCGACGCGCTCGGGCTCGACGTCGAGGTGCCGCGCAAGTGGAACCGACGCGGCCACGCCAATCTCGAGCTGCGCGTGCCGCGCGAAACCCATATCGACGTCAGCGTCTCGAACGGGAAGATCGCGATCACGGCCCTGTGCGGGCGCGTGCGCGCGCGCTCGAGCAACGGCTCGGTCACGATCGAAGACGTGACCGGCGACATCGAGGTGGCGACGACCAACGCGAAAGTCTGCTGCTCCATGACCTGCGGCCGGCTGATGGCGCGCTCGAGCAACGGCAAGATCGAACTCGACGAGCACCGCGGCTCGGTCGATGCTTCGACCTCGAACGGTCTGATCCGCGTCTCGATGGACGAGATCGGCAAGGCGGGCGTGCAGCTCGCGACGAGCAACGGCCGGATCCTGCTGGAACTCCCCGAAGACGCCAACGCCGACGTCGACATCCGCGTCGACAACGGCGTGATCCGCAACGACCGGACGCTGTGCAAGGCCACGCGCGCCAGCAACGGTCAGGTGCGCGGCCAGCTCGGCGCCGGCGGCCCGCTGATCAAGCTGCGCACGAGCAACGGCTCGATCTCGCTGCGCTGACCCCCCGCTTTCGCCAGGGATTTCGTCCCCATTCGCAAACGAGCAGTCGCCCCGCGTGGCAGCTCGCAGCCTTGATTATTCAAGCAGACTATTGAATACTTGAATTCGTGCCGACCCGCCAGCGACGCTTCAAGGACGCCATCTACGAGCAGATCGCGCGGATCGGCAAGGCGACCTCGGCGCCGAAGCGACTCGAGCTGCTCGACCTCTTGTGCCAGGGGCCGCGCACGGTGGAGGCCCTCGCGAAGGAGTCGGCGCTCTCCGTCGCGAACGCCTCGCAGCATCTTCAGGTCCTGCGTGCGGCAAGGCTGGTGGAAGCTGAGAAGCAGGGCCTGTACGTCGAGTACCGGCTCGCCGACGACCAGGTCGGCCGCTTCTTCGTCGCGCTTCGCGGGCTCGCGCACGCCCGGCTCACGGAGATCGAGAGCGTTCAGCGCGCGTTTCTCGCCAAGCGCGAGAGCATGGAGCCCGTGCAGGCCGACGAGTTGCTCCGCCGCGTGAGGGCCGGCGAGGTCACGCTGATCGATGTACGGCCGGCCTTGGAGTACCGCGCCGCGCACATCCCCGGCGCGCTCTCGGTTCCTCTCTCGAAGCTGAAGGCCCGACTCGAGGGGCTGCCAAGAAACCGCGAAGTCGTTGCCTACTGCCGTGGGCCGTACTGCGTGATGGCCGTCGAAGCCGCAGAGATCCTGCGCAAGCAGGGTTTTCGCGCGGAGCGAATGGAGCTGGGTGTCGCCGACTGGCGCGCGCGCGGCTGGCGCGTCGAAATCGGCGGCGAGGAGGCTCACCCGTGATCTTCAAACTCTGCTGCTAGTCCACGAGCGCCGGAAGCCCCGGCTCATCGAGGATGGTTCGAAACGAAGGGGATTCCAGCATGGGTGTGGTCGCGTTCGTATACGGCGTCGTCAGCTACTTCGTGTTCTTCGGCAGCTTCCTCTACGCGATCGGCTTCGTCGGGAACCTCATCGTCCCGAAGGCAATCGACACCGGCCCGGCGGGATCGCTGACCGCGGCGCTAGTCGTCAACCTGCTCCTGCTCGGCTTGTTCGCGCTTCAACACAGCGTGATGGCGCGCCGCGGCTTCAAGCGTTGGTGGACCCGGTTCGTGCCGGAATCGGTGGAACGCAGCACCTACGTCTTGCTCTCGAGCCTCGTGCTGCTCCTCCTCTTCTGGGGGTGGCAGCCGATCCTCGGCGTGGTGTGGGACGTGCAGAACCGAGTCGGAATCGTCGCTCTCGAGGCCCTCTTCTGGCTGGGGTGGGGCCTGGTCCTGTATGCCACGTTCGCGATCAATCACTTCGATCTCTTCGGTCTGCGCCAGGTGTGGTTTCGGCTCCGGGGGGTCGCATACGTGCCCGTTCCCTTCGTGCAGCCCCTGCTCTACAAGACCGTGCGGCACCCGCTGCTGCTGGGCTTCGTGATCGCCTTCTGGTCCACACCGACGATGACCGGCGGCCATTTCCTTTTCAGCGTGGCGACCACCGGCTACATGCTCGTCGGGATCTTCCTCGAGGAACGAGATCTCGTGGCGGCCCACGGGGAGCCCTACGAGAGGTATCGAAGGCAGGTCCGAATGCTGATGCCGGTGCGTCGGCGGAAGGCCGGGTGACGGACGCTCCGGGCGGCGAGGACCCGCGATTCAGGCTGGGTTCATGAAGCAAATTATTCGTTTGCACCTACCCTGTCGTGAGTCTGAACGCTCGAACTCTTGAATCGAGGGGGAAACGGATGCGAGTCATCAAGGTGTTGGCCGGGATCATCGGCGCCGTGTTGGCGCTCGTGCTGGTGTTGCTGGTCGGTGCGCGTTTCGCCGACGGTCCGCTGGCGATCATTCCTGGCGGACCTCTCGAAGCCGGTGAACTCGTCACGGGACCCGAGCCCGATTGGACGTTCGCGAGCGACATCAAGGAAATGGAATTTCAATTGCTGGAGCCGCCCCAGTCGCGCACGATCTGGCTACAGGTTTACGACAAGAAACTGTATGTCGTGAGCGGCTACATGAACTCGGCGCTGGGAAAAATCTGGAAGCAGTGGCCCGCGCAAGCCTTGCTGGATGGCCGCGCGGTGATCCGGATCGACGGCAAGCGCTACGAACGCAATCTGGTCCGAATTCTCGACGATCGTCCCGTGCTCGAAGGAATCGCGTCCGAAATCAACCGCAAGTACGGCGCACCGCTGACCGCGGACATGGCGGCCTCGGGTGATGCCTGGTTCTTTGCCGTCGAGCCGCGGCAATCGGACGGCTGAACAAAAGACGCCCGCGAACCGCCAGGGATGGGATGAGCCGCCGTACGCGCGGGCGGATCATTCGCCGAGGTCTCCCAGTGCCTGCTCCACGTTCTCGCGGGCCAGGGCGCAGGCTTGCGGTTGCATCGGATCCGATTCGCAACGCTGCCACAATTTAGCGAGGGCCCGGCGCGAGAATGGCGCCGCGTGATGGTAGAGCTCGGCGTACAGCTCGCTCGCTCGCAGGACGTTGGCCGGCGACAACTTCACGTCCGGCGCCTCCGGCGCGCTGTCGTAGAGCCAGAGCAGCCGCTCGACATCGTTCAGCCGCAGACGCTGCGCGATGTTCGGATTCCGGGCGAGTTCGTTTCGCAACTGGCGACGCTCGGGAGATTCGGGGGTCTCCACGATCCAGCGCGCGAGCAGGGCTGCGCAGCTGCTGGCCGCGTGGCGACAGGTTTCCCCGACGACGCTGATGCGCTCGGGCTCGCTGAGCTGGCCGCCCTGGGCGGCGGCATGGCGCCGCAGCAGCGAGTTGCGCATTCCGACTTCCGCCGGCCCGGGCCCCGCGGTCACGGGGAGCCGGCCCATCGCGCCGGTGAAGAACGCCCGCGCCGCCCAGTGGCTGAGGACCGGGTGCAGCAGCGTATGGATCTCGCCCACCAGGCCGGCCGCCGTCAGCACGCCGACTGGCAGGATCTCGTGCGCGAGCAGGGCCGGGAACGAGCCGATCTGGGCGCGCGCGAAGCCCGCTTTGAAATCGGAACGCTCGAAGCGGCGCTGCATGCGTGCGAGGTCGAACGATCCCTGGGGATCGTTCATCCCGATCAGCAGCAGGTCGCTGCCCACCGTGAACCATACCGAAGAGTGTTCGAACACGGATTGATGGGTCCGCAGCACGAGCGCGATCGTCTCGTCGCTGGTCTCGTAGCTGTGGAACCATTGCGCGTGGACGCCGCCCGGTGTCAGGCGGTCGCGCGCCGCCTGCAGGAACTCGCGGCTGTAGAGCATCTCGACGCCCGTCACCCAGGGATTGCTGGGCTCCGAAACGATCAGGTCGAATTTCCCCTGGCTGCGCAGCAGCGTCCGGTAGGCGTCGCCCCGCAAGATCTCGATCTTGGGATGCTTGGATGCCCCCAGGTTCCCGAAGTCGAAGAGCGGAGCCGCTTCGATCACGGCCGGCGAGATCTCGGCGACGAGCACTTCGCGGGCGTCCGCGAGCGAAGCGAGCGCCCCGGCGGTGACCCCCGTCCCGTAGCCGACCACGAAGCTGCGCGCCGGCTCTTCTGAGATCAGCGCGGGGATCAACGCGAGCAGGGTCGTCGTCACGATGTCGCCTGGGATCGCGCTGTCGGACTTTCCGTTGGAGATGATCGCGAGGTTCCCGCTGCCGGCGGCGTCGAAAGCCTTGACCGCCACCGAGGCGACGGGATCGTCGTCGTAGAAGTGCAGCTTGCCCGGGCGGTAGCTGCTGAAGAAGGCGGTGGGACCCGAGAACGTGTCGGGGACGCTGTCGCGCGTACGGAAGGGGCCGGAGGAGAGCTGCTCCGGGCGCCAGGCGGGGAGCGACGCGATCGCGAGCAGGCTGCCGAGCAGCAGGGCGGCCGAGGCGACGCGGCGCACGGGCTGGGCCGTCAGGCCGGTCGCGAGCACGGCGGCGAAGGCGATCGCAGCCATCGCGATCCGGAAGCTGTGGTGGAGGTCGAGCCAGAAGAGCAGTGCGTAGCCGCCGATCAGCGCGCCGAGCAGCGAGCCCAGCGTGTTCCAGCTGTAGAGACGGCCGGCCACATCGCCCAGATCTCCCACCCGCTCGCGCAGCGCGTGAAACATCAGGGGCAGCACGGCTCCGGAGAGCGCCACGGGAAGCGCGAGGACGAGCAATACGCCGAGGAAGGCCTGGAGCTGGAAGAGATGGAAGCCGGGCTCGTAATCGCGGTAGAGCGCGCGCAACGCGTGCGCCCAGTACGGCGCGGTGTCGGCCACGCTGTAGAGCACACCCAGCAACAACAGCAACAGCCAGAGCGCGGCGGGCAGCAGGCTCCTCGGGATGCGGGGAAGAGCGGAGACGGCGAAGGAGCCCAGCGCGATGCAGAGCACGAAGACGGCGACGACCATCGAGAAGGTGAACTGGGAGGAGCCGAAGGAGAGGCCTCCGAGCCGAATCAGCACGGTCTGTAGCGTCATCATGGCGAAGCCCGTGAGCAGGGCGACGGCCGCAAAGCTCGCGAAGCCAGCAACGCGCGTGGGTGTGTCACTTGGCGCGACGGGGCTCGGCATCGGTTGGGGCCGCAGCGCGCCGAGCGCTAAAAAAATGGCGCCGGCGCCCAGGTTGATGCCGCCCATCCAGACCAACACCGCGACGAGGCCCAGGCTGGGAACCAACCAGTAGCCGGCCGCCAGCGCTCCGGCGAAGGCGCCCGCGGTGTTGAAGGCGTATACCAGGGCGTGAAAGCGGGTGGCATCGTCGAGGCTGCGGGCCAGCGCCTGCGTCAGGATCGGAATCGTGCCGCCCATCAGCACCGCAGGCGGGAGCACCAGCAGCGCGGAGAGCGCGACGTCGAGGGCAAAGCCCGCGCCGGCGCTGCCATGGGGGATCCGGAAGGAGACGGCCTGCACCAGGTTGAAGAGCGCGGGAAAGCTCAGCGCGAAGATTCCGATGCTGGCTTCGACGGCGCCATAGACGATCAGCAGGGGAGCGGAGCGGCCGTGGCTGTGGGCTCGCGCGACCAGCCGGCGCGTGAGCGCGCCGAACAGGGAATAGCCCGCCGCCAGGCCCCCCAGGAACAGACCGAGCACCGCGGCGGTGGCTTCGCTGTGCGAACCCAGCAGCGTGGCCAGATATCGCTGCCACGTCACCTCGTAGACGAGGCCGCTGAAGCCGGTCAGCACGGTGAGCAACAGTACGAGCGGGCGAATCATACGCCGGGGTCACCCAGTCCCTGCTTCAGGTTCGTGCGGGCCAGCGAGCCGGCTGGCGGTTGCTTCGGATCCGCCTCGCAGCGTTGCCACAGCTTCGCGAAGGTCCGGCGCGCTGTCATGGAGCCCCAACCACGGCTCGACGCCATTCAGTCGCAGGCTCCGCGGCTTCGCAACCGCGGGTCTTGAGTGAAGGGCCTGTCGCGCCGATACGAGCCTGGAATTTTCGCTTGCCGGAGGAGAGTCCCATGCATCGCTTGCGCGCCCTGTTGCTGGTCTCGTTGATCGCCTGCCTCGCCCCGAGTCTCGCCTGGAAGGGAGAGAACGGCGCAAGCGTCCGACCCATCAGCGAGGTCCTCGCGAACGCGGAATCGGGCGACATCGTCAGCGTGGAGGGCAGCGTCCGCGACACCACGACCGGCTCGGGCTCCATCCTGATCGCCTTTCTCCAGGACGCTACCGGGCAGGTCGCGGTTGCCGTCCCCGAATCGCTGACCCGAAAGCTCGAAATGCGGCAGGGCGAGGGCGCGAGCGGCCAGCGCTACCGCGTGACGGGCCGATGGGACCACAAGCACATGGACTCGGACACCTGGGGTATCTACGCGCAAGCGATCGAGCGCGTTGCAAACCCCTGACACTCGTTCGGGTCGACACTCAAAAGTGACGTTTATCACAGCTCCCGGCGGGCGCTGCCGGAGCGCACCGAGCTTCTCGACCCACGTTCCCTGATTTCTAGTTCTTCGCGCCGACTCTTCGCCGCAGCTCGACGCCGTCGTGCAGGAACACGACGCCCGAGGGCTCGATGCGTGAGACGACGAGCGGGCCGATCGCGTCGCCTTCGTGGACTTCTCGCACGGCGCCGCCCGAGAGCGCGACCTTCGCGAGGCGCCGATCCTTTTGCGGATGCCAGATGGTGCTCGAAACGAAGACTTCCGGAAGATTCGCACGCACCACCTTCGGCGGCGGCGGGGGCGACGCGGGTTTGCGTTGCACGGGTTGCAGCGGCGGTTCCGCGCGCGCGACTGCAACCGCGGGTGCGACGGGGGCGGCGGCGGGCGCGGGCGGCGGCGGCTTCTGCGCACTGGTCTGGCGACGGGCGAACGGCGGTTGCTCTCCAGGCAACGGCGCGCGCTCGGCGCTTGCCGCGGCGGGCTCGGCCGCGCTCGCGGACGGCGTCGACGCAGCGCTGGCAGCTGCGGCCGCAGTCACGGGTGAAGGTTCCGGCCTCGGAGCCGGTGCGGGCCGCTCGATGACGGCAACGGGAGAAGCAAACGCTTCGGCCGGGGGCGAGGGCGCCTCCGGAACGACGAGAGCCGGAGCTTCCAGAACCGGAGCAGGAGCCGTGAGTTCGGGCGCGGGCGGGTTCGGCGCGACGGGCGCCAGCGCGGTGAGCGGCGCCACACTCGGCGCTGCTGCCACCTCCACCACGGGCGCCGCGGCCACGCGCGGCCACAGCCACAAGAGCGATGTGCCGAGCCCGAGCCCCAGCGCGGCAGCCGCCGCGGCGATGAAGAAGACCGGAAAACGTCGGCGCGACGGAATCACCGCTGCCGCCGCAACCTCGTCCTGCAGCGGTCGCCCATCGACAGAACTCTTTTCCATCTCGAGCCGTCGCAAGGCCTTGAGGA
Organism: Deltaproteobacteria bacterium; assembly: GCA_031405455.1. Classification (GTDB taxonomy): domain Bacteria; phylum Myxococcota_A; class UBA9160; order UBA9160; family SMWR01; genus DATBRV01. Next base: position 1,797 of record JANNIY010000002.1, on the reverse strand, counting down.
TCGTGCTCATCCCGCGTCTCGGTCTTCGCGATCGACCGGCGGGCCGACGAATGACGGGTTCACCGGCGCGGGATCCTGGCTGCGGGCGGCGGCCGAGCCCACCGGCGGTGTGCTCATCGCGGCCGGTGTCGATTCGACCACCACGCGGGGGGTGACGCGCGTCCATTGCTGCCAGGCGAACGCGCCGCTCGCGAGCAGCGCAAACGCGACGCCTGCCACATAACTGCGGCGCACCCACGGACGCCGGCGTAGCAGGCGCCGTCTGGCGCCGAGAATTTCGCGCGCCGCGAGACCCACCAACTCCGGCCCGACGCGCTTCTCGCCGGCCGCGTAGCCAGCCAGCAGCGCGCGATCGCAAAGCAGATTCACGAGCCGCGGAATGCCGCGCGAGCGACGGTGCACTTCCGAAAGCGCGCGCGAGGTGAAGATGTCCGGGTCGCTCTGCGCCGCGACGCGCAGGCGGTGACGCACGTATTCGCGCGTCTCCGCGGCGCTCAGCGAGCCGAGACTCCAGCGCACGCTGATGCGTTGACGCAGCTGACGCAGTTCTTTCGAATCGAGCTTGTCATCGAGCTCGGGCTGACCAAAGAGCAGGATCTGGATCAACTTCGAAGTGGAGGTCTCGAGGTTCGAGAGCAACCGGATCTGCTCGAGAGTTTCGGACGCGAGATTCTGGGCTTCATCGACGATCAGCAGCACCCGGCGGTGCTCGCGTTTGCGCTCGAGCAGGAACTGATTCAGCTGGTCCGAGAGATCCGCGCGCGTGCAGCCCTCCGTCAGCAGCCCGAACTCCATGCAGATGGCCCGCAGCAGATCCTCCCCCGAGAGCGTCGGGTTGAAGACGAAGGCCACTTCGGTGTCGCCACCCAGGCGCTCGAGCAGCGTGCGGCAGAGTGTGGTCTTGCCCGTGCCCACTTCTCCGGTAACCGCGATGAAGCCCTCCCCCTGCTCGATCCCATACAAGACATGGGCGAGCGCTTCGCGGTGCGAAGCCGCGAGGAAGAGGAAGCGCGGATCCGGAGACAGCGCGAAGGGCTTCTCGCGCAGGCTGTAGAACGCGGTATACATCGTCAGTCGACCACCGACCGAAGTCTAACCAACTGATTCCAATGGCGGTTCCCTCGCATCCCCGGCCCTCGATCCCGACGGGCGCAGGCCCCCGCGTCCAGCTCGGCGTGGACGTCGGGGCGACGCTCGCGAAGCTCGCCATCGCGCGGGGGGAGGGGCGGGTCGACTATCGACTCGTCCCAGCCCACGGCATCGAACGGCTGGCCCTCGAAGTTGAGGGGTTCGAGCCGGACCGCATCGGCCTGACGGGCGGCGGCGCCGCCCTGCTCGCCCGCAGCCTTTCTTTGGACACCACGGCCGTCAACGAGTTCGAAGCCTGGGGCGCCGGCTCGAACGCGCTGCTCGCAGCGCAGGGGCTCGCGAGCAGCGAACGCCATCTGCTCGTGTCCCTGGGCACGGGGACCTCGGCGATGCTCGTCGACGGGCCCCAGGTGACGCGCGTGGGTGGCACCGCACTCGGGGGTGGCACCCTGATCGGACTCGGCGCCGCGCTCACCGGGGTGAACGATTTCGAGGGCCTCGTCGCGCTTGCCGGCGACGGGGATCGGCGACGGGTCGACCTGCTCGTCTCGGACATCTACCGCGCTGGAGATCTCCCGCTGCCGGGGGGCCTCACGGCGGCCTCGTTCGGAAAGCTCGCCGATCCGGCACGGCATGCGCCGTCGACGAAGCCGGATCTCGCGCACGCGTTGTTCGGTCTGGTGGGCGAGAACGTCGGGCTGATCTGCG
>JANNIY010000001.1:0-1529 GCA_031405455.1 Deltaproteobacteria bacterium | reverse complement strand
CGAGCGATCAATTCGTGCACGGGATGGTCGCTGCTTGCGATCACGGGGAGACTCCTTTCGGGTGGGCCGGAATCTGGCTCTGAGGAAATGAGATTCTGGGATTTGAGGATAAGAGGTTTTGAGGGGAGGAGCTTGGAGAAGCTGAAGCGTGGCTGCCGCGTGGCGTCTTGGGGAAGGCGCCGCGGGAGCGGGAGCTGTTGGAGGGAGCTCTTGCGGGACGAGGAAGGCGCGTGCAGGGAGCTCCATAGGAAGGGGTGACTCGATCCGGGCCGGGTCATCGCCGAACGGGGCTCGCTGAACGAGTCGCCAACGGCTGGGAGAGCGGCCAGCGGAGGAGAGTTGGGGCTGAGTGTTCCGTTGCATCTGGCAGCGCCGAGGAGCGATCTGAGGCAACTCACGCCTCCTGAATCCCGATCGCTCTCCTGGTTCGCGGCAGACTCGGTCGCAGCTCGCTCGGCGCATCGTACTTTCGGAGGCGCTCGCATAGGAGACATGAGAATGTGTTCATGTCAAACTTTTCTCTTGACATTTCGATAGAACATAGACACAATCAAGTGTATGAAACGTCGATCGCAACTCGGGCTGAACCTGAAGGATCCGATTCGGTGGGGTGGGGCGAGAGAGGGCGCGGGGCGCAGGCCTGCGGCGAGGGCTCGCGTGTGGCATCGCGGGCGCGCTGAGTTTCCGGAGAGACATCCGGGCCTCGTGACCGTTCGCGTTCGCAAGGACGTTCCGTCGCTGAGAACGCAGCGCCTCGTGCGCGAGGTGCGAGCGGCGCTTGCCTATGTGCTCTTGAATGCGCGGAAGCATGCGGCGAAGCGTCTAGCGTCCGCCATGGCGACGGCGGCTGCGCTCGATCCCGCGTCGTCGGCCCGCTGGTTCGAGGGCTGGGCGGACGCTCCGGCGCCCATCGGCGCCCCGGGCGTCGCATTCCGGGTCGGCCCCCCCGCCGATCTCCATTCAAACCATTGCTCCGATCCGCCCGCAATCGCCCCCGCCCAGACCTGGCTGTTGCGGTTGGGCTGGCGGAGGTATGGCCTCATCCGCCCTACCGAAGTTCCCGGAAGCAAGCGGAGCGTTGGCCGCAGCCGTATCTGATCAGCGTCTGAGACGAGACTGCTCGTTTCCCCGGGATCAGCCGGAGGCCAGGCGCCGTCTATCCTCGCGGGCGGCGGAGTCGCGCCGACTCGCACTTCGAGACAGAACCCGCGCCCGCCCTGCAAGCTCTGCCACTTCGATTCCGATGGCGGCGCTCAGCCGTGCGCGCCAAGACGATCGCGCAGAACCGCCGCCTACTTCGTCATCCACTCTGCCGGCGTATGCGCGACGCCGTTCTGCACGGTCCACAGCACACCCCGCAACTCCCGCAGGTCGTGGAGGGGATCGCTGCGCACGATCACCATGTCGGCGCGCTTGCCGACTTCGAGGGTGCCGATCTCGGTGGCGAGGCTGAGCATGCTGGCGGGGGTGCGGGTGGCGGCGGCGAGCGCCTGCGCGGGGGAGAGGCCGGCGCCGCCGAGAAGTTCGAT